>JBEHYU010000001.1:0-184155 GCA_048498015.1 Pseudomonadota bacterium
CCATCAGCCTCAACTCCGTCGGCTTCACCGCCACTACCGATCTGTTCAGCAAGCTCAGCCTCGTCGTGGGGGAGGGCGATCGCGTCGGCCTCGTCGCCGGCAATGGCGGCGGCAAGACCGCGCTACTCAAATGCATCGCCGGCCTGCTCGAGCCGGGCGCCGGCGACATCACCCGTTCCCGCGGCCTGCGCATCGGCTATGTTGAGCAGGATGTGCCGGCTGCGCTCAGCGATCTCAGTTTCCGCGATGCCATTGTCGAGGCACTGCCGGCCGAGAGCCGGGACAGCGACAGCTGGCGTGCCGAGATCATCCTCGACGATTTCGACGTCCCTGCCGACATGCGCGAGCGGGTGGTGGCAAAACTGTCGGGCGGCTGGCAGCGGCTGATGCTGATCGCCCGCATCTGGGTCAACGAGCCCGATGCGCTGTTGCTCGACGAGCCGACCAACCATCTCGACCTGGGCAAGATCCTGGCGCTCGAGCGCTGGCTCAATGCCAATACGCGCAACATGCCGGTCATCATCGCCAGCCACGATCGCGGCTTCCTCGATGGCGTGACCAATCGAACGCTGTTCCTGCGGCCGGGCACCTCGCACTATTTCGCGCTGCCGTACACGCGGGCCCGCGCGGCGCTGGCCGAGGCCGACGAGGCAGCGGAGCGACAGCGCGAAATCGAGATGGCCGACGCGGCGCGGCTCCGCCGGCAGGCGGCCAAGCTCACCAATATCGGCATCAATTCGGGCAGCGACCTGCTGACGCTGAAGGCCAAGTACCTCAAGGAACGGGCCGCCAAGATCGAGGCGGGGCTCAAGGACCTGCACAAGGAGCGCAGCGGCGAGATCAGGCTGGGCAATGCCGGCACGCACGCCAAGGTGCTGCTGGCGGTCGAGAACCTGACCGTGACGACACCCGATGCGCGGCCGCTGTTCTCGATCGGCAAGCTGCATCTGTTCCAGGGAGATCGGGTGGTGCTACTCGGCCGCAACGGCGCCGGCAAGTCGCAGTTCATGAAACTGATCACCCGCGCGATGCAGGGCGAGGCAGTCGCCGGCGTGCGGGTCGCGGGCTCGCTGAAGCTCGGCGCTACCGATCAGGAGATGTCGCAGCTGCCGGTCACCGGAACGCCGTTCGGGTTCATCTCGGGCTTCGGGCAGGGCGACCAGCGTACCAAGTCGCTGCTGGCTGCGGCGGGCTTTGCCATCGAGAAGCAGGACAGGCCGATCGCGACGCTGAGCTTCGGCCAGCGCGCCCGGCTGGCGTTGCTGGCGCTGCGGTTGAGCGAACCCAACTTCTACCTCATGGACGAGCCGACCAACCATGTGGACATCGCCGGGCAGGAGCAGCTCGAGGCTGAAATCCTCGAGCATGGAGCCAGCTCAATCCTCGTGTCGCACGACCGCAGCTTCGTGCGGAACATCGGCACGCGTTTCTTTGAGATCCAGCGCCAGAAGCTAGTTGAGGTCGATGGTCCGGAAGCATTTTTCGCGGCGTCGGCAGAAGTGTGACAATTCTTGCGAAGTCGAATCGGGCGGGCTAATCCTTCCGGCATGATCCCGCCCGATCAATACGCTGCGCTCGAAACCTCGATCTACGAAGCTGCCGTGGTGCCGGAGCTCTGGCCAAAGGCGCTGGCGGAGCTCAGCGACGTCAGCTCCACTGCCGGCACGGCATTGCTTTGCCTCAACGAACGCGGGCTGCACACGACCACTTCGCCGCTGATGGTCGAGCCCACGAGGCGGTTCGTCGACGAGAACTGGATGGCGCGCAATCCGCGCGGCCAGGCGGTGATCGATGGCGGCATGGTCGGCCTGCCGCGTTTCGTCACGCAGGAAGAACTGATGACGCCCGAGCAGGTCGCGACCGATCCGATGATCAACGAGGTCTTCAAGGCCGCGGGTCTGGGCTACGCCGCGGGTTTCATCGTGCAGCTGCCGCATGGCGACATCGTCATTCTCAATACCGAGCAATATTGGGAGCGCGGACCGATCCGCGGCGAGAGCCTGGCGCGGCTCGACAGCCTCTACCCGCATCTCGCGCGTGGCGCGCTGCTCGCCGGCCGGTCGGACTTCCAACGGGTCAAGACCGCGGTCGATACGCTCACCGGGCTCGGCATGCCCGCCGCTGCTGTGGCGCCCAACGGCCGGGTGATGCTCGCCAATGATGATTTCGCCACCGCGACCGCGATCTGGACGACACGTGGCGCGGACCTGATCGGACTTCACGACCGCGCGGCGGACCAGCTGCTGAAGGACGCGTTGGCGCAGCTCAAATCGACCGATGGTCCCCGCTCGATCCCGATCCGCGCCGAGTCCGGCGGCGCGGTGACGGCGGTCCTGCAGGTCGTGCCTATCCGCCGTTCGGGGCATGATATTTTCGGCGCAACGACGGCGATCCTGGTGCTGAGCCAGCCCAAGGCCATGGGGCAGGGGCAGGACGCCACGCTCATCCAGTCCCTGTTCGACCTGACGCCGGCGGAACTCGCCGTCGCCAGGGCCATTGCCGCCGGCCAGACCGTAACGCAGATCGCCTTGACGTCAGGGCGCAGCGTCAACACCGTCCGCAACCAGCTCAAATCGATCATGGCCAAGACCGGCTCGGCACGACAGGCCGAACTGATCGTGCTGATGAGCCAGCTCGGCGCCCGCGCCAACTGACTGGCCTCTGCGGCTGAAATGCGAGCTTTGCGTCAACACCGTCTTTAGGGAAATCGCTTAGCGTGCCGCCGGGTCCGAAGCGTCGGGGCCGCTGACAGAAGTCCAGCTGGTGCAAGCCAATGTCCCTCGCGAAGCCTGATGTGCGCTTCATCGGGCCCGTGATGGGCCGCTACACTCTCGAGAGTCGCGTCCGGGGCTCGGGCGTGCAGATTTTTGCCTGCCGGCTGCAATCCATTTCGACCCAGATGATGGTCGCCTCGGCGCCGGTGACCGGCGCGATCGACGAATATCTCACCGCGCATTTCGTGCCGTTCGGCACGCTGCATGGCAACATCTCGCGCCATGTCGAAGGCGGCTTCTCGGTCGAGTTCGACCTCGACGCCGACGAACGCGAAAAGCTCGCCGCCAAGATCAACTGGTACAAGCGCCGGACCTTCGCGGGCATCACCGACAAGCGCGAGCACAAGCGCTTCATGCCGCGCGAGCCGCGCTCGGCAGTCGTGCTCGGCGATGGCAGCGTGCTGCCGTGTCTCGTCATCGACATGTCGGCGTCCGGCGCCGCGATCTCGGCCGATTGCGATCCCGAGATCGGCGCGCCGCTAGCGATCGGCAAGGCCGTCGCCCGGGTCGTACGCAAGCTCGATGTCGGCTTCGCGGTGCGCTTCGTCGAGGACCTCGTCAACGAGGTCGACATCATCGAGGACACCTTGCGCGCGCCCGATGAATGGGAGCGGGCGATGGCGGCCCGCGAAGCTGTCGCGAGCGCCGAGCTCGAAGCGCTCGCCGATGACCTCGAGGCCGAAATCGACTCCGAAGTCCAGCTGGCCGCCGGATAGCAGAAGGGCCCCGTCCGGGGCCCTTCGCATTGCGCAAATCGGTTCAGCTTACGCCGAGTAGTACATCTCGTACTCGACCGGGTGCGGCGTGTGCTCGAACTTGATCACTTCCGTCATCTTGAGGTCGATGTAGCTGTCGATCATGTCGTTGGAGAACACGTCGCCGGCGGTCAGGAAGCCGCGGTCGGCGTCGAGGCTCTGCAGGGCTTCGCGCAGCGAGCCGCAGACGGTCGGGATCTGCTTGAGCTCTTCCGGCGGCAGCTCGTACAGGTCCTTGTCCATCGGATCGCCCGGGTGGATCTTGTTGCGGATGCCGTCGATGCCGGCCATCAGCATCGCGGCAAAGCCGAGATACGGGTTCGCCAGCGGATCGGGGAAGCGCACTTCGACGCGCTTGGCCTTGGGTGACTGGCCGAACGGGATACGGCACGAAGCAGAGCGGTTGCGGGCCGAATAGGCCAGCAACACCGGCGCCTCGAAGCCCGGCACCAGGCGCTTGTAGCTGTTGGTGGTCGGGTTGGTGAAGGCGTTGATGGCCTTGGCGTGCTTGATGATGCCGCCGATGTAGTACAGCGCATCCATGCTGAGGCCGGCATACTGGTCGCCCGCGAACAGCGGCTTGCCGTCCTTCCAGATCGACTGGTGGCAGTGCATGCCCGAACCGTTGTCGCCATAGACCGGCTTGGGCATGAACGTCACGGTCTTGCCGTAGGCATTGGCGACCTGCTGGATCACGTACTTATAAATCTGCACCGAGTCCGCCGCCTTGACGATCGGGCAGAACTTGATGCCAAGCTCGTGCTGGGCCGAGGCCACTTCATGGTGGTGCTTTTCGATCGGCACGCCCATGGCGCCCATCGCGGCCAGCATCTCGCCGCGCATGTCCTGCGCGCTGTCGAGCGGCGGCACGGGGAAATAGCCCTTCTTGAGCCCGATGTGATGGCCCGAATTGCCCATCTCGTAGTCGGTGTCGTTGTTGGAGGGCAATTCGGAATGATCGACCGAGAAGCCGACCTTGTAGGTGGTGTTGGAGAACTTCACGTCGTCGAAGATGAAGAATTCCGGCTCCGGCCCGAAATACACGCTGTCGCCGATGCCAAGCGACTTGACGTACGCCTCGGCCTTCTTGGCGATGGTGCGCGGGTCGCGCGAATAGGGCTGGTAGGTCAGCGGGTCGAGCACGTCGCAGTTCATGACCAGCGTCGAGGCCGAGAAGAACGGGTCCATGTAGGCCGAATCCGGATCGGGCAGCAGCACCATGTCGGACTCGTTGATCGCCTTCCAGCCGGCGATCGAGGAGCCGTCGAACATCGTGCCTTCCTCGAAGATGTCCTCGTCGATCATGGTCTGGTCGAACGTCCAGTGCTGCAGCTTGCCGCGCGGGTCGGTGAAGCGCAGGTCGACGTACTTGATGTTCTCGTCCTTGATCCGCTTGAGGATGTCAGCGCCTGTAGTCATGTCTTTCCCCGTTGATAATCTTGTTGAACCTGGTGGCGATGCCGCGTCAGAGCGCGTCGTCGCCGAATTCGCCCGTGCGGATGCGGATGGCCTGCTCGATCGAGTAGACGAAGATCTTGCCGTCGCCGATACGGCCGGTCTGGGCCGCCGTGCGGATCGCCTCGATCGCCTTGTCGGCGAACTCGTCGGCGCACACCACCTCGATCTTCACCTTGGGCAGGAAGTCGACCACATATTCGGCTCCGCGATAGAGCTCGGTGTGCCCCTTCTGCCTGCCAAAACCCTTGGCCTCGGTGACGGTGATGCCCTGCAGGCCGACTTCCTGCAGCGCCTCCTTGACCTCATCCAGCTTGAACGGCTTTACGATAGCCTCGATCTTCTTCATTCAGGCCTCCACTACGCCCTCGCGGGTGTCGCCCCATCGTATGCACGACGCGTGCCAGCCATGATGGAACGCAAAAAAATCAGGCAAAACAGATAATTGCGATGGTATCTTCAGAACGCAGAGGCGTCGACCTTCTTGGTGCGTGATTAATTTGTGGGCATTGTGATCACGGCATAGTCACATGCGCTAGTGGCAGATTGCAGGGAATGCCAAAGGAATAGGCGGATGGACATCGACGTTCGAGTGACTTCGCTGACTGGTGACTGGAGGGCAGCGTCCAATCAGGTGGCCCAGGCATTCGGTGCGGCGCTTGACGTTGCGGCGAGGGAGTTGCCGGCTACGTTCAAAGTCCATTTCGCTTTGGTGGCGATGAATCCTCTTGGGCTCAAGGAAGAGCGTGGCCGGCGGCCAACGTTCCACGTCAAAACCCAAACCTACTTCTTTGAGGCGCTGCTCACCTATGCCAAATGGATCACGCCGAACTGGTCGGAACGGGTTGGCGACGTGGCCGAAGTTCTTTCAGCCGCAATGCTGAGGGCGGCGAGAACTAGGCTAAAGCCCGAGGAACGGGACGCTCTCATCGCTGCAATTCAGGAGGCGGGACGGAAGACGAGCGTGGCGCCGCCATCGGAGATCATACCGCTTGGCGCTGTGGCGCTGGTATTCGAGCCAGGATCCGATCGGCCTGGCGTGTCCTATACCCCTGACGGTCCGGCCCCATTCGGGCCTCGTCGCTTCGAGCGGATCGAACCCGCGCAGGTACAAGAGATGCAGGCACGGTACTTCGCCGAACCGGCTCCGGAATCGAGTTTCAAGCTGTATGACGCCAAGCGTCTCTCGTATCGCGAGGCGTGGATGGACGAGGGGGTTGTCGTCGAACACTGGGGCGTCTGCGGCACGGAAGGTGAGACGCGGCGGCATCTCGTCGCGTCGGAAGAGCTGGGCCTTGAGATGGTGGCCAAGCTTCGCGAGGCCGGCGAGCAAGCGGGTTACGCTGAAGTCGCGATCGAGGATCACGGAACGATCGTCCTTCAGGCTAGTACCGGGCCAGACGTCGTGGCTGCGCTGGATCTGCGCCACGAATTCGAACGCTATCTCGATCAGCTGTTCGGTTGGACGGGCCTGGGTCATTGCGATGGCGGCGACCTGGGAGGCGGGGTCTTGCGGGTGTTCTGCTTCGTCGTCGATAAGTCGACGGCACTGAAACTCCTCGGCACGCGGCTGCCGGCCAGCGAATTCGCGCAGTTTTCGGTTGTGCGCGAGCCTTGAGCCGCCGGGCGGGCTCGTTCCCTTTGACTGCCCCCGACTCTTCCTATATCTGCACGCCAGCCCGGCCGCAGGGCGTGCGGGTGTGGCGAAACTGGTAGACGCAACGGATTTAGGTTCCGTCGCCGCAAGGCGTGCAGGTTCAAGTCCTGTCACCCGCACCAGGCTCGCCGAAATCCCGCCTTCCCCACGGCCTACACGATAACAACGGAATAGCCGAATGCAGGTCACCGAGACCCTCAATGAAGGCCTGAAGCGCAAGCTGAGCGTGGTCATCCCCAAGACCGACCTGAACAGCCGTCTCGACGCGCGCCTGGGCGAGCTCAAGAACCAGGCCAACCTCAAGGGTTTCCGCCCCGGCAAGGTGCCGGCGACCTACCTCAAGAAGGTCTACGGCAAGTCGGCGATGGCCGAGGTGATGCAGGACGCGATCAACGCGACCGTGGGCGATGCGCTCACCGAGCGTTCCGAGCGCGCCGCGACGCAGCCCAAGATCGACCTGCCGGAAGACCAGACGGTGCTCAACAAGGTGCTCGACGGCGAGTCCGACCTGGCCTTCGACGTCAGCTACGAAGTGCTGCCCTCGGTTGCCCTGATGGATTTCAAGGGCCTCAAGCTCGACAAGCCGGTGGTCGAAATCACCGACGAGGATGTCGACAAGGAAATGCAGCGCGTGTTCCGCCAGAACCGCGGCTATGAGCCCAAGGGCGACGACGGCGTCGTCGAGCAGGGCGACAATCTGGGCATCTCGTTCGCCGGCCGCATCGACGGCAAGGGCTTTTCGGGCGGCTCCTCGGATCATGCTCACCTGATCGTGGGCGCCGGCGAGTTCATCCCGGGCTTCGAAGAGCAGCTCACCGGCATGAAGAAGGGCGAGACGCGCACCATCGAGGTGACGTTCCCGGCCGACTACAACCGCGCCGAACTGCAGGGCAAGAAGGCCGAGTTCGACGTCACCATCCTCCACATCGATGCGCCGCAGGCCGGCGTGCTCGATGACGATTTCGCCAAGCGCCTCGGCCTCGACGACGTCGCCGCCCTCAAGGGCGCGGTGCGGGACCAGATGACCAACGCCCTCGGCTCGATGAGCCGGCAGGCGGTGAAGCGCCAGATTCTCGACGCGCTCGATGAGGGCCACAAGTTCGACGTGCCGGAGGACCTGGTCAACGCCGAGTTCGACAGCATCTGGCAGCGTGTCGAGCATGAGGTGAAGGATCATGGCCGCTCGTTCGAGGACGAGGGCACGACCGAAGAGGAAGCGCGCGAGCAGTATCGCAAGATCGCCGAGCGCCGCGTGCGCCTGGGCCTGGTGGTCGCCGAGATCGGCAACTCCAACAAGATCGAAGTGACCGAGGACGAGCACCAGCAGGCGCTGATCGCCGAAGTCCGTCGCTTCCCGGGCCAGGAACAGCAGGTCTACGACTATTACCGCAAGAACCCGCAGGCTCTCGCCGGGCTGCGCGCTCCGGTGTTCGAGAACAAGGTCGTCGACTATGTCGCCGAGCTGGCGACCCAGACCGACAAGAAGATGAGCCGCGAGGATCTCGCCAAGATCATCCAGGACGAAGGCGACGACGTCCCGGAAGAACACCACCACTAAGCGCGGCCCGAGGGCCAACCAGTTCAAGGGCCGCCGCGAGGCGGCCCTTTTGCTTTGGAGGAGCGGAAGATGGACCGGCGTTGCGTGATCGACATTGCGCTCGAGGCGAAGTCACCGGAGGACGGTGCAAAGCTCGTGGCCGCGCTGACGCAGATGGCGGCGGCCGACCCGGTGTTCCAGTTCCGGCAGGATACCCAGAGCGGGCAGATCATCGTATCCGGCGAGACCGAAGACCATCTCGATGAGGTGGTGGACTGGCTGCGCGGCAGGATCGGCGCGACGTTCAACATCGGCGCGCCGCAGGTGGCGTATCGCGAGACGATCACGCGCGCGGTCGAGCACGACTACGTTCACAAGCACCAGCTCGGCGGGGTCGGCCAGTTCGCGCGGATCAGGTTTCGCATCGCGCCGGGTAACGGCGCTGCGTTCGTCGCGAGTGCCGACGTGTCGCAGGACTATGCTTCTGCCGTTCGGAGGGGCGCGGAGTCCGTCCTTGCCGCCGGCCCGACCATCGGCTTCCCGATCATCGATGTGACGTTGTCGCTGCTGGGTGTCGGCTGGCATGATCGCGACTCTTCGCAGGAAGCGTTCGAGAGCGCCGGCCGCGCTGGCCTCAGGGAAGCTATCGAGAAGGCCGGCCCGATTATCATCGAGCCGATCATGCGGCTTACCGCCGAGGTGCCTGAAATCCGCATCGGCAATGTGATCGGTGACATCAATTCGCGCCGGGGGCAGATCCGTGAGACGGGAGAGCTCGGCGGCGGCATCATCAGCATCGACGCGGTGGTACCGATGGCCAATCTCTTCGGTTACCGCAACGCAATGCGGGCCCTAACCGCGGGAGCCGGCCGCTACGAGCTGAGCTTCGATCACTATGAGCGAACCCCCGACCAGATCGACCCCAACGGCGGTTTCCGTCCGGCGATGGCGATGCGGGCGTAAGGATGTGCTAATGGGGGGCATGCCCCATGAGCTTCTCACCCCCGCCGAAATGTCTCGCGCCGACCGGCTGACCGAAGCGGCCGGCACGCCTGTGCTGACGCTGATGGAAGCGGCGGGCAGGGCAGTCGCCGATGAAATCCTCCGCCGCTACGGCAAGCGGCGCGTCAGCGTACTGTGCGGCGTCGGCAATAATGGCGGCGATGGCTATGTGGTGACGCGGCTGCTGCGCGAAGCCGGGTGGGATGCGCGGGCGGTCGTTGTCGGCGACCCCTACAAGGCGACCGAGGCGGCCAAGGAGAACGCGCTGCGCATCGTGCGCGAGCGTCGCGGTGGGCTCGATGCCTACAAGCCGGACGCGGCCGAGACGGATGAAAGCGCGGCGGCTCGTGCGACTGATGCCGGGCTGATCGTCGATGCCCTGCTGGGGGCGGGGCTCGATCGCGACGTCACCGGCGAAATGGCGTTCCTGATCGATCGAGTGAATGCGAGCGGCATTCCGGTCGTCGCGATCGACGTGCCGTCCGGCGTCGATGGTGCGAGCGGCGCGCTCCGTGGCACGGCGATCCGGGCCGACCTCACCGTCACCTTCTTCCGGCGCAAGCCGGGCCATCTGCTGGCGCCGGGCCGCGATCTCTGCGGCGAGACGGTCGTCGCCGATATCGGTATTCCGGTATCGGTGCTGGACGAGATCAGGCCGCAGGCCTCGGCCAACGATCCGTCGCTGTGGTTGATCCCGAGGGTCGGGCGCGAGGCGCACAAATACTCGCGCGGGCACGTGGTGGTCGTCTCCGGCGGACCGCTGCAAACCGGCGCAACGCGGCTCAGCGCCACCGCGGCGCTCAGGGCCGGGGCAGGGGCGGTGACGCTCGCTGGCTCCGCGGAAGCATCGCAGGTGCACGCCGCGCAGGTCACGGCCATCATGCTGAAAGCGTTGGAAACCGACGACGAATTTCGTCAGCTGATGTCGGGCAAGCTCGACAGCGTCGTGATCGGTCCGGCCGCCGGTGTCACTGACGCTACCCGCTGGCGAGCCCTGGCTGTCCTGCACGCCTCTCCGGCGGCCGTGCTCGATGCCGACGCCATGACGGTGTTCAAGGAGACGCCTGAAACGCTGTTCCAGGCGATCAAGGCGCGCCCCGATCGCCCGGCGATCCTGACGCCGCACGAAGGCGAGTTCGTGCGCCTGTTCGGCAAGCTGGCCGGCAGCAAGCTGGACCGCGCCCGTGAGGCTGCTCGCCGCTCCGGCGCTGTAGTGATCTACAAGGGCTCCGACACCGTCATCGCCGCCCCTGACGGCCGCGCCGCCATCAATTCCAACGCGCCCTCAGGCCTCGGCACGGCCGGTTCCGGCGACGTGCTCGCCGGTATCGCAGGCAGCTTCCTCGCCCGGCAGATGCCGGGTTTCGACGCCGCCGCCGCCGCCGTGTGGGTGCACGCCGAGGCCGCCAACCGCTTCGGCAAGCCGGGGCTGATCAGCGAGGACTTGCCGGGACTGATCCCTGACGTGCTGGCGTCAATCACCAGCTGACGTCGAGCCGCTCCAGTCCGTGGAAATGGTAAACATTGTTGTAACGCGGTTCTGATGCGAGCCGCAGGCCCGGCAGCCGCCGGAACAATGTCGACAGCGCCACCTGGAGTTCGATACGCGCCAGTGGAGCGCCGATACAGAAATGGATGCCGGCGCCGAAGCTGACATTCTGCCCGTCGGTGCGGAACGGATCGAACCGGTCGGCATCCTTGAAGCGGGCAGGGTCGCGGTTGGCCGCGCCGAGCATCAGGCCGATGACTTCGCCCTGCTTGAAGCTCAGCCCGTCGTCGAGCGTGACATCGCTCAAGGCGTAGCGGGTAAACATATGGAGCGGCGCGTCGAAGCGCAGGCACTCCTCGACCGTCGCCGCGGTCTGTTCGTCAGTCGCGAACAGCGCCTGCCGGTCGAGGCCGCTTTCGATGATGGTCTTGGTGGCGTTGCCGGTGGTGTGGACCGTCGCCTCGTGCCCGGCGTTGAGCAGCAGGATCGCCGTCGAGATGACTTCGTCCTCGCTGAGCTTCTGCCCGTCGACCGGGTCGGCCGTCAGCATGTGGGTGAGCAAATCTTCCTTCGGCGCCCGCCGCCGTTCGGCGATGACGCCCCGCAGATAGTCCATGAAGTCGATCGAGGCCTGGTTGGCGTCGAGTTCGGTCTCGCGGGTGACCCCGTACATGTACATCTGGACCATGCGGTTGGACCAGTTGAGCAGTTGCGGCGCCATCTCGGCCGGCAGTCCGATCATCTCGGCGATGACCACCGCCGGAATCGGCGCCGCGAACGACTTGATCAGCTCGGTGCCGCCGTCTGCCTCGAAGCTGTCGATGATCTCGTTGGCGAGCTTTTCGATGCGCGGCCGCAAAGCCTCGACATGACGTGAGACAAATGCACGGTTCACCAGCGTCCGAAGCCGCGTATGCGAGGGCGGCTCGAGCGCCAGCAGGGAGTATTTTTCCGTGAGGTCGAACGCCTTGGTGTGCTCCTTGGGCGGCGCCCAGCCGAGCTCCTCGCGCGTCATAACGTGCAATATTTCTCGACCGAAGCGCTTGTCGCGCAGCAGCGCGTTCACTTCCTTGAAGCCGGTGAAGCACCAGTGCCCATAATCCTCCCATAGGAAGGTCGGCGTCCCCAGATGCAGCGCCGAGTAGAAGGCATAGGGGTTCTGGTAAAAGGCAGCGTCACGCGGCTTTGCAGCAGCGCGACGCTCGGAGGCGGCGATCGAAAACGGGGTCATCTGAAGTCGAAGAAGTCCTTGAAGTCGCCGATATTGGCGTCCCAGCGGCGGACGTTCTCTTCGAACACTGCCTGCGAAATCCCGCCGGCGACTACCATGCTGAAGTCGAGCGTGGGATCGGAATCATCGTTGAGCCAGACACGGCCCATGATCTTGTCGGAGTTCCATTTGTTGGCCTTGCCAGGCGTCGTGCCGTCGTTCAGGTCGAGGGAGACGCCGAACAGCAGCGTCTGGCAGTTGGTGTAGTCGTCGTCACAGTTGTAGAAATCGATGTAGGTGTTGAGGCCGGAGATCTTGACGGCAATAGAGGGAGCCCCGCTTTCGTAGGGGCTGAGCTTGCCGGCATAGCCCGCGGCGGTCAGCGCATCGATCACCACCTGCGGATCGGCGGTGATGAGGCTGTCCTCGGCGGCGATGGCCGCGGTGGACGGGGCGCCGAGCAGCAGCAGGGCGGTGGCAAGAGTGGCGAGTTTCATGAGCATCCCCTTAGTTGTGGCGGCAGGTTGCGGGGCTCGCAGGTCGCAGTCAAGCGGCGGTTTGGTGACATCGCCGCGGCTGATCGAAGACTGCAGCAAGGCCTTGCATCGGCGCCGGACTCCTTTAGTGAAGCCCAGCCGCGGCCCATGGAAACCTGATCATGAGTGAACCCAGCCTCGCTGAAGCGATCGACGCTATCTACGCCTCGCTCCGCGCCGACAACGCCGAGCTCGACGACCGCATCGCCGTGCTGAAGGCGGCGATGGCGCGCGAGGGGGTGAAGGAAGCGGTGTTCGAATCCGGCAAGCTGGCCCAGAACAACCGGCAGGGGCGCAAGTTCATGCAGGCCTATTTTCGCAAGAAGGGCATCGACGTCAGCTTCTCCGGCTAGCGGCGCCAACGCGGCCGAGTGACGTTAACCCAACTCACCTAGACCTTTGGGCAGGGCGATGGTTCCCAGCTTGCCCGCTGCCACAGTCCCGCCTATCTCTGGCTTTACCGCGCCTTAACGCGGCCTCGCATCACCTCGGCCATTCGCGCCGACGATTCGGCTTTCCACAGCTTCAGGGGCATCAGGATGAGAGATCCTATCGACACCTTCACCAACTACCTCGTGCCCACGGTGGTCGAGCAGACCAACCGCGGCGAGCGCGCCTTCGACATCTATTCGCGCCTGCTCAAGGAGCGCATCATCTTCGTGACCGGCCAGGTCGAGGACGGCATGGCCTCCCTGATCGTCGCCCAACTCCTCTTCCTCGAGTCCGAGAACCCGAAGAAAGAGATCAACATGTACATCAACTCGCCGGGCGGCGTGGTGACGTCGGGCCTCGCGATCTACGACACGATGCAGTTCATTCGCCCGCCGGTGGCGACGCTGTGCACCGGGCAGGCGGCCTCGATGGGCTCGCTGCTGCTGGCCGGCGGCGCCGCGGGGATGCGCGGTTCGCTGCCGAACTCCTCGATCATGGTGCACCAGCCTTCGGGCGGCTATCAGGGCCAGGCGACCGACATCCTGATCCATGCCCAGTTCACCGAGAAGCTGAAGCGCCGGCTGAACGAGATCTACGTCAAGCACACCGGCAAGGACTACGAGACGATCCACACCGCGCTCGAGCGCGATCGCTTCCTCAGCCCCGAAGAAGCCAAGGATTTCGGTATCATCGACCAGATCTTCGAAAAGCGTGCGGTGCCGGACGCAACGACGTAAAATTGGCGGCATTAACGTTGCTGCCAGCGATGTCTGGAGTGTGACACTCCCGTCATTGTGGGTTGCCGGGGCGCTCGCTAAGGTCGCTCCGGCAACATATTCTTTAAGTCTCGCGCGTTAGTTTCGAATCAAGCGCGGGTTGGCGGGGGCAGCGGCCCCTGAGGAGTGACGATGTCCAAAGAATCTTCCACCGGCGAAACCAGCAAGAACACGCTGTACTGCTCGTTCTGCGGCAAGTCGCAGCACGAAGTGCGCAAGTTGATCGCTGGCCCGACCGTGTTCATCTGCGATGAATGTGTCGAGCTGTGCATGGACATCATCCGCGAGGAAAACAAAACCTCGATGGTGAAGTCCAGCGAGGGTGTTCCGACCCCGCAGGAAATCTACAAGGTGCTGGACGATTACGTGATCGGCCAGGCCCGCGCCAAGCGCAACCTGTCGGTCGCGGTGCACAACCACTACAAGCGCCTCAACCACGCCACCAAGAATCAAGACGTCGAGCTGTCGAAGTCCAACATCCTGCTGGTCGGCCCGACCGGTACCGGCAAGACCCTGCTGGCCCAGACGCTGGCCCGCATCCTCGACGTGCCGTTCACGATGGCTGACGCCACGACGCTCACCGAAGCCGGCTATGTCGGCGAGGACGTCGAGAACATCATCCTCAAGCTGCTGCAGGCCGCCGACTACAATGTCGAGAAGGCGCAGCGCGGCATCGTCTACATCGACGAAGTCGACAAGATTTCGCGCAAGTCGGACAATCCGTCCATAACACGCGATGTCAGCGGCGAAGGCGTGCAGCAGGCCCTGCTCAAGATCATGGAAGGCACCGTCGCCTCCGTGCCGCCGCAGGGCGGGCGCAAGCATCCGCAGCAGGAATTCCTGCAGGTCGACACCACCAACATCCTGTTCATCTGCGGCGGCGCCTTTGCCGGCCTCGAGAAGATAATCGCGGCGCGGTCGGAAGGCTCGGGCATCGGCTTCTCGGCCACCGTCAAGGACCCGCGCGACCGCCGCGTCGGCGACATCCTCAAGGAAGTGGCGCCGGAAGATCTGGTGAAGTTTGGCCTGATCCCGGAATTCATCGGCCGTCTGCCGGTGATCGCGACCCTCGAAGACCTCGACGAGCCGGCGCTGATCCAGATCCTGACCGAGCCCAAGAACGCCTTGGTCCGCCAGTATCAGCGGCTGTTCGCCATGGAAGACACCGAGCTCACCTTCCACGAGGACGCCCTCAAGGCCATCGCCAAGCACGCCATCGAGCGCAAGACTGGCGCCCGCGGGCTCCGCTCGATCATGGAAGGCATCCTGCTCGACACGATGTTCGACCTGCCGAGCCTCGATGGGGTGGAAGAGGTCGTGATCAGCGAGGATGTGGTGAACAACAAGGACGCGCGCCCGCTGTACATTTACTCCGAGCGCAAGAAGGAAGAGGCCCAGGCCAACAGCGCCTGATCCTCCCCGCATAGCCAGTTATGAAGCGCCGGGCGACGAGCCCGGCGTTTTTGTTTCAGCCCCGCCGCCCCATGATGCGCCGCCCGAACAGGCTCGCCGCAAGGTCGACCAGCAGGTGCGCCGACTGGCCGGCGTGGTCGAGGAAGGGGTTGAGCTCGACGATGTCGAGCGAGCCCACGAGGCCGGAATCGTGGAGCATTTCCATCACCAGGTGGGCCTCGCGATAGGTCAGGCCGCCGGGGACGGTGGTGCCGACGCCCGGGCCGATGCTGGGGTCCATGGCGTCGACGTCGAGGCTGAGGTGCAGATGGCCGTCGGCCTCGGCGACGCGCTCGAGCAGGCGGCGGATCGGCACGGTAGCGCCCTGTTCGTCGATCATGCGCATGTCGATGACCTCGATGCCGCGCGCTTCGAGCAAGGCCCGCTCGCCGGCGTCGATCGAGCGGGTGCCGAACAGCGTGACGTTGGACGGCTCGATCTCGGTGCGCCAGGCGCCGCCGAAGGCATCGTCGAACTCGTCTTCGCCGCAGAGCAGCGCGAGCGCCATGCCGTGCAGATTGCCGCTGGGCGAGATGGCCGGCGTGTTGAAATCGCCATGGGCATCGAACCAGAGGACGAAGAGTTCCTTGTGTTGCTGCTGGCACCAGCGGGCGACACCGGAAACGCTGCCCATCGAGATGGAGTGGTCGCCGCCGAGAAAGACCGGGAAGCCGCCGGACCCAAGGCTGTCATAGCCGCGCGCGCTGGCTTCGGCCGCGACAGCGAGGATTTCGCTGCGGCGCTTGTCGGCGGTGCGGCTCGATGGCGGCACGCGGAAATCGCCCTTGTCGGCGACGCTGTGGCCGAGCGCCAGCAATGTCTCGGCGAGGCCGGCGATGCGCAGTGCTTCGGGGCCCATCACCGCGCCGCGTTCGGCCGCGCCGGCGTCGGTGGCGAGCCCATGCAGGTCGATGCGGGAAATCGGCGTTGTCATGTCGAAAGCTTGTGGCACTCTTCGATTATCCGCAAGCCATTCGCCAACAATGCTGCAGAGGGATGACAATGCTGCGCGACGACGACCTCATCGATTTCGACGCCAACGGCCTGACGATACCGCCGGGAGCCGCCGAGGGGCGCGTCGACAATGACGGCGCCAGCATCTGGTTCGCCGATTGTGGCGGCGAGGGCCCGGCGGTGCTGATGCTGCATGGGGGGCTCGGGCACAGCGGCAATTTCGGCAAGCAGATACCGGCCCTGCGAGAGGCCGGATACCGTGTTATCGCGATCGACAGCCGCGGCCACGGGCATTCGAGCCGCGACGGCAAGCCTTACAGCTACGAGCTGATGGCCGCCGATACGCGGGCGGTGATGGATCGTCTCGCGGTCGGCAAGGCGGCCATCGTCGGGTGGAGCGACGGCGCCGATATCGGGCTGGTGATGGCGCATGACACGCCGGAGCGCGTCGCGGGCGTGTTCTTTCTCGCCTGCAATGTCGACCAGAGCGGCACCAAGCCGTTCGTGATGACCGACACGCTCGGCCATTGCATCTCCCGCCACCAGAAGGACTATGCCGCGCTGTCGCCGACACCCGGCGATTTCGAGGCGTTTTCGGGCGCGCTCAACGTCATGCAGCACAGCCAGCCCAATTACACCGCCGCCGATCTCGCCGCGATCCATGTGCCGGTGCTGGTGGCGCTGGGCGAGCACGACGAGTTCATCAAGCGCGAGCATGGCGACTACATCGCGGCCAATATCCCGGGCGCCGAGTTCGTCTCGCTGCCTGAGGTCAGCCATTTTGCGCCGATCCAGCGGCCCGAGGCGTTCAACGCCGTGGTGCTGTCGTTTCTCGCCAAGGTGGCGCCCGTGCGGTAGACTCCGGAGCCATCTGCGGAGGTCTCCATGAAATTCGACAGCATCCTGGGCACGGTGGGCAACACCCCCGCCGTCCGGATCAACAAGCTCGCCCCCAGGGGCATCAACCTTTACGTCAAGGTCGAGGCCTTCAATCCGCTGGGCTCGGTGAAGGATCGTCTGGCGCTGGGCGTGATCGAGGCCGCTGAGGCCTCGGGCGAGCTGAAGCCGGGCCAGACGGTGATCGAGGCGACGTCGGGCAATACCGGTATCGGACTGGCGATGGTCTGCGCCGCCAAGGGCTATCCGCTGGTGGTGACGATGGCCGAAAGTTTCTCCGTCGAGCGCCGCAAGCTGATGCGCTTTCTCGGCGCCAGGGTGGTGCTGACGCCGGCGCCGCTGGGCACCACCGGGATGATCCAGAAGGCCAGGGAGCTGGCCGCCGCCAATGGCTGGTTCATGACCCGGCAGTTCGAGAACGACGCCAACCCGGCCTATCACAGCAGGACGACGGCGCAGGAAATCCTCCGCGACTTCGACCAACTCGACTACTGGGTGACCGGCTTCGGTACCGGCGGCACGCTCAAGGGTGTCGCCAGCGTGCTGAAGCGGGAGCGGCCGGCGACCAGGATCGTCGTCGCCGAACCCGAGACGGCGCCGATGCTGACCACCCATACCGAGCAGCCGCGCAATGCCGATGGCTCGCCGTCGGCCCGCAACGGCGCCTGGAAGCCGCATCCGTTCCAGGGCTGGAGCCCCGACTTCGTGCCCAAGATCGCCGGCGAAGCGGTAGCCGCGAACCTGATCGACGAGGTCATCACGATCGCCGGGCCGGACGGCATGAAGATGAGTCAGCAGCTGGCGCAGAAGGAAGGGATTTTCGTCGGCATCACCTCCGGCGGCACCTTCGCGGCGGCCCTCAAGGTGGCCGAAAAGGCCGCCCCCGGCTCGACGATCCTCTGCATGCTGCCCGATACCGGCGAGCGCTACCTGTCGACGCCGCTTTTCGCCGAGGTCCTGGCCGAAATGAGCGAGGAAGAGACCAGCATCTCGCTCTCGACGCCGGGCCAGCAATTGCCGCCCAAGCCGGCGGCCACCTAGGCGGCCAGCTGCGGCTGCGGCCCGACATAGAGCGATTTCGGGCGGATCAGCCGACCCGACATCGCCTGTTCGCGGGCATGCGCGAGCCAGCCCGCGGTACGACCCATCGCGAAGACCGCGGTGAACGCGTCGCGCGGGAAGCCGAGTGCGTCGAGCAGCAGCGCGGTGAAGAACTCGACATTGGTCTCCAGCGGGCGGTCCGGCTTTTTCGAGTGCAGCAGTCTTAGGGCCACCGACTCGACCGCCAGCGCCAGTTGCAGCCGATCGGTCCGCTGCAGGCGAGCGAGCGCGGCCTTGAGCGCGTCGGCGCGCGGGTCGCGCACGCGGTAGATGCGGTGGCCGAAACCCATCAGCCGCTCGCCCTTGTCGAGCATCGCCGCGAGTGTCGCTTCGGCGCGATCGGCGGAGCCCACGGCGTCCAGCATGTCCAGCACCGGCCCCGGCGCTCCGCCGTGCAGCGGGCCCTTGAGCGCACCAAGAGCCGCCAGCACCGACGAGGCGAGACCCGCCTGGGTCGAGGCCACGACGCGCGCCGCGAAGGTCGAGGCGTTCAGTCCGTGATCGGCGACAGTGACGAGGTAGGTGTCGAGCGCGGCGATCTCGGCGGCGGTGGCCGCGTGGCCATGCAGCATGCGCAGCTCGTCGGCGGCATGCGACAGGCGGGGATCGGGCTCGATCGGCTCGAGGCCGCGACGTTGACGGATGAGCGCCGGCACCAGCACGGCGGGCGCAGCGTCGAGCAACAGCGCGGCATCGAGCGTCGTCTCGTCAGGCAGCAACGCCATCGCGGCGCGCATGGCGTCGTAGACGGGGTAGGGTTTTAGCCGCGGCAGTTCGGCACTCAGCCGAAACCAGGTTTCCGCGCGAGCTCGTCCCAACGCCGCGGGGTCGAGCGGCTGGTCGAATAGGCCCTCGAACAGCATCGCCAGCATGTTCTCGGCGGTCGTGCGGCCCGCCAGCTCGTCGAGCGAATGGCCGCGGATGATGAGGCGGCCGGCGAGACCGTCCGCGTCCGAGAGCACCGTTTCGGCTGCCACCACGTCATCGAGACCGATCGCCATCGAGCGCTCCTTTTCTTCGGGTCGGCGCGAAGATAGGATCGTCCATGTTGACGTCAATCTTGATGGATTTGATCAATGTGGGTGGCCGCCGACGAGGCCCTGCGGCGCCTCGGCGTCAAGCCGCAGACGCTCTATGCCAATGTCAGCCGGGGCAGGATCGCGGCCCGGCCGGACCCCGCCGATCCGCGCCGCAGCCTCTACAGCAGCGACGACATCGAGCGGATCGGGCGCCGGCGACCCGGACGGCCGGGAGCTGCGAGCGTTGCGGCCGAGGCCATCAGCTGGGGCGAGCCGGTATTGCCCTCGGCCCTGTCGACAGTCCGGAACGGGCGCCTGCTGTATCGTGGCCGCGATGTCGCTGACCTAAGCAGCTCTGCAACGCTCGAGGATGTGGCGTCGCTGCTGTGGGGCGGGTTGCCGCCGGTGGCCACCGCGATGGCCGACGGCCGGCGTTCGCTCGGTGGCGCACTGGTTCGGCTGGCGATTGAAGCGGGCCAGGCTCCTCCGAGCCTGCATCGGTCGGCCGCCCTGCTGCGGGAAGATGCGGCTTGCGTGCTGGCGACGATGGCTTCGGCGTTGGCCGGGCAGGGCGGCGGCGCGCTGCATATCCGGCTGGCAGCGTCGTTCGGGCGTCCCGATGCAGCCGACGATCTGCGCTGTGCGCTGGTGCTGTTGGCCGACCACGAGCTCAACGCCTCGACCTTTGCGGCGCGCGTTGCGGTGTCGACCGGCGCATCCCTGGCGGCTGGCGCTTTGGCAGGGCTGGCGACACTGACGGGGCCGCGGCACGGCCAGGCGTCGCTGGCGGTCGCGGCATTGGCCGACGAATTCGCCGAGCCCGATGCCGATCCCGTCGCCACGCTGCGCGACTGGCTTGGGGAGGGCCGGTTTGTGCCCGGTTTCGGGCACCGGCTCTACCCCGGTGGCGACCCACGGGCGGCCGTTCTGCTGCGGCGGCTGGCGCTTCCCGCCGCCTATCGCCGGCTCCTCGAAGCGGCCGATACGGTCGTTGGCGAGCCCCCCAACGTCGATTTCGCTATTGCCGCCCTGGCGGCGCAGTACGATCTGCCTGCCGACGCGGCGATCACGATTTTCGCTCTCGCCCGATCGGTGGGCTGGCTGGCGCACATGCTGGAACAGGCGGAAACCGGGACTCTAGTCCGGCCCCGGGCCCGTTACGTAGGCGTAGTTTCGCCAGTTACCTGACTGTTATCGATGCGCTAAGGACACAGATGCCTGTCCGGTCGGGCAGGTTGACTTGTCTCGCCCACGTGAGACCCTATTTACTAAGCAGAATCAGGAGGACGGCCGCATCCCGGCGTCAAACTGATTGCTGTTTGGGCACGTTACTCCTCCACCCTCCCGCGTGCCCCGGAAAGGACAAGACATGTCGGACGTCCCCACTCACGGCGCCGAATTCGATCGGGACCGGGTCTATCCGGTCCTGCCGCTCAGAGACATCGTGGTTTTCCCCGGAATGATCGTGCCTCTCTTTGTGGGCCGCGAGAAATCCGTGAAGGCGCTCGAAGAGGTCATGCGCGACGACAAGCACATCCTCGTCGTCACCCAGAAGAATGCGCAGGACGATGATCCCAAGCCGGACGATATCTTCGCCACCGGCACCATCGCGTCCGTGCTGCAGCTGCTGAAGCTTCCCGACGGCACCGTGAAGGTGCTGGTCGAAGGCCTGCACCGCGCCACCATCGACCATTATTTGCAGACCGAGGACTATTTCGAGGCGCAGGCCACCGCGTTGCCCGAACCCGAGGGCGATGCTGTCGAGATCGAGGCGCTGGCTCGCTCGGCGCAGACGGAGTTCGAGAACTACGTCAAGCTCAACAAGAAGATCTCGGCCGAGGTGGTCAACGCCGTCGGGCAGATCGACAATCCGAGCAAGCTCGCCGACACCATCGCCAGCCATCTGGTGATCAAGATCACCGAGAAGGAAGATTTGCTCTCGACCGTGTCGGTTGCCGAGCGGCTGCAGAAGATCCTCGGCCTCATGGAAGGCGAGATCGGCGTGCTGCAGGTCGAAAAGCGCATCCGCAGCCGCGTCAAGCGGCAGATGGAGAAGACGCAGCGCGAGTACTACCTGAACGAGCAGATGAAGGCGATCCAGCGCGAGCTGGGCGACGGCGAGGAGGGCTCCAACGAGCTCACCGAGCTCGAAGACCGCATCAAGAAGACCAAGCTCAGCAAGGAAGCGCGCACCAAGGCCGACGCCGAGCTCAAGAAGCTCAAGACGATGTCGCCGATGTCGGCGGAAGCGACGGTCGTCCGCAACTATCTCGACTGGCTGCTGTCGCTGCCCTGGGGCAAGAAGTCCAAGGTCAAGCGCGACCTCAACTACGCCCAGGAAGTGCTGGACGCCGATCATTACGGCCTCGAGAAGGTCAAGGAGCGGATCGTCGAGTACCTGGCGGTGCAGTCGCGCACCGGCAAGCTCAAGGGCCCGATCCTCTGCCTCGTCGGCCCCCCGGGCGTCGGCAAGACATCGCTGGGCAAGTCGATCGCCAAGGCGACCGGTCGCGAGTTCATCCGCATGTCGCTGGGCGGCGTGCGTGACGAGGCCGAAATCCGCGGTCACCGCCGCACTTACATCGGCTCGATGCCCGGCAAGGTCGTCCAGTCGATGAAGAAGGCCGGCAAGTCCAACCCGCTCTTCCTGCTCGATGAAATCGACAAGATGGGCCAGGACTTCCGCGGCGATCCGTCCTCGGCGCTGCTCGAAGTGCTCGATCCGGAGCAGAACAGCACGTTCGCCGACCATTACCTCGAGGTCGATTACGACCTCAGCGACGTGATGTTCGTAACGACTTCGAACACGCTGAACATCCCGGGTCCGCTGATGGACCGCATGGAGATCATCCGCCTCTCGGGTTACACCGAGGAGGAGAAGTTCGAGATCGCCCGGCGGCACCTGATCCCGGAGACGCTGAAGGAAAACGGCCTCGAGCCGAAGGAATTCGTGCTCAGCGACGAGATGCTGATGAAGGTCGTGCGGGATTACACCCGCGAGGCCGGCGTCCGTAACCTCAAGCGCGAAATCAGCAAGCTTATGCGCAAGGCCGTCCGGGCCATCATGCAGAACAAGGGCAAGAAGGTCGAAATCACGCCCGAGCTGCTCGAGGAATATCTCGGCCCGGCCTATTTCCGGAACGAGATGGTCGATGCCGAGCCGCAGGTCGGCAACGTCACCGGCCTCGCCTGGACCTCGGTGGGCGGCGAAACGCTGACCATCGAAGCCATCATGACGCACGGCAAGGGCCGCATGACGGTGACCGGCAACCTCAAGGAGGTGATGAAGGAATCGATCCAGGCGGCGAACGGCTATGTCCGCTCGCGGGCGGTCGATCTCGGCATCAAGCCGCCGCTGTTCGATACGCGCGACATCCACGTGCACGTGCCGGAGGGCGCGACGCCCAAGGACGGTCCGTCGGCGGGCATCGGCATGGCCACCGCGATCGTTTCGGTGATGACCGGCATCCCGGTCCGCCACGACGTCGCGATGACCGGCGAAGTGACGCTGCGCGGCCGTGTGCTGCCGATCGGCGGGCTCAAGGAGAAGCTGCTCGCGGCGCTGCGCTTCGGCATCAAGACCGTGCTGATCCCGATCGACAATGTCCGTGATCTCAAGGAGATCCCGGAGATCGTCACCAAGGGCATGGAGATCGTGCCGGTAAGCCGGATGGACGAGGTGCTGAGCCGCGCGCTGGTCCGGCAGCCCGAGCCGATCGAATGGACCTATGACGAGACGGCCAAGGTCACGCCGGTCGCCGATCTGACGCTCGATGGCGACGAGGCCGGTGCCGTCGCACACTGAACTGACGCGTCTACTATGACTTCAAGCGGCGCCTTCGGGCGCCGCTTTCGCTTTGTGCGAAGGCTTTGCGGGCTTGACCGTGACAGTCGGCTCTCGTGATCTCCCCCATTGGAGATTCAGGATGCTTAGAGTGATTGCCGCGGCGCTTTGCGCCTTAGTCGTCGGCGCTGGTCCTTCGCTGGCAGAGCCGTGGGCGTACGTCCATCGCGGCGAGGGCCCGGCAGCAGCGGTCAAGAATGGGTGGGGCCTTCTCGGCTTCGTCTGCATGCCGGCAGGCGTCCATGGCGAATACATGGTCGAGCGAGACGCCGTCGATGAGACCATGAGCAGGCTCAGACTCGTCGATCTCACAATCAATGTGGACGGTGCGGTTGCCCATACCGCGGGCTACTACAGCAACTACGGCAATCGCATCGCGTAGGAGTTCGATGGCCGTTTCGCCTTCAGCTTGATGGACCGCCTTTCGAAGGCCACGGGTACGATCAAGGTCGGTCTCGCAGAGGACATGAAGCAGCCGATGCGCAATGTGACTACCTTTACGACCGCGGGCTTTGCGGGTGCGGTTGCCAGGCTGCCTGCGAACTGCCGTCCGCACTGACCTGGCTGGTTAAGGAGTGGTAAAACGGCGCCCTAGGGCGCCGTTTCCGTTTGGCGCTGTATCAGCCGCCGAACGAGAACAGCTTGGCGCCGTTGGCCTTGAGGCCGTTGAACTTGGTGCCCTTGCCGCCCGTGCCGCCATTGTTGCCGCCCGAGAAGCCGCCCGAGACCGTGGCGCCGCCCATGACGGCGGCATTGATATCGGCGCGGGCCTGGGCGGAGCAGGCCGCCTTGTCGCGCTTGTACTGGTCGGTGGCATCGCTGACGCACTGCGCGTTCTGGTCGGGCAGGTCGCTGAGCACATTGTTGCAGGAATTGACGTTGTAATTGTAGTCGTTGGAGGCCTGCTGCTCGCAATTCGCCTTGCCGCCCGAGCCGCCGCCGCTGCCATTGTCGGCGGCTTCGGCAGTGATAGTGCCGGCGAGGATCATCAGGGTTGCGGTGAAGGTGAAGCGGGCGGCGGTGTTGGCGAAGTTGGTCATTTCTCATCTCCAGTAGGGTGTGGGGTCATTCCCTTGGTGTCGATGAGGCCAGCATTGGTTTGAATGCCAACTGAACGGCGTGTTTAGGTCGCTGTCGGCCGCGTAGAACGGCGTTTCGGCGGCTTGCTGGACTTCCCGGCGAGAGCCAGCCGCATGCCGGCGAGCATATAGGCGAGCCCGCCCTCGAAGACGCTGTCGGTGTTGATCGTGCCACCGCCCAGCATGGGCTGCAGGGCTTCGGTGAGGATGGGGAAGGGGGCCACTTCCGACATCGGATCGCCATCCCAGCTGGCTTCGCCTTCGACCCGCTCGCGCTCGATTTCGTCCTGCTCCTCGAGCACGAAGCCGACGACGTAGCGGCTGACGCCGATCGCGATGTTGAGCGCTTCCGACGGCGAGAAGCCGGCATCGACATAGAGCTTGAGCTGCGCTTCGGCGTCGGCGAACTGCCGCGTCGTCGGGCGCGTGCCGGCATTGACGCGGGCGCCGTCACGCACCGAGCGCAGCGCCTGGCGAAAGCTGCGGGCGTTGCTGAGGGTGAAGTCGTCCCAGGCCTCGCCGGGCGAGGGCAGCCTATGCTCGTGGAAGCGGGTCAGCATCGCTTCGTTCAATGCCTCGAGCAGCGCCGCCTTGGAGCGGAAATGCCAATAGAGGGCCGGCTGCTGCACGCCGAGCCGCTCCGCCAGCCGGCGCGTGCTGAGTTGGTCGAGGCCAACCTCGTTCACCAGCGCGAGGGCCGCATCCAGGATTTTTTCGCGTTCGATCGCCATGGCTCTTGACTTATCACTGATAAGGCACTTTATCACCGATAAATTGCTTTATCGTTGATAAGGAGGCGGTGCAATGACCCGCTCACTGTTCGTCATCATTCTCGTGGTCGCGCTCGATGCCATCGGCATTGGGCTGATCTTTCCGATCCTGCCCTCGCTGCTCGAGGAGCTCACCGGCAGCGGCCAGGTCTCGACCACTTACGGCATCATCCTGGCGGCCTATGCGGCGATGCAGTTCGTGTTCTCGCCGATTCTGGGCATGCTGTCGGATCGCTATGGCCGCCGGCCGGTGATGATCCTGTCGCTGGCGGGGGCCGCGATCGACTACCTGATCATGGCGTTCACGCCCGCGCTCTGGGTGCTTGTCGCCGGCCGGATCATCGCCGGCATCACCAGCGCCAACATGTCCGTCGCTGGCGCCTACATCGCCGACATCACCGACGAGAAAGACCGGGCCCAGCGCTTCAGCTGGATGAGCGCGGCGTTCGGCGTCGGCTTCATCGTCGGGCCGATCCTGGGCGGGCTCTTGAGCGTCTACTTCCTGCGCGCGCCGTTCCTTGCCGCGGCGGTGCTCAACGGGCTCAACCTCCTGCTCATCCTGTTCGTCATGAAGGAGAGCCGGGTGCCCCGCCGCGAGCCCCTGAAGCTCAGCCAGCTCAACCCGTTCGGCCCGCTCAAATGGGCCTTCAGCTTCCCCGCTTTGGCGCCGCTGATCGCCATGTTCCTGATCTTTGCCATCAATGGCGATATTCCGGGGACGATCTCGGTGCTCTACGGCACGGCGAAGTTCCATTTCGACGGGGTGACCGTGGGCGTCTGGCTCGCCTGCTTCGGGGCCTTCCACTTCCTGGCGCAGGCCTTCGTTACCGGGCCGCTCAGCAAGCGGCTCGGCGACCGCTGGACGCTGGTGGTCGGCATCGTCGCGGACACCTTTGCGTTCCTCGGCTTCGGCTTTGCCACGCAGGGCTGGATGGCGTTCGCCCTGTCGCCGCTCTCGGCCATCGGCGGTGTGGGGTTGCCGGCGCTGCAGTCGCTGATGTCGGCCGAGGTCAGCGAGGATCGGCAGGGCGAGTTGCAGGGCGTGCTGGCGAGTGCGCAGTCCATCACCTCGATCATCGGGCCGCTGATTGGAACGACGATCTTCGCCCTGACGCCGGGCTTTCCCGGGGCGGTGTGGCTGGTGGCGGCGGCGCTCTACCTGCTGAGCATTCCGGTGCTCGGCCGCATCTTCCGGGGCAAGGCGGCGCCTGCCGCAGCGTAGACGGGATGGACGCGGCGCTTGTCTATCGACCTAGACAAGCGTCGCAATTCCGTCACCGCCGCTGCCTAAAGCCCAGTTCCCAAGCGATGGAGTCGGGCGATGGATGATCGGGCGGTGCGTCTCGAGAGCGAGATGCTGGATGCGCGGCTGGTCAATGCGCGCATCGTCGGCGACAGTGCGGTCGCTGAAGGCGACCTGTCGATCGCCGGCGGGCTGATCGTCGAGGCCGCGCCGGCCGGAGCCCCGGTGATCGATTTCGGCGGCGACTATCTGGTGGCCGGCCTGGTCGACCTGCACACCGACAATATCGAGCACCACTTCCATCCGCGTCCGGGCGTGCGCTGGCCGTCGGCCATGGCGGCGGTGCTGGCGCATGACTGGCAGATGCTGGGCAGCGGGGTTACCACGGTCCTCGATTCCCTGTCGCTGGGCGACTACGGCAGCAGCGGCGCCCGCACCGCCATGCTGAACCGCGCCATCGGTGGCGTGGAGCAGGCACGCGCGGCCGGTGTGCTCAAGGCCGACCACTTCTTCCATTTCCGCTGCGAGCTCAGCGATCCGGGCCTGCTGCCGATCATCGAGGCGCATATCGACAATCCCTATGTGCGGCTGCTGTCGATGATGGACCACACGCCGGGGCAACGGCAGTGGCACGATCTGGCGCTCTACCGCCGCTTCCGGCAGACCAAGAACAACGAGGTGTGGACCGACGAGGCCTTCGCCGAATACCTCGAGGGCCGTCTGGCCGAGCAGCGTAAATTCGTGCCGGCGGCCCGCGAGGTCATCGGCAAAGCCGGGCGCGAGCGGCAGATCCACATCGCCAGCCACGACGACACCACCGTCGCCGACGTCGAGCAGTCGGCGGGCGACGGCATCTCGATCAGCGAGTTCCCGACGACGATGGTGGCGGCCAAGCGGGCGCGCGAGCTTGGGCAGAGCATCGTGATGGGTTCGCCCAATGTGGTGCTGGGCGGCTCGCATTCGGGCAATGTCGGCGCGATGGAACTGGCCGAGGCGAGCCTGCTCGACGTGCTGACCTCGGACTACGTTCCGAGCAGCCTGCTGCACGCGGCGTTCCTGCTCGCCGAGCGGACCGGAGATCTTCCGGCCGGCATTGCCACCGTCACCTCGGCGCCGGCGCGGCTGGTTGGTCTCGACGATCGCGGGCGGATCGCGCCCGGACTACGTGCCGATCTGCTGCGCGTAAGCCTGGTCGACGGCGTGCCGGTGGTGCGCAACATCTGGGTCGCGGGCCGGCGCTATATGTAACGGCTGGTTGAAATCGGCGGGCGCCGAACGACATAGGGTCACTCATGTGACCGTTGAGGGCCCGCCATGAATCGACCGCTGGTTGTCATTCTCAGCGCCGTTACGCTCGATGCCGTGGGCATCGGGCTGATTTTTCCGATCCTGCCCAAGCTGCTCGAGAGCATCGCGCATCTCGACAACATCGCACCGCTGGTCGGCGTGATGTACGCGCTCTACGCCGCGATGCAGTTCGTCTTCTCGCCAGTGCTGGGCGTGCTTTCCGACCGCTACGGCCGCCGCCCGGTGCTGCTGCTGTCGCTGGCAGGCGCTACCGTCGACTACCTCGCGATGTCGTTCGCCCCGGAGCTGTGGATGCTGGTCGTCTGCCGCGCCATCGCCGGCATCACCAGCGCCAACATGGCGATCGCCACCGCCTACATCACCGACATCACTCCCGAGGAGCAGCGGGCCCAGCGCTTCGGCCTGTTCCAGGCAATGTTTGGCGTAGGGTTCATCATCGGCCCTGTGCTGGGTGGCGTGCTGGGCGATTACTGGGTGCGGGCGCCGTTCATCGCCGCCGCCGTCCTCAACGGCCTCAACCTGCTGCTGGCGCTGTTCATCCTGCCGGAATCGCGGCCGGGCGACCGCAGCGCCAGGTTCGACTGGAAGCAGCTCAATCCCATCGCGCCGTTCGGCTGGGCCTTCAGCCTCAGGGCGCTGCTGCCGATGATCGGGGTCTATCTCGTGCTGGCCTTCGCCGCACAGATTTATGGCGTGGTGTGGGCGCTCTACGGCCAGGATGCCTTCCAGTGGAATGGCGTTATGATCGGCATCTCGCTGGGTGCCTACGGGCTCTGCCACGCGTTGGTGCAGGCCTTCCTGCCCGGGCCGGTGGCCAAGCGGATCGGGGAGGGTAATGCGGTGCTGTTCGGCGTCGCCTGCGAGAGCATTGCCCTCATCGCCTCGGCGATCGCGACGCAGGGCTGGGTGATCTTCGCGGTCATGCCGCTGTTCGCGCTCGGCGGCGTCGGCAATCCGGCGCTGCAGTCGCTGATCACCCAGCAGGTCGATGCCGACAGCCAGGGGCGGTTGCAGGGCGTGCTCGCCTCGGTGGTGTCGGTCGCCTCGATATTCGGCCCGCTGTTCTTCTCGGGGCTCTACTTTGCCCTCACAGGATACGGACCTGGCCTCATCTGGCTGGTGCCCGTTGCGCTCTATGTTCTGGCGATTCCGCTGATCCTGGCGGTGCGCCGCGCGCCGTCGGCGCCCGCAACAGCGTGAATTGTGGGAAATCCCCCGGAATCCGGGCGTTTGCGGTCACGTTTGAGGTGTTTTCGATTGACCGCCCGGATTTGAGGTCTCATTAACAACGGCGCGGCGGTGACGAGGGCAAAACGCCCGGAAATCCTTGCGTTCGGTGGGGAATCGTCGAATGGATGCCGCGGTTTTTCGGTTCGCCAGAGGGCGGGCTTTTCAAAGTGAGGAAACCCTATGAACAAGAACGATCTGATCGGCGTCGTTGCCGACTCGGCGAGCATCACGAAGGCTCAGGCCGGCGAGGCCGTCGATGCCGTTTTCGACGCGATCACCAAGTCGCTCAAGGGCGGCGATGAGGTTCGTCTCGTTGGCTTCGGCACCTTCTCCGTTTCCAAGCGCAAGGCCTCGATCGGCCGCAATCCGGCCACCGGCGCCGAGATCAAGATCCCGGCCTCCAACCAGGCCAAGTTCAAGCCCGGCAAGGGCCTCAAGGACTCGATCAACTGATCGATCGATCCAGTTGACCTGCACGGCTCCGTGCGCCCCGGGCGCCGGAGCCGTTTGCTTTTGGGGCCGTTGACGGGGCAGGGCCGAGCCCCTAGTTACACGCGGGTTCCGGGGACACCCAGCCGGACGGGCGGTTAGCTCAGTGGTAGAGCATCTCGTTTACACCGAGAGGGTCGGCGGTTCGAGACCGTCACCGCCCACCAGCCTTCACAGGCCAGCGCTTTGCGGCGTCGCAAGCCGTTCTTCAAAAATCCCTCCTAAGCAGCGCATTTCGCGTGTTGACTTGCCCATGGGCCGCCGCTACACGGACGCCACGTTGCGCGGGGCACTGCTTCGCTGCTGCGGGAGTAGCTCAGTTGGTTAGAGCGTCGGCCTGTCACGCCGAAGGTCGCGGGTTCGAGCCCCGTCTCTCGCGCCACCCCCTTCACCTTTAGGTCTGACGGTTTGGCGCCGAGCCTTTGGCGCGCGCCGAAACCTGCAATTTGCGGCTGATCTTACCGAACCTGTCACCCATGTGACCGGATGGCCACAGCTGTGGCCTGCCATATTGTCGCCTTCCGGGGGACCCATTGGCCCCACAAAGACCTTGGAAATTCAGGGCTGTCGGTTCGGCTGGAATGGCGTTTCAAACGCTTGGATCCTGTCGCCTCGACACCATATTGGGCCAGGGAACCGCCGCAGAGGGACGGCGTTGTCGGCCCACAGGTCAGGAGAACGGCATGCGTCTGTTCGCGAAAATCGCCATTGCCCTTTGCGCCGCCGCGCTGCCGGCCGCCGCGCAGGCGACCGATCTCATCACCGTCCCGACCTCGAGCGACGATTCCCTGCCGGTCGCCGATTCCGGCTTCGACTGGAACGGCTTCTACGCCGGCGTCTATGGCGTCACCCAGGCCAGCCCGGCTGGCGGCCTGCAATATGGCCTCGGACTCGACGTCGGCGCCAATGCGCGATTCGAGTTCATCCTGGTCGGTGGCGAAGTCGATTTCCATGGCCTGACCGGCGGCGCCGGTTCCACCACTTATCTGCAGGCCATCGGCAAGGCCGGCGTCATGGCGACGGACGATCTGGCGCTCTACGCGGCGATCGGTGGCGGCGTCGATCTGGGGCCGCCGACCGAGTCCGACGTGCTGGTCGGCGCAGGCGCCGAATTCGCGCTCGCCGACAATGTGAGCGTGGATGCACGATATCTTCATGGTTTTCCGACTAGCGGGGGCAATCCGAAGGATCAGGTCACACTCGGGGCCAACTTCCACTTCTAGTTGGGCCGATCACAAGTTTGAGCGCATTGTGGCGACGCTGTGGCGAAGCCGGATTCGCTCTGTGCTATCAATAGGTTACCCGAAAAACCCGGGTGTGGCTAATGAGGCACATAGTTGACGAAAACGAGGCGGGGGCGGTGTCACAAACGAGGCATCGGCGTTAAATAAGGGCAATCGGAATCGTGGCTCCCAAGCGATTTCGACTAAATAGACAAAGGGCTTTGAAATGCGTTCTCTCAAGCTTGCCTTGCTCGCTACCGCGGCTACGGCTGTGCTCTCGTCGGCGGCCTTCGCTGCCGACCTCATCGTTGACACGCCGACGGCTCCGGTCGTGGACAACAGCTTCAACTGGGATGGTGCGTACATCGGTGCGTTCCTCCAGGGCCAGACCGCTCCGACCGCTTTCGGTCTCGGCGTCAATCTCGGCGTGAACGCTCTCATGAGCGGCCTGCTGGTTGGCGGTGAAGTCGAAGCCGTCGTCGCGACCGGCCCGAACTTCTCGGGTCAGGCCACCGTCAAGCTCGGCGGCGCGATCTCGGACGGCGCGATCCTCTACGCGTTCTCCGGTCTCGGTTCGCGTACCCCGACCAGCTACTACGTGCCGATCGGTATCGGCGCCGAAGTCGCGGTCGCGCAGAACGTCGGCATCAAGGCCGAAGCTCAGTACAACTGGGATCTGACCTCGTCGGCTCAGAACTCGGCGGCTGTGAAGGTTGGTCTCAACTTCCACTTCTAAGGTTCTTTCCTCCCGATAGCGTCAGGGAGAGAGCTTGGGCAGGGGCTCCACGGATCGTGGGGCCCCTTCGCCTTTTCTGTCGTAACTATTCGTTAAGCCTATGAGATAACTAAACTTTGTCGCTAATTGTCTGCATCGCGGCGAGCAGGCAAAATCAAGGCAATCGAAATCCGACCCTTGGGGACGACAATGAAACTCATGCACGCCTTTGCCGCTGGTGCCGCTCTGGCGGTCTCCATGGCCTCCGCCGCTCATGCGGCTGATCTGCTGAAACCGGCCGATCCGATCTATTCGAGCCCGCTGTTCAACTTCGAGGGCCTCTACCTCGGCGCCCAGGGCGGCGGCGCGGTCGCCAGCGGCGGCCTCTACGGCACGCTCGGCATCGTGGTAGGCGCCAACTTCGCCATCACCGACGGCATCATCGGCGGCGTCGAGTTCCAAGGCGACACCTACTGGAACGGTGGCGGCTATGCTGCTTACGACGCCCTCGCTCTCGGCCGCATCGGCGGCTTCGTCTCCGACAATGTGCTGCTCACCGGTGACCTCGGCGTCGGCGTGGTCAGCGGCACCCCGGTTTACGCCCTTGGCGGTGGTGCCGAGTTCGGCCTGACCGACTCGCTCAGCGTCCGTGGCGACCTGCAGGGCATTGGCGGCTTCGGCGCGCTGCCCAGCGTCGGCAAGGCCACCGTCGGCCTCATCTGGCACATGGACTGATCCAGTCCCTCGGTCTTCGCGACCGACATATCCCATGCACGAAAGCCCTCGCGAAAGCGGGGGCTTTTCGTTTGCGCCCCGGATGGCGCAACGCCATGCCGATCCAGCTAAGGTGAGCGGAACTGTCAGGTTTTGTTTTCCTTGAAACACAGAGGGGCGTGGGCTAAGCCCGAGCCATCGATTTCGCGCCGTCCAAAGGGCCCATCATTGCCCTCTGTCCCGCGCATTTCGGGCCGGTTCCTCCCGGCTCAAACATGGGCTGCAGAATGAACGATCTGCTCAGCAACTACCTGCCGATTGTGATTTTCATCGGCATTTCCGGCGTTATCGGTCTGGCGCTGCTTCTTGCCCCCTTCATCCTCGCGGTGCGCAGTCCCGATCCGGAGAAGGTCTCGGCATATGAGTGCGGCTTCGAGGCCTTCGACGATGCCCGCATGAAGTTCGACGTGCGATTCTACCTGGTGTCGATCCTCTTCATCATCTTCGACCTGGAAGTGGCGTTCCTCTTCCCCTGGGCGGTGGCCTTCAAGGATGTCGGCTGGTTCGGCTTCTGGTCGATGATGATCTTCCTCGGCGTGCTCACCGTCGGGTTCATCTACGAGTGGCGGAAAGGCGCGCTGGAATGGGATTGAACGAGACGCTCATCGCGCCCGCGCCCAAGGGCGTCCTCGATCCGCGCACCGGCAAGCCGATCGGCGCGGACGACCCGTATTTCGTCGAGATCAACAATGAGCTGGCCGACAAGGGCTTCCTCGTGACGGCCACCGACGAGCTGATCAACTGGGCCCGCACGGGCTCGCTGATGTGGATGACGTTCGGTCTCGCCTGCTGTGCCGTCGAGATGATCCAGATGTCGATGCCGCGCTACGACGTCGAGCGCTTCGGCCTCGCGCCGCGTGCCTCGCCGCGCCAGTCGGACGTGATGATCGTCGCCGGCACGCTGACCAACAAGATGGCGCCGGCCCTGCGCAAGGTCTACGACCAGATGCCCGGCCCGCGTTACGTGGTTTCGATGGGAAGCTGCGCCAATGGCGGCGGCTATTACCACTATTCGTACTCGGTGGTGCGCGGCTGCGATCGCGTGGTGCCGGTGGATATTTACGTGCCTGGCTGTCCGCCGACGGCCGAGGCTTTGCTGTACGGCCTGCTTCTCTTGCAGAAGAAGATCCGCCGAACCGGCACGATCGAGCGGTAGGGGCGAGACATGGGGGATGTTTCGAGCCTGACCGCCATCCAGGAGCGCGTCACCACTCTCCTCGGCGACAAGATCGTCGAGCAGGCGATTGCCTATGGCGAGCTGACCGTGCGGGTGCATCGCGAGACGATCGTCGAGGTGGTGAAGGCGCTGCACGATGACGCCGAAACCCGCTTCATCTCGATCGTCGATGTGTGCGGGGCGGACTATCCGGAGCGCGATGAGCGTTTCGAGGTGGTCTACCACCTGCTGTCGCCGACCAAGAACGCCCGTATCCGCCTGAAGGTCCGTACCGACGACGAAATTCCGGTGCCCTCGATCACGCCGGTGTTCCCCGGCGCCGACTGGTTCGAGCGCGAGACCTACGACCTTTACGGCATCCTGTTCTCGGGCCATCCGGATCTGCGCCGCATCCTCACCGACTACGGCTTCGATGGGCATCCGCTGCGCAAGGATTTCCCGACCACCGGCTATGTCGAGGTCCGCTACGACGAAGAGCGCAAGCGCGTCGTCTACGAGCCGGTGAAGCTGGCGCAGGAATTCCGCCAGTTCGACTATCTGTCACCTTGGGAAGGTACGGATTACGTGCTGCCCGGCGACGAAAAGAAGAGTTCGTGATGGCCGAAGCCGACGTTCGCAATTTCACCATCAACTTTGGCCCGCAGCACCCGGCCGCCCATGGCGTTTTGCGGTTGGTCTTGGAACTCGACGGCGAAGTCGTCGAGCGCGTCGATCCGCATATCGGCCTGTTGCACCGCGGCACCGAGAAGCTGATCGAGGCCAAGACCTACCTTCAGGCCGTGCCGTATTTCGATCGGCTCGACTACGTTGCGCCGATGAACCAGGAGCACGCCTTCTGCCTCGCGGTGGAAAAGCTGCTCGGGCTCGAAGTGCCGTTGCGCGGCCAGTTGATCCGCGTCCTCTATGCCGAGATCGGCCGGCTCCTCAGCCACATCCTCAACACCACGACGCAGGCGCTCGACGTCGGCGCGCTGACGCCGCCGCTCTGGGGTTTTGACGAGCGCGAAAAGCTGATGGTGTTCTACGAGCGCGCCTCTGGCAGCCGCATGCATGCCGCCTATTTCCGTCCTGGCGGGGTGCACCAGGACCTGCCGCAGGCGCTGGTCGACGATATCGAGGCGTTCTGCGATCCGTTCCTCAAGGTTCTCGACGACCTCGAAGGCCTGATGACCGGCAACCGCATCTACATGCAGCGCAACGCTGATATCGGCGTGGTGTCGCTGGAGGACGCCTGGAAATGGGGCTTTTCGGGCGTGATGATCCGTGGCTCCGGCGCCGCCTGGGATCTGCGCAAGGCGCAGCCCTATGAGTGCTACGACCGCTTCGATTTCGACATTCCGATCGGCAAGAACGGCGACTGCTACGACCGCTATCTGATCCGCATGGACGAGATGCGCGAGTCGATCAAAATCATGAAGCAGGCGATCGCGCTGCTCAATTCGCCCGAGGGCCAGGGTCCGGTGTCGTCGACCGACGGCAAGGTGGTGCCGCCCAAGCGCGGTGAGATGAAGCAGTCGATGGAAGCGCTGATCCATCATTTCAAGCTCTACACCGAGGGCTACAAGGTCCCGGCCGGCGAGGTCTACGCCGCGGTGGAAGCGCCCAAAGGCGAGTTCGGCGTGTACCTGGTGTCCGACGGCACCAACAAGCCGTACCGCTGCAAGATCAAGGCGCCGGGCTTTGCGCATTTGAGCGCCATGGATTTCCTGTCGCGCGGTCACATGCTGGCGGACATCTCCGCCATCCTGGGTTCGCTCGATATCGTGTTCGGTGAGGTCGACCGCTGATGTCTGTTCGTCGTCTCGCCGCCGATGCCATCCAGCCCGCGAGCTTCGCGTTCTCGGCCGAGAACCTTGCCTGGGCAGAGAAGATCATCTCGCGTTATCCGGCCGGCCGGCAGCAATCCGCCGTGATCCAGATCCTCTGGCGCGCGCAGGAGCAGGAAGGCTGGGTCACCCGCGCCGCCATCGAGGCGGTCGCGCGGATGCTGGGCATGGCCTACATCCGAGTGCTTGAAGTAGCGACGTTCTACACGCAGTTCCTGCTGAAGCCGGTGGGCTCCAATGCCCACATCATCGTCTGCGGCACGACGCCTTGCATGCTGCGCGGGGCCGGCGACCTGCTTGAGGTCTGCCAGCACAAGATCGCGCATGACCCGCTCGAAATTTCGGCCGACGGCAAGCTCAGCTGGGAAGAGTCCGAGTGCCTCGGCGCCTGCGTCAACGCGCCGATGATCATGATCGGCGATGACACCTACGAAGACCTGACGGCCGAGAGCTTCGAGACGATCGTCGAGGCCTTCCGTTCGGGCAACGGCAAGTCGATCGCCGTGGGCACGCAGGTCAAGCGGCAGTTCGCGGCGGCCGAAGGCGGTGCGACCACGCTGCTCGAAAAGCCGACCGCCGAGCGTACCTACAAGCCGTTCCCACCGCCACCGCCGCCGGCTCCCCCGGCAGCGCCTGCTGCCGCTCCGGCACCCGCACCCGCTCCGGCTGCTGCGGCAGCTGCCGCTCCCGCGCCGACCAATGCCGGCAAGGGCAGCCCGGTTGTCGAGGAGAATGCGCCGGCCGTGAAGGGCACGCCGGCCGAGGCGAAGGTCTCGGAGGCCAAGGCCGAGAGCGAGCGCGCCAAGGCCGATGCTGCTGCCAATGCCAATGGCGAGCCCAATCGCGCCATGCGCGAGAACGCCACCGGCGCCGAATCGGCCGCGGGCAAGCTCGATGGCGGCAAGGCCGTCGGCAAGAAAGAGCCCAGGAAGCTGTTCGATGCGCCTGCGGGTCCCGCGGACGACCTGACGCTGATCATGGGCATCGGCCCCGCGATCGCCGCCACGCTCAACGCCATCGGCATCACCACCTGGCGGCAGGTCGCCTCGCTGACACCGGCGCAGGTGGATGCGGTCGAGACCGAAGCCGGCTTCAAGGGCCGCGCGACGCGTAACAACTGGCTGCAGCAGGCGGAAGTGCTCGCCCGCGGCGGCATCGAGGAATACCGCAAGGTCTTCGGGAAGGATCCGAAGTGATGGCTGAAGCGCGCCGCATGAATGCCCGCGAGATCGTCATCGGCATCGTCGTGCTGGTGGTGGTGTTCGCCGTGGTCTTCCTCGCGGCGGGTGCGCTCAATATCGGCCTGCCGCAGTGGCTGCTCAGCGCCGTTGCGGCGGTCATCGGAATTTTCATCTGGTTCGCCCTGATCGGGCGCCTTGGCGGAGCCAAGAAGTAAATGCTCGCTGACAAAGATCGCATCTTCACCAATCTCTACGGCCAGGGCGACTGGGGCCTCGAGGGCGCGCGGTCGCGCGGCGCCTGGCAGGATACCAAGACCTTCATCGATCGCGGCCGCGACTGGATCACCAACGAGGTCAAGGGGTCGGGCCTACGTGGCCGTGGCGGCGCCGGTTTCCCGACCGCGCTCAAGTGGACCTTCATGCCCAAGGAAGGGCAGGGCGACGGCCGTCCGGCGCAACTGCTGATCAATGCCGACGAATCCGAGCCGGGGACCTGCAAGGATCGCGAGATCCTGCGGCACGATCCGCATCACTTGATCGAGGGCTGCCTGCTCGCCGGGCGCGCCATGAGCGCGCACATCGCTTACGTCTACATCCGTGGCGAGTTCATCCGCGAGCGCCACAATTTCCAGGCGGCGGTCGATCAGGCTTACGAGGCCAGGCTGATCGGCAAGAACAACGTCCATGGCTGGGACTTCGACATCGTGGTGACCCACGGCGCCGGCGCCTACATCTGCGGCGAAGAAACCGCGCTGATGGAATCGTTCGAGGGCAAGAAGGGCCAGCCGCGCCTCAAGCCGCCTTTCCCCGCGGCGATGGGCGTCTACGGCAACCCGACTACCGTCAACAACGTCGAGTCGATCGCGGTCGTGCCGGAAATCCTGCGCCGCGGCGGCGCCTGGTTCGCCGGCTTCGGCCGCCCCAACAATACGGGCACCAAACTCTTCATGGTCTCCGGCCACGTCAACAAGCCGGCGACTTTCGAAGAAGCGATGGGCGAGCGCTTCAAGGACATCATCGAAAAGCACTGCGGCGGCATCCGCGGCGGCTGGGACAATCTGCTGGCCGTGATCCCGGGTGGCGCCTCGTGCCCCGTCGTCCGTGGTGAAGACATGATGGACGCCATCATGGATTTCGACGGGCTGCGCGACAAGAAATCGTCGTTCGGCACCGGCGGCATGATCATCATGGACAAATCGACCGATATCATCCGGGCGATCTGGCGCATCGCGGCCTTCTTCAAGCATGAGAGCTGCGGCCAGTGCACGCCGTGCCGCGAGGGCACGGGTTGGATGATGCGCGTCATGGAGCGCATGGTCGAAGGTCGCGCCCAGAAGCGCGAGATCGACATGCTGTTCGAGGTCACCAAGCAGATCGAGGGCCACACCATCTGCGCACTCGGCGACGCTGCCGCGTGGCCGATCCAGGGCCTGATCCGCAATTTCCGTCCCGAGATGGAAAAGCGGATCGACCAGTACACCTACAACTCTGACGCTGACGGCGCAGTGCCGTCGATCGCAGCGGAGTAAGAATGCACGTCGCTGAGCTCAACATCGGCCGGCTGAACTACCCGGGCACGGATCCGCGCATGGCGGATTTCGTCAACAATCTCGGGCGGGTCAACGCCATGGCCGAGCGCTCGCCGGGCTTCATCTGGCGGCTTGTCGGCGATGGCAGCAACGACGGGGCAATCGACGTCCGGCCTTACACCGCCGATCCGATGATGGCCGTGAACATGAGCGTGTGGGATACGGTCGAGCATCTCGAGCAGTATGTCTGGAACACCGTTCACAAGCGCTTCTACAACCGCAAGGCAGACTGGTTCGAGCCGATGAAGTCGCATCACTTCGTGATGTGGCCGGTCGAGGAGGGGCACATCCCGAGCGTCCAGGAAGCCATGGCGCGGCTCGACTATCTCGAGGCAAACGGCAATTCCGACTTTGCCTACGACTGGGCTCATCTGGAGCACATCAAGCTGTGGATGACGCAGAGGTGCTCGGCATGAAGCCCGCCCGCGCCAAAGCCCGCTCGACCGATCACGCCGCTACCTTCGGCGGGCTGGCGATTATGGCGTCGGCGATCGCGTGGTGGTTCAGCTACTATTCGCAGGCCGGCGGTCCGCTGGGGCGGCTGGAGAGCAAGCTTGGCTGCCTGTCGGGCGACGGGCTCGACTGCGACCATCTGCAACAATTCATCGGGCCGTCCGGATTGCCCGCCTATTCGCCGTTGCTGTTATGGCTGGGCGTGGTGGTGACGATCCTCGGTCTCTTTCTCACGCGCTGGAACAAGGCGTAGGCAATGGCCAATATCAAAGTCGACGGCAAGCTGGTCGAGGTTCCGGACTACTTCACGCTGATGCAGGCGGCGGAAGCGGCAGGGGCCGAGATTCCGCGCTTCTGCTACCATGAGCGCCTGTCGGTCGCCGGCAATTGCCGCATGTGCCTGATCGAGGTGAAGGGCGGGCCGCCCAAGCCGCAGGCCTCGTGCGCCATGGGCGTGAAGGACCTTCGTCCCGGCCCGAATGGTGAACCGCCCGAGATTTTCACCAACACGCCGATGGTCAAGAAGGCCCGCGAAGGCGTGATGGAATTCCTGCTGATCAACCATCCGCTCGATTGCCCGATCTGCGACCAGGGCGGCGAGTGCGACCTGCAGGATCAGGCGATGGCCTATGGCGTCGACAGCTCGCGCTTTGCCGAGAACAAGCGCGCCGTCGACGACAAATATATGGGCCCGCTGGTCAAGACCTCGATGAACCGCTGCATCGCCTGCACGCGCTGCGTCCGGTTCACCACCGAGGTGGCCGGCGTCACCGAGATGGGCCTCTTGGGTCGCGGCGAAGACGCCGAGATCACCACCTATCTCGAGCAGGCGCTGACCAGCGAGCTCTCGGGCAACGTCGTCGATCTTTGCCCGGTCGGCGCGCTGACCTCGAAGCCTTACGCCTTCATGGCGCGTCCGTGGGAGCTCGTGAAGACCGAGTCCATCGACGTGATGGACGCCGTCGGCTCCAACATCCGGGTCGATAGCCGCGGCCGCGAAGTGATGCGCATCCTGCCGCGCGTCAACGACGCGGTGAACGAGGAATGGATTTCCGACAAGACCCGCCATGTCTGGGACGGGCTCAAGTCGCAGCGCCTCGATCGCCCCTATGTACGGGTCAACGGCAAGCTGAAGCCGGCGAGCTGGGACGACGCGTTCGCCGTCGTCGCCAATCGCATCAAGGCGTCGGGCATGGGCAACAAGGTCGGCGCCATTGCGGGCGATCTCGCGGCCGTCGAGGACATGTACGCCCTCAAGGCGCTGATGACCGCGCTCGGCTCCGGCATGACCGATGTGCGCCCGCCGATGTCGGGCATCGATCCGTCGATGCCGCGCTCAGCCTATATGTTCAACCCGACCATCGCGGGCATCGAGGAAGCCGACGCCATCCTGATCGTCGGCGCCAATCCGCGCAAGGAAGCGGCGGTGCTCAACGCGCGCATCCGCAAGGCCTGGCGCAACCGCGGTACGCCGATTGCGGTGATCGGCGATCATGCCGACCTGACCTACCCGTACGAATATCTGGGCGATGATCTTTCGGTTCTCGCCAAGGTCGCGAACGGCGAAGGCTTCGGCGAGAAGCTCAGGGCTGCCAAGAAGCCGCTCGTGATCGTCGGCGAAGGCGCCGTTTCGCACGGACCGCAGTGGAACAAGCAGATCGGCCGCGACGTCATCGCGCTGGCGAGCAAGGCGGCGACTTTGGGCGAGATCGCCGAAGGCTGGAACGGCTATGCGCTCCTGCACAACGCGGCATCGCGCGTCGGTGGCATCGATATCGGCTTTGTGCCGCATAATGGCGGCGTCTGCTCGGCCGATCAGGTGAAGGCGGCCGGCGAGGGCAAGCTCGATGTGCTGTTCCTCCTTGGCGCCGACGACTACGACACCAAGGCCATGGGCAATACGTTCGTCGTCTATGTGGGCACGCATGGCGATGCCGGTGCGCACCGCGCCGATGTCATCCTGCCGTCCGCCGCCTACACCGAGAAATCCGGCACCTATGTCAACACCGAGGGCCGGGTACAGATCGGCGAGCGCGCCGTGTTCCCGCCGGGTGAGGCCAAGGAAGACTGGGCGATTTTCCGTGCGCTGAGTGCGGTGCTCGGCATGCCGCTGCCGTTCAACTCGCTGCGCGACCTGCGCCGCGTCATGTATGCCGAATTCCCGCATCTGGCGCAGATCGACCAGATCGTCCCGGCGGCTATCGATGGCGTCAAGGAACTGGCGGGTCGCGAGATCAAGACCGCCTCGGCCAAGCTCTACTCGCCGGTCGGCGATTTCTACCTCACCAACCCCATCGCGCGCGCCTCGGAGATCATGGCCGAATGCTCGCAGATGCAGGCTGGCCTCAAGCAGGCGGCGGAGTAAGGCATGCAATTCGTCCTCGACGCCCTCAACTACCTGCTCGGCATCCCGGTCCTCGGCTGGGGTGACCAGGTCGGGTTCCTCTACAAGGGCATCCTGCTGCTGCTCGCGCTGCTGATCTTCACCGCCTACATCCTGCTCGCCGACCGCAAGATATGGGCCGCCGTGCAGGTGCGCCGCGGCCCCAACGTGGTCGGCCCGTTCGGCCTGCTGCAGTCCTTCGCCGACCTGCTGAAGTTCCTGCTCAAGGAGCCGATGCTGCCGGCCTCGTCCGACAAGGTCGTGTTCCTGCTCGCCCCGCTGGTCACCTCGGTGCTGGCGCTCTCGGCCTATGTGGTGATCCCGCTGCAGGCCGGCTGGGCGCTCGCCAACATCAATGTCGGCGTCCTCTACATCTTCGCGATCTCGTCGCTGGGGGTGTACGGCATCATCATGGGCGGCTGGGCGTCCAACTCGAAATATGCCTTCCTCGGGGCGCTGCGTTCCGCCGCGCAGATGGTCAGCTACGAAGTTTCGATCGGCTTCGTCATCATCTGCGTGCTGCTCTGCGTCGGCTCGCTGAACCTGAGCGACATCGTCACCGCGCAGCAACAGATGGGCCTCGCCCATGCGCTGGGCGTCCCGTGGCTGAGGATTCTCGACTGGTTCTGGCTGCCGCTGTTCCCGATGTTCATCGTGTTCTTCATCTCGGCCCTGGCCGAGACGAACCGGCCGCCCTTCGATCTGCCGGAAGCCGAGTCCGAGCTCGTGGCCGGCTTCATGGTCGAATATTCGTCGGCCCCGTATCTGCTGTTCCAGCTGGGCGAATACATCTCGATCATCCTGATGTGCGCCATGACGACGATCCTGTTCCTCGGGGGCTGGGCATCGCCGATCGAGCTGCCGCCTTTCACCTGGATCCCGGGCGTCATCTGGTTCGTGCTCAAACTGGGCTTCGTGTTCTTCGGCTTTGCGATGGTGAAGGCCTTCGTGCCGCGCTACCGCTACGACCAGCTGATGCGGATCGGCTGGAAGGTCTTCCTGCCGCTGTCGCTGATCTGCGTGGTCGTGGTGGCGGGTGTTCTGCAGTTCACCGGTTGGGGTTGGCACGGGGGAGCGATGTGATGGGTATCGGTCGCGTTCTCAATGGCCTGCTGCTGCGCGAATTCGTCGGCGCGTTCTTCCTGTCGATGCGCTACTTCTTCTCGCCCAAGAAGACGATCAACTACCCCTTCGAGAAGATGCCGTATTCGCCGCGCTTCCGCGGCGAGCATGCGCTGCGGCGCTATCCGAACGGCGAAGAGCGCTGCATTGCCTGCAAGCTGTGCGAGGCGATCTGCCCGGCGCAGGCCATCACCATCGAGGCCGGCCCGCGCCAGAACGACGGCACCCGCCGCACGGTGCGCTACGACATCGACATGGTGAAGTGCATCTATTGCGGCATGTGCCAGGAAGCCTGCCCGGTGGATGCCATCGTCGAGGGCCCGAACTTCGAGTTCGCCACCGAGACGCGCGAAGAGCTCTACTTCGACAAGAACCGGCTTCTGGCCAATGGCGATCGTTGGGAGCGCGAGATCGCGGCCAACATCTCCGCAGACGCCCCCTACAGGTGATGCGATGACACTGGCGCTGTTCTTCTTCTACGTCTTTTCGATCATCGCGGTGGCGTCCGCCTTCATGGTGATTGCCTCGCGCAATCCCGTGCACTCGGTGCTGTTCCTGATCCTGTGCTTCGTCAACGCGGCCGGGCTGTTCATGCTGGCCGGCGCCGAGTTCCTCGCGCTGATCCTGATCGTGGTCTATGTCGGCGCCGTCGCGGTGCTGTTCCTGTTCGTCACCATGATGCTCGACGTGGATTTCGCCTCGCTGCGCACCGGCATGCTGCAATACGCGCCGGTCGGCGTGGTGATCGGCGGCATTCTGCTGCTGGAGCTGCTGCTGGTGGGCGGCAGCTACATCATGGCGCCCTCCGTCAACGGCGCGCCGGTGATCCCGATCGACCAGACCGTCGACAATACGCGCGCGCTCGGCCAGGTGCTCTACACGCGCTACGTGTTCCTGTTCCAGGGCGCCGCGGGCGTGCTGCTCGTCGCCATGGTCGGCGCGATCGTCCTGACGCTGCAGCACGAGGCCAACGTCAAGCGCCAGAGCGTGGCGCACCAGACGTCGCGCAAGCGCTCCGAAGGCGTCGAGCTCGTCAAAGTCAAATCGGGGCAGGGGATCTGAGATGCTCGCAGCAGCCGGAATTGGCCTCGGCCACTACCTCACCGTCGCGGCGATCCTGTTCACGCTGGGCGTGTTCGGCATCTTCCTCAACCGCAAGAACATCATCATCATCCTGATGTCGGTCGAGCTGATCCTGCTGGCGGTCAACATCAACTTCGTGGCGTTCTCGAGCCAGCTGGGCGATCTCGCCGGGCAGGTGTTCGCGCTGCTGATCCTGACCGTGGCGGCGGCGGAAGCCGCCATCGGCCTCGCTATCCTCGTCATCTTCTATCGCAACCGCGGCACCATCGCGGTTGAAGACGTCAACTCGCTGAAGGGCTGAGCACGTGATCCAGGCGATTGTCTTCTTTCCGCTGATCGGCGCGCTGGTCGCAGGGCTGCTTGGCCGCATCATCGGCCACCGCACCGCCGAATACGTGACGACGGGGCTGCTGATCGTCGCGGCGCTGCTGAGCTGGGCGGTGTTCATTCCGATCTGGCTCCATGGCGGACCGGAAGAAGCGTTCAGGGCGCCGGTGCTCGAGTGGATCCATTCCGGCCCGCTGGCGCTCGACTGGGTACTGCGCGTCGACACGCTGACCGCCATCATGCTGGTGGTTGTCACCACCGTCTCGAGCCTCGTGCACCTCTATTCGATCGGCTACATGGCCGACGATCCGCACCGCGCCCGCTTCTTCGCCTACCTCTCGCTCTTCACCTTCGCCATGCTGATGCTGGTGACGGCGGACAACTTCCTGCAGATGTTCTTCGGCTGGGAGGGCGTGGGTCTAGCCTCGTATCTGCTGATCGGCTTCTGGTACACGCGGCCATCGGCCAATGCGGCGGCCATGAAGGCGTTCGTCGTCAACCGCGTCGGCGATTTCGGCTTTGCGCTCGGTATCTTCGCGGCCTTCATGGTGCTCGGGCACCTCGGTTTCGACGACGCCTTCGCGGCAGTTCCGGCGCAGGCTGGCAAGTCGATGCATTTCCTCAGCTGGGACTTCGACGCGATGACCGTCGTGTGCCTGCTGCTGTTCATGGGCGCGATGGGCAAGTCGGCGCAGTTCCTGCTCCACACCTGGTTGCCGGACGCCATGGAAGGGCCGACCCCGGTCAGCGCCCTCATCCACGCCGCGACCATGGTGACCGCCGGCGTGTTCATGGTGGCGCGCCTGTCGCCGATGTTCGACGCCTCGCCTTTCGCGATGAGCGTCGTCTTCACCATCGGCGCCATCACGGCGTTCTTTGCAGCGACGGTCGGCCTCGTCCAGAACGACATCAAGCGCGTCATCGCCTATTCGACCTGTTCGCAGCTCGGCTACATGTTCGTGGCGCTCGGGGCAGGGGTCTACTCGGCGGGCGTCTTCCATCTGTTCACCCACGCCTTCTTCAAGGCACTGCTGTTCCTGGGCGCCGGCTCGGTCATCCACGCGATGCACCACGAGCAGGACATGCGGAACATGGGCGGCCTGGCCAAAAAGATCCCGGCCACCTACTGGCTGATGATCGTCGGCACGCTGGCGCTGACCGGCGTCGGCATTCCGGGCCTGCCGATCGGCTTTGCCGGTTTCTTCTCCAAGGACGCCATCATCGAGACGGCGTACTCGGTGGGCGGCAATCTCGGCACCTTCGGCTTCTGGTCGCTGACCATCGCGGCGCTGTTCACCAGCTTCTACTCCTGGCGCCTGATCCACCTGACCTTCCACGGCGAGCCGCGCCATGACGCGCCGGCCGCGGCCGATGCGCATGACCACAATGCGCACGACGAGCCCGACGATGCGCACGGCCACGACGATCACGGCCACGCCCATGGCAGCGCCTACGACAACGCTCATGAGAGCCCGCCGGTGATGCTGGTGCCGCTCTACATCCTGGGCGCCGGTGCGGTGCTGGCAGGTATCGTCTTCGCTTCGGTGTTCTTCACCGATCCGCAGGCGGTCGAGCACTTCTTTACCCACTCGCTGTCGGTGGTCGAGGGCCGCTATGAGGCCGCGCACGCCGTGCCGTGGATCGTCAGCTGGGCGGCGACCATCGCCATGCTGATCGGCTTCGGCATCGCCTGGTACATGTACATGGTCGATCGCGACGCGCCCAGGCGGCTCGCAGCGGCCAATCCGGGCCTCTACAAGTTCCTGCTCAACAAGTGGTACTTCGACGAGCTCTACGACCTCATCTTCGTGCGTCCGGCCTTCTGGATCGGCAATGCGCTGTGGAAGGGCTTTGACGACTGGCTGGTCGACCAGACCATCGTCGAGGGCCTCGGCGCCCGCGTGAAAGATGTCACCGGCCGCGTGGTCAAGCTGCAGTCGGGCTATCTCTACACCTACGCTTTCGTGATGCTCATCGGAGTGGCCGCACTTCTCACCTGGGCCGTCGTCGCCGGAGGGCTGCTCTGATGAATTTGTTCGATCACATGCTCTCGCTGGTGACCTTCCTGCCGCTCGTCGGCGCGGCGATCCTGCTGTTCATTCCGGGTACCGATACCGGCAAGAACGCGGCGCGGTGGGTGGCGCTGATCGTCTCGAGCTTGACCTTCCTGCTGTCGCTGTGGATGTGGGCCAAGTTCGACAACACCAACGCCGGCTTCCAGTTCGTCGAGAACTACGAGTGGATCGGTTCGTCGATCGGCTACCGCATGGGCGTCGATGGCGTCTCGGTGCTGTTCGTGGTGCTCACGGCTCTGCTGATCCCGGCCTGCGTGATCTCGAGCTGGGGTTCGATCCAGAACCGCGTGCGCGACTACATGCTGGTGTTTCTCATCCTCGAGACGCTCTGCATTGGCGTGTTCACCGCGCTCGACCTCGCGATGTTCTACGTCTTCTTCGAGGGCAGCCTGATCCCGATGTTCCTGATCATCGGCATCTGGGGCGGCAAGCGGCGCATCCAGGCCGCCTACAAGTTCTTCTTCTACACCTTCACCGGCTCCGTGCTGATGCTGCTGGCCATCATGTACATGTACTGGCAGGCCGGCACGCTCGACATCCGCGAGCTGTTGAAGTTCCATTTCGATCCGGCCGTGCAGACCTGGCTGTGGCTCGCCTTCTTCGCCTCGTTCGCAGTGAAGATGCCGATGTGGCCGTTCCATCGCTGGCTACCGGAAGCGCACGTCGAGGCGCCGACCGCCGGCTCGGTGATCCTCGCGGCTATCCTGCTCAAGCTCGGCGGCTACGGCTTCATCCGCTTCTCGCTGGCGATGTTCCCCGACGCCTCGGTGCAGTTCGCGCCCTTCGTGTTCACCCTCTCGGTGGCGGCCATCATCCTCACCTCGCTGGTGGCGCTGGTGCAGACCGACATCAAGAAGCTGATCGCGTACTCGTCCGTGGCGCATATGGGCTTTGTGACCATGGGCATCTTCTCGGGCAACGAGATGGCCGTGCATGGCGCCGTGTTCCAGATGATCAGCCACGGCATCGTGTCGGGCGCGCTGTTCCTGTGCGTCGGCGTCGTCTACGACCGCATGCATACGCGCGACATCGCGGCCTATGGCGGCCTCGTCGAGCGCATGCCGCGCTACGCCGTCGCCTTCATGGTGTTCACCATGGCCAATGTCGGCCTGCCGGGCACCTCCGGCTTCATCGGCGAGTTCCTCACCATGATCGGCACGTTCCAGGTCAACACCTGGGTGGTGTTCTTTGCCGCGTTCGGCGTGATCTTCTCTGCCGCCTATGCGCTCTACCTCTACCGCCGGGTGATCTTCGGGGCGCTCACCAAGGATACGCTCAAGGGCATCCTCGATCTCGACGCGCGCGAGATCACCGTGCTGGTGCCGCTGATCGTCCTGACCATCCTCTTCGGCTTCTACCCAGCGCCGATCCTTGATGCGACCGCCGCCTCGGTGAGCCTCATTGCCAAGAACTTCAGCGCCGCCGTCAGCAGCAGTGCTGCGCTGGTCGCCTCGGTGAACTAGGAGAATTTGATGACTTCCGATCTCTCCAGTTTCGCCTCGCTTGCGCCGGTCTATCCGGAGCTGCTGCTGGCCGTCGGCGCCATCGTGCTGCTGCTGGCCGGCGTGATCTGGTCGCGTGAGCGCTCGACGGCGCTCGCCTTCATCTCGATCGTGCTGCTCGTGGCGGTGATCGCGGTCTCGCTCTGGTCACCGGCCGAGGGCGTGCTGTTCAACGGCGGGTTCATCTCCGACGGCTTCTCGCGCTACATGAAGTTCCTCGTGCTCGGCGGCTCGGCCTTCGCGCTGATCCTGTCGACCTCGACGGCGAAGGCCTTCGGCCTCGACAAGTTCGAGTATTCGATCCTCGTGCTGCTCGCGACGCTGGGCATGATGGTCATGGTGTCGGCCAACGACCTGATGAGCCTGTATGTCGGCCTCGAGCTGCAGAGCCTCGCGCTCTACGTCGTGGCGGCGCTGCGGCGCGACGACTCCAAGGCGACCGAAGCCGGCCTCAAATACTTCGTCCTCGGCGCCTTGAGCTCGGGCATGCTGCTCTACGGCGCCTCGCTGGTCTATGGCTTCACCGGCATGACGCAGCTCGACCAGATCGTCGGCGCCCTGGCCGGGGCCAATCGCTCGATCGGGCTGATCTTCGGCATGGTGTTCCTGCTCGCCGGCATCGCCTTCAAGATCTCGGCCGTGCCGTTCCACATGTGGACGCCCGACGTCTACGAGGGCGCCCCGACCCCGGTGACTGCGTTCTTCGCCGCCGCTCCCAAGGTCGCGGCGATGGCACTGATCATCCGTGTCGTCACCGTCAGCTTCGGTCCGCTGACGCATGACTGGCAGCAGATCATCATCTTCCTGTCGATCGCCTCGATGGTGCTCGCCGCCTTCGCGGCTATCGGCCAGAACAACCTCAAGCGCCTGCTGGCCTATTCCTCGATCGGCCATGTCGGCTTCGCGCTGGTCGGCCTGTCGGCCGGCACGGCGGTCGGCGTCGAGGGCGTCGCGGTCTACATGGCGATCTACATCGCCATGACCATCGGCATGTTCGCGGCGCTGCTGTCGCTGCGCACCACCGACGGCTATGTCGAGACCATCCCGCAAATGGCGGGCCTGGCGCAGAAGCGGCCCTTCGTAGCCGCCATCATCGCCATCATCATGTTCTCGTTCATCGGCCTGCCGCCGCTCGCCGGCTTCTTTGCCAAATGGCAGGTGTTCCTCGCGGCCATCGACGCCAATCTCTACGTCCTCGCCGTTATCGGCGTGCTGGCGAGCGCGGTGAGCGCCTTCTACTACCTGCGCATCGTCAAGGTGATGTATTTCGACGAGCCGACCAGCGAATTCGTGGCAGTGCCGGCCGAGCTTACGGCCGTCCTCGCGGTTGCCGGCTTCCTCATCGTCACCTATTTCGTCACCATTGGTTCGCCGCTCTACAACGCCGCCCACGCCGCGGCCGGAAGCCTGTTCTAATTGGCCAGCTTCTCGCTCGGTCCAGTCGCGACGGCGCGCAGCTACCGGCTGTTCTCGTACGACGAGGTCGGCTCGACCAGCACTGAGGCCGCCAACGCGGCGGCTGCCGGTGACGCGGGCGAGGTCTGGTTCGCAGCCCTCAAGCAGACCGCGGGCAGGGGCCGTCGCGGCCGCGTCTGGGAAACGCAGCCGGGCAATCTGGCGGCCAGCCTGCTGATCGTACCCGAATGCGATCCGGCTATTGCCGCGACCCTGGGCTTCGTCGCCGGCGTGGCGCTCAACCGCGCGCTCGCCGCGGTGCTTCCGGCGGGTATCCTGCGCACCGGCATCGACGGCGCCGACGCAGCGCGCACCCGCATCGCGCTCAAATGGCCCAATGACCTGCTGGCCGACGGCCACAAGATGGCGGGCATCCTGCTCGAGGCCCACAAGCGGCCGGACGGCGCGCAGGGGCTGGTCATCGGCTGCGGCGTCAATGTCGTAAATGCACCCTCCGGGTTGCCTTATCCGGCGACCTCGCTGCGCGAGCTGGGCAGCGACATCACGGCCGAGACCATCTTCACCGCGCTCGCCGAGGAGTGGGTGATCGCGTACGAGCTCTGGGATCACGGCCGCAATGTCGGCGACATCCTCCGGCTCTGGCGCGCCTCGGCCGCCGGTATCGGCGCCGAAGTAGCGGTCAGCCGCGACGGCGGCGTGGTGCGCGGCATCTTCGAAGCCATCGACGATACCGGCCGGCTTATCGTCCGCGCCAACGACAATTCCCGCATCGCCATCACTGCCGGTGACGTGCATTTCGGTGTTACCGCCAGCGTGAGGGCCTGATGCCCACTCCATTCCCCGACGAACTCGTTTTTGTGCCGCTCGGCGGTGTAGGCGAAATCGGCATGAACATGGGCGCCTACGGCTTCGGCCCGCGCAACGCCCGCAAATGGATCGTGGTCGATTGCGGCGTGACCTTCGCCGGCCCGGCCCAGCCCGGCATCGAGCTGATCATGGCCGATCCGAGCTTTCTCGAAGACAATGCCGACGACGTGCTCGGGCTCATCCTGACGCACAGCCACGAGGACCATTACGGCGCCGTGCTCGACCTCTGGCCGGCCTTCGACCGCCCGGTCTACGCCACCGCCTTCACCGCCGCGATGCTGAGCGCCAAGCGCGCCTCCGACAATATCGTCGACAACGTCTCGGTGCGGCCGATGCAGACGGGCAAGCCGTTCACGCTTGGCCCGTTCACCATCGAGGCGATCAACGTCGCGCACTCTATTCCCGAGAGCTGCGCGCTCGCCATCACCACGCCCGTCGGCCGCGTCATCCACACCGGCGACTGGAAGCTCGATCCGCGTCCCATCGCGGCGCCGCCGACCGACGAGGCGCGGTTCCGCGCGCTCGGCGCCGACGGCGTGCCGATCGCACTGATCTGCGACTCGACCAATGCCCTCAAGGACGGCGAGAGCCCCAGCGAGGACGAGGTCGCCGCCACGCTCGACGCGATGATTGCCGACGCGCCGCACCGCATCGCCGTCACCACCTTCGCCTCCAATGTGGGTCGCGTCATCTCTGTCGCCCGTGCGGCCGCCAAGGCTGGCCGGCAGGTGGTGATGTCGGGCAGGGCGTTGCACCGCATCAGCCAGATCGCGCGCGAGCTGGGCATGCTCGAGGGGATCCCGCCCTTCCTCGACCAGGATGCGTTCAAGACGTTGCCGCGCAACAAGATCGTCGTTCTATGCACCGGCTCGCAGGGCGAGCCGCGCGCCGCCATCGCCCGTATCGCGCGCGGCGAGCATCCGGCGATCGACCTCAATGCCGGCGACCGCGTGATCTTCTCGTCCTGGGCCATCCCGGGCAATGAGCGCGAGGTCATCGACATCCAGAACATGCTGATCGACCGCGGCATCGAGGTCATCACCCAGCATGACGGGCTCGTCCACACCACCGGCCACCCGCGCCGCGAGGAGCTGAAGCGGCTCTACGACTGGCTGAAGCCGCAGACGCTGGTGCCGGTGCATGGCGAGGCGGCGCATCTCGAAGCGCATGCTGCGCTCGGCCGGCAGCACGGCATCCCCAATGTTGTCCACGCGCGCAACGGCGACATGGTCCGGTTGTTCCCCGATGTCATGCATTTCCCCGGCGAAGTGCGCACCGGCGAGCTCTATCTCGACGGCAACATCCTCTGCACACCCGACGAATCCGGCGTGAAGGGCCGCCGGCGCCTGAGTTTTGGCGGCCATATCGGCATCAGCCTCGTGGTCGACGACCGCGGCACCATCGTCTCGGGCCCGGACCTCGCCATCGAGGGCCTGCCCGAAGTCGAGGATGACGACGAGTCGCTGACGCAGTTGGTCCGCAACGTCATCAATGGCGCCCTGAAGTCGATCCCGCCCAAGCGCCGCGCCGACCCCGACCTGGTCGATGCCGCGCTGCAGCGCGCCGTTCGTGGCGAAGTGAACGCCTGGTGGGGCAAAAAGCCCAATGTGACGGTCTTCGTGCACCGGATATAGCGTCGCGTGATCCCGAAAAGTGGTCTTCCGGTTTCGGACAAGATCACGCGCAATAAGAGTCCGATGATCGCTCCCGCCACATTCCTCGCCATCTACTTCGTCGTCTGGTGGATGTGCCTGTTCCTGGTGCTGCCGTTCGGCGTCAAGAACCAGATGGATACCGGCACCTATGTCCAGGGTACCGAGCGCGGCGCCCCGGTCGCGCCGATGTGGTGGCGGCGCGTGCTGTGGACCACGCTGCTCTCGATCCCGGTCACCGCGATTCTGATGTGGTTGCTCAGCAGCCAGTGGTTGCAGGAATACTGGAGCTAGACATGGCCGACACGGTCCTCGACCGCTTCCTGCGCTACGTCGTGATCGACACGCAGTCCGACATCGCCTCGCCGACGCAGCCATCGAGCGCCAAGCAGCTCGATCTCAGCCGCCTGCTGCTCGCCGAGCTGCACGCGATGGGGCTGGGCGATGCCGTGCTCGACGCGAACGGCTATGTCTACGCCTGGCTCCCGGCCAACACCGACAAGACCGTGCCGGTCGTCTGCTTCTGCTCGCATGTCGATACGGCCGGCGATTTCACCGGCACCAATGTGCGCCCGCAGGTGATCCGCAACTATGCCGGCGGCGACATCGCGCTGCCGGGCGAGCCGGGCCGCGTCATCCGCGTCGCCGACCATCCCGAACTCGCCAACCAGATCGGCAACGACCTCATCACCACCGACGGGACGACGCTGCTGGGCGCCGACGACAAGGCTGGCGTCGCCGAGATCATGACGGCGGCAAAATTCCTGCTCGATCATCCCGAGATCAGGCACGGCCGCATCGCCATCCTGTTCACGCCGGACGAAGAGATCGGCCGCGGCGTCGACAAGGTCGACCTCAAGCGGCTGGGGGCGGACTTCGCCTACACCATGGACGGCTCGACTGCCGGCGAGGTGGAGGACGAGACCTTCTCCGCCGATGGCGTCGAGATCCTCATTCAGGGCGTTGCCATGCATCCGGGCTTTGCCAAGGATCGCATGGAGAACGCCGTCAAGATTGCCGGCGGTATCGTCGCGCGGCTGCCGCGGGAGATCGCCCCCGAGACGACCGAGGGTCGCGACGGCTTCATCCACCCCACCAGCATCAGCGGTTCGATGGAAGGGGCGCGGCTGACCTTCATCATCCGCGACTTCACCGATGCCGGGCTCGCCGAGAAAGAGACGCTGCTCGAGTCGATCGTCAGGGACGCCGTCGCGGGCTATCCCGGCTCCAGCTACACCTTCAAGGTCGAGGAGCAGTACCGCAACATGAAGGTCGTGCTCGACCAGCGGCCGCAGATCGTCGAAAACGCGGTCGAGGCGATCCGCCGTGCCGGCCTGACGCCCAAGCGCGGCAGCATTCGCGGCGGCACCGACGGCTCGCGCCTGTCCTTCATGGGCCTGCCATGTCCCAACATCTTCGCCGGCGGCCACGCCTTCCACTCGCCGCTCGAATGGGTGAGCCGGCAGGACATGGAAAAGGCCGTGGAGACCATCGTCCATCTCGCGGCGATCTGGGAAGAGCGGGCCTGACTTAGCGCCCGCGCGGTTTCGTCGCCCGCCCGTGCTCCCACGCCATCCGCAACGAGGCCCCGAGTTCATCGAGGCTTATTGCGCTGAGGTCTACCGACGTCGCGCCGTTCCTGCCCCAGCCATTGGGAAGCTGCGCGAACACGTCCGGCGCCATCATCACCTTGAACGCCTGCTCGTCTGGCGTGAGCATCAGGTTCAGCAAGCGGCCGTCATTGGCGAGCGTCGCGTAGATGCGGCGAACCTTGAACGCCGTCCGGTCGAAGTGTGGCGCAGCAACCGTGCCCTCGAGCGCCAGTGCCAGCCGGCTGACATCTTCCGCACGCGCCATCGGCAGGGCTCCGCAAAAGAAAAGGCAGAGCACGAGGCTCTGCCGAAATAGTTTGACGACAATACGCTGGTCTTAGGCACACGATTAAGCGGCGGCCAGCGCTCCTCCCTTGACGTTGTCGACGTCCGGCGACTTCGGGGCCGCCTGTAATTTATTGCGCCGGACCGTACCAAGGTCGGTACGTGCTGTCACCTAGATTCTGCGACGATTTTGCGACGTTGCGGTGGCTGGACATGGCTTGACCGATGCGGTTTCAGTGGGGCACGAACCCGGGGTCGAGTCGACCAGTTTTCAAGGGGTTTTCATGCGCCTCAGCCGCTATTTCCTGCCCACTCTCAAAGAGTCGCCGAAGGAAGCCGAGATCGTCTCGCACAAGCTGATGCTGCGTGCCGGCATGATCAAGCAGCAGGCGGCCGGTTCCTACAGCTGGCTGCCGTTCGGCCTGCGGGCGCTCGACAAGGTCGTCAAGATCGTCGAGGAGGAGCAGGATCGCTCCGGCGCCATCCGGCTGCTGATGCCGACGCTGCAATCAGCAGACCTGTGGCGCGAATCCGGACGCTACGAGGCCTATGGCAAGGAGATGCTGCGCGTCGAGGACCGGCACGAGCGCGAGATGCTCTATGGTCCCACGAACGAGGAGATGATCACCGACATCTTCCGGACCTACATCAAGTCCTACAAGGACCTGCCGCTCAATCTCTACCACGTGCAGTGGAAGTTCCGCGACGAGGTGCGTCCCCGCTTCGGCACCATGCGCAGCCGCGAATTCCTGATGAAGGACGCCTATTCCTTCGACATGGACAAGGCGGGCGCCACCGCTGCCTTCTACCGCATGTTCGTGGCGTATCTGCGCACCTTCTACCGCATGGGCCTCGTCGGCATTCCGATGCGCGCCGACAGCGGCCCGATCGGCGGCGACATGAGCTACGAGTTCCACGTACTGGCCGAAACCGGCGAGAGCGGCGTGTTCCTCGACAAGGGGCTGCTCGACAAGCCGATTCCGGCCATCGACACCGATTTCCGCTCCGACCTCGCGCCGATCTTCAACGACTGGACCTCGCTGTTCGCCGCTACCGACGAGATGACCGACGAGGCGAAGTTCAAGGCGGCGGTTCCCGCCGACAAGCAGCTGGCGGCGCGCGGCATCGAAGTCGGCCACATTTTCTACTTCGGCACCAAGTATTCCGAGCCGATGAAAGCCAGCGTCACCGGCCCCGACGGCAAAGAAGTACTGATCCACGGCGGCAGCTACGGCATCGGCCCGACGCGCCTCGTGCCCGCCATCATCGAGGCGAGCCACGACGACGCCGGCATCATCTGGCCGGTGAGCGTCGCCCCGTTCGAGGTCGAGCTCATCAACCTCAAGGCCGGCGATGCCGCGACCGATGCGGCGTGCGAAAAGCTCTATGCTGAACTGCAGGCTGCCGGTCTCGATACGCTCTACGACGATCGCGACCAGCCGGCTGGCGCCAAGTTCGCCACCGCCGACCTGATCGGCATCCCGTATCAGCTCATCCTCGGGCCGCGCGGTCTCAAGGACGGGCAGGCCGAGATCAAGCATCGCAAGACGGGTGAGCGCCAGACGCTGCCGCTCGACACGGCCGTCGAGCACATCCGCTCGCTCGTCGAACCGCAAAGGCGGGACAAGGTTTGACCGATCTCGCGGCCGCGCCGCAAAGGACCGCCGGCCCATTCTCCTGGTTCGAATGGATGCTGGCGGGGCGGTACCTCCGCTCGCGCCGCCGCGACACCTTCATCTCGGTCATCTCGGCGCTGACGCTGATCGGCGTGGCGCTGGGCGTCGCCACGCTCATCGTCGTGATGTCGGTGATGAACGGCTTCCGCGACGAGCTGCTGCAGAAGATCCTCGGGCTCAACGGCCACTTCACCGTCTATCCGATCGACCAGAAATTCGACGATTACGACCAGACCGCCATGAAGCTCGAGAAGGTGGACGGCGTGCTCTACGCCATCCCCTATGTCGAGGGGCAGGCGCTCGCTTCCGGCCAGCAGGATTCGACCGGCGTGTCGGTGCGCGGCATCTCGTCGGCCTCGATCGACAAGCTGGGGCTGCTCAAGAAGGGCGCGGTGCTGGGCGGTTGGGACCAGTGGGACCAGTCCAACGGCGTCGCCATCGGCCAGCGCCTCGCCGAGAAGCTGGGCGTCACCATCGGCGATCCGATCACCATCGTCACGCCCAACGGCACCAACACGCCGTTCGGCAAGACGCCGCAGATCCGGTCCTACCCGGTGAACGTCATCTTCAATCTGGGCATGGTGGAGTTCGACAGCTTCTACGTCTACATGCCGATGCAGGCGGCGCAGACCTACTTCAAGCTCTACGACGACGTTCTAAAGCCCGGTGTCCAGCCGCCCGGTCCCGACGCGACCGATGACGAGATCGATGCGGCCTACACCCGTCAGTACCGCGCGACCGCGGTCGAGCTGTTCATCGACAATCCCGACAATGTCGACGCCATCCGCAACCGCATCCAGAAGCAGGTCGACCGGCCGCTGATCCTCTATGACTGGCAGCAGCGCAACGAGACCTTCTTCTCGGCCCTGCAGGTCGAGCGCGTCGTGATGTTCGTCATCCTGTCGATGATCCTGCTGGTCGCGGCCTTCAACATCATCTCGTCGCTCATCATGCTGGTGAAGGACAAGGGCAGCGACATCGCCATCCTGCGCACCATGGGGGCGACGCGCGGCTCGATCATGCGCATCTTCGCCATGACCGGCACCGCCATTGGCGTCGGCGGCACGGTGATCGGGCTCGTGCTTGGCCTCATCATCGCCTCCAATGCGGAGACGCTGCGCGCCTTCGTCTCCAATCTCACCAACGTGCCGATCTTCCCGCCCGAGGTGTTCTTCCTGTCGAGCCTGCCGTCCAAGATCGATCCGACCGAGGTGACGGTCGTCGCCTGCCTAGCCCTCGGGCTCAGCTTCCTCGCGACGCTCTATCCGGCCTGGCGCGCCGCCCAGTACGATCCGGTGGAGGCGCTGCGCTATGAGTGAGCCACATCTGCGGCTCACCGGTGTCCACCGCCATTACGGCAAGGACGACACGACGGTACGCGTGCTCGAAGCGGCCGACCTCACCGTCAATGGCGGCGAGCTCGTCGCTATCGTGGCGCCCTCGGGCGCCGGCAAGTCGACGCTGCTGCATCTGAGCGGCCTGCTCGAAAAGCCGCAGGCCGGCGAGATCGAGATCACCGGCACGCCGACCTTCGCGCTCAACGAGCGTGGCCGCACGCTGCTCAGGCGCACCACCATCGGCTACGTCTACCAGTTCCACCATCTGCTGCCCGAATTCACCGCGCTCGAGAATGTCTCGATCCCGCAGCTGATCGCCGGCAAGTCGCAAGGTGAGGCCGACAGGCGCAGCCGCGAGTTGCTTGATCTGCTGCAGGTCGGCGCGCGCGCGTCGCACCGGCCGGCGGAGCTGTCCGGCGGCGAGCAGCAGCGCGTCGCCATCGCCCGCGCTGCGGCAAATCACCCCCAGGTGATCCTCGCCGACGAGCCGACCGGCAACCTCGATCCGGCGACCAGCGAGCTGGTGTTCGGCGCGCTGCAGTCGCTGATCCGCAACGAGGGCGCCGCCGGCCTCATCGCCACGCACAACCACGACCTGGCGCGCCGCGCCGACCGGATCGTCACGCTCAAGGACGGGCTGGTCCAGCCGCTGGTGCTTTAGCCTCGATCAGGCGGGAGTTTTCTCGCCCGACGCGTAATTGCCGACACCTTCGCCGAGGAACTGGTTGTTCGCCTCGCGGATCCGGGCCGCCTCATCGTCGTAAAGGAAGGGCAGGAAGGCGAAGCGGTTGCCGCGCGTCACCTTCGAGACCGCGTGCAGCATCGAGCACGAGAATACCACCGCGCCGCCGGCCGGCGCCTTGAAGCTGCGCGGGCCATACTCGGGGAACGACACCTCGCCGCCGTCGAAATCGTCGTTGAGGTTCACCGACACGGCGAAGCGGCGATGCGCCGTGCCCTTGGTGGTGTTGTCGCGATGGGCGCGGAAATGCGCCTCGTCGGCCGCCGCATAGCAGGCGACGAGATAACGCTCCATGCGCGTCACCTTGTACTGATGCACCTTGAGGATTTCGGGCACGATGCGCCGCATGAAGCGCGACTGGCAGGCCTGGATGATCGCCTGGTCGCTGATATTGTAGTCGCGGCGGCGCTTGTGACTGTGGTCGTGCACCGGCACCGTGCGGCCGTTGACCTCGCGCATGAAGCCCGATTCCTCGCCGCCATCGGCGTGGTAGAGCGAGATCAGCTGGGCGCAGAATTCGGGCTCGAAGACATTGGGCAGCACGATGATGGGCGCCATCAGTTCCTGCCCGGTGAAAGCGCGCGGCGGGGGCAGGGCCTTGAGATAGGCGGCAATCTCGGCATGCTCGCCGCCGCTCTCGGTGAACGGAAACACCTTCATGATCCGCATGGTTGGGTCGAGTACCATCCAGAACCGTCGTGCCTGGACCCTGCCGTCGGCCGGCGGTGTCTGCGGCATGGCACCATAAAGCCGCGAAGCGGTGCCGTCGAAATCGAGCAAGAACCGGTAGCCGGGATACGATTCCTTGAACCGCCCCTGCTGCTCGTCGCTGGGGTCGGCGCTCACGCCGAAGAAGGCGGCGGTCTCGTCGTTGAAGAACTCCGGCAGCGCGCGGGCAGCGGCGATCGCGGCCTGTCCGGCCGCATCGGAGGCCGAGATGAAAAAGCACAGCACGATGTAGCGCCCGGCGGCGGTATCGAATGCGTAGTTCGGGTTGCCCAGCGAGCGCTGGTGGAACCACGGCGCCGGATCGCCCGGCAGCAGCTGTTTGTAGTCGGCCATCGGCATTCCCCTTCGTAAGCATCGGCAGGGAAACGCGTTTTCGGCGCCGGATCAAGCGGCAGACTTGCCACGGCCCATTTGGACTAAGTCAGTGGCGCACGATGTCCGTGACCTCGCCATGGCTCATGACGCCGCGCGAATAATTGAGCGTGCCCGGCCCGAGCAGTTCTGCGCCCGCGGCCCGGAGCGCCGTCAGCGCCACGCGATAGAGCGAGCCGCCGGTGCTGACCCGGCGCACCCCGGCCGCTTCGAGTTCGGCCAGCGTCATGTCGGGTGAATTGCGCACTACATTCACCGGCTTGCCCAACTCGCGGCAGACCGTGCGGATCGCGTCGAGGGTGGGCAGGCCGGGGGCGAACAGCACGTCGGCGCCGGCCTTCTCGAACGCCTGCAGGCGCTTCAGCGTCTCGTCGAAGTCTGGCCGGCCATTGAGATAGTTTTCGGCCCGCGCCACGAAGGTGAACGGGAAGCCGAGGCTGTGTGCCGCTTCGGCGGCCGCGGCGACCCGCTCCACCGCCAGCGAGAAATCGTAGATCGGCCTGGCCGGATCGCCAGTCGCATCCTCGATCGAGCCGCCGACGAGGCCGGCTTCGGCTGCCTGCCGGATCGTCTCGGCGGCATCCTCGGGGCGGTCGCCGAAGCCCTTCTCGAGGTCGCCGGCAACCGGAATATCGACCGCCTCGGCGATCAGCCGCGCATTGGCCAGCGTCTCGGCCCGCGACACCAGCCCTTCGCCGTCTGGCCGACCAAGCGCGAAGGCGACGCCGGCGCTGGTGGTGGTCAGCGCCTCAAAGCCCTGCGAGGCGAGCAGGCGGGCCGACGCGCCGTCCCACGGATTGGGGATGACGAACAGTTTCGGCCGCTCGTGCAGCGCCCTGAAGGCGCGGCCCTTGGCTGCCTGGTCCATCACAGGATCACGCCGGCCGCCTGCGCCGCGGCGAGCGCGGTCTTGCAGTAGGCAGCGGTCTGGTCCTTGGTGAAGTCTTTCTGCGTGTCGTAGAGCGCGTGCGTCGCCTTGAACACGTCGACGTTGAACATCGCGTCGCCGGCCGGCGTATTGGCGGCGCGATAATCGTCCACCTTGGCGCGGCTGATCGACAGATTGCACACGTCGGCCGAGTAGTAGAACTCGGCGAGCGTCGCGATCGCGGTGTCGCGGTCGACGGTCGGGGCGGCGAAAGCCGGCGTTGCGGCGAGGGCTAGGAGAAGGGCGGCAGCAGCTTTGATCATGCCGAATTCATAGCACGGCGGCGCCAAGGCGCCAGAGCGAGACCACCTCTTTGCTGCGGGCGAAATACAGCGGATCGGACGTGTCGCGCGCCCCCTTGGACGAGGGCGGCGCATCGAGCCGGTCGATCACGCGCAGGCCCGCCGCCGCGATGTCCGCCAGCAACCGCGCCCGGCTCCGCAGCCCCAGATGTTCGGGCAGGTCCGACAGGATCAGCCAGCCCTCGCCGCCCGGCAGCAAATGCTCGCGGAGCCCTTTGAGGAAGCCGTCCAGCATCATACCGTCGGTGTCGTACACTGCCGCTTCCAGTGGCGTGCCGGCCTTCGCCGGCAGCCATGGCGGATTGCAGACGATCAGCCCGGTCTGGCCCGGGGGAAACAGTGCGTCTTCGACGATCGTCACGCGCGCGCTGATCCCCAGCGAAGCAAACGCCTCCCGCGCCGACGCAATCGCCCGTGGCGCATTGTCGGTCGCCACCACCTGCGCCAGGCCGCGCTCCAGCAGCACGGCCGCCAGCACGCCGCTGCCGGTACCGATATCGAACGCGACGTCCGCCACCGGCAGCGGCGCCTTCGCTACGAGGTCGATGTAGTCCTGCCGCGTCGGGGGGAGGACGCCGTAGTGCGGATGGATGGTCCTGCTGCCCAGCGCCGGGATCGGCACGCCGTTCTTCCGCCACTCCCGCGCCGAGATGAAACTCAGCAGGTCGCGCAGCGGCAGCACCGCCGGCGACGGCACATGGCCGAGCGCTTCAGCGATCGCCGAGGCCACGTCCGGCGCCCGGGGCAGGGGCACCCGCCCATCCTCCACCGGCACCAGCAGCAGCCCCAGCAGATTGGCGCGCTGCGCCTGTTGCTGCCGCCACGCGTTGAACGCCGCGGCCGGCTCGTCCGGCATGGGCTTGCGCCGCTTGTCGATGCGCCGGCCCAGGGCTTCCAGCAATTGCCGGGCATTGTGGTAGTCGCTGCGCCAGACCAACGCCGTACCCTGCGACACCAGCTTGAACGCCGCATCCGCCGTCAACCGGTCGTCGGCCTCGACGGCACGGGCGGGCGTCGCTCCGCCGCGCGCCGAGACATAGGCCGCGCGGCGCTCTCCGCCCTCCGACGCCCACGCCAGTTCGGTGAAATTTACCATTGATTCACGGTTACACGCTTGTTGCTGGACGTGAACAAAGACCGAACATATAAGAACAGAACAGCAACGATGGAGGTCGCAATGCTCAATTTCGTGAAAGACATGATGGCTCTGGTCGCTCTGGTCGGCTTCACCGGCGGGCTGGTGACCTGGATGGATATGGCCAGCCGACTCGTGTGACTTGTGGATTGAACGCCCGCCGGGTTGGCCCGCAAGACCCGGCGGCGTAGGACCCCACAATGTCGAATACACCTGGCTTCATCCACCTGCATATCCACTCGCAGTATTCGCTGCTCGAGGGGGCGCTGAAGCTCGGCACGCTGCTCGATCTGGCCAAGGCCGACAAGCAGCCGGCGCTCGGCATTGCCGATACCAACAATCTGTTCGGGGCGCTGGAATTCTCCGAGAAGGCGGCCGGCAAGGGCATCCAGCCGCTGCTGGGCGCCGAGCTGATGCTCGATTTCGAGCCGGCCGCCGAGCGCATGCTGCAGCACGGCCACGACCGTGGGCCCTTCGGCAAATCGAGCGTCGTGCTGATCGCCGCCAATCCGGCCGGCTATGCCAATCTCAGCCGGCTGGTCAGCCGCGCCTACCTCGAAGGCGAAGCGGGCAGGGCGGCGGCGCAGCTCGACTGGCTCAATCCGGGCAATGTCGATGGCATCATGTGCCTCAGCGGCGGGCCTGAGGGCGCCATCGATCCGTGGTTTGCCGCCGGCCAGGACGGGCAGGCGGAGAACCGGCTGGAGGCGCTGCGCCATCTGTTCGGCGACCGCTTCTATGTCGAGTTGCAACGCCACAGCCGCGCCATCGAGCAGCAGGCCGAAGAAAAGCTCATCGACTATGCGTACCGGCGCGGCGTGCCGCTGGTCGCGACCAACGAGCCCTTCTTTGCCACGCGCGACGACTACGAAGCGCATGACGCGCTGCTCGCTATCGCGGCCGGCTCGGTCGTGGCGCAGACCGAGCGCCGGAAGCTCACTCCAGAACATTATTTCAAATCCCGCGAGGAGATGGGCGCCCTGTTCGCCGATCTGCCCGAGGCGCTCGACAACACCGTCGAGATCGCCCGTCGCGTCAGCTACCGCCCACGCACGCGTGGTCCCATCCTGCCGCGCTTCGCCGCGCTTCCCGGCCAGTCCGAGGAAGAGGGCATGGCCGCCGAGGCGCAGCGCCTGCGCGATGAGGCCTATGCCGGCCTCAAGCGCCGCTTCGAGAAATATGGCCGCGACGAGCGCTTCACCGTCGCGCAATATGAAGAGCGGCTGGAGTTCGAGCTCGGCGTCATCATCAAGATGAAATATCCGGGCTACTTCCTGATCGTGGCCGATTTCATCCAGTGGGCCAAGGCGCACGATATTCCGGTCGGCCCCGGTCGCGGCTCGGGTGCCGGCTCGCTGGTGGCCTACGCCACCACCATCACCGACCTCGATCCGCTCCGCTACGACCTGCTGTTCGAGCGCTTCCTCAATCCCGACCGCGTGTCGATGCCGGACTTCGACGTCGATTTCTGCCAGGATCGCCGCGGCGAGGTCATCGACTACGTGCAGGGCAAGTACGGCGAGAGCCAGGTCGCCCAGATCATCACCTTCGGAACGCTGCAGGCCAAGGCCGTGGTGCGCGACGTCGGCCGCGTGCTGCAGATGCCCTACGGCCAGGTCGACCGCATCAGTAAGCTGATCCCCGCCAACCCGGCCAATCCGGTGACGCTGGCGCAGGCGCTCGAGATGGAGCCGCAGCTCAAGGCGATGCGCGACACCGACGAGCAGGTGGCCGATCTGATCGCCACCGCGCAAAAGCTCGAGGGCCTCTACCGCCACGCCTCGACGCACGCCGCCGGCATCGTCATCGGCGAGCGGCCGCTGACCGAGCTGGTGCCGATGTATCGAGACCCACGCTCGGACATGCCGGTCACGCAATATTCGCTCAAATGGGTGGAGCCGGCCGGGCTGGTGAAGTTCGACTTCCTCGGCCTTACCACCCTCACGGTGCTGCAGAAGGCGGTCGAGATGATCAACCGCAACGGCACCAAATTCGCCCTGACCGATATCCCCATCGACGACCGAACGACGTTCGACAACCTCACCAAGGGCGACGTGGTCGGCGTGTTCCAGGTGGAAAGCCCCGGCATGCGGCGGGCGCTGGTCGACATGCGGCCCGACCGCTTCGAGGACCTCATCGCGCTCGTGGCGCTCTATCGCCCCGGCCCGATGGCGAACATCCCGACCTATTGCGCCCGCAAGCGCGGCGACGAGGACGTGGAGTACCTCCACCCGCTGCTCAAGCCGATCCTCGAATCCACCTATGGCGTCATCACCTACCAGGAGCAGGTGCAGCAGACCGCCAAGTCGCTGGCCGGCTACACGCTAGCCGAGGCCGATTTGCTGCGCCGCGCCATGGGCAAGAAGATCAAGGCCGAGATGGACGCGCAGCGCGAGCGCTTCCTCGAAGGCGCCGAGAAGCACAGCGGCATCGCCAAGGCGCTCGCCAACACCATCTTCGACGCCTGCGCCAAGTTTGCCGAATATGGCTTCAACAAATCGCACTCGGCGCCCTACGGCTACATCACCTACCAGACGGCCTACCTCAAGACGCACTTCTTCCAGGAGTTCATGGCGGCGTCGATGACCTACGTCATGAGCAACACCGACAAGCTCAACGAATTCCGCGAGGATGCCAAGAAGCACGGCATCCAGATCATCCCGCCCTCGGTGAACACCTCCGACGCCGTGTTCAGCGCCCGCGACGGCAAGATCTTCTACGCCATCGGCGCCATCAAGGGCGTCGGCCAGGCCGTCGCCGAGCACATCGTCGAGGCGCGCGGCGACAAGCCCTTCACCGACCTCGCCGATTTCGCCACCCGCGTCGATGCCCGCATCATCAACAAGCGCACGCTCGAAACGCTGGTGAATGCCGGCGCCTTCGACAATCTCGTGCCCAAGCGCGAGCAGGCCTTCGCCGCCATCGACTCGATCGTCGCCACGGCGCAGCGCACCAATGCCAATGCCAATGACGGCATCATGGACATGTTCGCCGCAGATACGCCCGAGCCGATCCGCCTCACCCAGAACGTCACGCCGTGGAATCTCGCCGAGCGCCTCGAGCGTGAACGCGCCGCCATCGGCTTCCACATTTCGGCGCATCCGCTCGACGATTATGCCGGCCTGTTCGAGGGCATGCGCATCATGCCCTATGCCCGCTTCGAGCATGGCGTGAAGGAAGGCGACCTCAGCGCCGGCCGCCTCGCCGGCACCATCGCCACGCGGTCCGACCGGCGCACCAAGAAGGGCACGCCGATGCTGTCGCTCAGCCTCAGCGATCCCTCCGGTTCCTACGAGGTCATCGGCTTCTCCGAAGCCGTCGAGCAGTACGGCAAGATCCTGCAGCCCGGCCGTTCGGTGATCCTCAATGTCGAGGCCGACGAGCGCCCCGATGGCATCAGCCTGCGCCTGATGTCGGCCGTGCCGCTCGATGAAGCCGCGCAAAAAGCCGGCAAGAGCCTCACCATCGAGGCCAGCGACGAGAAATGCCTCGGCCTCATCCGCGGCCAGCTCAAGCCCGGCGGCAATGGCCGGGTCAGCATCATCGTCGCCCGCGACCAGGGCCGCCGCCTCTACGAAGTCGACATCGGTAATGGCTGGCAGATCAACCCGGCCCTCGCCGGCGCCATCAAGAGTTTTGACGGCGTGGTGGACGTGCGACTGAGCTAAGGTCGCTTGCGCCGGCTCAGTCGAGGCCGGTCTTGCCGACCGCCCAATAGGCCTTGGCCTTCAGCCGGTGGCCGAGCCCGATGACCTTGAGCTTGTGGCTCATCTGCTGGATCGAGGACGCCTTGCCGGTCAGCAGGATCGGCCCATTGCCACAGCGGACCCGCATCGCGATCTCGCGCAGGGCGCCGTCCAGATGCGAATCGTCGCCGGCGCGTTCGACCAGGCTCGCATCGCCCAGGCCGACGGCGCCCAGCACCACCTCGGCCTCGGCGCGATCCGACACCTCGAAGACCGCGTCGGTCCGCTCCTGCGGCCGCGCCGACCGCAGCGCCATGCCCAGCGCGAACGAGGTCTCGTCGCCGAACAGGATCGTGCTGCCGGACGCCGCCGACAGGTCGAGCGAGCGGCGCGGGCCGAAGATCGAACACTCGTCGCCCGGCTGCAGCGCTTCCAGCCAGGCGCTGCCCGGACCGGCGCCATGGGCATAGCCGAGCAGGGTGGTGCGGCCCGCCGAACGGTCCCAGCCGATCGGCGTATAGGTCCGGTTGGCGAAACCCGGGCCGACGGAAATCTGGACCTTCTGCCCCAGCTCCCACGGCGCATCGCGGAGCGCATCGCCTTCCAGCGTCACCAGGCGGAAGCGCCGGCTGAGCGGGCGCACCTCGGCGATCCGGGCGGCCCGCATGAACCAGCTGATCAGCGTCAGCGACAGGCGGCCGGGGCGTCTCTGTTGCGGCTCGCGTGCGGTCGGTGAAGCAGTGTCGGACATCGGTGGCATCCTGATGGGGGGCGCGCGGCTCGTCGTGGCCGCTGCCGATCCCTCATAGGCCCCGGACGGCCTTGTCTGCATTGCGCATAACTGACATGTAATTCGCCAATCCAGACATTCGAAGCGCCTGCGATGCCGATGTTCAATTTCGACCGGCGGGACGATTTCGACCCCGACGGCGTTCCGGAGAATCTGGATGCGGTCGATCGTCCTGCAGTCGTCGTCGGTGGCGTGATGAGCAAGGGTGGCATCGAGCTCGACTTCCACGCCCACCGCAAATCGCAGCTGATGCTGGCGCTGCAGGGCGTGCTGACCTGCGAGGCCGAGCGCGGCATGTGGATCGTGCCGCCCGGGCGCGCCCTGTGGGTGCCGGGCGGCGTGATGCATCGCGTCGAGGCCGCCGGGGCGCTCGAGGGTTACAACGTCTTCGTCGAGCCCGAGATGATGGCGCACCTCGCCTCGGGCTGCTGCACCGTGCTGCTCACGCCGCTGCTGCGCGAGCTCATCCTCCGTGCCGCCAGCTTTCCGTTCCGCTATCCCATTGGCGGCGCCGAGGAACATCTGACGACGCTGCTGCTCGACGAGATTGCCGCGGCGCCCGTCGAAAGCCTGCACGTGCCGATGCCGCGCGACCGGCGGCTGCGCCTGATCCTCGAGCGGCTCACGGCCGATCCGTCGCATCCCGGCACTATGGCGGAATGGGCGGCGCTGGTGGCGCTCAGCGAGCGCACCTTGTCGCGGCTGGTGCTCAGCGAGACGGGCATGAGCTTTGGCCGCTGGCGGCAGCAATTGCAGATCGTGCTCGCCATCCGGCGCCTGGCCACCGGCGCGTCCGTGCAGCAGGTCGCCTTCGAGCACGGCTATGAGAGCGCCGGCAGCTTCGTGACGATGTTCCGCAAGGCCACCGGCGCCCCGCCGGCGCGCTTCATGTCCGAGCGGAGCGGCAGGCGGCCCTTCGCGATCTGAGCGCCGTCAGGGCGACGGCACGATGGTGCGGTCGTCGCGCGACCGCGCCAGCACCGCTTCGTCATCGCGCAGATGCAGCATCGGGATGGTGCCGCCGTACTTTCGCTCCAGCCGCTCCAGCGTCTCGGCGGTTTCCGGAATGGCGCTGTCGATATGCGGGATGATCAGGTAGTCGACGAAGCCGAAGCCCTTCGTGGTGGTGAGCCCAGGCGCCGCGGCGGGATCGTCGAAGATGCTGATGGCGGCGATGTCCGGCGCCGCGAGGCAGGAGCCGGCGCTCGCGCCGACATAGAGCTTGCCCGCCGCCACATGCGCCCGGACCATCCGGTCGGCGCCGGTCTCCAGCAGCTTCTGCAGCAGATAGAACGTGTTTCCACCGCTCATGAACAGTGCATCCGACCGCCCGATCGCTGCCTCGATCTCGGCTGGTGGCATCGTCGAAAGCTCGATGTCCTCCGGCACATAGCCGAGGGCCACCAGCCGCCCGCGCATCTCATCGGCAAAGCTGCGGTCCGCATAAGGCTCCGCCGCCGTCGGGATGTAGCCGAGCCGCGATCCCGGCGGCAGTTGCGAGGGCAGGGCGCCGACGCCCCAGGAGAGGAGAAGCAGGTGCATGGCCGTCAGTCGCCCACCTTCAACTCGTCAAGGCGCCGCGTTGCGCCCAGCGCGTTCTCGAACCGCCCGCCGATCGCATGCCGGCGGAACATTTCGATGAAGGGCGGGAAGTGCGCCGCCTTGACGTGTGCCTCATGCGCCTCGGCCGAGGCGTAGCCTTCGATGGCGATGACGACATTCTCGTCGTCATCGCTTCGATGCAGCTCGAAAAACAGCACGCCGGGTTCGGCGCGGGTAAGCCTGACGAAATCCTGCGAGGCGGCGAGGAACGCATCACGTTGGCCCGGTTTCGTATCGATCCAGCCGATAACGCACTCCATCCCTCGCCCCCGCTGCTGCTTCAGCGGAAATAATGCCCCGCTTTGATGTCATCGAGAAGGGTCGGCCCGGTCGGGTTCCACCCCAGTTCCGTCCGCGTCTTCTCGCTCGAGGCGATATTGTCGATCTGCGCGAACCGCGCGAACCAGCCGAAATGCTCCTCGACCTTGTCGGCCCCGATGCTCACCACCGGCAGGCCCAGCCCTTCGCCTATCGCCTCGGCCAGCTCGCGGAACGGCACGCCCTGTTCGGCGACCGCGTGATAGACGCCACCGGCGCGGCCCTTTTCGAGCGCGAGGCAGAACAGTTTCGCCGCATCGTCGCGGTGCACGCCGGGCCAGTGGTTCTGGCCGTCGCCGATATAGGCCGAGACGCCCTTCTGTTTCGCCGTGTCGGCCACGACGCGCAGGAAGCCCTTGTCGCCCTTCCCGTGCGTCGACGGCGGCAGGCGGACGACCGAGGTGCGCACACCCTTGTCGGTCCAGGCGAACACCGCCGCTTCCGGGGCGCGCGGCACGTGGCCGCCGAAATTACTGGTGTTCTCCGTCACCAGCTGGCCGGGCGTCAGCATGCCGGTGCCCGAGGTGACGATCAGCGGCTTGTTGGTGCCGGCCAACGCCTCGCCGAGCGCCGCGATGGCGGCCTTCTCGTCCTCGCCGTTTTGCGCGAAGCGCGAGAAATCGTGGTTGAACGCCGTGTGGATCACGCCGTCCGCCTGTGCCGCGCCGGCCCTGAGGCTCGCGAGGTCCTCCAGTGAGCCGCGATGCACCTCGGCCCCGGCGGCGGCGACTTCCGCGGCCCGCTCGTCCGAGCGTGCCAGCCCGAGCACCGTATGGCCGGTGGCGAGCAACTGCCTGGTGACGGCCGAGCCGACCCAGCCGCTGGCGCCGGTTACGAAAACACGCATGGCAAACATCCTTTCCGTGATGGTTGCCGGCATATCGTCCGGGCCGTTATCCTGTTAAAGTAGTGATCTTATCGGGGTATAAGGACTAACAGAATGCCGGCCACCGCCGACAACCAGCTGGGCGACTACCTCAAGGCCCGCCGCACCCGGCTCGATCCCGCCGCCTTCGGCCTGCCGATGACGCGTCGCCGTACGCCGGGCCTTCGCCGCGAGGAGGTGGCGCAGCGCGCCAATGTCAGCGCCACCTGGTACACCTGGCTGGAGCAGGGCCGCGGCGGCGCCGCCTCCGCCGACGTGCTCGACCGCATCGCCAGGGCGCTGCTGCTGACCGAAGTCGAGCGCGAGCATCTGTTCCTGATCGGGCTGGGGCGGCCGCCCGAGGTGCATTACCGTCCACCCGAGGGGGTCTCGCCGCAGCTGCAGCGCGTCCTCGATTCCTTCACGCTGGCGCCGGCGACCATCCGCACCTCGACCTGGGACATCGTCGCCTGGAACCGCGTCGCGGCCGTCGTGCTGCACGACTACTCGCAGATGCCGCCCGAGCAGCGCAACGTGCTGCGCGCCATGTTCCTGAGCCCCGGCATGCGGGCGACCCAGACCGACTGGCTCGCCACCGCCCGCTACGTCGTCGGCTCGTTCCGCGCCGATGTGGCGCGCTCCGGCGCCGGCGAGCAGGTGCAGGCGCTGATCGATGAGCTCAGCCGCCTGAGCCCGGAATTCCGCGCCATCTGGGCCGAGAACGAAGTCGGCGGCAGTTTCACGGGCGCCATCAAATCCATCCGCCACCCGCACGCCGGCATCCTCAAACTCGAATACACAAGCTTCGTCGTGACCGGCCAGCCCGACCTCGAAATGGTCGTCTACAACCCGGCCACCCCCGAGGACGTCGAGCGGATCAAGGGGCTGCTGGCGGCAGCTAGCCGCTGAAGACGAAGTACGCCTCGGCCCGCGCCGGGTTCACGATGATGAGCCCGCCACCCGGCCGGAAGGCATAGTAGCTTCCGGCTTGCGTGATCGCCGCGTCGATGCGGTCGCGTATGTCAGGTGAGACCCCGGCCGAGACTTCGCCGCCGCCGGGATATCTGTTGAGGCGGAGCTCAAGGGGAGAAGCCGACACGAAGTAGCCGGCCGATTGCGGCGCCGGTCCCCAGTCGTCGCCCATCACGACCGGGCTCGCGCCCCAGCCTGACCAGTCCGGGCCGAGCGCATCGAAGAACGCCATTCCCTGCCGTTCGATCTGGCCGACGACAGCGGCGGGAAGCGGGTAGACCACTACGCCTGCTTCGTTGGCGCCCGGCCCGATCCCGCCGAAATCCTCTTTGCGGTACGACATGCCGGTGGCGTGCAGAGCACTCGGGATCGCCCTCATGTGCCGGTCGAAATCATCGTTCGTGAGCCAGACGGTCAGCCCCGCGGCGGCGCAGCCAAACGCCAGCACGAGATTGAACGCCGTCCGCAGCAATCGCAGCAATAGGTCCAAGACCGCCCTCCAGAATGAGAGCAAGCCTGTCAGCCAGAATCGGAGTTTTCGTGCAGAAGCCCGGGGTTTTGGGAGCAGGCCTATGGCGGGCGCAGGCGAGGGGCTATGGGAGGCTGCGGAGGATCGAATGCGCATTGCGGTGACCGGCGCCCACGGGACGGGCAAGACGACGCTGATCGAGGATTTCGCCGCGGCCCATCCGGCCTACCAGCACGTGCAGGAGCCCTATTGGGAGCTCGCCCAACAGGGCACGCCCTTCGCCGACGGCGCCACCGCCGACCTCGAGGAGCAACTGCGGCAGAGCTGCGCGCTGATCCTCGGCACGCCTGGCGCCGACGTCATCTTCGACCGCTGCCCCCTCGACTTCATCGCCTATCTCGACGTGGTCGGCCCGAAGGAAGGTTTTGAGTGGACCCCGGACGGCAAGCTGCTCGTCCAGATCGAAAAAGCCCTCGCCACCCTCGACCTCATCGCCTTCCTGCCGATCACCGGCCCCGACGAGATCGCCGTCGCGATCGAGCTGCCGAAGCTGCGAGCGAGGGTGGATGCGCGGCTGAAGCGGATGCTGCGTGATGATGAGCTGGAGCTGCTGGGGGAGGGGAGGCCGAGACTTGTTGAACTTCGCGGCAAGCCTGCCGCTCGTCTGAACCAGCTCGCAACCACCGCGGAGCTCGCCTGATCCGCCTGACCGCCTTGCATCCCTGCGCCAAAACCCCTATATGCGCCCCGCGTTCGGGACCTCCCGCGCGTAATTCACAGACGAGGGCGGCGCGCCGGGATGATCCGGTTGCTCCATCCGGTGGCGGGAAATCCGCTCACATCCTTCGTCGAGGCAATAACCGGTAAAGGAAGCCATTTATGGCATTGCCCGATTTTTCCATGCGTCAGCTGCTCGAAGCAGGCGTCCATTTCGGCCACCAGTCGCACCGCTGGAACCCCAAGATGGAGCGCTACATTTTCGGCGTTCGCAACGACATCCACATCCTCGACCTCGGCCAGACCGTGCCGAACCTGCAGCGCGCGCTGCAGCTGGTGTCGGACACCGTTGCCGATGGCGGCCGCGTGCTGTTCGTGGGCACCAAGCGCCAGGCGGCGCCGCTGGTTGCGGCCGCGGCCCGGCAGTCGGCGCAGTATTTCGTCAATTCGCGCTGGCTCGGCGGCACGCTGACCAACTGGCAGACCATTTCGCAGTCGATCGCGCGCCTGCGCGAGCTCGAGGCGCAGGTTGCCGACGGCGCCGAAGGCCTCACCAAGAAGGAGCGCCTGCTGCTCGACCGCGAGCGGGAGCGCCTGGAGCGCGACCTGGGCGGCATCAAGGACATGGGCAACCTGCCCAATTTGCTGTTCGTGATCGACACCAACAAGGAAGCCAACGCGATCAAGGAAGCGCGTCGCCTCGGCATCCCGGTGATCGCCATCATCGATTCGAACTCGGATCCGGACACCGTCGACTACGCCATCCCGGGCAATGACGACGCCGCGCGTGCGCTCGAGCTCTATTGCGATCTCGTCGCCAAGGCCGCGATCGACGGCATCGGCCGCTCGTCGGCCGGCCGCGGCGCCGATCTCGGCGCCGCCGTCGATGCTCCGGCCGAGCCGGCGCTCGACGCCTAACCCGCCGTCACGGCAGCTTCATTTTCAATCGATAGGCGCGGCCCGGTAACGCCGGGTCGCATGAAAGGTGATCGAAATGGCAGTCACTGCACAGCAGGTCAAAGAGCTCCGCGAGTCTACCGGCGTGGGCATGATGGATTGCAAGAAGGCGCTGGAAGAGACCGGCGGCGACATGGAAGCGGCGGTCGACTGGCTGCGTACGCGCGGCCTCGCCAAGGCCGCCAAGAAGGCCGGCCGCATCGCTGCCGAAGGCCTCGTGGGCATCGCCAATGACGGCACCAAGGCCGCCATCGTCGAGGTGAACTCCGAGACCGACTTCGTTGCCCGCAACGACCAGTTCCAGGGCATCGTCGGCAATGTCGCCAAGCTCGCGCTCGACGCCAAGGGCTCGATCGAGAAGCTGGCCGAGATGCCGTTCCCCGGCACCGGCCGCTCGGTCGCGGCCGAGCTGACGGACGCGATCGCCAAGATCGGCGAGAACATGAATCTGCGCCGCTCGCAGGTGATCGAGGTCGCTGACGGCGTCATCGGTTCCTACGTCCACAATTCGGTGAAGCCCGGCATGGGCAAGCTCGGCGTCATCGTCGGCCTCGAGTCCAAGGGCGACAAGAACGTGCTGGCCGGTCTCGGCAAACAGCTCGCCATGCACATCGCCAACACCAATCCGGCGTCCGTGTCGGAAGCCGATATCGACCCGGCGATCGTCGCCAAGGAGCGCGAGATCTTTACCGAGCAGGCCAAGGAATCGGGCAAGCCGGCCGAGGTCATCGCCAAGATGGTCGAAGGCCGCGTGCGCAAGTTCTTCGAGGAAGCCACGCTTCTCGCCCAGACTTTCGTCATCGATGGCGAGAGCAAGGTGAAGGACATCGTCGAGAAGGCCGCCAAGGAAGCCGGCGCCCCGATCAAGGTGACCAAGTTCGTGCGCTACTCGCTGGGCGAGGGCATCGAGAAGGCCGAGACTGACTTCGCCGCCGAAGTCGCCGCCACCTCGGGCGTGCCGCAGGCCCCCAAGGACCAGCCGAAGAACTGACGTCCGGTATCAGATCGTCCGGCCGGGCTGTCCTGCAGCCCGGCCGTGCTTTGTCCGCCGACACGAAATCGGCGCGATAAATCAGCCTTTCCTGCACAAGAGTCCGCTGGGAAGCGCGCGCTTTATGATCTAAAGCTCTGCGCCGCCCGCGGGAATCGCCCGAGCGGGCCCGAACGCCAGGGGCGCCCCAATGTCCGATCCGACCTACCAGCGCATCCTGCTCAAAGTCTCGGGCGAGGTGCTTGCCGGCGACCAGTCCTTCGGCATCGAGCCGCAATTCCTCAACCAGATGGCCGACCAGATCGTCGAGGCCGCCAAGGCCGGCACGCAGATCGCCATCGTCATCGGCGCGGGCAACATCTTCCGCGGCATGGAAGTTGCGGCCAAAGGCACCGACCGGGTCACGGCCGACCTCATGGGCATGCTCGGCACCGTCATCAATTCGCTGGCGCTCAGCAACGCCATCACCCGGGGCGGCGTGAAGTCGAAGGTCTTTTCCGCCCTCACCATGCCGTCGGTCGCCGACAATTTCACCGCGCGCGCCGCCAAGGCCGCGCTCGACGACGGGTTCGTGGTGGTCTGTGCCGGCGGCACCGGCAATCCGTTCTTCACCACCGATACCGCGGCTGCGCTCAAGGCGATCGAGCTCGATTGCGACGTGCTGCTCAAGGGCACCAAGGTGGATGGCGTCTACACCGAGGACCCCAAGAAGAACCCCAACGCGACGCGCTACGAAACGGTCGGCTACGACGAAGTCATAGCGCGCAATCTCAAAGTCATGGACACGGCGGCCTTCGCGCTTGCGCGCGATAACGAGCTGCCCATACTGGTCTATGCGCTTGACGACAAAGAAGGCCTGATGGGGGTATTGAGCGGCAGGACGCGCTCGACCTATGTCGGCAAAACGAAGCAATAGGAGTTGGCCATGGCCGCAGTGCCGTCATTCTCGATCGATGAGATGAAAACCCGCATGCAGAAATCCGTCGCCTCGCTGCGCGACGAGTTGACGGGCCTGCGCACCGGCCGGGCCAGCGCCAGCCTGCTGGAGCCGGTTACGGTCGAGGCTTACGGCACCCGCATGCCGCTCAACCAGGTGGCGACCGTCACCGTCCCCGAGGCCCGCATGCTGCAGGTTTCGGTGTGGGACCGCTCGATGGCGCCGGCGGTGGACAAGGCCATCCGCAATTCCGGCCTGGGCCTCAACCCCTCGACCGAGGGCGCGACCATCCGCGTCCCACTGCCCGAGCTCAACGAAGAGCGCCGGCGCGAGCTGACCAAGGTCGCGCACAATTACGCCGAGGCGGCGCGCGTCGCCGTCCGCCACATCCGCCGCGACGGCATGGACCTGCTCAAGAAGCTCGAGAAGGACGGCCACATCAGCCAGGACGACGGTCGCGTCAAGGCCGATCTCGTGCAGAAGGCCACCGACGAGGCGATCAGCGAAGTCGATAACGTCCTCGCCGCTAAGGAACGCGAAATCATGCAGGTTTAGGCTCCGATGCCTGAACCCCGGCCCCGGAGGGCCCGCTATGTCCGTTGAACCCGCCATCGAGCAGCGCGCCGCGCCGCGTCCCGATCTGCGGATTCCTGCGCATATCGGCGTCATCATGGATGGCAATGGCCGCTGGGCGAAGGCCCGTGGCAAGCCGCGCACCGAGGGCCACGTCGCCGGCGTCAAGTCGCTCCGCCGCATGGTCGAGAGCTGCATCGATTACGGCGTCGGCCACCTGACCGTCTTCAGTTTCTCATCCGAGAACTGGACCCGGCCGAAGGACGAAATCAGCTTCATTTTCGGGCTGTTGCGACGTTTTGTTGCATCCGATCTCGAAAAGCTGCACCGCAATAACGTACGTGTACGTATCATCGGCTCGCGCGAGGGGCTCGACGACAGCCTGCGCCGCCTGATCGCCGAGGTCGAAGCCACCACCGCCATGAATACCGGCCTCAAGCTGCAGGTCGCCTTCAACTATGGCGGCAAGGCCGAGATCACCGAGGCGGTGCGCCGCATCGCCGGGCTCGTCGCCAGCGGCCGGCTCAAGGCCGAGGACATCACCGAGGACACCATCGGACGGGCGCTCTACACCTCCGGCCTGCCGGATCCCGACATCATCATCCGGACTTCCGGCGAGCAGCGCTTCTCGAACTTCCTGCTCTGGCAGGGGGCGTATTCGGAACTGGTGTTCGTCGAGGAAAACTGGCCGGATTTCGACGAGCAGAGCTTCCTGCGCGTGCTCGAGGACTATTCCAGCCGCGACCGGCGCTTCGGCGGCGTCGAGGCGCAGGTCCGGTGAGCGAAGCCGGGTCATCCGGCCCCGTGCCCCTCAAGCCCAAGTCCCGCTGGGCCGATCTCGGTCCCCGTCTTCTCAGCGCCGCCGTCATCATCGTCGTCATCGCGACCGGCCTCTATTTCGGCGGCTACGTATTCGCCGTGCTCGCGGCCATCGTCTTCGGGATCACCTATCGCGAGTGGGAGCAGATGGTGACGCTGAAGCCGCTGGCGCCGTTCGGCATGGTGCTGATCGGCCTGCTCGCCATCGCCGCCGTCGCCTATCCGCTCTACGGGCCGCTCGGCACGGTGGCGGCGATCGCGGTCGCCGCGATCGTTTCGCTGTTCGGGGGCAGGGCGGTGGCGCCCTGGCGGTTCTTCGGCCTGCTGTTCTTCGGCGCCGTGCTGATCGCGGTGCAGGCCATGCGCGGCACCGACCCGGCCGGCATCGTGGCCGGCTGGTATCTGGGCATCGTCATCGCGCTCAACGATACCGGTGCCTTCTTCAGCGGCCGGCTGATCGGCGGCCCGAAAATGGCGCCGATGATCTCGCCCGCCAAGACCTGGTCCGGCGCCATCGGCGGCTGGGTGATCGGCACTGCGGCGGGCACGGCTTACTGGCTGGTCTTTACCCATTCGCCCTGGTGGCTGGGCCTGCTGTTCTCGGCGATCCTGGGCATCGTCGGGCAGGCCGGTGATCTGGCCGAAAGCTCGGTCAAGCGGCTCTTCCGCATCAAGGATTCCGGCGACATCATTCCCGGCCATGGCGGCTTCATGGACCGGCTCGACAGCGTCACCTTCGGGGCGCTGCTGCTGTTCGCGATCGGCGCGCTGCATGCCGGGCTCGGCGATGTTGCGGGCGGATTTCTCAATTGGTAGCAACACCTTGCATCTGCCCGCGGCGCGCCGAACTCTGACCGCAATCGCCGTCTAGAGCACGCGCCAACCAGGAGCACTCAACTGTCCTTCCTCAGCCTGCCGGTCATTCTCGCCATCCCCGCCTACATCCTGGTGCTGGGCATCATCGTGTTCGTGCACGAGATGGGTCACTACCTCGTGGCGCGCTGGAACGGCTTTGCGATCAAGGCCTTCTCGCTCGGCTTCGGGCCGGAACTGATCGGCTTCAACGACCGCTACGGTACGCGCTGGAAGCTCTCGGCCATTCCGCTGGGCGGCTATGTGCAGTTCCTGGGCGACATGAACGCGGCGAGCCAGCCCGATCCGGAGGTGATCGCCGCGCTGCCACCGTCCGAGCAGAAGCGGCTGTTCATCAACAAGAACGTCTGGCAGCGCATCGCGGTGGTCATCGCCGGGCCGGCCGCCAACATCATTCTGACCTTCGTCATTCTCTACGCGCTGCTGCTGGGCTATGGCCGCTGGACCGTGCCGCCGGTGCTGGGCGACCTCAAATGGGGCAGCGTCGCCGTCCAGGCCGGCCTGCTGCCGGGCGACCGGATCGTCAGCGTCGACGGCTTCGCGGTGAGCGGGCTCGACGATTTCGACCGCCTGGTGTCGACCGCGCCCGACCGGCACGTCACCATCAGCTTCGAGCGGCAGGGCGCGCCGCACACGGTTTCGCTGGTGCCGCGGGTGGTCAACGACAAGGACCGCTTCGGCAATGATTTCCGCATGGGTGATATCGGCCTCGCGCCGCCGCCGCTGGTGGTCGATTACGCCAGCTGGGGCGGCGTGGCGATGCGGACCGGCCTGCTCAGGGCCGGCGACATCCTGAGGTCCGTCGATTCTTCCGTGGCCTACGGCGCGGAGGACTTCGCTGCCGCGATCGCCGGTTCCGCCGGCAAGCCGGTGACCATCCGGATCTCCCGCGATGGCCACGACCAGCTGGTGACCGTCACGCCGCAGCCCTCGCCGGTGAAGGACGCCAACGGCGAAACGCGCACGGTCGGCCGGCTCGGCGTCGGACTCGCCTACGCCGCCGGCGCTCCGCCGACGCTCAGCCGGCCCAGCCTGATCGAGGCCGTGCCGATGACGCTCGAGGAGATGCGGTTCATCGTCGTGCGCACCGCCGCTTTCATCGGCGATTTCTTCGTCGGGCACGGCGACCTCGACCAGCTCGGCGGGCCGGTGAAGGTGGCGCGCGTCTCGGGCGAGGTGGCGACGCTGGGCTGGCCGTTCCTGGTCAACTTCATGGCGCTGATCTCGCTCAATATCGGCCTCGTCAACCTGCTGCCGGTGCCGGTGCTCGATGGCGGCCACCTGCTGTTCTACGTCATCGAGGCGATCCGCGGCCGGCCGCTGAGCCAGAAGGTGCAGGAGGTCGGCTACCGGATCGGCTTTGCCATGGTGGGGGCGCTGATGATCTTCAGCATCGTCAACGACACGCTTTTGCGGGCTCTCCGGCACCTTTCCTGAGGGCTCGCGACAAGCCAGGCCGGATGGTCATCCGGCTGTCACGGGCCGCGGCGGGGCGATTCGCCTAAGTGTTTGTTAACCTTGGTTTTCCGAGTGTTGCGCAAATGCACGGGGTCGAAGCTTTCGCTAACGCAACGAGGGCTTGCGGCTTGCCCTTGGTTAAAAAACCAGTAAATGCTTCCAACTGGAGTAGCTGGGGGTAGCTGTGCATGGCGATTCCTCCAGCCTTTCGTCTGAGAGGCATATAGAATCATGATCGATCCCACCAAGCTGCTGCGCAGTGCATTCTTGGCGCTCGCACTTTTGGTCCTGGCGCCATTGAGTGGTGTCGGGGGCAGTCTGTGGGGGGTCGAAGCCGCGCAGGCGGCGACCGTCAGCAAGATCAGCGTGACCGGCAATACGCAGGTCGACGACGCGACGGTGATCAAATACCTCGCGCTGGGCGTCGGCGATGCCGCTACCTCGACCAACCTCAACGCCTCGGTCGATGCGCTGCAGGCGACGGGCCTGTTCAAGACGGTGAGCGTCACCATGTCCGGCTCGACGCTGGTGGTGAAAGTCTCCGAAAACGCCGTCGTCGGCTCCGTGCTGTTCGAGGGCAACCAGCGCTTCTCGGACGCCAACCTCGTGGCGATGATCGACCTGATGAACCGCGGTACCGTCGACGAGGCGGGGCTGGCGCGTGACACGGCGTCGATCACCAAGGCCTACAACGACGTCGGCTACAACAATGTCAGCGTCACCACCAAGCTCGAGCCGGTCGGCGATGGCCGCGTGCGGGTGACCTTCGTGATCAACGAGGGCCAGCGCGTCGGCATCGCGGCGATCAACTTCACCGGCAACAATTCGATCAGCGCCTGGTCCCTCAAGTCGATCATTTCGACCCATGAGAGCGGCTGGCTGAGCTGGCTGCTGCACGACGACAGCTACACGCAGGACCAGCTCGACAACGACAAGCTGCTGATCCAGCAATACTACGCTAACCATGGCTTCCCGGACGCGCAGGTGACCTCGGCGGTCGCCGAGTTCGACGCCAAGCGCAATGGCTACTTCATCAACTTCACCGTCGTGGAAGGCGAGCACTACCAGTTCGGCAAGATCGGGGTGGAGACCAGCATCAACGGCTTCGACGCCAACAACGTCACCGCCGAAATCCGCACCCGCCAGGGCGACGCCTTCTCGGCGGCGGACATGAACCGCACCGCCAACGACATGGCGGTCGAAGCGACCAACCTCGGCTACCCCTTCGCCGACGTCCGGCCGCGCGTCGAGCGCGACCCGACGACCGGTACCTTCGCGGTGACCTATCTGGTCGACGAGGGCCAGCACCTCTACGTCGAGCGCATCAACATCGTCGGCAACACCAAGACCCGCGACTTCGTCATTCGCCGCGAGCTGGGCTTTGCCGAAGGCGACCCCTTCAACCGCGCACTGGTCGGGCAGGGCAAGACCAACATCGAGGCGCTCGGCTTCTTCTCGAAGGTTTCGATGGGTGTCGAGCAGGGTTCGGCGCCCGACAAGGTGATCCTCACCGTCACGGTGGTCGAGCAGTCGACCGGCGACTACGGCGTCACCGCCGGCTACGACACGGCCTCGGGCATCCTGGGCGAACTGTCGCTGACGGAGCGCAACTTCCTCGGGCGCGGCCAGTACATCAAGGCCTCGGTCGGGGCGAGCCAGACCGGCAAGTCCTTCGACTTCTCGTTCACCGAGCCCTACTTCATGGGCCTCAAGGTGTCGTCGGGCATCGACCTCTATCACCACATCACCGACGAGTCGGCGACCAACGTCTACGGCATGACCTCGACGGGCGGCCAGCTGCGCTTCGGCATGCCGGTGACGCGTGACGTGCAGGCGCAGATCTTCACCGGTCTCGACCAGACGGTGATCGCGGATGCGCATTCGCCCCACTCGGCGGTGTTCAACAACAACGACACGTTCAACAAGGCGTGGGTCGGCTACTCACTCAGCTACAACACGCTGGACGACCAGAAGCATCCGACCGAAGGCCTGATCGCGTCGCTGACGCAGACCTACAATGGCTGGGGCTACAACTTCCTCAAGACGGAAGCCAAGGCCCGCTACTACATCCCGATCCTGCCCGACGCCGGGCTGGTGGGCAGCCTCAAGGTGCAGGCCGGCGTGATCAACGACTTCTCCGGTTCGGGCGTGAACCCGATCGAGGACTTCAACTACGGCCCGCAGCTGGTCCGTGGCTTCAACAACCGCGGCATCGGTCCGATGCACGGCGACGAAGCTCTCGGCTTCACCCAGTATGCCGGCGGTTCGGCCGAGGTCGATTTCCCGATCCCGATGCTGCCCGAGACCTATGGCCTCAGTGGCGCCATCTGGGCCGATGCGGCGATCGTCAACGGTGCCGGCGCCGGCGCGTCGGTCGATCCGGGCTCGGCTGGTCCGGCGCTTAAGAGCTCGGCCGGTGCGTCGATCATCTGGGACTCGCCGTTCGGTCCGCTGCGTGGCGATGCCGGCTACATCCTGACCCAGTCCAATACGGATACGACGTCGAAGGTGTGTGCCTCGTCCTACTGCCCGTTCTTCCAGCTGTCGCTGCAGACCTTGCTCTGATCCGGGTAGCGTGAAACAAATCCGGGGCCGCGGAGCCTAGCTCCCGCGGCCCTTTTCATTGGTTCCTCGATGGTCGATTCCCGCTTCCACAGCTTCACCGGACCGTCGCCCCTGGGCGCGCTGCTGGCGGCGATCGGGCTCACTGCCGAAGGCCTTGACGGCGACGGGCCACTGATCGAGGGCGCCGACGAGCTGTATCTCGCCGGTCCGGGACACATCGCCCTGGCCGCGCAGATCCAGTACCGCCCGACGCTGCTGGCGACGACCGCCGGCGCCGTGATCGTCTCCGCCGACCTCGCGGCCGACGTTCCCGCCGGCACCGTCGCCATCGTCGCCAAGAACCCGCATCTGAGCTTCGCCGACCTGCTCGAGCGGCTCTATCCGCAGGATACGCGCGGCACCGTCACCCAGCTGCTCGGCCCGCATGACAGCCTGCCGCTCACCGAGAACGATGTGCGCCTCGGCCCCGGCGTCGTGCTCGGCCCCGGCGTCGAGATCGGCCGCGGCAGCGTCATCGGCCCCAATACCGTCATCGGGGCAGGGGTCACCATTGGCCGCAACGCCGTCATCGGGCCCAATTGCAGCATCGAATGCGCGCATCTGGGCAATGGCGTCGTGCTGCATGCCGGCGCCCGGATCGGCACCGAGGGGTTCGGCTGGCTCGACCATGGCCGCTCCAACCGCAAGATCCCGCAGCTCGGCCGCGTCATCATCCAGGATCGCGTCGAGATCGGCGCCAATTCGACCGTCGATCGCGGCGCGCTCGGCGACACGGTGATCGGCGAGGGCACCAAGATCGATAATCTCGTGCAGATCGGCCATAATTGCCGCATCGGCCGCAATTGCCTGCTGGCCGGCATGGCGGGGCTCGCCGGCTCCACCGTGCTCGAGGACAGCGTGATGGTGGGGGCGGCGGCGATCACCAGCGGCCACTTGACCATCGGCTGGGGCAGCGTCTTAGCTGCCCGTAGCATGGCGACGAAGGATTTTCCGCCGCGTTCGCAGATTGCCGGCTATCCGGCCGTGGACGCCAGGGAGTGGCGCCGCGAAGTCGCGACGCTCAGGCGCTTGAGCAAGAAGGACTGAAATTGGACGCTAAAGACACCTCGATGCCGGACGCTGCGACGACCACCACGCTCGAGCGGCTCGATATCGACGCCATCCTCAAGCTGCTGCCGCACCGCTATCCGTTCCTGATGATCGACCGCATCATCGAGGTCGATGGCGATAACTCCGCCATCGGCATCAAGAACATCAGCGTCAACGAGCCGATGTTCCAGGGCCATTTCCCCGGCCACCCGATCTTTCCGGGCGTGCTCATCATCGAGGGCATGGCGCAGACCGCCGGCGCCATCGCCATCCACGCCGACAAGAACGACCGCCAGCCGCTGGTCTACATGGTGACCGTCGATAAGGCGAAGTTCCGCAATCCGGCGCGGCCGGGCGACGTGATCGAGTACCACATCCGGAAGATCAAGCGCCGGCGCGCCATGGGCTGGTACGAGGCCAAGGCGATGGTCGGCGATATGCTGATCGCCGAGGCCGAAGTCGGCGCCATGATCATTGAAGGCGAGTGATGGCCAGCTCGATCCACCCCACCGCGATCGTCGAGGACGGCGCGACGCTGGGGGCCGATGTCACGATCGGACCCTATTGCATCGTCGGCCGCGACGCCAAGCTCGGCGACGGCGCGCAGATGCTGTCGCACGCGGTGGTGACGGGCCACACCACCATTGGCCCGAAGGCGACGATCTTCCCGTTCGCCTCGATCGGCCACCGTCCGCAGGACCTCAAATATCACGGCGAGCCCTCGACCCTCGAGATCGGCGCCAACGTCACCATCCGCGAGCACGTGACCATCAATCCGGGCACCCAGGGCGGCGGCATGATCACCAGGATCGGCGACAATTGCCTGATCATGATCGGCGCGCATATCGGGCACGACTGCATCATCGGCAACAATTGCGTGCTGTCGAACAACACGACCTTTGCCGGCCACTGCACCGTCGGCGATTTCGTGGTGATGAGCGGCTATTCGGGCTCGACGCAGTTCGTCCATATCGGCTCGCACGCCTTCGTGGGCGGTCTCAGCAAAGTCGAAAAGCACCTGATCCCCTATGGAACGGCGGTCGGCAACCCGGCCGAGCTCTCCGGCCTCAACCTCGTCGGCCTCAAGCGCCGCGGCTTCGACCGCGAGGCGATCCACAACCTCCGTACCGCGTATAGAATGATCTTCTCGACCGAGGGCACGTTACGCGAGCGCGTCGATGACGCCGCCGCGATCTTTCCGAACGACGTTCTGGTGCAGGACGTGGTGCGCTTCATCGGCGAGGCCAAGGACCAGCCGCTGACGCTGCCCAGGAACGGGCATAGCGAGGAATAATGCCCCGAAGGCTGACCCTCATCGCGGGGTCGGGCTCCCTTGTCCCGCTCATCGCCGCCGCCGCGAAACGCCACGGCGACACGCTGCAGGTCATCGACGTCGTGGCGCGCGGCGATCTCACGGGCGACGTCGTTTCCGCCATTCCGCTCAGCCAGGCCGAGGCCGTCATCGCCGCGGTGAAGAGCTTCCGCACCAGCCACATGGTCCTCGCCGGCGCCGTCCACATCTCCGACGCCGAGCGCGAGGGGCTGGCGAAAGCCTTCGGCTTCGCCGGCCGGGTGGCGAAATCGCTTGGCGATGTCGGCTTTGCCGGCATGATCCTGGTCTATTGCCGGCTGATCGGGGTGAAGCTGATCGGCGCGCACGAAGTCGCACCCGATTTGCTGGCGCCCGAGGGCCTCATCGCCGGCCCGGCGCTCACCGCTGAGGCCACCGAGTTCGCCCGCGGCGCGCTCAAGGCCGCGCGGGCCGTCGGTGCCATCGATCTCGGCCAGTCCATCGTCTGCTCCGGCGACCGCCCGGTGGCCGCCGAGGACGCCGGCGGCACAGATGCGCTGCTGACCCGCGTCGCCGCCCTGCGCGCGGCCGGCATCGTCGGCAACGGCACCGCGCCGCTGATCCTCGCCAAGGCGCTGAAGCCGAAACAGCCGCGCTTCGTCGACCTGCCCAGCGTCGGCGCCGAGACGGTGCGCAAGGCCGCCGCCGCCGGCATCGCGATCCTCGCCGTCGAGGCCGGGCGTAGCCTCGCCCTCGAGCGCGAGGCGCTTACTGCCGAGGCCAATGCCCGCGGCGTTTCCGTGATCGGGCTGCGCCATGGCTGATCCGATCCGCCTGTTCATCCTCGCCGGCGAGCCCTCGGGCGACCGCATCGGCGCCGATCTGGTGCGCCGTCTGCGGGTCAGTCACACGGTCCAGCTCAGCGGCGTCGGCGGCGAAGCGCTGAGCGGGGAGGGCCTCAAGCCGATCTATCCCATGAGCGACCTGTCGGTGATGGGCCTGCGCGATGTGCTGATGCGCGCGCCCCTGCTGCTCTGGCGCATCCGCCAGACGGCGCAGGCCATCCTCGAGCAGAAGCCCGACATCGTCGTGCTCATCGACAGCCAGGTGTTCTGCCAGAAGGTCGCCGAGCAGCTGCGCAAGGCCGAGTACAAGGGCCAGATCATCCTCTACGTCGCGCCCAGCGTCTGGGCCTGGAAGCCCGAACGCGCGCCGCTGCTGAAGCCGCTCTACGACGAGGTTCTGGCCGTCCTGCCGTTCGAGCCGGCGGTGATGAAGCGGCTCGGCGGTCCCGCCACCACCTATGTCGGCCATCCGGCGCTGGAGCATACCTCGCTACGCGCCACCCAGCCCGAAGCCGGCCCGCTGCTGCTGCTGCCCGGTAGCCGCGTCGGCGAGCTCAAGCGCCATCTGCCGGTAATGGAGCAGGTGGCGCGCGCCTTCCGCAAGCACGACCGGGTCACCGGCTTCATCCTGCCGGCGCCAAAACATGTCCAACAGCTTGTGGTCGAGGCCATCGCCGCCTGGGATACGCCGGTCTTCGTCACCACCGGCAACGCCGCCAAGTGGAAGGCCTTCGGCGAGGCCGTGGCGGCCGCCGCCGTCAGTGGCACCGTCACGCTGGAGCTGGCGCTATCGGGCGTCCCGATGGCGGCGACCTATGTCGCGGAGCGGGCCCAGATGCGCCGTGTGCAGAAATACGGCGCGCGCTTCATCACGCTGCCCAACATCCTCTATGGCGACGAAGTGGTGCCCGAGATCGTCGGACTGCGCCGCCAGCCCGAGCAGCTGATCGCCGAGATCCGCCGGCTGCTCGACGAGCCCCAGGAGATGGAACGCCAGCGCTCCGCCTTCCGCCGCATCCGCGCCGGCATGGAAAAAGGGGCGCCCGAAGCGCCCCTTACCGATGCCGCCCAGCGGGTGTTGGCCCATCTGCCGGCGGCGACGTCACCAAGCCTCTAGCGCTTGGAAATGTCCACGTAATCGCGCTCCGGCGAGCCGTGATAAAGCTGGCGCGGGCGGCCGATCTTCTTCTGCGGATCAGCGATCATTTCCTTCCACTGCGCGATCCAGCCGACGGTGCGGCTCAGCGCGAAGATGGCGGTGAACATCGAGGTCGGGAAGCCGATCGCCTCGAGGATGATGCCCGAGTAGAAATCGACATTGGGGTAGAGCTTGCGGCTGATGAAGTACTCGTCGGTCAGCGCGATATGCTCGAGCTGCTGGGCGACCTGCAGCAGCGGGTTGTCCTCGACGCCGAGCTGGTCGAGCACTTCCTTGCACGCCTGCTGCATGACGGTCGCGCGCGGATCGTAGTTCTTGTAGACGCGGTGGCCAAAGCCCATCAGGCGGATGCCGGAGGATTTGTCCTTCACCCGGGCGATGAAGTCCGGGATCTTGTCCGGCGTGCCGATCTCCTTGAGCATGTTGAGCGCCGCCTCGTTGGCGCCGCCATGCGCCGGGCCCCAGAGGCAGGCGACGCCGGCCGCGATGCAGGCGAACGGGTTGGCGTCCGAGGAGCCGGCGAGGCGCACCGTCGAGGTCGAGGCGTTCTGCTCGTGGTCGGCGTGGAGCGTGAAGATCAGGTCCATCGCCCGCGAGATCACGGGGTTGACCTTGTATTCCTCGGCCGGAACCGAGAAGCACATGTTGAGGAAGTTGCTGGCGTAGTCGAGATCGTTCTTGGGATACACGAAAGGCTGGCCGACCGAGTATTTGTAGGCCATCGCGACGATCGTGGGGATTTTTGCGATCAGGCGGATCGAGGCGATCTCGCGCTGCATCGGATCGGAGATGTCGGTCGAGTCGTGGTAGAACGCCGCCATGGCGCCGACCACGCCGCAGACCACCGCCATCGGGTGCGCGTCGCGGCGGAAGCCGCGATAGAGGAAATGCATCTGCTCGTGCAGCATGGTGTGCGTGGTGACGCGGTGCACGAAATCCTCGAGCTGCGGCTTGGTCGGCAGCTCGCCATAGAGCAGCAGATAGCAGACTTCGAGATAGTTCGACTTGTCAGCCAACTGGTCGATCGGGTAGCCCCGATACATCAGCTCGCCCTTGTCGCCATCGATGTAGGTGATGGTGCTGTCGGTCGCCGCCGTCGAGGTGAAGCCGGGGTCGTAGGTGAACATCCCGGTCTTGGCGTAGAGCGATCTTATGTCGATGACTTCCGGACCGACGGACCCCTCAAGTATCGGAAATTCAAAGGTTTTGTCACCGATAGTGAGTTTCGCGACGGTCTCTGTCATGGGGCTCTCCTAAATGGCCGGCGGCGTGGAAAGGAGCAACGCAGCGCGGCCGATTTGGTGTCGGACGCTAGTGGTTCAGGAATAGACCCTTTACCCCTCATCTGCAACAGATAGGTGAATAGGGCTGACCTATTGAGGCGCGTGCCTCAGCGGGCGATCAGGCGGTGGCCTGGTCGCCGATGCGGGCAAGGCTCTCCGCCTTGCCGATCAGTACCATCACTTCAAAAATGCCCGGTGACACTGTCCGCCCGGTAAGCGCGGCGCGCAGCGGTTGCGCCACCTTGCCCAGCTTCAGCCCTTTTGCTTCGGCGAAAGCGCGGATGGCGCCATCGATGGCCGGCACGCTCCAGTCGGAAAGCTCCTCTAGAACGGCCTTCGCGCCGCCCAGCATGGCGCGGGCATCCGCCGTCAGCTGATCGGCCGCCGGCTGCTCCACGGTGATCGGGCGCACCGCATAGATGAACTGGGCGAGATCGATCAGCTCCAGCACCGTCTTGGCCCGCGGCATCAGCTCGGGCAAAGCGGCGAGCACGGTCGCCTTGTTGGCCGTGAGCCCGGCGTGATCGACCGTCCGGCCGACTTCGAGCGCAGTCGCCACCATCACGTCGTACAGATACTCCGGCTTCGCCTCGCGGATGTAATGCCCGTTGACGTTCTCGAGCTTGACGAAATCGAAGCGCGCCGCGCCCTTGTTGAGCCCGTCGAGCGAGAACCAGTCCACCAGCTGCTGCCGGCTGAACAGCTCGTCGTCGCCATGGCTCCAGCCGAGCCGGGCCAGGTAGTTGATCATCGCCTCGGGCAGGTAGCCGAGCTGGCGGTACGAGCCGACGCCGGTCGCGCCATGGCGCTTGCTGAGCTTGGCGCCGTCCGGCCCGTGGATCAGCGGGATGTGCGCCATCTCGGGCACGTCCCAGCCCATGCCGTTGTAGATGATGATCTGGCGCGCCGCATTGGTCAGGTGGTCGTCGCCGCGGATGATGTGGGTCACGCCCATGTCGTGGTCGTCGACCACCACCGCGAGCATGTAGGTCGGCGTTCCATCCGAGCGCAGGATGATGAAATCGTCGAGGTTCTCGGTCTTGAACACCACCTCGCCCTGCACGTGGTCGTGCACGACGATCTCGCCCGACTCCGGCGCCTTGATGCGGATCACCGGCTTGACGCCCGCTGGCGCCTCGGACGGATCGCGGTCGCGCCACATGCCGCTGTAGCGCGGCGGCAGGCCGTTGGCGCGAGCCTCCTCGCGCATCTGCGCCAGCTCTTCCTGCGAGCAATAGCAGTAATAGGCCTGGCCCTTGGCCAGCAGCTCATGGGCGATCTCGGCGTGCCGCGCGGCGCGCGAAAACTGCAGCGTCGGCTCGCCGTCCCAGTTGAGGCCGAGCCAGCTCAGCCCGTCATAGATCGCCTGCACCGCGTCCTCGGTCGAGCGCTCGCGGTCGGTGTCCTCGATGCGCAGGAGGAACTTGCCGCCCTGGTTGCGCGCAAAGGCCCAGCAGAACAGCGCCGTGCGGGCGCCGCCGATGTGGAGGTAGCCGGTGGGCGAGGGGGCGAAGCGGGTAACGACGGGCTTGGTCATCGAGGTCCTTGGCGCAGAAGCGGCGCCGTGTGTAGCATGGTCATTGGGGATCGCAAGGGCAGGGGGGCTCGTGGTCGACACCCTGCAAACCGGCGAAATCCTTGCACCGCCGCGGGTTGCGCCGCCGGCGCCGGTGGCGCAACCGCGCCCACATGTCGCTCCGCCGAAGCCCCGCTTCAAGGGGCTGCTGACGAGCGCGGCCGAGGCGCTCGCCGAGCGGCGGCTGTTCATCCTGCTGCCCTTCGCGATGATCGCCGGGCTGGTGGTCTCGGTGGAGCTGCCGATCGCCCCCGAGCCATGGGCGCTCGGAGGGGGAGCAGCCGTCATCGCCATCGCGCTCGCCCTGTCGCTGCGCAGCGCCGCCGCCATCCGCCTCGCCACGCTCGCCGCGGCCTTCTGGTTCGGGGTCTGCCTGCTGACCATCCACGGCGCGCTCTGGGGCACGCCGATGCTGTCGCGGCCGGCCTACGGCGCCTACCAGGTCCGCGTCGACGAGATCGTCTCCGCGACCCCCGCCGAAAGCCGCATCATCGTCTTCGCCATAACGTCGACCGGCGCCGACCGGCCGCTGCCGATCCGGCGGGCGCGCCTGCTGGTCAAGGGCGGCCCAACGCTGTCGCCCGGCGACGTCATCGCCGGACCGTTCCGCTTCGCGCCCGTGCCCGGCCCGGTCTATCCGGGCGGCTTCGACACGCAGTTCCATGCCTATTTCGACGGCATCGGCGCTTACGGCAATTCGACGAAGGCACCGACGCTCGTGACCGCCGGCAGCGAAACCGCCCCCGAGCACATCATCGACGCCATCCGCCGCGGCATCTCGGCCCGCATCGACGCGGTGCTCACCCAACCCGCCGCCGGCATCGCCCGCGCCATCATCAATGGCGACCAGTCCGCGGTCACCGACGAGGCGCGCGACACCATGGCGACCGCCGGCATCGCGCACGTCCTGTCGGTCTCGGGCCTGCATCTGACCATCGTTGCGGGCGGCGTGTTCGGCGCGCTGCGGCTGCTGTTGGCGCTGTCCGATGGCCTGGCGCGCCGCGTCTCGGTCAAGCGCATCGCGGCGGTCGGCGGCATGGCCTCGGCGCTGTTCTACTTCGCTGTCGCCGGTTCGGGCAGCAACCTCGCGGCCTATCGCTCGACGCTGATGATCCTGCTCGTCTTCGGCGCCGTGCTGGCCGGCCGGCGGGCGCTGACCATGCGCAATGTCGCCATCGCCGGCATCGTCGTCATCGCCAGCGATCCCGCCGGTGTGTTCCGCCCGAGCTTCCAGCTCAGCTTTGCCGCCGTTATCGCGCTGGTCGGCGCCTACGAGAATTTGCGCTCCACCAGTCATCGCGACGCCGGCTGGCTCGCCCATGCGTGGGGCTACGTCAAGGGCATCGTCGTCACCAGCCTCGTGGCCGGTGGCGCGACGGTGCTGTTCTCGATCTACCATTTCCAGCAGACCTCGCCGCTGGGCGTGCTCGGCAACCTCGCGACACTGCCGCTGGTCGGCTTCATCATGATGCCTGCCGCCGCCATCGCCGTGCTGCTGATGCCGTTCGGCCTCGAGGGTCCGTTCGTGCTCGCGATGGGCTGGTCCATCGACCGCATGCTCGACATGGCCGGCGTTGTGGCCGCCTGGAGCACGCATCTGCGCGCCGCGCCGCTGTTGACGCCGCTGGCGCTCGTCATCGGGCTCGTCGCGCTCTGCTGGTTCGCCTTCTTCAAGGATCGCTGGCGGCTGTTCGGCCTGGCGCTGGCGGTGCCGCTGGTGGTGATCTTCGCCGTCGACCACCCGCCCGACGTGCTGGTCGCCGACACCACGCTCGCCACCGTGATCCGCGGTCCGACCGGCCTCGAGCTCGCCGACGGCAAGCCCAGGAGCTTTGCGCTCGACGTCTGGCGCGAGACCTACGCCGACCCGATCGCCACCGCCGCCACGCAAAGCTGCGACGCGCAGGCGTGCATCGGCACCAGCTCGGCCGGCTTCACCTACGCACTGGTCGACGAGCCCGACGCCTTCGAGGAGGAATGCCCCCGCGCCGACCTCGTCATCACGCGCGACCCGGCGCCGGGCTGGTGCCGGCCCAAAGCCCTGATCGACGCCGACGACCTGCTGGCGCACGGCGTGCAATGGCTGCGCTGGAACGCCGCGAGCAAAACCTTCGAGATGAGGCCGGCGATCGGAGCCTTGAACCGCCCGTGGCGGATCGGATTCGGCCAATAGGGAAGCTCGAAGTCGGGTCCTCCCCTAAGCGCAGCTTGGGGGAGGTGGCGCGAAGCGACGGAGGGGGTGGCCACAAGCACAGAGCAAGCGGCCACCCCCTCCGTCACGCTGACGCGTGCCACCTCCCCCACGGCGTCGCCGTAGGGGAGGATCCGACTGATGGCTCAGTCACCACTGTCATCCTTCCCCCTGGTGGGTAGCGGAGCTAGGGCATCGACCCGAAGTGCAGCTTGCTGAGAGGCTGTTTGCCCTCAGTCAGCACCCACCACCAACCTCAAGCCTTGAAGATATTCTCCGGCTGCCCCGGCACGTCCACGCGGATCGCGAACACACCGCCCGCCAACGGCTGCTGCTCGAGCTCGGCCGCCGTCAGCCCCTCGCGCGCCGAGGTGATGTACAGCGTCTTCAGATCCGCGCCGCCGAAGGCCGGGCAGGTGGGCCGGCTTACCGGCAGCTTCACCACGCGGTCGATGCTGCCGTCGGGCGCGTAGCGCACCACCTGGCTGCCGTTCCACTGCGCGTTCCAGACGTAGCCCTCGCTGTCGACCACCGCCCCGTCGGGCTCGATCGAGGCTTCGGTGGTGGCGAAATCCTGCCACGGACCGGTCGGCAGGCCGTCCTCGCGGTCGATCGCCACCTTGCGGATCACATGCGTCACGCCATCGGTGAAATAGGCGGTGCCGCCATCGGGCGAGAAGCAGGTCGCATTCGGGATATGCACGTCGCCGAGGATCTTGCTTACCTCGCCGTGCTTGACCTGGTAGAGCGCGCCGGCCGGCACGGTGCCGGGGTTCTTGAGGCCCATGGTGCCGATCCAGAAGCCGCCCGCATGATTGACGCGGCCGTCATTGGAGCGGGTCGTGGTGCTGTCGGGCTCGATCGCCGTGATCAGCTCGCGTGTATCGGTCGGCAGATGCAGCCGGAACAGCCCCGCCGACGAGGCGATCGCCAGATTGTCCGCGTCGATCACTCCAGCCGCCGTCACCGTCGCATCGAAGGTGAAGCGGTCGACCATGATGCCGCCGGCCGTGGCCGAGAACAGCGTCTTGTTGAGAATGTCGAACCAGAACAGCCGCTCCACCAGCGGGTGCCAGAACACGCCTTCGCCCAGCTCGCAGCGGCTGTCGATGAAAAGCTCCGCCGTATCACTCATCTATCGAGACCCTCGTCATAGGCCGCAACGGCCGCCCGCGCCCGCTCGCCGATCTCGGCGAGCCCCATGCCCGGCTTGAAGATATAGCTGCCCAGGCCGAATCCCGCACAGCCCGCGGCGAAATACTCCCGGAAATTATCGGGATTGGCGCCGCCCACCGCATAGAGCGGCATTGCGGGCGGCAGCACCGCCTTCATCGCCTTGATGCCCTTGGGGCCGAGCACCTCGGCCGGAAAGAATTTGAGCCCGGTGGCGCCGGCGCGGATCGCCCGGAAGGCGTCGGTCGGCGAAAAGATGCCGGGGTAGGACGCCATGCCCAGCGCGCGCGTGCGGCGGATCACGTCCTCATTGGTGTCGGGCGACACCACGAAGCTGCCGCCGGCACTTTTCGTGCCCTCGACGTCCTCGACGCTGAGTGCCGTGCCGCAGCCGATCTCGGCGCGTCCGGCGAAGGCCTTGGCGGCATTCTCGATCGATTTCAGCGGCTCGGGCGAGTTGAACGGCACCTCGATCAGGGTGATGCCGGCCTCGACCAGCACGTTGCACACATTGATCGCCTCGGGCGGCGTGAGGCCGCGCAGGATGGCGATGATATGGCGATGTTGGCTCACTGCGCCCTCGCAAGTTTCAGTCCGGCGAGCGTCACCTCGGCGGCGTCGATCGCAAAACTCTTTATACCGATGTTCTGGAGCGCCGCTCCATAGAGCCGGCCGAAACGCGCCGAGCCGATCAGCGGCACGTCGTTGCCGCCCAGCCAGTCGCGATGCCCGCCGATCTCGGTGCCCACCAGCAGCCCCGACAGGTAGCCCGAGCACCAGTCGGCGCCCTTGCCGCTGAGCAGCGCCGCGGCGCGGGTGCGGAAGGCGAGGGCGGTGAACAGTTCCGGATGGGCAATGCCCGCCTCGAGACCCTCGGCGACGCCATCTTCTGTCGCCGGGCCGTTGACCTCACCGGCGAAGGAATGCCGCAGCACCGAATGTTGCGACAGCACCTCGTAGATTTCGCCGGTCATCGCCGACGAAAACCGCACGATCCGCCCGTCGCGGATCTCCACCCATTTGGAGTGCGTGCCGGGCAGGATCGCGGTGCCCTCGAAGCCGGGCCGCAGCGCCAGCAGTCCGAGCAGCTGCGTTTCCTCGCCGCGCATCACGTCTTCGCGTCCGGCCGTGCGCTGGCAGACGCCGGGCAGGATGCGGGCATTCAACGCGCTGCCCGCCGGCCTCACCGCGCCCTTGACGATCTCGTTGAGGTTGGCCGGCGTGTCGAGATAGGGGGCTTCGACCCAGCCCTGCCGCGCGCCGGCCATGCCGCAGATCACTACATCGGCGCCGGCCGTGACCTGACCTGCAACAAGTTCATCGAGCGCCGAGGGGAACTCGGCGCGCGAAATCTTGCCCATCCCCTTGTGGGACTCCGCCGAGAAGGCGACCGAGCCGTCCGCGGCGATGCCCCAGGCGCGCACGTTCGACGTGCCCCAGTCCACCGCCACCCATTGCGCCGCTGCCGTCAATTCCGAATCCCGCCAAAACCGGCGCGACCCTAGTGCATCGGCCATCCGAGCGGGAGTGCGCGGCCCAAAAAAATCGGGCCCATCAGCTGTCTGACAGGCCCGAGGCAGTTGGCGGTCAAAAACTCGCTCAGTATTTGCGCAGCAGGCCCACCAGCCGGCCCTGCACCTTCACCCGGTCGGGCGGGAAGATACGTGTCTCGTAGGCCGGGTTGGCAGCCTCGAGGGCCACCGAATTGCCGCGGCGGCGCAGGCGCTTGAGGGTCGCTTCCTCGTCGTCCACCAGCGCCACGATGATCTCGCCCGTCGCGGCCGTGTCCTGCTTGTGGATCACCACCGTGTCGCCGTCGAAGATGCCCGCCTCGATCATCGAGTCGCCGCGCACTTCGAGCGCAAAATGCTCGCCACCGCCCAGCATTTCGGGCGGCACCACGATGGTGTGGGAATGGCTCTGGATCGCCTCGATGGGCGTACCGGCCGCGATGCGGCCCATCACCGGGATCGACACCGGCCGGCCGGCATCCGACATGCCCGGCATCTGCGGCGCGCTGCGCGCCGGCGGCGCGGCAACGCGGCCCAGATTGCCCTCGATCACCGACGGCTCGAAACGGGCCTTCTTGCCGCCCAGCGACGGGTTCATCGAATCCGGCAGCTTGATCACTTCCAGCGCCCGCGCCCGGTTGGGCAGGCGGCGGATGAAGCCGCGCTCCTCCAGCGCCGTGATCAGCCGGTGAATGCCCGATTTGCTGCGCAGATCCAGCGCGTCCTTCATCTCGTCGAAGGAGGGAGGGATGCCGCTCTCCTTCATGCGTTCATGGATGAACATGAGAAGTTCGTGCTGCTTGCGCGTGAGCATCGCTTGGTCCCCTCCGGGGAATCAGAACAAAGGCTGAACGATGTATAGATGTTCCGGCTCTGTTCTGCAACAGCGAGGTAAATTTCACCTTAAGGCATGCCGCCGCGGACGGTGCGTCCGAAGAATTTCCCGGGCCGGCCGACATGCTCCGTTAACGCTGGGCTGTAAGCGGCCTGTAAGTCCGGCTCTGTCATAACGGACCAGGAGCGTCGGCAGGCTTGTTCCATCGCGGCAGGAGGCCGCCCCAGATGCGCGTGACTCTTCAAATTGCCCTCGTCCTGCTCGTCGGGCTGCTGGCCTCGCCCGCGCTCGCGGACGACTGGAAGGCGGCCAAACTCTTCGGTCAGGTGCTGCAGCTGGTCGATGGCCAGTGGCAGCCGCTCGCGCGTGGCGATCTCGTGCCCGACGGCAATGTGGTCCGCACGCTGGCCCTCGGTCGGGTCACCTTCACCCGCGGCGAGGAGACCGTGAACCTCGGCCCCAACACGCAGATCCAGATCTTCGATGAGAAGGCAGCCAGGCCGTTCACGACCGTGAAGCAGTATTTCGGCACCGTTTCGGTCGAGGCGGAAGTCGAGAACGTGCAGCACTTTGCCGTCGAGACGCCCTATCTCGCCGCCGTCGTCAAAGGCACGCGCTTCACCGTGAACTCCGACAGGCAGGGCGCGTCCGTCTCGGTGCAGCGCGGGCATGTGCAGGTCACCGACAGCGCCGACCATAGCCGCGTGCTGATTTCGGTCGGCCAGTCGGCATCCGTGAAGGCCGGCAAATCTCACAAGGGCATCGCGGTCAGCGGTTCTGGCGATCTGCCGAAAGTGCTCGCCCCCAGCGGCAAGGCCGTCGCGGAACCCGCCAAGTCTTCCGGCTCTGTAGCCTCCAGCACCGGCGGCAAGACTGTGGCATCGAGCGGGTCGGACGACGCGTCCGCCGGCGCCAGCGACGACGACGCATCGGATGACGACAATTCCGGCAAGGGCTCCGGCAATTCCGGTGGCAGCAATGACAATTCGGGCAAGGGCAGCAGCAGCTCGGGCAGCTCCAACTCCGGCAACGGCAATTCGGGCAAGGGCAGCGGCCACAGCGGCAAGGGCAGCTCCGGCTCCGGCAGCTCCGGTTCCGGATCGTCGGGCAATTCCGGCAAGGGTGGCGGCGACGACGATGACGACTGAGTGGTGTCGCGCCGCTTAAATCTTGCCGCCGTGACAGAAATCCCTCCCGCTTGGTGCACCACCTGTGCTTCTAATCGCGTGCGGCGAGAGTGCGGGGGCAGACGTTGCGCGAGATTTCGGATGCGGCGGGGCGTGTGGCCCTGAGCCGGAGCCAATCCCATGTGGATTGAGGGCCTCGGCTATATCGGCGCGGTGCTGACCATCGCCACCTATGCGGTCGGCACGATGATCCCGCTGCGCATCGTGGCGCTGTGCGCCAACGTCACGTTCCTCGTCTATTCGCTCAGCACGCAGGACTATCCGACCGTCGTGATGGATTGCGTGCTGATCCCGCTCAACGGCTTCCGGCTGTGGCAGATGGTGCGGCTGACGCGCGAGGTGGAGGTCGCCTCGGCCAGCGATTTCTCGATGGACTGGATCAAGGCCTATGCCGATCCGGTCGAGGTCGCCGCCGGCACGACGCTGTTCCGCAAGGGCGATGCGGCCGACGTCATGTACTACATCGAGGGTGGCCGGTTCCGGCTCATCGAGGCCGGGCTCGAGCTCGGTCCGGGCCAGATCGTGGGCGAGCTCGGCCTCGTCGCGCCCGACAGCAAGCGCACCCAGGGGCTTGAATGCGTCGAGGCGGGCCGGCTGCTCAAGCTCAGCTACCCGCACTTCAAGGAGCTGTATTTCCAGAACCCGCGCTTCGGCTTCTATTTCCTGCGCCTGATCAGCGAGCGGCTGTTCAGCAACGCCAATGGCAGCAAGCCCGAGGCGAAAGCCGAACTCGAAGCGGCGGGCTAGCCCAGCATATTGAGCGGGATGATCTCGACGATCTCGCCGGCGGGAATGCCCGGGCTGTCTTCCGGCTGGATGATCAGCGCGTCGGCCTCCGCCAGCGACGAGGAGTGGTTGCTGTCGGTCTCCCTGATCGGCTGCACTTCGAAGAAGCCGATATCGTTGCGGATGAGCTTGCCGCGCACGAAATGCCGTCGCTCGCCGCCCGCCGGCAGGTCCGCCGCCAGCGGCACGCCCATGAAGGGCCAGAACGGATCGGTGTGGCCGGTCATCAGCCGCAGCGCCGGCCGCACCAGCACCGTCGCCGTCACGAACGCCGAGATCGGGTTGCCCGGCAGGCCGAACACCAGCGTCTTGCCGCGCGTGCCGAACATCAGCGGCTTGCCCGGCCGCATCAGGATCTTCCAGAAATCGAGCTGCACGCCCAGATCGCGCAGCACGTCCTGCACATAGTCGCGCTCGCCCACGCTGGCCCCACCCGAAGTGATCAGCACCTCGATGCCATAGTCGAAGGCGCCCAGCAGGGCGCTCTCCAGCGCCTTCTTGTCGTCGCGCACGATGCCGAGGTCGATGACCTTGTCGGCGTAAGGCGCGAGCAGGGGGATCAGGCCATAGGAATTGGAGGCCACGATCTGGTCCGGGCCGAGCTCCGAGCCCGGCGGCACGAGTTCGTCGCCGGTCGCGACGATGGCGAGCCGGGGACGTTTGGCGACCACCAGCTCGGGATAGTTCGCGGAGGCGGCAAGGTTCAGCATCGCCGGCGTCAGGCTGGTGCCGGCGGGCAGCAGCTCCTTGCCCTCGGTGAAGTCGAACCCTTTGCGCCGGATCGACTGGCCCGGCCGCGGCGGCTTGGCAAAGCTCACCTGGTTGCCGCGGGCGGTCGCTTCCTCCTGCATGATCACCGCATCGGCGCCGATCGGCAGCGGCGCGCCGGTGAAGATGCGCACGCATTCGCCCTGCTGCATCATGCCGGTAAAGCGTGCGCCCGCCTGCGACGTCCCCGCCATGAACAGCGGCCGGCCGGGCACCACATCGGCGGCACGCACGGCGTAACCGTCCATGGCGCTCGCATCGAATGGCGGCTGGGTGTGCTTGGCGAGCAGCGGTTGCAGCAGCGTGCGCTTGTGTGCGCGCCCCAGCGGCACGCTCTCGGGCAGGGGTGTCGGAATGCGCGTGAAGATGCGATCGAGCGCCTCGTCCACCGTGATCATCGACGAAAATCCCCGGATTTGCCGCCGGACTTTTCCAGCAGCTCCACTGCCGAAATCCGCATCGCCCGGTCAATGCCCTTGGCCATGTCGTACAGCGTCAGCGCAGCGACCGAGGCCGCCGTCATCGCCTCCATCTCGACGCCGGTGCGATCGGAGGTCTCGGCGGTCGCCGTCACCACCAGCGTGGCGCCCTCGGCCACGATGTCGACTTCGACCTTGTTGAGCGCGATCGGATGGCAGAGCGGGATCAGGTCGGAGGTCTTCTTGGCCGCCATGATACCGGCGATGCGGGCCACCGCCAGCGCGTCGCCCTTCTTGAGCGAGCCGCCGGTGATCGCCTCGATCGTCGTGGGCAGGGCCTCCACCACGGCACGGGCCACGGCGCGGCGGGCCGTGACGGCCTTGCCGCCGATGTCGACGATGTGGGCCTCGCCCTTGTGGTTGAGGTGGGTGAGCGCCTCGCTCACGGCCGGCCCTGCTCGCCCCACAGCAGGAGCTGCGTGGCCCGGGTGACGTCTTCCTGCCGCATCAGGCTCTCGCCGACGAGGAAGGTGCCGATTTTCGCCTGCTCGGCGAGCGTGAGCACATCGGCATGGGTGCGGATGCCGCTTTCCGCCACGAGGTGGGTGCTGGCCGGCACGCCGCCTGCCAGTGTAATGGAGGTCTGGAGCGTCGTTTCAAACGTGCGCAGATTGCGGTTGTTGATGCCGATGAATTCGGCATCGAGCGCCACGGCGCGATCCATCTCGATCTGGTCGTGCACTTCCACCAGCGCGTCCATCCGCCACTCTGCGGCGGCATCCAGCAGGTAGCGCGCGGTATCGTCGCCGACGGCGGCGAGGATGATGAGGATGCAGTCGGCGCCCCAGGCGCGGGCTTCGGCGACCTGGTAGGTCTCGAACATGAAGTCCTTGCGCAGCACCGGCAATTGCACCGCCGCGCGGGCCTCGATCAGATAGTTCGGCGCCCCCTGAAAGCTGGGGCGATCCGTCAGCACCGACAGGCAGGCCGCGCCGCCCAGCTCATAGGCCCGGGCCAGCTCGGCCGGGTTGAAGTCCGCCCGGATCAGCCCCTTGGAGGGGCTCGCCTTCTTGACCTCGGCGATCAGGGCGAACTCGCCATCCGCCCGCTTGCGCTTGAGCGCCGACAGGAACCGGCGCACCGGCGGCGCGTCGTGCGCTTCGGCCACCACCTCGTTCCAGGGGCGCAGCGACTTGGCGGCGGCGATTTCTTCGCGCTTGTAGGCTTCGATGCGGGAGAGGAAATCAGACATCAGCGGAGGATCTCGACGAGCATGACCCAGCCGCCGAGCAGCGTGCCGAGCAGGGAAAGGATGGTATCGCTGGCAATCCAGTAGGCGCCCGCCGGATTGCCGTTGAGCAGCAGGATGCCGCCGATGAAGCCCGGCACCGTCACCATCAGCAGCACGCTGGTCGGCACGATCAGCCAGACCAGCGGTCCGTCGGTCTTGCGGAAATGCCTCAGGCTCGTGACCTGGACCACGCCCGAACAGACCAGCAGGATGTAGAGGCCGATGGCCTCCCAGCCGAACATCGCCAGCGACTGGCCCGGGAACAGCCCGAAGCAGCCGGTGACCAGCGCCGTGCTGATGATGAACAGCGTCTGGGCGGCGCGCCCCGGCAGCGTCGGGACGGCGAGGATACGCTCGATATTGATGGAGATGGCGACGAACAGCAGGCCGGCGAGCGCCGCGGCGGCGCCCACCTCGCCCACATAGAAGTCGCTCCAGCCTTCCATCAGCTATTGCTCACGGCGATGACCCGCTCGAGCGTTGCCTTGGCCCGGCCGCTGTCGATCTCGCGCGCGGCGAGGTCGGCGCCCAGCTTCAGCGTGTCGGCCCGGCCCGCCACGATGAACGCCGCGGCCGCATTGAGCAGCACGACGTCGCGATAGGGGTCCTTGATGCCATCGAGCAGGCCGCGCAGCCGGCCGGCATTGTAGGCTGGATCGGCGCCCTTGAGGTCGGCCAGCGCTGCTCTCGGCAGGCCGGCATCCTCGGGGGTCACCTCGAAGCTGGTGAGGTTGCCGCCCTTGATCGAGGCGACGAAGCTCGGTCCCGTCGTCGACAGCTCGTCGATGCCGCTGTCGCCGTGCACCACCCACGCGGAAATCGCCCGGTTGGCGAGCAGCGCGGCGGCCACCGGCTCGACCCAGCTCTTGGCATAGACGCCCAGCATGTAGCGCCGCGCGCCCGCCGGGTTGGACTGCGGCCCGAGCAGGTTGAACATCGTGCGCGTGCCCAGCTCCTGCCGGCTGGGGCCCACATGCTTCATCGCCGGATGATGCGCCGGCGCGAACATGAAGCCGATGCCGGCCTCCGCGATGCAGCGCGAAATCTGCGCCGGCGTCAGGTCGATCTTGACCCCCAGCGCCTGCAGCACGTCCGAGGCGCCGGATTTGGAGCTCAGCGCCCGGTTGCCGTGCTTGGCTACCGGCACGCCTGCCGCCGCGACCACGATCGAGGTGGCGGTGGAGATGTTGAGCGTCTCGGCGCCGTCGCCGCCCGTGCCGACGATGTCGACGACATCTTCGGGCGCCTCGACCGGCACCATCTTCTCGCGCAGGATCGAGACCGCCGCGGCGATCTCGCCGACGCTCTCGCCTTTTACGCGCAGCCCCATGAGAAACGCGCCGATCTGGCTGGGCGTCGCCTCGCCCTGCATGATGATGGTCATCACCTCGCGCATTTCGGCGCCGGTGAGGTCCTGCCGGGCGGCGATCTTGCCCAGTGCCTGCTTGATGTCCATCACGCGGCCTTCCGCAGGCCGAAATCGCGGCTCAGATTGAGGAAATTCTGCAGGAGCGCGTGGCCGTTCTCGGACGCGATGCTCTCGGGGTGGAACTGCACGCCGTGCAGCGGCAGCGTCCGGTGCTGCATGCCCATGATCAGCCCGTCATCGGTCCATGCCGTGACGTCGAGGTCGCGCGGCAGCGTCTCCCGCTCGACGATCAGTGAGTGGTACCGCGTCGCCTCGAAGCCGGCATTGAGCCCGCGGAACAGGCCCTTGCCATTGTGGTTCACCCGGCTGGTCTTGCCATGCATCAGCGAGGGCGCGCGGACCACGTCGCCGCCCAGCGCCTGGCCGATCGCCTGGTGCCCGAGGCACACCCCCAGGATCGGCGTCGTCGCCTTGAAGCGATCGATCAGCGCAAGGCAGATGCCCGCCTCGTTCGGCGTCGCCGGCCCCGGCGAGAGCACGATGCCCTCGGGCGCCATCGCCTCGATCTCGTCGAGCGAGATCTTGTCGTTGCGGAAGACCTTGCTGTCCGCCCCGAGCTCGCCGAGGAAGTGCACGAGATTGTAGGTAAAGCTGTCGTAGTTATCGATGACGAGAAGTTTCACCAGTCGTTCTCCGTCTTCGGGTACCAAACCCCGCGCTTCAGAAAGTTCCCGCTGAGCCGCGGGACGAAGTCTACATATTTCGGGATCGGCAGCGCGTTCATATCATCGATCTCAGCGACGCCCTCGATGTCGAATGACCCCCATTTCGGGAACGCCTGCTGCTCAAGAAGCGCTTTGGCATCCTGGTGGTCGCTCGCGGTCACGCCGCATCCGAAACAAAGCGGAGAGTTGGCCGGTGTGCGCAGGTTGATCCAGTACACGTGCAGGCCATTCCCCTGGATCATTGCCCGACCCTTGCCTCACCGGCGTAGCGTAGCGCCTCTTCCGCCGCGCTGAACAGGGCCCGGGCCTTGTTTTCGCATTCGAGCTGCTCGAGTTCGGGCCTGGAGTCAGCCACGATCCCGGCGCCGGCCTGCACGTAGAGCTTGCCGTCCTTGACGATCGCCGTGCGCAGCACGATGCAGGTGTCCATCGTGCCGTCGGCGCCGAAATAGCCGACGCAGCCGCCATAGATGCCGCGCCGCGCCTTCTCGAGCTCGTCGATGATCTCCATCGCCCGCACTTTTGGCGCGCCCGACACAGTGCCGGCGGGAAATCCGGCCGCCAGCGCATCGACGAAATCCTTGTCCGGCGCCAGTTCGCCCACGACGTTGGAGACGATGTGCATGACGTGGGAGTAGTATTCGAGGAAGAACTTGTCGGTGACCTTGACGGTCCCGATCTTGGCCACCCGGCCTACATCGTTGCGGCCGAGGTCGAGCAGCATCAGGTGCTCGGCCAGTTCCTTGGGATCGCTCAGCAGTTCGTCCGCCAGTTCCTTGTCGCGGGTCGGGGTCGAGCCGCGCTTGCGGGTGCCGGCGATCGGCCGGATGGTCACCTGGCCCTTTTCGACCTTCACCAGGATTTCCGGCGACGAGCCGACCACGGCAAAACCGCCGAAATCGAGCAGGTACATGTAAGGCGACGGATTGGTGCGGCGCAGCGCGCGGTAGAGCGCCGTCGGCGGCAGCGAGAATTCCGCCTCGAAGCGCTGGCTGAGCACCACCTGGAAGATGTCGCCGGCCAGGATGTACTCCTTGGCGTCAGCGACCATGCGGTCATATTCGGCGATCGAGGTGTTGGATTTGATCGCCACCTTGTCCATGTCCGCCGGCATCGGCGCATAGGGCAGGGTGCGGCCCAGCCTCGCCACCGCATCGTCGATCTTGCCCTGCGCGCCTTCCCAGGCCTGCCGCGCGGTGACGCCGTCGCGCACATAGACCGGCGCCGTGAGGTAAAGCTCGTCCTTGACGGTGTCGAACACCGCCAGCATCGTCGGCCGCATCAGCAGTGCGTCCGGCAGGCCGAGGCCGGCGTCGTGCCGGTCGGGCAGGCGCTCCATCAGCCGCACCATCTCGTAGCCGAGATAGCCGTAGATCCCCGCCGCCGTGCTCGGCAGCCCGGCCGGAATGTCGGCCTGGCTCTCGGCCACCAGCGCCCGCAGTGCGTCGAGCGCCGGCTGGTCCACCGCTGTGAACGAGGCCGCGTCGCGCGCCACGTTGCGATTGATGCTGGCCTTGCCGGATTCGACCTTGAGGATGATGTCGGGGTCGTATCCGATCATCGAGTAGCGGCCCTTGGTGGCGCCGTCCTGCACGCTCTCGAGCAGGAACGTGTTCTGGCGACCCTCGGACAGCTTGAGGTAGGCGCCGATCGGCGTCTCTAGGTCTGCGACGACCCGGCGGAAGACGATCTGGGCCCGCCCAGCGTCATAGGCATTGGCGAAATTCTGGAAATCGTCCGGGGCCATCGCATCACTGTGTGCTGAGGGTCAGCTGCTGCAGCATGCGCCCATAGGCGCCTTCGCGCGCGCCCACCGGCCACAGCGCATCGCGGATGCCGCCGACGAAATCGGCCGAGACCGAAGCGGCGATCGACTGGCGCAGGAAGTCGGCGATCTTGGCGTCGTCCGGCGAAGTCGTCGCCGGCGTGCTGTCGGTCACGTGGTAGATGACATAGGCGCCGTCCGCATCGACGGCCGAACCATGGCTGTCGGGACCGCCCGAGAAGATCTGCTCGGCCACCGTTTCGTTCAGCACGCTGGTCTTGTCGCCGTCGCGGGTGATGGGCGAGGAGATCGTCGCGAACTGGTTGTGCTCGGCCGCCACGTCCTGGAAGGTCTTGCCCGCGTCGAGCTCGTCGGTGATCGACTTGACCAAATCCTTGAGCGCCGCGGCGGTCTGCTCGTCGGTCCACGCCTTGGTCACCGCATCCTTGACCTCGTCGAAGGTCTGGTCGCGCGCCTCGTCGACCTTGCTGAGGTCGAACCAGACATTGTTGGTCGCCGTGATCGCCACCGTCGGCGCCAGCTTGCCGGCGGTCGCGGCGAACACGGCCTGGGAAACCTTGGCGCGGTCGGCGTCGGCGATCTGCGGGTAGCTCGACAGCTCGCTGCCATCGGCCGTCAGCGCGACGGTAGCGATGGGCAGCTTGAAGCGGTCGGCGATCTCCTTGAGCGGCTTGAAGGCGGCGCGCAGCTCTTCGACCTGGTCCTGCACGTCGGCATAGGCGTTCTTGGCCTTGGCCACGGCGAGGCGCTTGGTGATGTCGGCCTTGGCGTCGTCATAGGCGACCACGCCGGCCGGCTCGATCTTGGTCACGCCGATGACGCGCTTGGCGCCGATGCCGGCGATGATGGTGAAGTCGCCTTCCTTGGCGAGCCCGAAGGCGGCGTCGGCGAGCGCGGCGTCCTGCACTTCCGGTTTCGACAGCAGGCCGAAATCGGTCGCCGTCAGCCCCGCGGCCTTCACCGCATCGGCAAAGCTGGTGCCGGCCGTGAAGAACTGTTCCTTGCTCGGGTCTGACAGCACCACCTGCTGGATGTCGCGCTTTTCGGGCGAGGACAGCTGGTCCTTGGTGCGCTCGTACTCGGCTTTGATCTCGTCTTCGGTCGGCTGGTACTCGGGCTGCGTCGCCAGAACCTCGGGGGTCATCGCCACCACGTCGATGGTGCGGGTTTCCTTGGTGCGGAACGTCGTCTGGTGGTCGGCGAGATATTTCTTGAGCTGGTCGTCGGTCGGTGCCGGCAGGTCGGGCAGGCCGGTTGCATCCAGCGTGAAATACTCCACCGTCCGCGTGTCGTTGCGGTAGCGGTTGAGGATGTCCTCGCCGGCCTTGGGGACCGGCATCTGGTCGAACAGGGCGATCAGCAGCTGGCGGCGCACGGCCTCCTTGCGCGCCGAGTCCGCATATTGCGCCTCGGTCAGCCCCTCCTGCTGCAGGACCTGCTGCAGCACGGAGTAATCATACTTCCCGAGCGGTCCGAAGAAGGACGGGTTTTCCCGCGTCAGCGCCCCGAGCTTGGCATCCGATACGCCCATGCCCATCTGCCGGCCGAACTGGTCGAGCGAGGCGTTGCCGGCGAGCTGGAACAGCACGGTCGCCGGAATGCCCATCTGCTGCGCCTGCGCGTCGGTCGGCATCTGGCCCATCTGCTGGGCCACCCGGTTGAGCTGGTTCTGGTAGTTGCGCTGGAAGTCCTGGATGGTGATTTCCTGGTCGCCCACCTTGGTCAGGGTGTTCGAGCCCAGATCGGTGATCACGTTGGAAATACCGAAGCCCGCCAAACCGATCAGCAGCAGCACGCCCAAAGCCCGGCCGAACCAGGTCGAGGCAAAACGGCGCATAAAGTCCATCATGGCGGGCGTATTCCGGGCAGTGACGTTACGAGCGAGAGGGGTTATGGCAAACGCTCAAGACGCGCAAGAGCCAAGGATTCCGCCAGATGCCTCAAACCATTACTCCTTTGATCGCCGGCAACTGGAAGATGAACGGCCTGCGAGCCTCGCTGATCGAAGTCGAAAAGCTGGCGAGCCGGCTCACCGCGGGTGAAGCGCCGCGCTGCACCGTCGCGATCTGCCCGCCCGCCACCATCCTCAACGCCATGAACCGTGTCGCCGCGCCGGCCGGCATCGTGCTGGGCGGGCAGGACTGCCATCCAGCCGCTTCCGGCGCCCATACCGGCGACCTCAGCGCCCCCATGCTGGCCGATGCCGGCGCCCAGCTGGTCATCGTCGGCCACTCCGAGCGCAGGGCCAACCACGGCGAAACCGACGACCTGGTGCGCCAGAAGGCCGTTGCGGCGCTCGCCGCCGGCCTGACCCCGATCATCTGCATCGGCGAGACGCGGGCCGAACGCGAGGGCGGACAAGCCGACGCGGTTTGCGGCCGGCAGCTGCTCGCCTCGGTCCCCGACCAGGCGGCGGATGACGATGTCGTCATCGCCTACGAGCCGGTCTGGGCCATCGGCACCGGCCTCACGCCAACCTCGACCGACATCGCCGACATGCACAAAAAGCTGCGCGATCAGCTGGTTAGCCGCTTTGGCGAGCGCGGGCAGGGCGTCCGCATCCTGTATGGCGGCTCGCTGAAGCCGTCCAATGCCAGGGAAATCCTCGCCATCGAACATGTGAATGGCGGGCTTGTCGGCGGCGCCAGCCTCTTGGCGGATGACTTCGCCGCTATTATCTCCGCCGCTTAAAGACCCACCCAATACCCATCCTGCGCCCGAATATCGGCGCAGGCGGCTGGCATTTCGCGTTTTGCGCGTGTATGACCCGCGCCGACTTCGACCGGAAAGACCGCTCCGCAATGCAAAATGTGCTCCTCGTCGCTTACCTGCTGATCGTGCTTGCGCTGATCGCAGTAATCCTGCTGCAGCGCTCGGAGGGCGGCGGGCTGGGCATGGGCAGCGGCTCCAACGGCTTCATGACGGTGCGCGGCACGGCGAACCTGCTGACCCGCACCACCGGCATCCTCGCGGCTCTGTTCTTTGCCACCGCCATCGGCCTCACCATCCTCAGCGAGCTCGATCGCGGCACGACCCCGATCTTCGACAATTCGACCACGACGACCGATGTCAGCGGGCCGCAGCCCTCGACCGTCCTCGATGCGCTGAGCCTGCAGCAGGGCGATACCTCGTCCGCCACCACCGACGCCGTCTCCTCCGCCGCACCGACCGATCCGGGCCTTGCGCTGCCGATCACCGATACCCCGGCGCCGTCCACGGCGCCCACCAGCAGCGCTGCCCCCGAGAGCAGCGCCGCCTCGGCGCCATCCAGCGCGCCGGCCCAGTAAGCGGGCCAACGGATACGAACCTGGGGAGGGGATGGCGACATCCCCTCCTTCGTTTTTGAGATGTGATGGGCCGAGGCTGTGGGCGCAGCCTCACGGGCCTTCCGAATCAGAACTCCGCCCCAATAAGGTGAAGGCCCATGGCTCGGTACGTTTTCATCACCGGTGGCGTGGTTTCCTCCTTGGGCAAGGGTCTCGCATCAGCCGCGCTCGGCGCGGTGCTGCAGGCGCGCGGCTACAAGGTCCGACTGAGGAAGCTCGACCCTTACCTCAACGTCGATCCGGGCACGATGTCGCCCACCCAGCATGGCGAGGTGTTCGTCACCGATGACGGGGCGGAAACCGACCTCGACCTCGGCCACTACGAGCGCTTCACCGGCCGGCACGCCAACAAGCGCGACAACATCACCACCGGCCGCATCTATTCCGACATCATCACCAAGGAACGTCGCGGCGACTATCTCGGCGCCACCGTGCAGGTGATTCCGCACGTCACCGACGCCATCAAGGAATTCGTCCTCGAGGGGAACGACGACTTCGATTTCGTCCTCGTCGAGATCGGCGGCACCGTCGGCGACATCGAAGGCCTGCCGTTCTTCGAGGCCATCCGCCAGCTCGGCAACGACCTGCCGCGCCATCACGCGGTCTACGTCCACCTGACGCTGATGCCGTTCATCCCGTCGGCCGGCGAGCTCAAGACCAAGCCGACCCAGCACTCGGTGGCGGAGCTGCGCTCCATCGGCATCTCGCCCGATATCCTCCTGGTACGCTGCGACCGCCCGGTGCCGCAGGCCGAGCGCCGCAAGCTCGCGCTGTTCACCAATGTGCGCGAGAGCGCCGTGATCCAGGGCCTCGACGTCGCCTCGATCTATGACGTGCCGCTCGCCTACCACAAGGAAGGGCTCGATCGCGAAGTGCTCGCCGCCTTCGGCATCGCCGACGCGCCCGAGCCGGATCTGAGCAAATGGGAAGAGGTCACGCAGCGCCTCCACAACCCCGAGGGCGAGGTCAACATTGCCATCGTGGGCAAATATACCGGCCTCAAGGACGCCTATAAGTCGCTCAGCGAAGCGCTGGTGCATGGCGGCATCGCCAACCGCGCCAAGGTCAACCTGCACTGGATCGACAGCGAGATCTTCGAGCACGAGGACCCCGCGCCCTATCTCGAGCACATCCACGGCATCCTGGTCCCCGGCGGTTTTGGCGAGCGCGGCTCGGCCGGCAAGATCCAGGCGGCGAAGTTCGCCCGCACCAAGGACGTGCCCTATTTCGGTATCTGCTTCGGCATGCAGATGGCCTGCATCGAGGCGGCCCGCAACCAGGCCGGCATCAAGAACGCCAACTCCACCGAATTCGGCCCCACCAAGGAGCCGATCGTGGGCATGATGACCGAGTGGACCAAGGGCAACGAGAAAGAGACGCGCTCGTCCGAGGGCGATCTCGGCGGCACCATGCGGCTGGGCTCCTATCCGGCCCAGCTCACCCGCGGCAGCCGCGTCGCCGACATCTATGGCAGCACCCGCATCACCGAGCGCCACCGCCACCGCTACGAAGTGAACATGGAGTACCGCAAGGTCCTCGAAAAGAACGGGCTCTTGTTCAGCGGCGTCTCCCCCGACGGCACGCTCCCCGAGATCGTCGAACGCACCGACCACCCCTGGTTCATCGGCGTCCAGTTCCACCCGGAGCTGAAGTCAAAACCGTTCGAACCCCATCCGCTGTTCGCGAGCTTTGTCGCGGCGGCTATGGAGCAGTCGAGGCTTGTGTGAGCGCCCCTCTGCGTGTCAATCATCAGCAATAGTTTGGTGACTGGCCTGGGGGCACAAGATGTACTGGAAGGTCGTGGGCTACGTCTTGGCCCTTGTGGTGTTGGCCGGCTGTAAAGCCGAAAGCATTCAGATCAGGCTTTCGGCGTCCGATATCGACAAGGCTTTGTCGGGGGAGGCCGTATCGGTACCGTTCAAGGCACAATATCGCAACTTTGGTGATCTCAAAGATGATGATCGGGCCAAGCTGGATGACCTTGAGAAGATCGCCCGGCAATATCTGGCGATCGATGACTTCGACGTTTCCTCCAACGACAATTCCGTAATGGTCGAAGTAGACGGCACCATCCCAGTGGTGACGGCCGCCAACAAAGGCGCGAGCCCGGTATCGCCCTGGGTCATTTCCGTTGAAGACAGCGCGGAAGGCATCGATCAGTTTCCACTGCGCGTTTCGATCGTCTCGACGTCCGATTTCAACGCCATGTCGGACAAGATGGAAGATGTTAGCTTCATGTCGAATCCGGACGAATTCAACCCGGTTCAATTCAGGCTGAAGGGGAGCTCGGCGAGCGATCTCAAAGTCCTGGCGGGCGGTTTCCAGATGGACGGTGACAATTACAGCCTGAAGGTAGTGGCGATCCCCGCTGGTGAAAGCGCCACCCTTAACTTCAGCGGCGGGGCATATGACGGAACGGCCGCGAGCTTTCTACTGAGCGGCCTGAAGTAATTTCGACCCTGGTCTTTGCCGCTAACGGCACGGCGGCGGAATCTGCTCGTCGAACTGAAGCCGGGATGACTAGGCCACATCCCGCGTGTGGTCGTTCACCTCAATCCAATACCCATCCGGGTCGGCCACATAAATCTGCCTGAACCCATCGGGCCGCGCCGTCACCTCGCCGTGCTTTTCGGCCCAGCTCCAGAACGGAATTCCACGCTCGCTGAGCCGGGCGACGAACCCGTCGAAATCGTCACAATGCACGGCGAAATGCGTCTGCTTGTAGAGTTTGGTGCCGGCGAAGTCGCCCTGCGTGATGTGCAGCGCGGTGATGCCGCCGATGCCGTACCAGCGGATTTCCGGCCGCTCGGTGCCGTTGTGGATCGGCTCGAAGCCGAGCACTTCGGTGTAGAATTTCTCGCTGGCGTCGAGATTGCGCACCAGCAGCGAGACGTGGTCGAGCGAGAGGGCCATCACAGGGCTCCGTTGATTTCGAGAATGTTGCGGTCGGGGTCCATCACATAGAGCTGCGCGAAGCCGGCGACGCCGTTGCGGCGCAGCAGCATGTACATCGGATCGTCCGCCGGCAGGTCGTCGCGATAGCCCGCCGCGTTCAGCCGCTCGACCATCGCCTCGAACGCCGTCGTCCGCATGGCGAAATGCACGTCGTTGCCGTCCACCGGCCCGGTCCGGAAATTGCCCGCCGGCCACAGCGTCAGGTGCACCTGCAGCGACGGCCCCAGGCCGAGCCAGATGCCTTCCACCGCAAAAGGCGGCCGCGCAATGCGCTCGAGCCCGAGCACACCCTCATAGAACCGCGCCGAGCGTTCGAGATCGCGTGTGATGACCGACGCGTGGTGCAGGATGAGTTCGACCATATGTCCCCCAGAGGCGCGCACGCTAATGTGCCCGCCGGGCGGCGGCAATGACTTGACCGGGGGCGGCGCGCTCCGCAAACATCGCGCCATGTCCGAAGTTTTCCCTATCGTCAGCCTGCGCGCCTTCGAGACGGCCGGCCGCCAGCATCGCGCCGAGATGGCCGAGGAAGTCGACCGCATCTGCCGCAGCTCCGGCTTCCTTGCCATCACCGACCACGGCATCGACAAGGCGGTGATCAACAGCGCCTGGAACGCCGCCAAAGCCTTCTTCGACCAGCCGGTCGAGACCAAGCAGGCGGCGAAGGCGCCGTATCCCGGCTACCCCTATGGCTATCTCGGCCCCAACTCCGAGGCGCTCGCCGCCTCGCGCGGCGTCGCGACCCCGCCCGACCTCAAGGAAAGCTTCAATGGCGGCCCGCTGAGCAGGCCGCCGGGCCTCACGGACAAGGATGCGCTGAGCTTCTGCTATGCCGACACCATCTGGCCGTCGGCGCCTGCCGGCTTCCAGAACGCCTGGCAGAACTACTATCGCGCCACCGAGGACCTGGCGTCCCGCATCATGGTGCTGTTCGCCAATGCACTCGGCCTCAAGGACGATTTCTTCGCCTCCTACATCGACCACCCGATCAGCGCCCTGCGCGCCCTCAACTACCCCGAGCAGAGCGTCGCGCCGCAGCCCGGCCAGCTCAGGGCAGGGGCCCATTCCGACTATGGCAGCCTGACGATCTTGCTGCCGCAGCCCGGCAGCAAGGGCCTGCAGATCGAGCGCCCCGACGGCAGCTGGATGGAAGTCCCGCCGGTTCCCGGTGCCTTCATCATCAATATCGGCGACCTGATGGCGCGCTGGACCAATGACCGCTGGGTGTCGACCGTCCACCGCGTCGCCAATCCGGCCAATCCCGAGGAAGCGCGCGCCCGCCGGCAGAGCTTCGCCTTCTTCCACCAGCCCAACTGGTTCGCCGAAATCACCTGCCTCGAAAGCTGCCTCAGCCCCGGCGAGACGCCGAAATACGAGCCGGTGCTCTCCGGCCCGTACCTCATGGGCAAGTTCAAATCGACGGTGAAGGGCTGATGGCCGACATCCTCTCGCTCAGCAAGGCCCGCAAGGCCAAGGCCCGCGCCGACAAGGAAAGCACCGCCGAGGCCAACCGCCTCAAATTCGGCCGCAGCAAAGCAGAAAAGCTCAAGACCGCCGCCGAGAAATCCATCAGCGAAAAGATCATCGACGCGCACAAGCGCGAGCCGTAATAATTAGCCTCCTAGCGATCCAGAGTTTCCCATGCCCACTCTCTCCGATTTCACCGAGCCCCGCCTGCTGGGCGGGCCGGAAAGCCTCGCCGCCTACGCCAACAAGGCGGTGCTCGTCGTCAACGTCGCCAGCGCCTGCGGCAACACTCCGCAATACGAGCCGCTGCAGCAGCTTTACGACCGCTACAGCCCGCGCGGCTTCGCGATCCTGGGCTTTCCCTGCAACCAGTTCGGCGAGCAGGAATCGGGCACCGACCTCGAGATCGCGACCTTCTGCGAGATGAACTACGGCGTGACCTTCCCGATCTTCAGGAAGATCGAGGTCAACGGTCCCGGCGCCGATCCGCTCTATCGCTGGCTGAAGCGCGACACCCCCGGCAGCAATGACCGCGACATCGAGTGGAATTTCGCGAAATTCCTCGTCGGCCGCGACGGCCGGCCGGTCCGGCGCTACGGCGACAAATTCGCCCCGCAGAGCATCGCGCCCGATATCGAGGCGTTGCTCTAGGCGCCGAACGGGACGACAATCGGCGTCGCGGCCGGGGAGGGCCGCGCCACATGGACCAGCCACTCGCCGAGCGGACCTTTCCCACCCTGCGGGCCGACGGCAAGGTGCTCAGCACCGCCGCCAACCGCATGGGCTGGCTGAAACCCTCGCGCCCCGACGAGCCGTTCGACACGCTCGTCGCCCGCTTCCGGCAGGACGGCTACCTGTTCATGAAAGGCTTCCTGCCGCGCGAAGTGGTGCTGGAGCAGCGCGCCCGCGCCTTCAGCCACCTCAACCGCGCCGGCCTGCTCGAGCCGGGCACCGACCCGGTCCTCGGCATTGCCAATGCGGTGGCGGCGGAGCGCGGCGAGGTCAATCGCCGCCTGATGGAATATGTCCGCTCCGCTGCCTTCGAAAGCTTCTGCATGCGGCCGGAAATCTGGCAGTTCATGGACCGCTTCGTCGGTGGCCTGAGCTACCTGCACAAGCGCAAGATCCTCCGCCACACGCTGCCCAACGTGCCCGGCTCCACGCCGGCGCATTACGACCTGATCTATCTGCGCGGCGGCACCGACCGCCTCGTCACCGCCTGGATACCGGTCGGCGACGTCCCGCTGGAAATGGGCGGGCTGGTCTATCTCGAGCATTCGCACAGCCTCGGCGTGTCGATGGAGGCCGATTTCAGCAAGGCCAACGCCGTGCTGACGCCCGAAGAACGGATCAGCGCCTACAACAAGAACATGACCGAGGGCGGCTGGGTGTCCAAAGACCTGCCGGACATGGCCGAAAGGTTCGACACGCGCTGGCTCGTGGCCGACTACGAAGCCGGCGACATCATGCTGCACTCGCCCTTCATGATCCACGCGGCCACGCTCAACGAAAGCCGGCAGGGCCATATCCGCCTCTCGACCGACATCCGCTACCAGAACGTCAGCGACGAAATCGACGCTCGCTGGAACAACCACTGGACGCTGGACGACATGCTCTGAGGCGACGGTCTAGAACGGAATAGCAAAAAGCGCGCCGCGGTCCCCCCGGCGCGCTTTTTGCCTTTAAGCACGCCTGGTCAGGCGTTAGACGCGAACACCAGCACCGGCTTGTCCATCCAGAAATCGGCGAACTTGGCCTTCATGTCGGCGATCTTGGGCTCGTCGAAGAACGCCAGGTAACCGGGGTTCACCTTCATGGTGTAGGCGTTGTCCTGGTGGTAGTCCTCGGCCTGGAAGAAGTTCTTGTAGGGCGTCACTTCCGTCACGATCGGGCCCGGATAGGCCTTGGCGGCGTCGAGCTGGGCGATGTAAGCCTTGGCCACCTTGGCCTGCTCGTCGTTCATCGTGAACAGCGCCGAGCGGTAGCTGGTGCCGTAATCGTTGCCCTGGAAGTTGAGCGTCGTCGGATCGGTGGTCACCGAAAAGAAGATCTGCAGCAGCTTGCCGTAGCTCACCACCGAGGGGTCGAACTCGACCTTGACCGACTCCGCATGGCCCGTCGTCTCCGAACCGACCATCTCGTAGGTCGGGTTGTCGACCGTGCCGCCCGAATAGCCGGCGATGGCGCTCTTGACGCCCTTGACGTGCTGGAACACGCCCTGCACGCCCCAGAAGCAGCCGCCGGCGAACACCGCCGTCTCGGTCTGGCTGGCTGCGGCGGGCTCGTCCACCGCCGGCGCCGGGATATCGACCGGCAGCAGGCCCTCGGCATTGGCAATGTGCGAGAAGCCGAACGCCGCCAGCGGCACCAGCAGTGCGAGCCCGGCGGTCTTGGCAATCGTCTTCAGGTTCATGTCGTCCCTCCTGCGGCGCGCAAACGCCGGATTTCGTTGCCGTCTTATGTGGCGCGCCGCGCCCGGAAATCCAGCCGTCTTGCGCCCTTGTGATCGGCCTCGCGCGGTTCGTGAGCTACCGTGAGGGCAGGGGAACCCTCGGCCTGCCCACCCGTTCTGCCGGTACCATCCACATCGTAGGAGATGAAAAATGCCGACAGCATCGGGACATACGACCGCCATTCGCGCCTCGCGCGTCATCGGCACCGAGGTCAAGGACAATGGCGGCAACGTCATCGGCAAGATCGAGGACCTGATCCTCGACAAGACCGACAACGCCATCATGTTCGCGGTGGTGGGCTTTGGCGGCGTGCTCGGCGTGGGCGAAAAATTCCACCCCGTGCCGTGGTCGACGCTCGATTTCGACCCCGAATACAACGCCTATGTGGTGCCGTTCTCGGCCGATCAGCTCGAGCAGGCGCCGGCCGAGTCGATCAAGGAACTCACCAAGAACGACGGCGCCGGCATCCGCGACAAGGCCTACGACTACTACAAGGCCGAGCCTTACTGGAACTGATCCATTCCGGTTCCGGGCGAAAGCGGGCGGCCACGTGCCGCCCGTTTCGTTTTGCGCAGTTCTCCACTAGGGTCCGCGCCAAATGGCGGAGGCGGATATGGCGCGCGTAGCAATCATCGGCGGCAGCGGGCATGTGGGTACCTATCTGGTGCCGCGGCTGGTCGAGGCCGGACATACCGTCCTCAACATCACCCGCGGCCAGCGCCAGCCCTACAGCCCGCACGCTGCCTGGGCCGAGGTCGAGACCGTCATCGCCGATCGCGACGCCGAGGAGGCCGCTGGCAGCTTCGGCCGGCGCATCGCGGGCCTCAACCCTGACATCGTCATCGACATGATCTCGTTCCAGCTCGGGAGCGCGCAACAGCTGGTTGAAGCCCTGCGCGGCCGGGTGCAGCACTTCCTCCATTGCGGCACCGTCTGGGTCTACGGCCAGAACACCGCCGTGCCCGCTACCGAGGACCAGCCGCTCAATGCGGTGGGCGAGTACGGCATCGGCAAGATGCAGCAGGAGCTCTATCTGCTCGCCGAAGCCGGCCGCACCGGCTTCCCGGCCACGGTGTTCCGCCCCGGCCACATCGTCGGCCCCGGCTGGACGCCGCTCAATCCCGCCGGCCATTTCAACAACGCTGCCTTTGAGACCATCGCCCGCGGCGACGAGCTGGTGTTGCCCAATTTCGGCATGGAGACCGTCCACCACATCCACGCCGACGACATTGCCCAGCAGGTGATGGGCGCGATCGCCCACCGCTCGGCCGCCATCGGCGAAGCCTTCAACACCGTCACCGCGCAGGCTGTGAACCTCAAGGGCTTTGCCATCGCCATGTACCGCTGGTTCGGCCGCGAACCCCGCCTGGGCTTCGAGCCCTATGACAGCTGGAAACTGAAACAGTCCCCCGAAGATGCCCAGGCCACCTGGGAACACATCTCCCGCAGCCCCAACCATTCCATCGAGAAGGCCCGAAAGCTGCTGGGCTATGAGCCGAGATACAGCAGCCTGCAGGCGGTGCAGGAGTCGGTCGGCTGGCTGATCGCCAACGGCAAGATCAGGGTTTAGGCCGACTGAAGCCAAGAACCCCCTCACCAAGCTCCGCTACGGGCTATCGCCCTAGCTCCGCTATCCTCCCCCACAGGTGGGGAGGATGACATCGCGCCAGCGGCACTTCTTGAGCAGACATCGAAGTCAGCACGGACATCCTCCCCCCTGGTGGGGGAGGATAGCGGCGCTAGGGCCTTCAGGCCCGTAGCAAGCTTGGTGAGGGGGTGTTCGCCCTCAGTCAGGCGACCACTGACTTGCCCACGAACAGCAGCGCCAACCCACTCGCCCGGCACAGCATTCCGCCACGATAGGCGCCCGCCACGCCCGTCGAATTGCCCTCACTCCCCACAGCCTTACATTGGCTCCGCGTCCGTCATCTACCGCGGGGTGCCGACGAAGCGCCGGCGGACGCGTGGGGGAGCGGCAGTCGTGCTGCTCCAGGTCCAGCCTTCGGGTCGCGGCAGGTTCACCCTGCTCCCTGCCTGACTGTTCCAAAAATCCCGCGCGGAGCAGCGCTGGGCGTCTCGCCTAGCAAACATAACCGGAGGCGCCCGGCGCTCTCCGTCCGTGGCGAAGCTTTGGCCACGGCAGGCCAAACCCCGAGACCGCAAGGTCGTCGGTCACTCCCGCTCGTCCCCGATCCGGAGGAGAGTTCTTTGACACAGTGCAGTCAGCAAATACGCCCCACCCCCACAGCGTCATTCCCGCGAAGGCGGGAATCCAGACCGGGTCATCGGACGTCCGCACACTCCGCCTGGATTCCCGCCTTCGCGGGAATCACGCCGAGGCAAGCACGTCCACCAGCAGGCTAAATTTCCGAAACCCTCTTTCGATTGTCACAGAGTGACACTAGGAAAGACCCGGAAATCCAACGATTCAGAGGCGCGTCCATGTCTTCCATCATCGATGTCACCGGCCGGCAGGTGTTCGACAGCCGGGGCAACCCCACTGTGGAAGTCGATGTCATCCTCGACGATGGCAGCTTTGGCCGCGCCATCGTTCCTTCGGGCGCCTCGACCGGTGCGCATGAGGCGGTGGAGCTGCGCGACGGCGGCTCGGCCTATATGGGCAAGGGCGTCACCAAGGCGGTCGATTTCGTCAACACCGAAATCTACTCCGAGATCGAGGGCCTCGACGCGCTCGACCAGATCACCATCGACCGCGTGATGATCGAGCTCGACGGCACGCCCAACAAGGGTCGGCTGGGCGCCAACGCCATCCTCGGCGTCTCGCTCGCCGTCGCCAAGGCGGCGGCGGAAAGCTCGGAGCTGCCGCTCTACAAATATCTCGGCGGCCCGAACGCCCATGTGCTGCCGGTGCCGATGATGAACATCATCAATGGCGGCGCCCATGCCGACAATCCGATCGACATGCAGGAATTCATGATCCTGCCGATCGGCGCCGAAACCTTCGCGCACGCCATGCAGATCGGCTCGGAAGTCTTCCACACGCTGAAGAAAGCGCTGCACGCCGACGGCCACAACACCAATGTCGGCGACGAAGGCGGCTTCGCGCCCAATCTCAGCTCGGCGGAAGCCGCGCTCGAATACATCGTCAAGTCGATCCGCGCCGCCGGCTATGAGCCGGGCAAGGACGTGGCGCTCGGCCTCGATTGCGCCTCGACCGAATACTTCAAGAACGGCAAGTACGAGATGACGGGCGAGGGCAAGTCGCTCAGCTCCGCCGACAATGTCACCTTCCTCGCCGGCCTCGCCGACAAGTTCCCGATCATCACCATCGAGGACGGCATGGCCGAGGACGACTGGGACGGCTGGAAGGCGCTTACCGACACGCTCGGCCGGAAAATCCAGCTGGTCGGCGACGACCTGTTCGTCACCAACACCGAACGCCTCGGCGCCGGCATCAAGCGCGGCGTCGCCAACTCGATCCTGGTCAAGGTCAACCAGATCGGCACGCTGAGCGAAACGCTCGACGCCGTCGATATGGCGCACCGCGCCGCCTACACCTCGGTGATGTCGCACCGCTCGGGCGAGACCGAGGATTCGACCGTCGCCGACCTCGCGGTCGCCTGCAATTGCGGACAGATCAAGACCGGCTCGGTCTCGCGCTCCGACCGGATCGCCAAGTACAACCAGCTGATCCGCATCGAGGAAATGCTGGGCTCGGCCGCCCATTATGCCGGCCGCGGCGCGTTCAAGGCGCTTGCATGATCGAGGCTTCCGGCGGACCAGCCCGGCCTCTAACCGGACGGTCCGCCGGATGCTGATCTACGCTTTCGCCTTCGCGGTCGCCGTCTGGCTGGTAGGGTCCATCCGGATCGCCATCGCGCGCAAGCGGCGGGGTGAACAGTGGCTGGCCCAGGTCCGGCACGAACCGGACGGCTCGTCCCTCCATATCGTCCAGTCGCCGCTGCGCGACGGTATCCGCCTGCTGCTGCTGGGCGACAATCGTGGCCGGGCTATCGTGGGTGTGTGGACCAGCAATGTTCCCGGGACGCTGCCCGAGGGGCCGTCGCATCTCGCCTTCCGCACCGACCGCAAGGCCAACATCTCGGGGCCTGCCGAGATCGTGCGGGTGGAGGACGGTCTCGTCGTCGCCTACGCCAACGGCAAGACGCTGCCCGTTCTGGTGCGCGCCCTCGCCAACTCCAACAAGACTTTTGAGGTCTGGGCCAAGTCGCCACTGTGGCCAGGCGACAAATATCTGCGGCTCGAGGGCGCCACGATGGCCCGTCCGGCGCTGCGGCTGATCGAGGATGCGGAAAAGGCCGAGATGCGGTTCGCCGACCTGATGAATTCGGAGGAGCTGTTTCCCTCCGATCCCGAGCGCAGGACCATCAATTGACCGGCATCGAGATATCCGAAGCCTCGCTCGCCGACGCCGACGAAATCTCCGCGCTCGCCATCCGGACCTATGTCGAGACCTGGGGCGCCGAATTCGAGCCGGATGACCTGGCCTGGCATCTCGAGCGCACGATCTCGCCGGCACGCTGGCGCGAGCATCTGCAACGTGACCGCGTCTTGTGGGCACGGCTGGACGGCAAGCCGGTTGGCTTCGTGCAGTTCGGGCCGGCCGAAGCACCCGGCGAGATGCTGATCGACCGGCTCTATGTCGACGCCGCGCTGCAGGGGCAGGGGATCGGCAGCGCACTGCTGCGACGGGCGCTCGCGGAGCCGGAGATGCTGGCGGCAACCGCCATCCGCATCGATGTCTGGCAGGACAATTTTGGCGCGCAGCGGCTCTACCAGCGCTTCGGCTTCCGCCACGAGGGCGGGCGCGAGCCGTTCGTGCTGCAGTCGGGCGAAATCGACGGCTACGACCTCATTCTGGTCCGCCGGCCCCGGGGCTTAACCGGCGCTCAACCACAAACCGATAGGGTGGCGCCATGACCACTCGCCTTCGCCGCCCCTCGCTCTGGCGTGGATTGCTGATCACCGCCGCGCTGCTGGCGTTCCAGGGTTATCTGGGCTGGAGCGCGATCGGCGGCAATTTCGGCATCGAGAGCCAGAAGCTGATGCGGGCCGATATCGCCAACCTCAAGGTGCAGTCCGCCGCCCTGACGGCCGAGATCGAATCCTACCGGCACAAGGTCGCTTTGTTCAGCCCCGATGCGCTCGATCCGGATATCCTGACGGAAAAGGCGCGGGCCATGCTGTCGATGGCCGAGGTCGGCGACATGGTGGTGATGGTCGATCCGCAGACCGGTAAACCGATCACCAGTTTACAGTCCTCGTCAACCGGAAACGAGGCAATGCCAAAAATCCAAAGCGGCATAGACTGATAGGCTGTTTTGTTCTAGCTTCCGATGAGTTGGTGTGTGACGCCAAGCTGCGCTATCTTTCTCTGAGATAGCGGCAATCGGAGAATAGCATGGCGCGCAAGCCCGCCCCGAAAGCGGAAAAATCCGCTTCCCTCTCCAACATCCCCGAATTTTCCAAGGACGACGAGCTCAAAGCCTATCGCGACATGCTCCTGATCCGGCGCTTCGAAGAGAAGGCTGGGCAGATGTACGGCATGGGTCTGATCGGCGGCTTCTGCCACCTCTATATCGGACAGGAAGCGGTGGTCACCGGCATCACCATGGCCTCCGAGAAGGGTGACGCGCAGATCACGGGCTATCGCGACCATGGCCACATGCTGGCGATGGGCCTCGATCCCAAGGGGATCATGGCCGAGCTGACCGGCCGGCAGGGTGGCCTCAGCGGCGGCAAGGGCGGCTCGATGCACATGTTCTCCAACGAGCACCGCTTCTATGGCGGCAACGGCATCGTCGGGGCGCAGGTGTCGCTCGGTACGGGCCTGGCCTTCGCTGCCAAATACAAGGGCGAGAATTCGGTCTCGATCGCCTATTTCGGCGACGGCGCGGCCAACCAGGGTCAGGTCTATGAGAGCTTCAACATGGCCAAGCTCTGGAACCTGCCGGTGCTCTACATCGTCGAGAACAACCGCTACGCCATGGGCACCTCGGTCGAGCGGGCCACGGCACAGCAGGATTTTTCCAAGCGCGGCCTGAGCTTCAACATCCAGGGCGAGCAGGTGGACGGCATGGACGTCCGGCTGGTGCATGACGCCGCCAAGCGCGCCATCGAGCACATCCGCGCCGGCAACGGTCCTTACATCCTCGAGATGATGACCTACCGCTATCGCGGTCACTCGATGTCCGATCCGGCGAAGTATCGCTCGAAGGACGAAGTCACGACGATGCGCGCCGAGCGCGATCCGATCGAGCAGGTCAAGAGCCGCATTCTGGAGAAGCGCTACGGCACCGAGGAATCGCTCAAGCTGATCGAGACCGAAGTGCGCGCGCTGGTCACGGAGGCTGCCGATTTCGCCACCGCCGATGCCGAGCCGGCTCCGTCCGAGCTCTGGACCGACATTTACGCCGACGCCTGAGGACACCAGACATGCCCAACATCCTGATGCCCGCGCTGTCGCCCACCATGGAAGAGGGCAAGCTCTCCAAATGGCTGGTCAAGGTCGGCGATGACGTGAAACCCGGCGACGTGCTGGCCGAGATCGAGACCGACAAGGCGACGATGGAAGTCGAAAGCGTCGATACCGGCAAGGTCACCTCCATCCTCGTGCCCGAAGGCACCGAGGGCGTGAAGGTCAACACGCCTATCGCACTCGTGCTCGGCGAAGGCGAAACCGCCAGCGCCGCGCCTGCTGCTGCACCGGCACCGAAGGCCGAAGCCGCGCCGGCTCCTGCGGCCCCTGTTGCGGAGGCCAAGGCGCCTGCCGCAGCCGCTGCACCGGCGTTCCAGCCGGCCGCGGATCCCGACCTGCCGGCCGGCGTCGAGATGGTCGAGATGACCGTTCGTCAGGCGCTCAACGAGGCGATGGCCGAGGAGATGCGCCGCGACAAGGACGTCTTCGTCATGGGGGAAGAGGTCGCCGAGTACCAGGGCGCCTACAAGGTCACGCAGGGCCTGCTGCAGGAATTCGGTCCGCAGCGCGTCGTCGATACTCCCATCACCGAGCATGGCTTTGCCGGCATCGGCATCGGCGCGGCCTTTGCGGGCCTGCGTCCGATCGTCGAGTTCATGACCTGGAATTTCGCCATGCAGGCGATCGACCAGATCATCAATTCCGCCGCCAAGCAGCTCTACATGTCGGGCGGGCAGGTGCATGCCCCGATCGTCTTCCGCGGTCCGAACGGCGCCGCGGCCCGCGTCGGCGCGCAGCACAGCCAGGATTACTCGGCTTGGTACAGCCATGTGCCCGGCCTCTACGTCGTCGCGCCGTTCTCCGCCGCCGATGCCAAGGGCCTGCTCAAGGCGGCGATCCGGTCCAACAATCCGATCGTCTTCCTCGAGAACGAGATTCTATACGGTTCGACCGGCCTCGTGCCCAAGGTCGATGACTATGTGCTGCCGATCGGCAAGGCCCGCATCGCCCGGCGGGGCAAGGACGTGACGCTGGTGTCGTTCTCGATGGGCATGCGCTATGCCACGCAGGCGACCGAGAAGCTGGTCGCCACCGGCGTCGATGTGGAGCTGATCGACCTGCGCACGCTCCGTCCGCTGGACAGCGCCACGGTCATCGAATCCGTCAAGAAGACCGGCCGGTTGGTGACGGTGGAAGAGGGCTGGCCGCAGGGTGGCATCGGCGCCGAACTCGCGGCCCGCGTCGTCGCCGAAGCCTTCGATTATCTCGACGCCCCGCCGACCCGCGTCACGGGCAAGGACGTGCCGATGCCCTATGCCGCGAACCTCGAGAAGTTGGCCCTGCCCAATGTCGACGAAGTCGTCGCGGCAGTGAACGCCGTGACGTATCGGGGGTAGGATGAAAGACCTTCCCTATCCCGCCGAAGTCAGTTCATCGCCTACCGCGCATGAAGTGTTGCGCGCGTGGATCGTCGATGGCGGGCTGCACATTGCATTCGATGCCGCCTTCGAGGGCCCCGAAGTATGGGGGGTATTTCTGGTCGATGTAGCCCGGCATGTGGCTCGAGCCTATGCCGAGCGCGGCATACCCGAGGATGAAGGGCTGGAGGCGATCTACGAGATGTTTCAGCAGGAATGGCACGAGGCCACCGACCTCGGCGAAACGCACGATCTGAAGAGGCAATGATGCCCACGCAGGACGAAATCGACCGCAAGTTCCTCGATGCCGCCTATGCCGAGGCACAGCAGGGGCTGAGCGAGGGCGGTATTCCGATCGGCTCGGTGCTGGTGCGCAATGGCGAGATCATCGGGCGCGGGCACAACCGGCGCGTGCAGAAGGGCGACCCCATCCTGCATGGCGAGATGGACGCCATCCAGAATGCTGGCCGGCAGAAGACCTACAAGGACGTTACCTGCTACACGACGCTGAGTCCCTGCATGATGTGCACTGGAACGATCATCCAGTTCGGCATCTCGCGTGTGGTCGTCGCCGAGAGCAGGAACTTCAAGGGCTTTCAGGACGTGATGAGCCTCGCGGGGGTCGACGTGGTCGACTACCACGAGCCGCGCTGCGAGCACATGATGGCGGATTTCATCAAGAACAATCCGCATCTCTGGAACGAAGATATCGGCGAGTGAGGATATGAGCATCAACATCACCATGCCGGCGCTCTCGCCCACGATGGAAGAGGGCAAGCTCGCCAAATGGCACGTCAAGGAGGGCGACAGCGTCTCCTCCGGCGACGTGATCGCCGAGATCGAAACCGACAAGGCGACGATGGAGGTCGAGGCAGTCGATGAGGGCAAGATCGGCAAGATCGTCGTCCCCGAAGGCACCGACAATGTGAAGGTCAACGCCGTAATCGCGGTGCTGCTCACCGAGGGCGAGAGCGCACCGGCCGCGGCACCCGTTCCTGCGCCGAAAGCTGCTGAGCTGCCGAAGGCCGAAGCGCCGAAGCCGGCTCCCACTCCCGCAGCGCCTGTGACCACGGGTACGGCCGCAATTCCGTCTGCCACACCTCCGGCAAATGCGCCCCAGCCCTTCATAAAGTCTGTCAATAACGGGCGCGTTCCTGCTTCTCCGCTGGCGCGCCGACTGGCCAGGGACGCCAACATCGACGTCGCCGCCATCACCGGCACCGGCCCGCATGGCCGCGTGGTGAAGGCCGACGTCGAGGCCGCCAAGTCCGGCAAGGCGCCGCTCAAGGCTGCGCCCGCTACAGCTCCGGCCGCTGCTCCCGCAGGCGGCGCGATGCCGGCCGGCATGAGCAAGGCGCAGGTGCTCGCGCTCTATCCCGAGGGCAGCTACGACGTCGTTCCAAACGATGGCATGCGCAAGGTCGTGGCGGCGCGCCTCACCGAGGCCAAGCAGACCATTCCGCATTTCTACCTGACGCTCGACTGCAAGATCGACGCGCTGATGGAAGCGCGCGAGAAGATCAACGCTGCCGCCCCGCTCAAGGACGGCAAGCCCACCTACAAGCTCTCGGTCAACGACTTCGTCATGAAGGCCTGGGCGATGGCGCTGCAGCAGGTGCCGACCGCCAATGCCACCTGGGCCGGCGACTCCATCCTCTACCACAAGCGCTCCGACGTCGCGGTCGCCGTGTCGGTGCCCGGCGGCCTGTTCACGCCGGTCGTGCGGGCCGCCGACCAGAAGACGCTGCGGCAGATTTCCGACGAGGTGAAAACCCTTGCCGGCAAGGCCCGCAACAAGAAACTGACCCCGGCCGAATACCAGGGGGGCACGTCTTCGGTCAGTAATCTCGGCATGTTCGGCATCAAGGAATTCGCCGCGGTGATCAACCCGCCGCACGGCACCATCCTCGCGGTGGGGGCCGGCGAGGAGCGGGTCTATGCCGATAAGGGCCAGGTTAGGATCGGCCAGTTCATGACGGTCACCGTTGCGGTCGATCATCGCGCCGTCGATGGTGCGCTCGGCGCCGAGCTGCTTGCCGCCTTCAAAGCCCTGATCGAAACTCCCGTGATGATGCTGGCCTGAGCCATGAAAACCATCCTCGCCTATGGCGACAGCATCACCTATGGCTACGACCCCATCGATGCCGGGCGCCTCGCCTACGAGGACCGCTGGCCGACGGCGCTGGAGCAGGGGCTGGGTGGCGCCGCGCGCGTCATCGCCGAGGGGCTTGGTGGTCGCACCACGGTGCACGACGACTGGTACGCCGATGCCGATCGCAACGGCGCGCGCGTCCTGCCGACGTTGCTCAGTTCGCACGGCCCGCTCGACATGGTCATCATCATGCTGGGCACCAACGATCTGAAGCCGTTCCACGGCCGCACCGCGCTCGAGGCGTCGTACGGCGTGCGGCGGCTGGTGCAGATCGTCAGGGGCCACGCGGCGGCCGAGGGCGAGATGGTGCCCAAGATCATCATCATGGCGCCGCCGGAACTCTGCGCGACAAACGTCCACCCCGAGATGATGGTGCATTTCGGCGAGGACGACGCCATCGCCGCATCGAAGGGTTTTGCCGAGATGTACAAGCGCCGCGCCGACGAAGAAGGGGTGGGCTATTTCAATGCCGCCTCGGTGGCGAAGGCGCATCCCGCCGACGGCGTGCACCTCGATGGCCCCAACACCCGGGCCATCGGCACCGGCCTCGTGCCGCTCGTCAAGCAGATGCTGGGCATCTGATGGTCGAGATCGCGACCCGTCCCGCCCGCAAGTCCGACGCCAGCGAGATCGCGCTGCTCGTCAATATCGCGGTGCATGGCGGGATGGCGCGCGGCTGGGCCCGTGTGGCTGAAGCCGAGGGCACGTATGACCCGATCGAAGTGGGCCGCCTGCAGATGCTGGACGACGACAGCGCCTTCGGCTGGAAGAGCGTTACAATGGCCGAGATCGATGGCGAGGTGGCCGGCATGCTGCTGGGCTACCGCAAGGACGATGCATTCACGCCGGTTCCCGCCAACGTCACCGGCTTCATGCGGCCCATCGAGGAGCTCGAGGCAGAAGCCAATGGCAGCTGGTTCATCTCGATGCTCGGCGTCCACGTCAGGTGGCGCAGCCAGGGCGTCGGCAGCCAGCTGCTGGAGGTCGCCGACATTCGGCGCGGCGAGACAAAGGCGAATGGCGTTTCGCTGATCGTCGAGGATGTGAACGAAGGCGCCCGGAAACTCTACGAGCGGCGCGGCTTCGCGGTGCGCGACAAGCGCGCGATGGTCAGCTACCCCGGCGCGGGCAAGGACTGGCTTCTGATGGTGAAGGAATAATCGATGGCCGACTCTTACGATCTCATCATCATCGGCGCGGGGCCGGGCGGTTACACCGCGGCGATCCGTGCGGCGCAGTTGGGCCTCAAGACCGCGATCGTCGAGCGCGAGCACATGGCCGGCATCTGCTCCAACTGGGGGTGCATTCCCACCAAGGCGCTGCTGCGCACGGCCGAGATCTACGGCCACATGGCGCATGCCAAGGATTACGGGCTCACCGCCGACAAGTTCGGCGTCGATCTCGCCGCAACCGTGCAGCGCTCGCGCGGCATCGCGGCGCAGATGAACAACGGCGTCCAGTTCCTCATGAAGAAGAACAAGGTCGACACCATCTGGGGCGAGGCGGTGCTGACCGCGCCGGGCGAGATCAAGGTCGAGCCGACCAAGAAGAAGGCCATGCAGCCGCAGGTGCCGCCGCCCAAGAATGCACTCGGGGCAGGGACCTACAAGGCGAAAAACATCATCGTCGCCACCGGCGCGCGCCCGCGCGTGCTGCCCGGCATCGAACCTGATGGCGATCGCATCTGGACCTATTTCGAGTCCATGGTGCCGGCCGAGATGCCCAAATCGCTGGTGGTGATGGGTTCGGGCGCCATTGGAATGGAGTTCGCCTCGTTCTACCGCTCGCTCGGCGCCGAAGTGACCATCATCGAGCTGCTGCCGCAGATCCTGCCGGTCGAGGATGCCGAGATCGCCGCGCATGTGAAGAAGCGGTTCGAGAAGCGCGGCATCAAGTTCATGACCGAGGCCAAGGTCGCGAGCGTCACCAAGAGCGCCACGGGCATCGTCGCCCATGTCGAGCTCAAGGACGGTACCAAGACCGACGTCGCCGGCGACCGGCTGATCTCGGCCGTCGGCGTGCAGTGCAACAGCGAAAACCTCGGGCTCGAGAAGCTGGGCGTCAAGATCGAGCGCGGCGCGGTCGTCGTCGACGATCACGGCCGCACCAACATTGCCGGCGTGTGGGCCATCGGCGATGTCGCCGGGCCGCCGATGCTGGCGCACAAGGCCGAGCACGAGGGCGTCATCACCGTCGAGACCATCGCCGGCATGAAAGTGCACGGGCTCGACAAGCGCCGCATCCCCGGCTGCACCTATTGCGAACCGCAGGTCGCTTCCGTCGGCCTCACCGAGGCCAGGGCGCGCGAGGCGGGCCGCGAGATCAAGGTCGGAAAATTCCCCTTCATCGGCAATGGCAAGGCCATCGCGCTGGGCGAACCCGAGGGCCTGGTCAAGACCATCTTCGACGCCAAAACCGGCGAGCTCTTGGGCGCCCATATGGTCGGCGCCGAGGTCACCGAGCTGATCGCCGGCTTCGTCACCGCCATGAACCTCGAGACCACCGAGGCCGAACTGATGCACACCATCTTCCCGCATCCCACCCTGAGCGAGATGATGAAGGAAAGCGTGCTCAACGCCTACGGCCAGGCGATCAACATCTGAGACGCACGATGGTCCGGGCGATACAGGCAGGTGTCGGCTGGTGGGGGATGCGCTGGATCGAGCGCTACACGCCCCCAGTCGCCGGCGTCGAGATGGTCGGCTTCGTTGCCCGCTCGGAGAAGTCGAAGGCCAATCTGGCAGGGGCCGGCATCGGTCCGGACCGGACATTTCCGACCGTCACGGCGGCCGCGGAGGCCACCCGTCCCGATCTGCTGATCGTCTCCACCCGGACACCAGAGCACTACGCGCTGATCAGGGAGGGCCTCGAGTTCGGCCTGCACGTGCTGGTCGAAAAGCCCTTCACCGCCACGGTCGCCGAGGCGCGCGAGCTGGTCGCGCTCGCTGAAGCGAAGCACCGTTTCCTCGGTGTTGCCGAAAACTACCGCTTCGATCCCGCCGCCATCGAGGTGCACCGCCTGCTGCGAGCCGGTACATTCGGCGCGCCGACACGCATCCGTTGCGATTTCCGCATGCACCTTGAGACCATGGGCTTCGACTATCCCTATCCCGAGATCGCCCATCCCATCCTCTCCGACTACTTCATCCACATTTTCGAGGTCGCGCGCTGGGTCCTGGCCGATGAGCCGGTGCGAGTGTCGGCGCGAAGCTGGAACCTGCCGGGCAACAGCCTCGCGGGCCATCCGATCGGCATCGCCACGGTCGAATTCAGCAAGGGCACGATCGCCGTTCTCGACGGCTCCTATCTGAGCACGGGCAAGCCCACCGCCTGGGGCGGCGAGTGGACGATGGACATGGCTGGGGGCGAGATCTGGTGGACGGCCCGCGACGGCAATGACCGCCTGGTGCTGACGCCCCTGGGCGGCGTGCCGGAGGAAATCCCGCTCGGCCCGCAGGAATTCCCCGAAACCAGCAGCAGCGCCCTGCGCGCCATGGTCGGCGCCATCGAAGCCGGCCGCGAGCCGGCAGATTTCGTCGCCGGCCGCGACAATATCCGCAGCCTGGCCCTCAGCGAAGCCGCCATCCGCTCGTCCGCTCGCCGCGGCGACTGGGTCGAGCTGAGCGAGGTGCTGTGATGCAGAAGCAAGGCTTGATCCGCGGCGCTTCCGGTTCGATATACGATCCGGGCGCTATGGAGGCAGAACGATGAGCAAGCTTGAACGGCAGGACGACGGCGGCGGCAGCGTGTTGCGGGATGACACCGTACGTCACGTGGTGGTTTTCCTCGTCATTGGCGCCATCGCGGGCTGGCTGGCCAGCTGGATCGTCGGGGGCGAGGGCTTGCTGACCTACCTGCTGTCGGGCGTGCTGGGTTCGTTCGTCGGCGGCTATCTGTTCTCGGCGCTGAAGATCAGGCTGCCGATCGCCAATATCTGGCTCAGCCAGATCATTACCTCGACGGTGGGTGCGATCATCGTCGTCATCATCGCCCGGCTGATCGCCGGACACTAAGGAGCTCCGTGGTCACTCTCATCGAGGCCCGTCCGCGCCACCCCGAAAAGGCCAACCGGCCGGATGCGCCGATGCTGCGCAAGCCGGACTGGATTCGCGTCCGCGCGCCCGGCTCGCCGGTCTATCGCGAAACGCAGCAGATCGTGCGCGACAACAACCTCGTGACCGTCTGCGAGGAGGCCGGCTGTCCCAATATCGGCGAGTGCTGGAGCAAGAAGCACGCCACCATGATGATCATGGGCGAGATCTGCACCCGTGCCTGCGCCTTCTGCAATGTCGCGACCGGCATGCCGACCCAGCTCGACCCGCATGAGCCCGAGAACGTCGCTAACGCCGTCGCCAAGCTCGGCCTCAGCCATGTCGTCATCACCTCGGTCGATCGCGACGACCTGATCGATGGCGGCGCGGAGCATTTCGCGAAGGTCATCCGCGCCATCCGGGCGCGCACGCCGACCACCACCATCGAGGTGCTGACGCCCGATTTCCTGCGCAAGGAAGGCGCGCTCGAAATCGTCGTGGCGGCCAAGCCCGACGTGTTCAACCACAATCTCGAGACGGTGCCGTCGAAATATCTGAAGGTCCGGCCGGGTGCGCGCTACTTCCACTCGATCCGGCTGTTGCAGCGGGTCAAGGAACTCGACCCCACGATGTTCACCAAGTCCGGCATCATGGTCGGCTTGGGCGAGGAGCGGAACGAAGTGCTCCAGCTGATGGACGACCTCCGTTCCGCCGACGTCGATTTCATGACCATCGGCCAGTACCTCGCGCCGTCGCGCAAGCACCATCCGGTGATGGAATACGTCACGCCCGAGCAGTTCAGTTCCTACGCCACGGTGGCCCGGACCAAGGGCTTCCTCTTGGTCTCGTCGAGCCCGCTGACCCGCTCGTCGCACCATGCCGGCGAGGATTTCGCGGCTCTCAGGGCTGCCCGGCTCGCCCGCCATGCCTGACCTGTTTTTCGAGCGGCACGTGCAGCATCTGCCCGACCGGATGTTCGACCTGGTCAACGACCTCGAGGATTATCCGCGCTTCCTGCCCAACATTTCGGGCATGGAGGTCAAGCGCGACAATGGCGCGGCCGACGATGTGCGCTACGCTAAAATGACGATCCAGTTCGGGCCGGTGAAGCAGGCCTATACCTCGCGCGTCGAGGCCAGCCGGAGCGCGCGGACCATTACCGCCAAGGCCATCGACGGGCCGTTCAGCTATCTCGACAGCAAATGGACGTTCGAGCCGGAAGGCGAGGGCACGCGCGTGCGCTTCGACATCGATTTCAAGATCTCCAATCCGCTGATCGCCTCGGTGGCCGAGCCGGCCTTTGCCGCCAAGCAGGACCAGATCATGGACGCCTTCGTCGACGAGGCCGAGCGCCGCTTCGGCTAGATCATGCCGTGCAGCACCAGGATAGCCACAGCCTGCACGCGCGAGCGGACACCGAGCTTCTTCTTGGCCTGCTCGACGTGAAAATGCACGGTGGCGCCGGTAATCCCGAGCAGCGCGCCGATCTGCCAGTCGCTCTTGCCGCCTGCTGCCCACTTCATGCATTCGAGCTCGCGCTCGGTCAGAGGCGGCTCGGCCGGCGCTTCGGCGCCCAGCCCGACTTCCAGCCGGCAGCGCTCGTGCAGCGCCCGCGACATCATCTCGAGCGTCGCCCGTTCGCCAGGCTCGAGCGTGACATAGTGGGTCGCTGCGAGGCTGACGACGCCCTCGAAGCCGCCCGGTCCCCGGATCGGCACGACGAAGCCGTCAACCCAGCCGTGCCGCTCGCGGGCCGCGACGACGAACTCCCGCGCGCCGGGGCTCTTGAACACCGCCTCGTCCATCTCGTTCCACAGGAACGGCGTGATGGAGCGGCGCGACGCCTCGACGATGAAATCGCGATCGAAGAAGTTCTGTTCGGCGTAGTAGGCCTGCCAGTCGGCCGGCCAGTTGTTGAAGAAGAAGCGGTAGCGCCGTTCCTTGCCGACACCCGTCCAGCAGCCCCCGGCAGTCACGTCGAAGCCGAAATCGCGGATCAGCGTCTGGAACTGGGCAATCAGGCCCGCCGTAGCCGCCATCTCCTGGCATTTCGTCACGAACGCCATGCCGGCGGCAAGACGTTCGGGGAGCCGGGGGATGGTTTCACTGGCGATCATTAGAACACCAGCTTAGCGCAATTGGCGCCAAGCGAAAGTTCTGCCGGATCACGTTCGGGCTAGATTGCCTTGAGCACCAGCTTCAGGGCATCGGCGACCGAGGCGTGCCGGATCTGGTCGCGCGTCCAGTGCGGATCGTAATTGCGCTGCAGATGGCGCGTCTCTTCCTCGCTTGCCACCGCGAAATGCACCAGGCCGACCGGCTTCTCCTCGCTGCCGCCGTTCGGGCCGGCAATGCCGGTGATGGCGACCGCGACGTTGACGCCGGCGCCGTGCATCGCTCCCTCGGCCATGGCCATCGCGGTATGTCGCGACACCGCGCCATACTGCTTCAACAGCGCATAGGGCACCCCGACCATCGCGATCTTGGCCTCGTTGGCATAGGTGACGAAGCCGCCATAGACGGCGTCCGACGAGCCCGAGATCGAGGTGAGCGCGCCGGCGACGAGGCCACCGGTGCAGCTTTCGGCCGTGGCGATGCTCAGCTTTTCGGCCTTGAGCCGCGTGATGACCTCGTGAGCCAGCGCGCGGATGTCGTCGGGCATCTGCATTTCAGTCCTCCCGCGGCAGTTCGATGGTGGCCGTCGCCATCGCCATCAGGCCCTCGCGCCGGCCGGTGAAACCGAGTTCTTCGCTGGTGGTCGCCTTGATGGCAACGCGGCCGGTGGCAATGCCGCAGGTGGCGGCGATGGCCTCCTTCATGGCCGCGACGTGCGGGCCGATGCGAGGTGCTTCGCAGACAATGCTCAGGTCGAGATTGACGATGCGGCCGCGGCGCTGCGCCACTTGCTTTGCGGCATGCTCGAGAAAGACGGTCGAGCGCACGCCCTTCCACTGCGGATCGGAGGGCGGGAAGAAGGAGCCGATGTCGCCGAGGCCGAGGGCGCCGTAGATCGCGTCGCACAGCGCGTGCAGCGCGGCGTCGGCGTCCGAGTGGCCTTTGAGCTTCGCGTCATGCGCAATGCGCACGCCGCCGAGCCAGACGGCGTCGCCGGGCTCGAAGGGATGTACGTCGAAGCCGGAGCCGGTGCGCGTTTCCATGTCCTTGCCTCCGAGCAACCGTTCCGCCCGCTCGAAATCCTCGGGGTGGGTCAGCTTGATGTTACGCGACGAGCCTGCCGTCAGCGTGACGGGGATGCCTGCCCATTCGGCAATCGCCGCGTCGTCGGTGAATTCCGCCGGTTCGTCCGCCGCGCGGCGGTGGGCGTCGAGGATGGTGGCGAAGTCGAACCCCTGCGGTGTCTGCGCCGCGAAAAGCTGCCGGCGATCCTCGGTGGCCGAGACCAGCTTCCCATCGGCCGATCGCTTGATCGTGTCGGTGACCGGCAAGACGGGCAGGGCGGCCACGCCAAGACCTGCAATAACACCATGGATGACCGTGTCGTCGACCAAGGGCCGGGCCGCGTCCTGGATCAGCACGAGGTCGGGGCCGAGCGCCGCCAGTTCCTCGAGCCCGGCCAGCACCGAGCCCTGGCGCGAAGATGCGCCGATAATCGGCTGCAGCAGCTTCGGATTCTGTAGTTGCAAACCCGCGAAAAGCTCCGCGTGGTCGCGATGGATCACCGGCAGTACCCAGTCCACATCCGCCCTCCCGAGGAAGGCCTCGATCGTCCGGCTGAGCACCGGCCTGCCCGCTAGAAGCCGATATTGCTTCGGCCCGCCGCCCATGCGTTCGCCCACGCCCGCGGCGACGACGATGACGGCGATGGTTTTTTGGGCAGCCAAGGGTGTTCAACTCGCCGTCTGAGCGTTATGACCGCGCCGGTCTAGCCGCCAATATGACGCCCGGCAAGACCGCGATTGCGGCGCTTTGGCAGTTGCGGTACGGGCCGTTTTGACTAATATCCGGGCAGTTTTTCCACATGCGTAAATCTGGGGCATTGGGTGCGTGATCTTGCCTGCGGCTTGAGCATCGGCGGCCAGGCGATCCGCAACCGGGCTTTCCTCGCCCCGATGGCGGGCATTACCGACCGGCCGATGCGGCGTCTGGCGGCCCATTACGGCGCCGGACTTGTCGTCTCCGAGATGATTGCCAGCAATGCGCTCAGCGTCGGCAATGACGACATGGTCCGCAAGCTCGCGGCCTCGCCCGGCCTGCCACACATGGTGCAGCTAGCCGGCTGCGAAGCCGAGTGGATGGACCGCGCCGCCCGGATCGCCGAGGATGCTGGCGCCGACATTATCGACATCAATTTCGGCTGCCCGGCAAAGCGTGTGACCAATGGCTATGCCGGCTCGGCGCTGATGCGGGTGCCCGATCTGGCGCAGTTGCTGGTCGAAGCGGTGGTCGGCGCGACGTCGCTGCCGGTGACGGTCAAGATGCGCCTCGGCTGGGACGATGACAGCCTCAACGCCCCCGAGATCGCGCGGCGGGCCGTGGAAGCGGGGGCGCAGATGATCACCGTGCACGGCCGGACGCGGCAGCAATTCTACAAAGGCGAGGCCCGTTGGGAGCTGGTCCGCGCCGTAGTCGAAGCCGTCGATGTGCCGGTCGTGGTCAATGGCGACATCACCGACCTCGGGCGGGCACGTGAAGCGCTGGAGCAATCCGGCGCGGCCGCCGTGATGATCGGGCGCGGCGCCCAGGGGCAGCCTTGGGTGGTCGGCCAGATCGCCGCCGGCCTTGCCGGGCAGGTCGCGGCGCCCGCGCCGGCGGGCGACGAGCTGACCGCCATCGTCATCGAGCATTACGAGGGTGTGCTGAGCGAATACGGCACGCATGTCGGCGTGCGGGCGGCGCGCAAGCACCTCGACTGGTACCTCGAGGCCTCCGGGTTGGCGGTCGACAAGGAAACCCGCCGGCAGCTGGTGGAGTCCACTGATCCGGCCGAGGCGATCGGCCTGATCGAGGCCATTTTCGGCGGCCGGATGCAGGTGGCGGCATGAACGAGGTGCTGGCCCCGAACCTGTCCACTGCCGTGCTGCAGGCCTTGCCGCAGCCGGTCATCGTCATCGACGAGGACCGCACGGTCGTCTTCGTCAACTACGCCGCAGAGTCGTTCTTTGGCGCCTCGCTCAGCGTGCTGAGCCGGCAGCGGCTCGACGATCTGATCGCCTTCGGCTCGCCCATCGTGACGCTGGCGCAATCGGTGACCGAACGGCGGGCGCCGATGACCGAATATCGCGTCCGGGTCGGCTCCGTCCGCTTCGGTGACGGCGCCGACGATCGCATTGTCGACGTGTTCGCGAGCCCGATTTCCGATGTCGATGCCCGGGTGGCGCTGCTCTTCCAGGAGCGCACCATGGCCGACAAGATCGACCGGCAGCTCGTAAGCCGTGGAGCGGCGCGCTCGGTCACCGGCCTCGCCTCGATGCTGGCGCACGAGATCAAGAACCCGCTGTCGGGCATTCGCGGCGCCGCGCAACTGCTGGAGCAGTCGGTGACGGCCGAGGAGCTGCCGCTGGCCCGGCTGGTGCGCGAGGAGGTGGACCGGATCGTCGACCTCATCGACCGGGTGGAGGTCTTCGGCGACGACAGGCCGATCGAGCGCGAGGCGATCAACATCCATGTGGTGCTCGACCGGGTGAAGCTGCTGCTCAAGAGCGGCGTGGCGCGCAATATCACCTTCAGCGAGGATTACGACCCCTCGCTGCCGCCGGTGTTCGGCAACCGCGACCAGCTCATCCAGGTCTTCCTGAACCTGATCAAGAACGCCGCCGAGGCCCTCGAGCGGACCCCGAAAGCGGAAATCCGCATTTCCACCGCCTTTCGCCCCGGCATCCGCATTGCCGTACAGGGTGTCAGCCAGCGCATCTCGCTGCCGCTCGAAATCGTCATCGAGGACAACGGTCCCGGCATTCCGGCCGACCTGCTGCCCATCCTGTTCGACCCGTTCGTCACCACCAAGGCCAATGGAAGTGGCCTGGGACTTGCATTGGTAGCCAAGATCGTGGGCGACCATGGCGGCGTCATCGACAGCGACAGCCGCCCCGGCCGCACCCGGTTCAGGGTGCTGTTGCCCGTGGCGAAGGGATTGAGATTGCCTGAGGAAACTGGGGTCGCGGCGGAATGAGCCATACCGTTCTGCTGGCGGATGACGATGCCGCTATCCGCATGGTGCTCAACCAGGCGCTGACCCGCGCCGGCTACGAGGTGCGGCCGACGGGCAACCTGTCCACCATGTGGAACTGGGTCAGCCGCGGCGAGGGCGACCTGCTGATCACCGACGTGGCGATGCCGGACGGCAATGCGTTCGATATCATGCCCAAGATCAAGAAGCTCAGACCGGCGCTGCCCATCGTGGTGATGAGCGCGCAGAACACCTTCATGACGGCCATCAAGGCCAACGAGGTGGGCGCGTACGAGTATCTGCCAAAGCCCTTCGACATCACCGAAGTGCTGTCGGTTGTTGCCCGCGCACTTGCGGACGCGAAGAAGTCGCCGGCCGGCCAGCGGAGGCAGGACGAGCCGGGCGAGACGATGCCGCTGGTCGGCCGCTCACCGGCGATGCAGGACATTTACCGCGCCCTGGCGCGGCTGATGCAGACCGACCTCACGGTGATGGTCACCGGCGAGAGCGGCACCGGCAAGGAGCTGGTGGCGCGCGCCCTGCACAATTTCGGCAAGCGCCGGAACGGACCGTTCGTCGCCATCAACATGGCGGCGATCCCACGCGACCTTATCGAGGCAGAGCTGTTCGGCCACGAGAAGGGCGCCTTTACCGGTGCGACCGCCCGCTCCTCCGGCCGCTTCGAGCAGGCCGAGGGCGGCACGCTGTTTCTCGACGAGATCGGCGACATGCCGATGGATGCCCAGACGCGCCTGCTGCGCGTGCTGCAGGAGGGCGAATACACCATGGTCGGCGGGCGCACGCCGATCAAGTCGAACGTCCGCATCGTGGCGGCGACGCACCGCGATCTGAGCCAGATGATCCGGCAGGGACTGTTCCGCGAGGACCTCTATTACCGGCTCAACGTCGTCCCGATCCGCCTGCCGCCGCTGCGCGAGCGCATCGACGATATCGGCGATCTCGTAGGCCATTTCCTGCGCGCGGCGCAGAGCGAGGGCGAGCCGCTCAAGACCGTCTCACCCGATGCGATCCGGCTGATGCAGAACTATGCCTGGCCGGGCAATGTGCGCGAGCTCGAGAACCTCGTGCGGCGGCTGGCGGCGCTTTATGCCGACGAAAGCATTTCGCGCGAGATCGTGCAGGCTGAGCTCAACATCTCCGACCGCCAGACGGTGCCCACGACAGCCGGGCCCGTCGATGTCTCGGCCGCCGTCGAAACGCATGTGGCGCAATTGCTGCGCGAGCACGAGCCCAAGCTGCCGCCGGCAGGTCTCTACCAGCGTGTCCTCGACAAGGTCGAAGCGCCGCTGATCGCCATGGTGCTCAATGCCTGCGGCGGCAACCAGATCAAGGCAGCGGAACTGCTCGGCCTCAACCGCAACACGCTGCGCAAGAAAATCCGCGCCCACTCGATCGAGATCGTCAAACAGAGCCGCCGCCAAGGATAGCGCGTGCTGCCTCTGCAGTTCGCCCGGTGGCGACGCTGGCACGCTGTCATCCTCGCCTACCGCGGGAGAGGATGATGGTACCGACTTCACCACCCCCACCTTCCTTCGACCTCCTTGACGCCGAACCGTAACGTACGGTACGGTTGGTTGAGAGGTGCGGCTCGGCTTGTTTGCGCCTGCCTCGCCAGAGGAGAAATGCCTCGTGACTGTCGCCATCCGGCCAGCAACGGACAGTTTTACGCCGCGCCAGCAGGCGGTGCTGACGGCAGCCCTCGACCTGTTGGTCGAGGCGGGCGACGGGCTGACCATGACGGCGGTGGCGCGGCGGGCGAGCTGCTCCAAGGAGACGCTCTATAAATGGTTCGGCGACCGCGACGGGCTGCTGACCGCCACCGTGCAGTGGCAGGCGGCGAAAGTGCGCGTGCCGCTGGTCGATCGCAAGACGCTCGATCCGGTGTCGCTGCGGCTCAGCCTCTACCAGTTCGGGCGCGACCTGCTGGCGACCATTGCGGGCTCGACCTCGGTCGCGCTCAACCGGCTGGCGATCACGCATGCGACCGAAGACAACGGGCTGGGCGCCATCGTGCTCGACAATGGCCGCTTCACCATGGGCAAGCGGCTGAAGCCGGTGCTGGAAGTGGGGCGCGATGCGCGGCTGCTGCGCTTCGACAGTTCTGAAACGGCGTTCCGGACATTTTTCGGCCTGGTGCTGCGCGACGTGCAGATCCGGCTGCTGCTGGGCGACAAGCTCGCCATGACCACCAAGGAAATCGAGGCCGATGCCGAGCGGGCGACCGAGCAGTTTCTGGTCTTGTATGGAACCAATCAGGCGCCGCGGGCGCGCTGAATGCAAATCGGGCGCAACGCCCCAACGCTAAGGGAGATGACCATGCGTGTTTTCTACGATCGGGATGCCGATCTCAACATCATCAAGTCCAAGAAGGTCGCCGTCGTCGGCTATGGCTCGCAGGGCCATGCGCACGTCCTCAACATGCGCGATTCCGGTGTGAAGGATGTGGTCGTGGCGGTTCGTCCGGACGGCGCTTCCGCCAAGAAGGCCCAGGGCGAGGGGCTCAAGGTGATGTCGATCGCCGATGCCGCCAAGTGGGCCGACGTCATCATGATGCTCATTCCCGATGAGCTGCAGGCCGATGTCTACCGCAACGAGATCGAGCCCAACATCCGCGACGGTGCGGCGCTGGCTTTTGCGCATGGCCTCAACGTGCATTTCAACCTGATCGAGCCCAAGAAGTCGGTCGACGTCATCATGATCGCGCCCAAGGGCCCCGGCCATACGGTGCGCGGCGAGTTCCAGAAGGGCGGCGGCGTGCCGTGCCTGATCGCGGTGGACAACGATGCCTCGGGCAACGCGCACGACATCGCCCTGGCCTATGCGTCGGCCATCGGCGGCGGCCGTTCGGGTGTCATCGAGACCAATTTCCGCGAGGAATGCGAGACCGACCTGTTCGGCGAGCAGGTGGTGCTGTGCGGCGGCCTGGTCGAGCTGATCCGCGGCGGCTTCGAGACGCTGGTGGAAGCCGGCTACGCGCCCGAGATGGCCTATTTCGAGTGCCTGCATGAAGTGAAGCTGATCGTCGACCTGATCTACCAGGGCGGCATCGCCAACATGAACTACTCGATTTCCAACACTGCCGAGTGGGGCGAGTACGTCTCGGGTCCGCGCATCATTACCAAGGACACCAAGGCCGAGATGAAGCGCGTGCTCGCCGACATCCAGTCGGGCAAGTTCACGTCGGAATGGATGCAGGAATACAAGTCCGGCGCCTCCCGCTTCAAGGCGACGCGCCGCCTCGCCGATGAGCACCAGATCGAGGAGATCGGCCAAAAGCTGCGCGGCATGATGCCGTGGATCAAGGCCGGCGCGCTGGTCGACAAGACCAAGAACTGAGTCGCGGACTCACCGCCGCAAAATGCGAAGGGCCTCGACGTTGTCGGGGCCCTTCAGTTTTGTTCGGCTATCGCAGCTGACCGCTCAGTCATGCGAGCGGCCGCCTTTGGTGTGGCTGGTGCGCTGGCCCGACATCATCAGATGCAGGTCGGAGCGGGAGAGGCCGATATCGCGCAGCATGCGATCGTTGAGCTGCGTCAGGTCGGCGGAGGCACGGCGCTTTTCCGAACGGCGGAAAAGCGAAGAGATCAGAGACATTTTCGTCGTCCTGGTTTGGGGGAGGGACGCCACCGAGGCGTCCGATGCGGCGGCTTATGCCCACGAATGCATGAACCGCATATGAATGGCGGTTCCCTAGCGGTTAACCGGTGTTAACGAATGGAATGCCGGTCCAAAAAAGCGAAGGGCCCCGGCGATCCGGAGCCCTTCAGCGTGTGCCGCCGGTGGTCCGGAGAGCACTAGGCATTGGCAATCGCGGTGCTGCGGTTGCGCAGCGCGGCGCGCAGGTCGTGGCGGCTGAGGCCGATGTCGCGCAGCAGGTGGTCGTCGAGCTGCAGCAGGTCGCTCATCATGCGGCGCTTGGCCGAGCGTTCGATGAAGGAAGTCAGGAAGGTCATTTTCGGTTGGTCCTTTGGGTTGAGTAGTTGGGTTGATCAGCGGCGAGACTTGGCGCGCTCGCGGGCGGCCTTGAGATCGGCGCTTTCACCGTCGCGGAACGCTTCGTTGCGCTTGCGGTGCAGGATGAGGCTTGCGAACAAGACCTCGGAAAAGTTGGTCATGGTAGTCTCCTTGCGTCGCCGCCGGGCTTGTGTCCGGCGGAACGAGCGGGCTGATATGGCCGCTGGGCTGAATGGGGTTTGAACGGGAGTGTCAGGCATGAAACTGCCGAGTTTTCCGGTCGAGGGCGGCTGCCAGTGCGGGGTGGTGCGCTACCGGCTCAAGGCGCCGCCGCTGGGCGTCTACGCCTGTCACTGCAAGGACTGCCAGCGCTGGTCGGGCGCCGGCTTCCAGCTCTCGATGGTCGTCAATGCCGGCGAATTGGAGCTGCTCGCAGGCGAGCTCGTGGGCCACGAAAAGCTGGCCGACAGCGGCCGCACGGTGCGGGTGATGCGCTGCCCGCATTGCCAGACCAATGTCTGGAACGAACCGCTGGCGACGCCGTCGCTGCGGATAGTGAAGCCGGGCACGCTCGACGATGCGGGCTGGGCCCGGCCGGTGGGCAATATCTGGACCGAGCGGGCGCTGCCCTGGGTGGCGATCGATCCCGACGCCCCGAATTTCCCCGGCCAGCCGTCGAGCCGCCAGCCGCTGTTGGACGCATGGGCGGCCGAACTCGCCAAGGGCTAGACGCGGCTCCGGCGTGAGCGCTAATACGCGCACGCAAAGCCCCTCAGGAGACAGCCATGTCGGTGGACACCGATCTCAAGGCGATCATTGAACAGGAAGCCCAGCTGATCTTCGAGCGCTTCGACGAGGACACCGCGTTCGCCATCGGCGCCAGCGTGCGCGAGATGGGCAAGGCGATCGGCAAGGGCCTCGTGGTGGGCGTCTACCTGTGGGATCGCACGCTGTTCTACGGCGCCACCGCCGGTGCGTCAGAAGGCAATCGCGGCTGGGCCGAGCGCAAGGCCAAGCTGGTGCGGCTCAGCATGAAATCGAGCTACCGCAACGTGCTCGAGCGCGGCGACCGGCCGCGGCTGCTGGAGGAGAGCTGGGCCATCCCGACCAGCGAGTATGCGCTGGCGGGCGGGGCGTTCCCGATCGTCCTGCGGGGCCTCGGCGTCGTCGGCGCCGTGGCCGTCTCCGGCCTTAGCGAGCGCGACGACCACGAATTCGCCCGCGCCGCGATTGCCGAGGCGCTCGGCAAGGGCAGGGACTTCCTGGCGCTTCCCAAACCCTGAGGATGAGCATGTCGAAAGAAGACGATGTCCGGCTCCTGGTCGAGCAGGAGAGAGCCCTGGTGTTCCCGGCGTTCGATGAGGCCGTGGCGTTCGAGATCGGCTCGGCGCTGCGCAGCAACGCCGTCGCGGCGGGGCTCGGCATCGTTGCCGACGTGCGCACCTGGGACCGCCCGCTGTTCTATATGGCGCTGCCCGGCACCACCGGCAACAATCCCAACTGGGTGCGGCGCAAGTACAACGTCGTGCAGCGGATGATGAAGAGCAGCTATCGCGTGGTGCTCGAAAAGACCTTCGAGGGCGACATCTTCCCGCCGCGCAACGGGCTGGACAACGCCGATTTCGTGCTGGCGGGTGGCTCGTTTCCGATCCGGGTGAAGGGCGCCGGCATGATCGGCGCCGTCACCGTATCGGGCCTCCACGAGCGCGACGACCACCGCCTGGTGGTCGAGGCGATCTGCGCCCATCTGGGGCTCGACACGAAAGCTCTGGCCCTGCCGCCGCTTTAGGCGGCCACCCCGCTTGACAGTGTCCGGAAACTGCCGCAACGCAAGGCATCCGGGGGCCCCAGATGAAACTCGACTACATCCTGCTTGATGTGTTCACGTCGCAGCGGCTGCAGGGCAACCCGCTTGCCGTGGTGCTCAGGGCCGACGGCCTGCTCGACGACCAGATGCAGCGCATTGCCGGTGAGTTCAACCTCAGCGAGACGGTGTTCATCACCAAGCCCAAGGTCGAGCGGCACAGCGCTGCGGTGCGCATCTTCACGCCGCAGGTCGAATTGCCTTTCGCCGGCCACCCCACAGTCGGGGCGGCGGTGGTGCTCGGCCTCGAATTGCGCACCAGCGCCGTGCGCATGGAGGAGAAGGTCGGCGTCCTCACCTGCGTGATCGAAAAGCTCGACAAGCGGCGCGGCCATGCGCGCTTCTCGCTGCCCCACCTCCCCGACATCGCCGGCCGCTCGCCCGACAAGGCCGAGCTGGCGCTGACGCTGGGCCTCGAACTCGAGGATATCGGCTGCGGCCTGCACCAGCCGTCGGTCTATTCGGCCGGCGTGCTGTTCTACCTCGTGCCGGTGCGCGATCCGGGGGTGCTGCGGCGGGTCAAGCCGGAGCGCCGCGGCTGGAACGATGTGTTCCCGCTTGGGCATAACTCGGTCTACGTCTACACCGAGACGCCCAACGAGCCCGAGAACGACTACGCCGCCCGCATGTTCGCGCCCGGCATGGGTTTGGGCGAGGATCCGGCGACCGGCGCGGCGGCGGCGGCGCTGATCGGCGAGCTGGCGCGGCAGGCGCATGATGGGCAGACCGAATACGTCATCCGCCAGGGCCTCGAAATGGGCCGTCCGAGCCGCATCACCATCCAGATTCGCAAGGACGGCGACACGCTCACCCATGGCGGCATCGGCGGCGACGCGGTGATCGTCGGGCAGGGCTCGCTCGATCTGGATGATTGAGGGTAGGGTGGGGACCGGCGAGCGCATGGTCCTGTTCCGGCGCGCGTCACGGAGTTCCTTGAAACTCAGGAAGGGAGCTACTGTGAGCCATACCGATCATGCCGCGATGGCGGAGGCGCTTCGCGCCCGTGCGGTCGCGGCTCCTGCGCTCCTGGACGCCAGTTTGCGCAAGGCCGCGATTGAACGCCGCGAGCCGCTTCCACAACCCTATGAGGCGCTGGTCGTGCATGTGGCGGACGCCAGCTACAAGGTGACCGACGCTGAGGTGGCCGCCGTGCGTCAGGCGGCGGGAAGCGACAAGGCGGCGTTCGAGGTCATTATGGCGGCAGCAATCGGCGCGGCGATGGTGCGCTTCGATCGCGCCACGCAAGTCCTGCAGGAAGCCACCAATGCGTCTCGCTGAGATCGATCGCGGCGATAGCCTCGGCCATCGTGCCCTGATCGGGTTCATCTCGATGGTCTCGGGCATGCGGCTGCCGGACGCGGCGCGCGTCGCCTTTTACCACCAGGAGTATCTGGGTGGCACGCTTGGCAACTGGACCCACGCGACGATGCGCGGCGAAAGCCCGTGGTCGATCAGCGAGCGCGAACTGATGGCGGCGATGGTCGCCAGCTGGAACAATTGCCCGTTCTGCGTCGGGGCACATCGCGCCATCGCGGTGAAAGGCATGCCCAGTGAGACGGCCGACGCGGTCCTTGCCGACTACCGCCGCGCCCCAATTGCTGCTGGCCTGAAGGCGACGCTGGGGTTCCTCGAAAAGATGACGAAGGCGCCGGACCAGCTTGCGGCGGCGGATGCTCGTGACGTCCTCGATGCCGGCGTTTCGCAGCCCGCGTTGAAGGACGCGATCGCGGTGGCGACGGTTTTTGCCGTGATCACGCGCTACGCTAATGCATTGCAGTTTGCGATCCCCAGCGACGTCGAGTTCGGCAAGGCGGCCGATATGCTCCTCAAGCGCGGCTATCGCTGAGCCTGCTACTGATCAATCCTCTGGCTGGGCCGGATGAAAGACCGGCAGGTCCCACCGATCGCGCGAGCTCATCGACGCAAACGGATCGCTCGGCGCGTCGCACTCGACGACGAACCAGTGCTGATGGAACGCGGCGAACCGGACGCGGATGGCGCGGAGCAGGCGGGCGAGGCCGGGCGTGACGATGGCGGCCGGGGTGTGATCGAGGGCGAGGGTCATTTGCATCTCCTGTCGGTTGGCGACGGGAGCAGGCTCGTTCAGGGACCCGCTTTGTGTCCCAAGGGGACGCCAAATAATCGGCAAAAAGCGCCGCTGGGCGTCAGGCGGGCAGGCCGGCCTTGCGCAGGCCATCGACGAAGATGCCGTACCGGGCTTCGTACCTCGGCTCGATCCGCTCGAAGTGCGACAGGCGATGCGATGGTGCCAGCACCAGCATGCGGTTGACGGCATCGGCAGCATCGGCGGTACGGCCTAGGTGCCCGTATGCAGAGGCGAGGTTCCAGTAGGCGGCGGAATGTTGCGCGTTGACGGCGATGCTGCGCTGGGCCCATTCGGCTGCCTCTTCGTACTCGCCCATCAGCAGATGAGAGAGGCTGAGGCCTTCCAGGATTTCATAGGTCAGGAGGGATGCGGGCGAGATCTCGAGCGATCGCAGAAAGGTCTGTTGTCCGAGCTCGAGGTCTCCGACAAACACATTGCCGAAGGCATACATTCGCATGACCATGGCGTTGTTCGGATTGGCGGCGTACGCCCCCCGCAGCATCGCCAGGCCCCGCTGGCGCTCGCCGCCGGCGAGGATGAGGGTGCCAGCCGAGATTGCCATCACCTGTGGATCGTCGTTGCCCTCCTCGGCGGCGGCGTTTGCCAGCTCGAGCGAGCGAGCGCGCTCTGCGTCGCTCATCCCGGTGCCAAAGGTCTCCTGGCGTTCGTACGCCCAGGCGGCCTGAGCGAGGCCGGCCGCGAAGTGTGGATCGAGCCTCACACAGTCTTCGAGCAGCCGAATGGCCTCCGACCGCGCATTCGGGTCGATCCGGCGAAACAGGGGCAGTGCCCGCAGATAAAGGTCGTAGGCATCGAGATTGTCTGGCCGTTTGCGTCGGGCACGCTCGATTTCGGCACGGCTGATTTCCGGCGCGACGAGCGCGGCAACGGACTCGGCGATGCGTTCCTCGAAGTCGAACACCTCCGAAATCGTGCCGCCAAAGCGCTTCGCCCATAGTTCCAGACCGCTTGTGCCGTCCAGCAAATGAACGCTGATCCGAAAACGCTCGCCCGCTTGCTGGGCCGTGCAGCGCAGAAGGTAGCGAACGCCGAGCCTGGCCGCTATCGCCTGGACGCTGGCTTCCTGCTGCGACTCTGCCGATCCGGCCGGTGGCGCCGCGACGGCAAACTCCCGAAAGCGAGACAGTGCCGCGACGATCTCATCGACGACGCCGTGGGCAAAGTAACCCGACGATGCGTCGGCCAGTCCATCGGACTGCCAGACGCCCAGGACTGGACGCAGCGGCTCAGCGGCGATGGAAGGGGAGCTCGTGCCGCGGAGGAATCGGTAGCCGAAGCGCGGCACGGTCGCGATCCAGTCCGCGCCACTCTCGTTTTGACCGAGTACTTTCCGCAGGGCGGCGATCTGGACGGAAAGGTTGCCCTCATCGACGATCTGGTTTGGCCAGCCGGCGGAGAGCAGTTGGTCCTTTGACAGTGGGTTGCCCTCGGCCTCGACGAGCGCACTCAAAAGTGCTGCTCCCCGTTTTCCAATGTTCAACGGTTTGCCGTCCCGAAACAGCGTCCCCGAGGCATCCTCGAGACTGAACCTGCCGAAGGTGTGGTGAGCACTAGACATGAGGTCTTCTACCCGAAGGTCAACAGTGGACGCTACGCTCCTGCGATAATCTGCTCCAGATGGGCCGTTGATATTATGACGTCTTCCTCGCGACGACGGATCGTTGGCGGCGCTATTCGAGCCGTCGCTCCATGAACACGATGTGATAGCCACCGGGCGCCACTTCTTCGCGCGTCTCGCGAAAACCCAGATGGGCATAGATGGCGCGGTTCTTCGTCATCGCCATATTGGTGTAGAGGGTGAGCAGGTCGAGGCCGTGCGCACGGGCAGCGGCCTCGGCGAAGCCGAGCAATTGGCGCAGCACGCCGCGGCCCTGTGCTACGGGGTCGACGGCGAAATTGAAGATGTGCACCGCCTCGGGCTGCACCTCCATCACCATGACCGCCTCCAGCCCCGTGCCGTCCTCCAGCACGAAGAGCTGGCCATCGCTCAGGCGCGCTGCATAATCGTCGTCCATCGGACGCGGGCGTCGCCCACCAAGGATCGGGATGTAGTGCTGGTAGGCAGCGCGGACGAGGGCGACTACGCTGGGCAGGTCGGCCTCTGTGGCGGGACGGATGGGCACAGCTTTCGGCGACTCTGCAACGGGGCTATCGTGGCTTCAAAGGGGAGGGGCTCATGGACATTGTCAACAATCTGCTGTTCTGGCTGCATCTGATCGGGCTTGGCCTGGGGTTCACCGCATCGTTCGGCATCCCCGTGGCGGGCGCGCAGGTCGCCGGCGCCACTCCCGAAATGCGTCCGACCCTGTTCAAGGTGGTCAACGGCCTGACGCGGGTGGGGCGCATCGGCTTCGGTGTGCTGATCGTCACCGGCCCGATCCTGTTCTGGCTCAAATGGCAGGGCAGCGCGCCCGAAATGGCGTGGTTCACGGCCAAGATGGTGCTCGTCCTCGCCATGCTGGTGTTCCTGATCATCGCCGGCATCACGTCGAAGCGTGCGCAGACCGGCGACATCGAGGCCGGCAAGCGCATGCCCATGCTGTCGATGATCGGGACCGGCATCCTGGTACTGATCGTGCTCAGCGCGGTTTTCGCGTTCAATTAGAAGCATTTGCGCGGGCCCGCTTGCCAAGCGATAGCGATTCGCGCATCATGGCTGATAGTTAGGAACCCAGCCATGAAGCGCGCCCGCGCCATTGCTATTGCCCAGGCCGAACAGCAGGCCCGCCAGACGCGGATGCTGATCGCGGCCGGCTTGCTGCTGCTTCCGGCGCTCCTGCTTCTCCTTCTTATCAGCCCCTGAGTACCGGCGGCTCGCGATTGCGGGCGGGTGGTCAGGGGAGCGCAACCGAATGCCGAACAACGATTTTGTCCGGCCGCGTGGGTTTTGACCCCGGCCGCTTGATAGGAAGACCGAAATGACCGCCACCCAATCCACCAACAAAGACCGCGTATTCATCTTCGACACGACGCTGCGCGACGGCGAGCAGAGTCCCGGCGCCACCATGACGCTCGAGGAGAAGCTGCAGGTCGCCGAGGCGCTCGACGAGATGGGCGTCGATATCATCGAGGCCGGCTTCCCGATCGCCAGCAATGGCGATTTCGAGGCGGTCGTCGCGGTCGCCAAGCATGTCAAGAAAGCCGTCGTCGCCGGCCTCGCCCGCGCCATCCCGGCCGACATCGCCCGTGCCGGCGAGGCGGTGCGGCACGCCCAGCAGGGCCGCATCCACACCTTCGTGTCCACCTCGCCGATCCATCTGGCGCACCAGATGAAAAAGACCGAGGAGCAGGTGCTGGAGATCATCACCGCGACCGTGGCGCAGGCCCGTAATCTCGTCGACAATGTCGAGTGGAGCGCGATGGACGCCACCCGCACTCCCATCGAGTATCTGAAGCGCTGCGTCGAGCTGGCGATCAAGGCCGGCGCCACGACGATCAACCTGCCCGACACGGTCGGCTATGCGGTGCCCGAGGAACATGAAGCGATGTTCCGCACCATCATTTCGTCGGTGCCGGGTGCCGACAAGGTGATCTTCTCTTCCCATTGCCACAACGATCTGGGCATGGCGGTCGCCAATTCGCTCGCCGCCGTGAAGGGCGGAGCCCGGCAGATCGAATGCACCATCAACGGGCTGGGCGAGCGCGCCGGCAACGCCGCGCTCGAGGAGATCGTGATGGCGCTGCGCACCCGTGGCGACGCCATGCCGTACCAGACCAATATCGAGACCACGCATCTGGCGCGGGCCAGCAAGATCGTCTCGGCGGCAGCCAATTTCCCAGTCCAATACAACAAGGCGATCGTGGGCAAGAACGCCTTCGCGCATGAGAGCGGCATCCACCAGGATGGCATGCTCAAGAACGCCGAGACCTACGAGATCATGACACCGGCCTCGGTCGGCATCAAGGAAACGACGCTGGTGATGGGCAAGCATTCGGGCCGCGCCGCCTTCAAGGACAAGCTGCGCGAGCTCGGCTACGAGTTGGGCGACAACGCCTTCCAGGAAGCCTTCGTGCGCTTCAAGGACCTGGCTGACCGCAAGAAGCACATCTACGACGCCGACATCGTGGCGCTGGTCGACGACGAGGCCGGCTCGGCCGACGACCGCATCAAGCTGGTGGGCATGGAAGTGGTCAGCAAGATCGGCGGCGTGCACCGCTGCGACATGACCGTATCGATCGACGGCGTGGAGAACACCGTCAGCTATGACGGCACCGGCTCGGTGGACGCGATCTTCAATGCCATCAAGCAGGCGGTCGGCAAGGACCCGCATCTGGTGCTCTACGCGGTGGATGGCGTTACCGGCGGCACCGACGCCCAGGCGAGCGCCCATGTGCGCCTCGAGCTTAATGGCCGGATCGCCTCGGGCAATGCGGCCGAGCCCGATACGCTGGTCGCGTCCGCCCGCGCCTACCTTAACGCCATCAACCGCTTGCTGATCGAGCGTGGCGCGGCGGCGCAGGGCGCGATGGAAAGCGCAGCAGGCTGAAGTGACGTTCTATCCGCCGAACCTGCTGAAGCGGAAGCTGGCCGAGCGCAGGGTTGCGCTCGGCTTCTGGCTCAGCCTCAATAGCCTCAGCGGGACCGAGATTGCGGCGGGGGCCGGCTATGACTGGTTGCTGCTGGACGCCGAGCATGTGCTGCACAATCCCGAGCGGATCGAGCAGCATGTGTTGGCGGTCGCCCATGCGCGTAGCGATACGGAACTGGTGGTGCGGGTACCCGCGACCGATCCGGTCCTCGTCAAGCAATTGCTCGATGCGGGCGTGCGCAGCTTCATGTTCCCGTTCATACAGACTCTCGAGGAGGCGAGGCTTGCCGTCGCCGCGACGCGCTATCCGCTCGCCGGGATCCGCGGCTTTTCCGGCGCGACGCGCGCCAACGCCTTTGGGCGGTATGGGGACTACACAAAGACTTACACCGACGACCTGCTGGTGATCCTCCAGATCGAGTCGCCGCAGGCTGTTTCCAACATCGCCCACTATGCCGGGATCGACGGCGTCGATGCGTTCCTGATCGGCGCCTGGGACCTGGCCGCCAATATGGGGCATCTGGCCAATCCCACGCACCCTGAGGTCGTGGCGAGGTTCGACGAGGCCGCCGCCGCCATCATGGCGAGCGGCAAGCCCGCCGGTTTCCAGAATTTCGACCGGGATGCAGCCCGGTCCCTGATCAAGCGCGGTTTCACCCTGGCGGCAGTGACAGGCGACGTGCCCCTGCTGCAGCGCGGGGCGGCCGAGGTGCTGACGGAATTGCGTTAGAACTGCCAAAAGCAGCAGGGAAGGGGGGCTCGGTTTGTCCATCGTCAGGTCGATCAGGCGACTGGGCTGGGTAGGGCTTCGCACCCGGCTCGCCGTCGGATGGGGAGATTTGCGCGATTGGCTCACCGCCCCGCGGCGGCCCGATGGTCGAACGATTGCCTTGCAACCTTGGCGCGTGGCGAGACGGCTCCCGCGCGACACCGAGGTTACCATGCTCTCGCCGCGGCGCGATCCTTCGCCTGCCCCCCGGCTCGATGTGTACGATCGGCCGGGAGGGGTACACCGGCAGCCGCTTCCCAAGCTCATGCATCCCGCGCGGCGACTCTTTCGCTTCCGCGATGCGATCGTGCTGACGCGGGGCGTGATACTCGATCGGCGCGGGCGGAACGTCCTGCCGTTCATTTACTATCGCGGACCTCGCGACCGGTTTCCGGGCCTTGCACGCTACCGCGATGATTTTTGGCTGCCTGATCCTGTCGGCCGCCGCAGCAGCATTGCCGTCGATGAGCCCGTATTCGTCTCGCAAGCTGCCCATCCACCATATGGTCACGTGTTGCTCGAAACTGTTGCGCGCCTGATCTACCTCGATCGCTGCCCGCCGGACATCCGGGTGCTCACCTCGGTCAAGATGACCGAAGCCTACTGGCTGATGTTTGAGGCCATGGGTGTAGCGCGGGAGCGCGTCATCACGATATCTGGCCCCGCCTACTGCCGGGACGCGTATGTGGCCGACACGCCGGTCGATGTGTATGGCGGCATCGTCGTCGACGCGTGGCGGGCCTTCGAGCGGCTCGGTTCGCTCGCGACGCTGGCGAAGGGGCCGCTGTTCGAGCGCATCTACATTTCGCGCCGGCGCTTCAAGAACCGCCCCCTCCTGAACGAAGACCAACTGGAGGAACTGTTTGCCCGATACGGCTTCGCCATCATCTACCCCGAAGAGCTTCCCATCGAGGAACAGGTCGGGCTGTTTGCGCACGCCAAGATGATCGCAGGGCCGCGTGGGTCGGGGATGCACCACGTCGTCTTCTCGTCACCCGATACACGGGTGCTGCTGATTACGCCGCGCAACATGATCCTGAAGATGGACACCTACCTTACACGGCGCGATGGAACCACGGCCCATGTACTCGGCGAGGTGAGTGACGATACCAGCGCGTCGCGCTTTGCCAACAGCTGGACTATCGATCCCACGCTGGTCGAGCAGGCGATCAAGGCCCACTTCCGGCTTTAGAGGCGCGCCTCGGCGAGAGCGAGCGAGAGCTCGGCCTCGAACACGTGGAGCTCCTCGGGCCGGCCGACGCTGACGCGGATATGCTGGTCGAGCCCACGGGCCATCGGCTTGCGCACGAAGACGCCACGCGCTTCGAGCGCCTTGAGTACGCGCATGGCATAAGCGCCGTCGCCGCCGCAATCGAGCGTGACGAAATTGGTCGCTGAGGGCACGGCGCTCAGCCCGTTGCGCTGGGCGATAGCGGCGATCCGATCCCGGCCGGCGGCGACTTTCGCGATCACATCCTGCAGATAAGGCTGGTCGGCCAGAGCGGCGCGGGCGGCGACCTGGCTCAGCCGCGTGACGCCGAAATGGTTGCGGACCTTGTTGAAGGCGCGGATGAACCGCGCCTCGCCGATGCCGTAGCCGACGCGCGCGCCAGCGAGGCCATAGGCCTTCGAGAAGGTGCGGGTGCGGATGAGGTTGGGCCGGATGAGATCGATCGGTGGCAATGTGCCAGGCGGGGCCGTCTCGCAATAAGCCTCGTCGAGCAGGATCAGCGTCGTCTCGGGCACGGCGTCGATGAAGCGCACCAGCTCGGTCTCCTCCCACCACGTGCCCATCGGGTTGTCGGGATTGGAGAGGTAGATGACCTTTGCCTTCTCGCGGACCGCCGTGGCGGCGAGATTTTCGAGATCCTCGCGTTTGTTGAAATACGGCACCTGCACCACGACCGCGCCAAAGCCCACCGCGTGGTAGTTGAACGTCGGATAGGCGCCTCGCGACGTGACCGCGACATCGCCCGGCTCGATGACTAGCCGCGCGATCAGACCGTGAAGACCATCGATCCCTTCGCCGATGACGATGTTTTCGGCCGCCACCCTGCAATGACCGGACAAATCTTCGCGCAGATCGTGGATTTCGGGGTCGCCATACTGCCAGGTCCCGGACGCCGCTTCGGCGATGGCGGCAATCACCTTCGGCGACGGCCCGAAGCCGCTTTCATTGGCCCCGATGCGGGCCCGTATCGCGATGCCCGAGCGGCGCTCGATGGCCTCCGGGGCGACGAAGGGGATGGTGTCCGGCAGGTCCCGGGCGATGGCGGTAAGCAGCGATGTCATAAGGGGGTTCTAGCTCAGATCGGGCGTCCGCGCGCCTGTCTGCGCAACATGCGGATCCTCGGCCTGGTGCACCTCGGCGACCTCGCCCGCCGCGAGCATCTTGTTGATGCCGAGTTTGGTTGCCTCGGTGAGGTCGCGCAGGGCGTTGCGGTAGTCGGGCGTCGGCACCCAGCCCCTGAGCTCGAGCGTTACCGTGCTGGTCCCGAAGCCCGAAACGAAGGCGATTGCGGCCGGATCGGCCAGCACACGCTTATCGTCTACGGCGATCGCCAGCAGCGTTCTGCGGGCCCGGGCGATATCGGTCGAGTCGGGGATCGTCACGGACACGTCGATGCGACGCCGCGGCTCGCGGCTGTGATTGGTGATCGCGCCGTTCCAGAGCTTGTTGTTGTTGGTGAAGACATAGAGCCCGCTGGTGGAGCGCAGCCGGGTGGAAAACAGGCCGATCTCGACCACCACCCCCTCGACCCCGTCGCCGGTGATGTACTCGCCTACCGCGATCGGCCGGATCCAGGCCAGCATGATGCCGGCTGCGACATTGCTGAGCGTGTTCTGCAGCGCCAGCGCCAAGGCCAGCGAGGCGGCGCCCACGACGGCAAGAATGGAGGCCGACGGAATGCCGACAAAGCCCAGCGCCGTGACCAGCGCGAGGATCAGGATGGCGTAGCGCACCGCCTGGCCGAGCAGCGGCGCGATGGTGACCATATTGCCGCCGGCACGAGGCACCCAGCGGCGGATTGCCTGCTGCGCGAGGCGAGCCAGGAACCAGCCGACGACGAGTGTGACGATGGCGCCGAGGACGGGCAGCAGGATGGCGGTCCAGGTCTCGAGGCTGGTCAAGGCGGGAGGCAGATTCATCGGCGATTCCGGGTATTTCGACGCGGTGCCGCCTATCAATGCACGCTCGTCAAGAAAGTGCCAAACCCGGTGTAGACAGGCAGGGGTGCCTCTGATAGTCACCCGCCACGGATCGGGCGGCTAGCTCAGCTGGTAGAGCAGGCGACTCTTAATCGCCGGGTCCGGGGTTCGAGTCCCCGGCCGCCCACCATCCTCCCACATTGTCACATCCACCGGTGCGCGGTTAACGCGCGTTAACCCGAATCCGCCACCATGCCGCAATGGTTCAGGCGACGGCATCGGTGGTGCAGGCGGCGCTGGCGCGCGTCGCGCAGGCGGAAGCTGTGCTGTTCAAGGTCGGCCAGCAATTGCAGGCCGTGGTGCTCGGCACATCCGCAGACGGCCTGACCGCGATCAAGGTCGGCGATCTCGTGGTCAAGGCGGAACTGCCGCAACCGCTGCCGCCGGGCGCGACGCTGACGCTGCAGGTCAAGAGCGCCGGCGGCACGCCGCAACTGGTCGTGATGAACCAGTCGGCACCGCAGCCATCGGCGCCGCCGGTCCCGATGCCGCAAATGGCGCTGGAGATGCTGCCCGAGGTCACCGTGCAGTCGAAGATTGCGCCGCCGAATCAACCGAGTGTGCCGGAAAGCTCGCGGCCCGTTGCAGCGCCGCTGGCTGCGGTGAATGCCGCACCGCCGCCGGCCCTGAGTGTCGAGCCGCCGCTGGCCGCGGTGATCGTGCGGGCGGCCCCGACGGTCCAGCCGGAGCAGGGGGGCCCGCAAGCTCAGCAAAACCAGCCTCTTGCGACGCCGCCGGTTCGCGGCTCCGGCACACCGGCAACACCCGCAACCGACACCCTGCCATCGCCCGTTGCCCCTTCGACCACGAACGAACCCGTTGGGAGAATGGTTGTCCCGGCCGCGCAGCAGGCGGCTTCGCCGCAACCTCAGGCGGCGACAATGACAGCGCGACAGCAGCCGGGGCCCCAGCCGGCCGTTCAAGCAGCGCCGCAGACGGTGCAGCCTGCGCCGGTCGCGCCAGCTCCGGGGCAGCCGCAGGCGGCGGCACCTGCGCTTACGGCGGCCAGCCTCTTACCAACCTCAACGCCAGAGCCGGGCGTGGTGCCCGCAGCGCCCGCGACACTGGCGGTCCCGGCGCAGACGAGTTCGGTGCCTGCATCCCTGGCGCCTGCTGCCACATCGCAACCCGCGCCCGTGTCGCAAGCGGTAGCCGGGTCAACCGGGCAGGCGACGCCACCACCGGCATCAAGCCCGGCCGCTACTGCCGAGCCACCCGCCGCGAGCCCATTGCTGGTGGCGCAGACCACAGCGCGCGCCCCCGCCTCAATGGCGGAAATGCCCCAGCCGCCGCAGGTGGTCGTGGTGCCGCAAACCTCGGTCCCGCCACCGGTGCCACAGCAGGCGCCGCCACCGCCGACGCCGCAGGCAGCATTGGCGCAGATGCTGCCGGCAGCACTGGCCAAGCAGGATTCGGTGGGGCCGCTGCTACAATCGCTGGCGGCCGTTGTCGCCAAGGCTGTGCCGTTGCCGCAGCCGGTACTGAAAGCGGCCCTGCACGTGCTCGCGCAGCGCATTGCCGTGCCGGAAGGGCAGGTGGCGCCCGAGGCGGTCGAACGGGCCGTCAGCAAGTCCGGCCTTTACCTCGAAACGCTGCTGGCCAAGGCCCTGCCGACGCAGGGCGACGCCAAGGCTGCTCTGCTTGATCTCAAGGCAGTGCTGGAGAAATGGCTCGGGCCGCAGCCGGCGGCCACACCTGTACAGGATCGCGCGGCCCCGCCGCTGCGTGGCCTGCCACCCCGTGCCGCACCCATCGAGCAGCCGGCCCTGCCGGACACACCGCGCGACATTGGCCGCACCCTGCACGAGCAGACCGATGCCGCGATTTCGCGCGTAAAGCTGGGGCAGATGGCGGCTTTGCCTGACAGCGGCGCGCCGCGCCAGGCTGGCCCTGAATTGCGGCTCGAGCTGCCATTGCTGATCGGCCATCAGCTGGTGATGGCGCAATTGCAGATCACCCCGGACGCCCCGCGTCGCGAAGCCAGGAGCAAGCGCGGCTGGACCATGCGCTTCGCCATGCACTTTGCTGCGACCGGCGAGGTCGGCGCGGAGATCGGCCTTCTCGACAAGTCCGTCAATGTCGGTCTCTGGGCCGCGGAGCCCGAAGTTGCCGCGGCGATGCAAGCCAGCCTGCCGGAGCTCAAGGGCGTGCTCGAGGAACTGGGCCTCAACCCGGGCGCCATCCGGGTGCGTGGCGCGCCGCCCGAGGCGGCAAAGCTGCCGGCCGGTCATCTTCTGGACACCGCGACATGAACGACGAAATCAAGCCACAGCAGATCGCCGTCGCCCTCGACTACGAGGTCGGCACCCGCAAGGCGCCGGTCGTCGTCGCCAAGGGACGCGGCTACATCGCCGAAGAGATCATGGCGGTGGCCAAGGAGAACGGCGTCATGATCGAGGCCAACCCCATGCTCGCCGAAGCGCTGAGCGGGGTCGAGCTCGATGACTCCATTCCGCCCGAGCTCTACCAGGCGGTGGCGGCGGTGATCGGCTTCGTCATCCGAGCCCAGCGCAAAGCCTGACATTTCGTCCGAAAATCGCTGCCGTTGGGGATGAAACCGCCAGACGCATTGCCTAGATAGGTCCGATCCGGCCCGCGGCGGGCGCTCTTTCGGCTGAGATAATCGGTGTTGGATCTGCTTTCGGCCGGCTCGTTCGGCGCCTTCTTGCAAGTCATCGCGATCGACCTTGTGCTGGCCGGCGACAACGCCGTCGTCATCGGTCTCGCCGCCGCAGGTCTCGCGCCGCAATTGCGCGGTAAGGCAATCCTCATCGGCATCGCCGCGGCCACCGTACTTCGTATCGTCTTTGCGCTTATTGCTACGCAGCTGCTCGCGTTTACCGGGCTGCTGCTAGCCGGCGGATTCCTGCTGCTATGGGTCTGCTATAAGATGTGGAAGGAACTGCGCGAGCACGATGACGGGCATCATGCCGAAGAGGTGATGCACGCGACCGAAGCGCTCGTTCACTCCGGCGCGCGCAAGACCCTCAAGCAGGCGGTGCTGCAGATCGTCGTGGCCGACGTCTCGATGTCGCTCGACAACGTGCTGGCCGTGGCGGGGGCCGCGCAGCGCCACTACGAGGCGCTGGTGTTCGGACTCGGCCTGTCGGTGGTGCTGATGGGCGTCGCCTCCGCCGGCATCGCAAGGCTGCTCGACCGCTTCCGCTGGATTGCCTGGGTGGGCCTTGCGGTTATCCTCTATGTGGCGGTGCGCATGGTCTATGAAGGCGCCGACCAGGTGCTGGGCCACACGCTGCCCTCGATTCCGCTCATCAAGGGGCCGATGCCGTTCCCGATGCCGCACGTGCCGATCTTCGCCTGAGGGTGAAGCGGTAACCCTACTTCCGACTTAGATCGCATTTACCCTTCTTCTGAAGGGATTTGGCGGCTGCGAGCGCCTATTTTCGGGGCAGTTCAAGGAGCCGCCCCAAGTGTCGATTGCCGCCGATGGCCTTGCGGAAAACATGACCCGCCCCGCGCCGCTAAGTGTTGCGCCCCGCAGCGCCCTGACCACGCAGATCGTCTCGCCGGAGCTGTGGGATCGCACGATCGCGCAGTTCGACGAGGTCTGCCAGGAGCAGCTCTACACCTTCGCCAGGACGCGCTGGCCGGGCGTCGGTCACGAGCCGATGCTCTTCTGGCGCGGCGGCGAGGTGGTGGGCGGCAGCCTGATGATGATTCAGCCGCTACCGCTGCGCATCGGCGCGCTTGCCGTCGCCAAATGGGGCCCGATGCTGGCTCGCGCCGATCATCCGGCGGCCAACGACGTCTATCGTGAGATGATCGACGCACTGGTCGCCGAGTATGCGGTGAAGCGTCATCTGATGCTGAGCATCCTGCCGCGCGCCTCGCTCTCGCCGTTCAATGCGGAATACGACCATCTGGTGCATCGGGGCTTTGCCCGCGGCTCCGAGCTGGGCTTTCCGAACCGCTACATCGTCAATCTGCGGCTGACGGACGACGAGCAGCGCAAGAGCTTCGAGCAGAAGTGGCGCTACCATCTCAAGAAGTCCGAGAAGGCGGGGCTGAGCTTCGAGCATGCGCCCGCCGATCGGCTGCCGGAGTTCGCGGCGCTGTACGAGAAAATGCTCGACCGCAAGAAGTTCGCCGACCACTCGGCGTACGAGACGCTGCCGGCGCTGATGGCCATGAACAATGAGCGACTGCGGCCGGAACTGTTCTTCGTGCGGCATCTGGGCGAGGTCATCGCCGGCGCGGTGATCTTCAAGGCCGGCGACCGCGCGGTCTACCTCTATGGCGCGACCAACGACAGGGCGCTGCCGCTGCGCGCAGGCTATTTCATGCACTGGAACATCATCTTGTGGCTGCGCGATAATACGCCGGCCAAATGGTACGATCTGGGGGGCACCGACGGCTTCCACGGGTTGCACCAGTTCAAGAAGGGCATGGTCGGCGACGCCGGCGTGATCCAGCCGGTGCCGCCGGTGGCAAACTACGCCGCGCAATGGTGGCCGCGCCTTGCGGGCAACGCCGCGTTCTTCGCACGCGACAGCGTGCAGCAGTTGCGGCGGCAGCTCGACCGGCTGCGCGGCGGCCGGGCAAAGCCGGACCAGAAAAAATCGGACGAAGCGGACGGCGCCGAATGAGCCTTCGCCAGCGGCTGCTCTCGCAATCGACGGTGATCTTCGGCGCCCGCCTGTTCGGCGCGGGACTGACGTTCCTCGTGCAGGTCGCGATTGCCCGCTTCCTCGGCGCGCAGGCGCTGGGCAACTACATCCTGGTGATGGCGACGGTGAACATTATCGCCGTGGTCATGCCGCTCGGCTTCGAGGCGACCGGCACCTATTTCGCGGCGGAATATCGCGCCAAAGGCGAGGGGCATCTGCTGCGCGGCTTCATGCTCAGGGCATATGGGCATATCGCGCTGTGCGGCGCGCTGCTGCTGGCGGTCGGCTATCCCGCTGCGGGCCTGTTCGGCGAGCCCGGCAAAGTGCTGGCCATGCACTGGCTGCCGGCGGCGATCCTGGCTATCGCGACGGCCATGGTGTTTGTGTCGGGCGCCATGCTGGTGGGGTTGAAGCGGCCATTCGCCGGCTTCTTCGCTGAGACGCTGTTCCGCCCGCTGCTGGCGATCGCCGGCTTTGCCATCGCGCTGACCGAGGTCGGCGGCATGCAGATCACGACGCTGCTCTGGGTACTGTCGCTGGGCTACGCAGTGGTGGCGCTCGTGCAGTTGGGCCTGCTGTGGCGGGCCGCCGGCGATATTCCGCTGGAGGCGGCGCCGCGGCGTGACGAATGGCGGCGCTGGTGGCATTTCGCCTTCCCCTGGATGGCGCTCGTGGTTGCCGGCGACTTCTTCTTCGACATCGATCTGTTGCTGCTGTCGGGCCATCTGGGCCGTGAGGAATTGGCGATCTTCGGCGTCTGTACACGGGTCTTCTCGCTGGTGTCGTTCGGCGTGGGCGCGGTCTATGCCGTGACCATGCCCGACATGTTCGAGAGCGAAGCTCTCAAGGATCGCGCCGGGTTCCACCGCAAGATCGGCGAGGCCAATCTCGTGGCGTCAGCGTTGTCGCTGGTGCTGCTGGCGGCGGTGCTGGTGTTCTCGCCGCTGGCCTTCTGGCTGTTTGGAGCGACGTTCCAGGCGGGCGTCGTGCCGCTGGCCATCCTCTGCGTCGGTCTCGTGCTGCGCTCGGTGTTCGGACCGGCATCGGTGGTGCTGTCGGTGCACAACCGGCCCTATGCAAGTCTGCCGGCGGTTGCGGCCGCAATAGCGACGTTGATCGTCGCGAACCTGGCGCTGGTGCCGCCGCTCGGGCTGCTCGGCGCCTCGCTTGCCGCGCTGCTGTCGATGACGGTGTGGTCGGGCGCCATGTGGTTTACCGCCTGGCGCCTCGCCGGCGTAGATGTTTCGATCCGCGCACGGCTGATGACACCCCGCCTGGCGGTAAAAGCCGCCGAATAGCACCCCGCCGGGGTTATTCACGACAAATCAATCGGCTATAAGTCTGCGCCATGGGCGCCGCGGACCTGTCATTCGGCCCGTTCTTACTTGACCTGGGCAACACAACGTTGTCGCAGGGCGGCAAACCTGTTGCCATCGGGCAGCGGGGATTTGCGCTGCTTGCGGCCCTGGCAGGGGCCGATGGCCCCGTCGGCAAGGCGGCGCTGATGGACGCGGGCTGGCCCGGCACCGCGGTCGAGGAGGGCAATCTGACGGTGCAGATTGCCGCGTTGCGCAAGGCGCTGGGGACGCGCGACGATGGCCAGGACTGGATCGTCACCGTGCCGCGCGTCGGTTACCGCCTCGTGCGCGGGCCGGCGACTGCGGCCGTGCCGGCGGCGCCGACCGCAGCGCTGCCGCTGCTTGCGGTATTGCCCTTCCAGAACATCGGCGGCGATCCCGAGCAGCAATATTTCGCCGATGGGGTGGTCGATGAGATCATCATCACGCTGAGCCGGTTTCGCTCGTTTGCCGTCGTGTCGCGCAATTCGAGCTTTGCCTACAAGGATCGTCCCGTGGACGTGCGCGTCGCGGCGAAGGAGCTGGGCGTGCGCTATGTCGTCGAGGGCACCGTGCGACGCGCCGGCGCGAGCTTCAGGGTCAGCGCGCAGCTCGTCGATGGCGAGGCCGGCACGCAATTGTGGTCCAAGCGCTACGAGGGCAAGGTCGAGGATATCCTCGCCGTGCAGGACGCAATCGTCGAGGGTGTCGCCGGGGTGCTGGAGCCGGAAATCCGGCGCGCCGAGATCCTGCGCTCGCGCCGCGAGCGGCCGGGCAGCGCCGCCGCCTACGACCTCTATCTGCGCGGCCTCTACGCGCTGAACAGCGCGACGCAGGAGGACAACGCGACGGCTTACGCGCTGTTCGGCCGCGCCGTCGCGATGGAGCCCGAGAATGGCACCTACCTCATCTACTATGCCTGGACGATGGCGTTCGCGCGCGCCATGGGCTGGCAGGGGATCGACGCCGACCCCCGGCGCCAGGTCGACTTGGCGCACCGCGCGGTGGAGGCGTCGCCGCTCGATGGCGACGTGCTCGTCCGGGCGACGATGATCCTGATCCACGGCTCGCAGGAATACGATCTTGCCGAGATCATGATCGCCCGCGCGCTCGAGGCGAACCCCAATTCGTTCGCGGTGCTGACCTGGGCCGGCATCTGGCACATCCATTGCGGCGACCTCGAGCGGGCGCTGCATTATTTCAGCCGTGTCGCAGAACTGTCCCCCAACGACCTGAACATCGCGCACTCGCTGACAGGCGTGTCGCATGTCCACATGGCGATGGGGAATTACGAGGAGGCGCTGAAATGGGCCGAGCGCTCCTTCGCGGTCAATCACCTGCATACCGCGACGCACTGGATGCTGGTGGCGGGCAACGCCAAGCTCGGCCGCATGGAACTGGCGCGGCAATACCTGACGCTGCTGCTGGAAAATGCTCCGGGGACCACGGTCGCCACCATCCGGTCGGGGCAGCCGGCGAGGATACCCGGCCGCATCGAGGTGGTCCTCGACGGCCTGCGGCTCGCCGGGCTGCCGGAGGGCGGCGATGGCTGAGTTCGGGCCGTTCACGCTGGGCGCCGCCGGACTGATGCGCGAGGGCAGGGCGGTTGCCATCGGCCAGCGCGGCCTGGCGCTGCTGGCGGCACTGGCGGGGGCGGATGGACCGCTAGACAAGGCGGCTTTGATGGAAGCGGGCTGGCCGGGCCTCGCTGTCGAGGAAGGCAATCTCACCGTGCAGATCGCCGCGCTGCGCAAGGCGCTCGGGACGCGAGAGGACGGCCAGGAGTGGATCGTTACCGTGCCGCGGGTGGGCTACCGGCTGGCAGGGTCGCCGGCGGAGCGTGTAGCGCCATCGGAGGAAGTCCGCCGGCCGGCGCTCGCCGTGCTGCCCTTCGACAATTTGAGCGGCGATCCGAGCCAGGTCTATTTTGCCGACGGCCTGGTCGAGGATCTGATCACCGCGCTCAGCCGCTTCCGCAGCCTCGCTGTCGTCTCGCGCCGATCTTCGTTCCACTATCGGGGAGGGAGCGGGGACCTTCGTGAGATCGCCCGCGAGCTCGGCGTGCGCTACCTGCTCGAAGGCGGCGTCCGGCGTGCCGGCGACCGCCTGCGGATCACTGTTCACCTCGCCGAAGGCGCGACTGGCGAGCATCTGTGGGGGCGGACCTTCGATGGTCTCGTCGGGGACGTCTTCGACCTCCAGGATCGCATCACCGAACGCGTCGCGCGAATCGTCGCGCCCCAGATTCGTGATGCCGAGCTCGAAAGGTCACGGCGCAAGCGCCCCGAGAGTCTCGATGCCTACGATCTCGTGTTGCGCGCCCGACCGATGCTCTACCTCTTCGATCCCGCTTTGGTCGCGGAAGCGTATCGCCTGGCGAGCCGTGCGATCGCGATAGATCCAACCTACGCCCTGGCGTTGAATACTGCCGCGCATGCGCTGCAGATCGTTCTCCTGTTCGGGTGGCCGCAACTCACCACGGATGATCGTGCGCTGTGCCTCGAGCTCAGCCGCAAGGCGGTGCGCTATGGGCAGGGCGATCCGGAAATCCTCGTGCGACATGCCGACGTGCTGGTGCAGGTTGCACGGGACTACGCGCTGGGGCTGCATCACTTGCGGGCGGCGGTAGAAGCAAATCCCAACAATCTGGAAGTTCGTTACAACGCGTCAATCGTCGAGATCCATGCCGGCGATCTGCAGGTGGCGATCGAGCATGCCGAGGCGTTCATCAGCGTTGCGGCCAACGAGCCCAGCCTCGCCGCGGTATTGGGAGCGCTGGGCCATGCCCGGCTGGCTCTTGGCGAGTACGGGGCCGCGATCCAGCCGGCCGAACGCGCCCTGGCGCTCGTCGGCGGATACGAGCCGGCATTCTGGATACTGATCGCGGCACATGTCGGCCTCAATCAGATGGACGAGGCGCGGCGGTGGCTCGCGGCTTATCTGGCCCTGCATCCCAACGCGACGGTAGCGCGCGTTCGCGCCGGCCAGTATTCGGCCGATCCGGCGCGCGTTGAGGTGTTCTTCAAGGGCCTCGAGGCTGCCGGGCTGCGGGAGAGCTAGATGCCGAGCTTCGGCCCCTTCAACCTAGGTGACAGTGGTCTGGCGCGCGACGACAAGCCGGTTCCGCTCGGCGTCCGCGGGCTGGCGCTATTGCGGGCGCTGGCCGAGGTCGATGGTCCGGTGGGCAAGGCGGCGCTGCTGGAAGCGGGCTGGCCGGGCCTCGCCGTCGAGGAAGGCAATCTCACCGTCCAGGTCGCGGCGCTCCGCAAGGCGCTGGGGACGCGCGAGGACGGCCAGGAGTGGATCGTCACCGTGCCCCGTGTCGGCTATCGGCTGCTTCGGGGGGAAGCCGCGCCGCCGGTCGCCGCGGCGGCAACGCCTGGCCTGCCCAAGCTGGCTGTACTACCGTTCCAGAACCTGAGCGGCGATCCGGAGCAGGACTATTTCGCCGATGGGCTGGTAGACGAGCTGATCACCGCGTTCAGCCGGTTCAAATCGTTTGCGGTGATTGCGCGCAGCTCGTCCTTTGCCTTCAAGGGCCGGCAGGCCGATGCGCGGCAGATCGCGACTGAGATGGGAGTGCGCTATCTGCTGCAGGGCAGCGTACGGCGCGGCGGGGACAGGCTGCGGCTGGTGGCGCAACTGGTCGATGGCGGCGACGGCGCGAGCCTGTGGGCGCAGACCTTCGAGGGCGTGTTCGCCGACGTGTTCGAATTCCAGGACCGCATAACCACCGCCGTCGCCGGCGTCGTCGAGCCGCACATCCAGCGCGCCGAGCTCGACCACTCGCGGCGCGAGCGGCCGGGGAGCGTCGCGGCCTACGACCTGTTCCTGCAAGGTGTGGCCAAGCTCTACATGTTCACCCCCGACGAGAACGGTGAAGCCATTGGGCTGCTCGAGCGGGCGGTCGAGATCGAGCCCAAGAACGGGCTCTACCTCTGCTACCTCGTCTGGGCGCTGGAGCACCGGACCAGCATGAGCTGGCCCGCCTTCGCGTCTGACGATGTTGAGCGCGGCGTGCGGCTCGCGCACCAGGCGGTCGCGCTGGCGCCCGACGACGCCACTGTGCTCGCCCGTTGTGGTCTCGCGATCGAGGTCATGAGCGGCGATTTCGAGCGCGGCGTGCTGTTGGCGCGCCGGGCGGTCGAGAGCAACCCCAACGACGTGGTGGCATTGATCAACTCCGGCATCGCCGAACTGCTCGGCGGCGACCTCAATCGTGCCCTGACGCTGCTGCAGCGCGCCGTCGAAATCACTCCCGGCTCCGCCGAGGGCGTGGCCGGTGTCGGGGCCGTCTATATGGCCATGGGACGATACGAGGAGGCGGTCGCGTGGGGTATGCGGGCGCGGGCCCTCAATAGGCGCTATATCCCGAGCTATTGGACGCTGGTGGGATCCTATGCGCAACTGGGCAACCTCAAGATGGCCCGTGCCATGCTCGAGGAACTGCTCGAGCTTGTGCCGGGATTGACCATCAAGAGCCTCGCAGGCGTCGCCCGGACAGAAAATCTCGAGCGCGACAAGATGGTCATCGACGCCATGCGGCAGGCCGGCCTGCCTGAAGGGGCGTGATGACGGATTTCGGACCGTACCGGCTGACTGAGAGTGGGCTCATGCGCGACGGCAAGCCGGTCGCGGTCGGCGCCCGCGGCCTTGCCTTGCTGGCGGCCCTCGCCGATGCCGACGGTCCCGTTGGCAAGGCGGCATTGATGGAGGCGGGCTGGCCCGGAGCCATCGTGGAGGAAGGCAACATCACGGTGCAGATCGCGGCGCTCCGCAAGGCGCTCGGGACGCGTGACGATGGCCAGGAGTGGGTCGTCACCGTGCCCCGTGTCGGCTACCGACTGCTGCGCGGCGAGCCGGTGCGCGAGACAGCGGAGGAAACTCGGCTGCCCTCGATCGCCGTATTGCCGTTCCAGAACATGAGCGGTGATCCTGAGCAGGACTATTTCGCGGACGGCGTCGTCGAGGACGTCATTACCGCGCTCAGCCGCTTCCGCTCGTTCACGGTGCTGGCGCGCAATTCGAGCTTCGTGTTCAAGGGCCGCACCGTCGATGTACGCGAGGCGGCGCGCGAGCTGGGCGTGCGCTACATCCTCGAGGGCAGCGTCCGGCGGGCCAGTGAGCGGCTGCGGGTGACGGCGCAGTTGGTTGATGGCGAAACCGGAGCCCATCTGTGGGCGCACAAGTTCGATGGCCCGCTGGCTGACGTGTTCGATATGCAGGACGCCATCACCGGCAATGTGGCGGCGGTGATCGAGCCGCGCATTATCGAGGCGGAAGTCGAGCGGGCGCGGCGGCTGCGTCCGGGCAATCCGTCGGCGCACGATCTGTACCTGCAGGCATTGAGCATTTCGGAAAACTGGCGGCCGGAGCAGAACCTGCAATCATTGCAGCTGCTCGATCGGGCGCTCGAGCTCGACCCGACGCATGCGCCGACGATGGTGCTGGCGGCTGCGGCGCGCGAGCAGCGGATCAGCCAGGGCTGGGAGCTCTATCGCGAAGATGACCGCGACTACGCGCTGGCGCTCGTCGAGCGGGCCCTCGACCGGGTCAGCGACGATGCGCAGGTGCTGGCTCGGGCGGCGCTCGTCATGATGCAACTGGGCGGCCGCTACGAGCGGGCCGTGGCGACAGCGGAGCGGGCGGTGGCGCTCAATCCCAACGACCCGATGGTTTGCCACATCGCCGGCATCATCAACATTCTCGGCGGCGACGTGGATCTGGCGGAGCGGCAGTTTCTGCGGTCCATGCAGCTCAACCAGCGGGCTGAGGGCGATATCTCGATGACCGGGCTTGCCCATATCGAGCTGATACGCGGCAATTACGCCAAGGCCGCCGACTATGCCCACCGGGCCATCAGCAGCCATCCGAACTTCAACCCGGCGCACTGGATGCTGATCGCGGCCTACGCCCATCTGGGCGATCTCGATGCGGCGAGGCGCGCTCTGGCCGCTGTCGAGAAGCTGGCGCCCGGCGTGCGGCTGTCGCGCACGATGCGCACCGCCAACCCGATCCACGCCATCCGCATGGAGCCGGTCGCGGCGGGCCTGCGGCTGGCCGGGATGCCGGAATAGCCCCGCCGGTTTTGGGCGGTTTAATATCATTTAGGAACATTTAGCCGCCCGCTACAGGACCCTAAACGGTCCCTTGAGCGATGGTCTCCTCACCGGCGCAACGAAGCGCCAAGCAACAGGAGACCGAAATGACCACTCTGACGATCACCAGCAAGAACCAGGGCATCTCGTTCAACGCCGCCGAGTCGGCTGCCTCGTTCGCGATCATCGAAAATCTCGCGGCGCTCGCCGGTGCGCTGGTCCGGGCGATCCGCCTGCCGGCCGCTCCCGCGGCCCTGCGTGCCGCTCACGCCTGATCCCATCCCACACAATCCCAGTCAGGAGACCCAAATGTTCAGCGCCCTCATCATCACCAGCGCGAAGCAGACCCCGATCTACAACGAAGACAGCTCGGCCCAGGCGTTTGCCGTCATCGAGAAGCTCGCCGACCTCGCGGGCGCCGTGTTGCAGGCGGTCCGCAACGTCAAGCTGGGCGGCGGCTCGTCGCTCCGTTCGGCTCAGGCGTGAAGGAGGAACCGATGAACCTCACCATCCTGAATTCCATGGGCGAACTGATCGAACTGCGGATGCGCGAGCAGTACCGCCGCGAGTGGGAAGCGTATCCGGTGGCGACCGTCAGCGTTGCCGAGCGCATCGAGCGCGTCCGCGCTTCCTTCATCCAGACCATCGACAAGATCAAGGCCGGCCGTGGCGCGGCTGCGCTGCACATGGTCCGGGCGTAAGGGAGGCAATGATGGAATACACGATGATGTATCCCGGCGCCCGGATGATCGGCGTTCAGATGCGCGAGCAGCTGCGCCTCGGATGCGAGGCGGACGAAGCGCGGATCGTGCGCCGTCCCAAGCCGCGTTCGCTGCTTGCCACCGTATTGGGCCGAGTCGGCGCCAGCCTGCTGGGGATTTTCGAAACCGGCATCCTGCGTGAGACGCACGCGTGAGCCGCGAGTGACGGGCTCCGTCCCTCTCTCCCGACGGGGACGGGGCCCGTTACATCCTATCGGCCGATCAGGCCGTTGACTGCCTGCACCACACGGCCCAGCCGCCCCGTGCCCACGCCGTGATCGTAGCCGTCGGTCAGCTTGGTGTAGGGCTTTTCCATCAGACAGTAATCCTGGCCGAAGATGTGGTTCCTGAGGACCGCGGTCTCGGCGTAGCCGTAGCGCCGGAGCAGGGCCAGCGCGACTTCGTTCTCAGGTCGCACAAAGGTGTAGGCCTTGTGGAACCGGCCGTTGTCGAAATGCTCGTCGAACGCGCGCATACCATGCATGCCCAGGCGGGTCTGGCGGAAGGCCGGGAAAATCCAGCTCCAGTAGCGGAAGATGGCGCCGAATTCCGGCCCCGAGATCAGCGCACCGCCGACCTTGCCTTCGGACAGCAGCGCCATCACGTGCCATGGATCCTGGCGCTGCAGCATGTGCAGGTAGGATTTGGTGAGCCGGCCCTTCTCGTGCGCCTTGAATTCGGCGTTGTAATGCGGGCTCTCGTCGATCACCGCCATCAGTTCGTGATGGATGAGATCGAGATCGTCGGCCGTTGCGGCGCGGGCGGCAAAACGCGGTGTCGCCCGGCTTTCGGTAGCGGCCGGAGCGGTCGAAGTCAGCGTCAGGTCAGCCATCGGTCAAGCTCGCTTCAGAATTGCGCCGCAAGGATACTCCCCCTGTCCGGCCAGCCCCAGAACTGAGCGCTCGTGGGGTTAACGGGGGTGCGAAAACTGGTCTTCTTGCCGCTCGGGAACGCAGTGGCTAGAAGCGGTTACAAAGAGTTCTGGGAGGAGCCAATGAGCGACAATCTCGTATTTCCGGTGAGCGAGGCGGCCAAGGCGCGGACGCTGACCACCAAGGCGCAGTACAACGAGATGTACGCGGCGTCGCTTGCCGACCCCGATGCCTTCTGGGCCGAGCAGGCCAAGCGGCTCGACTGGTTCCAATTCCCGACCAAGATCAAGAACACCACCTACGAGTACCCCAATATCTCGATCAAATGGTTCGAGGACGGCGTGCTCAACGTCTCCTACAACTGCCTCGACCGGCATCTGGAGAGGCGCGGCGACCAGACGGCAATCATCTGGGAAGGCGATATTCCGGGGACCGACGGCAAGGTCACCTATCGCGAGTTGCACGAGCGGGTATGCCGCTTCGCCAACGTGCTGAAGGCGCAGGGCGTCAAGAAGGGCGACCGCGTCACCATCTACATGCCGATGGTGCCGGACACGGCGGTGGCCATGCTCGCCTGTACGCGCATCGGCGCCATCCATTCGGTGATCTTCGGCGGCTTTTCGCCCGATTCGATCGCCGGCCGCGTCAACGATTGTGACAGCAAAATCATCCTGACAGCGGATGAGGGCCGCCGCGGCGGCAAGCTGATCCCCCTCAAGAAGAACGTCGATGAGGCATTGGAGAAGGCACCGGGCGTCAAGCGTGTGATCGTGGTGAAGGTCACCGGCAATGAGGTGCCGATGACCACCGGGCGCGACGTCTGGTACCACGACGAGGCCGAAGAGGTTTCGGCCGATTGCGAGCCGGAGCCGATGAACGCCGAGGATCCGCTGTTCATCCTCTATACGTCAGGCTCCACCGGCAAGCCCAAGGGCGTGCTGCATACGACGGGCGGCTATCTTGTCTGGGGCTCGATGACGCATGAGCGCAGCTTCGACTACCGCGACGGCGACATCTTCTGGTGTACGGCCGATGTCGGCTGGGTGACCGGCCACACCTACATCGTCTACGGCCCGCTCGCGAACGGGGCGACGACGCTGATGTTCGAGGGTGTGCCCAGCTATCCGGACGCCGGCCGCTGCTGGCAGGTGGTGGAAAAGCACAAGGTCAACATCTTCCACACCGCGCCCACCGCGATCCGCGCGCTGATGGGCGCCGGCACTGCTTTCCCGGACAAATACGACATGCCGACCCTGCGCACGCTCGGCTCGGTGGGCGAGCCGATCAATCCGGAAGCCTGGCTCTGGTACTACAACCATGTCGGCAAGGGTCGCTGCACCATCGTCGATGCCTGGTGGCAGACCGAGACGGGCGGGCACATGATCGCGCCGTTCCCCGGCGCCATCCCGACCAAGCCGGGCTCGGCGACGGTCCCGTTCTTCGGCGTGCGGCCGGTCGTCCTGTCGCCCGAGGGGCGAGTGCAGGAGCAGACCAAGGCGGAGGGCGTGCTGGCGATCGCCGATTCATGGCCGGGGCAGATGCGCACCGTCTATGGCGACCACGACCGGTTCGTGCAGACCTACTTCACCCAATACAAGGGCTATTACTTCACCGGCGATGGCTGCCGCCGCGACGAGGACGGCTATTACTGGATCACCGGCCGTGTCGACGACGTGCTCAATGTCTCCGGTCACCGCATCGGCACGGCGGAAGTCGAGAGCGCGCTGGTGGCGCATCCCAAGGTCGCTGAAGCGGCCGTGGTCGGATATCCCCACGATATCAAGGGTCAGGCGCTGTATTGTTATGTAACGCTTATGGCCGGCGAGAAGGGTGACGATGCTCTAAAGGCCGAGCTGAGGCAGTGGGTCCGCAAAGAGATCGGCGCCCATGCGGTACCGGATCTGATCCAGTTTGCTCCCGGCCTGCCCAAGACGCGCTCGGGCAAGATCATGCGGCGTATCCTGCGCAAGATCGCCGAGAACGACTACGGCGCATTGGGCGATACCACCACGCTGGCAGATCCGACGGTGGTGCAGGATCTGATCGAGAACCGGCAGAACAAGTAGTTTCCGGGCCCGCTGTTAATCATTCCTAGCAGCCCGCGGCCGCATATTTGCCGCGGGTTCGGTATTGGCGGCAGCTGGATGGGCGTCAATTCTCTGACATCGGCGCTTCGCGCTGGGTGGCTGGCGTGGCGCGGTGGCGACAGCGCGCTCGCGCAGGTCGTGGCCGACAATTATTCCGGCCTGCTGGTGGTCGACCCCACCGGCATGATCGTCGCTGCGAGCCACGTTGCCTGCCAGCTGCTGCATGGTGGCAAGCCGGTCGATGGGCTGGCGGCCAAGAGTGTTCTGCCGATCGAGATGCGGGTGGCTGTCGAGCAGGTACTGGCCGGCGGTATCCCACAGGGCGAACTGGCGCTCGCGGTGCTCAAGCACGGCGGCGCCGACGCCGACGATCGACTGGTCGTGCAATATGCCGCCACCGTCAGCACGGTCGGTGACAGGCGGGTCGCGTGCCTCAATTTCTGGGACGTGACGGAGCGCCGGCGCGCCGAGGAAAGGTTGTCGTTCCTCGCCACCCACGATCCGCTGACCGGAGCGTTGTCGCGCACCCGGCTGTGCAATGCCATCAACGAGCGGTTCGAGACCGAGCGCGGCCGTGCCGAAGGGATTGCGGTCTTTGCTATCGACCTGGCGCGGTTCAAGCAGGTCAACGATGCACTGGGCCATGCCCATGGCGACATGCTGCTCAAGCAGGTGGTGAGCCGCCTGCGTGCTACGGGCGCCGCAATGGTCGCCCGACTGGGCGGACATGGCTTTGCAGTGGCGCACCCGGGGCTTACGCCCGACGAGGCACGGCAGTTCTGCGAGCTGATCCAGGACCGCCTGGTGGCGCCGTATCAGCTCGGGCCGCACCGCGCCATCGTGGGCGCCGATGCCGGCCTCAGCCATTCCGATGTTTCCGGCTATGACCCCGACCAGCTTCTGAGCCACGCCGACATGGCGCTCAGCATCGCCCGCGACGCGGCCGGCAACGGCTATGCCGCCTTCTCGCCCGAGATGGATGAAAGCCTGCGGGCGCGCCAGCAGCTCGAGACGGCGATGCAGCAGGCGATGGAGCGCGGCGAGATTTCGCTGATGTTTCAGCCGCAGGCAGCGCTCGAGGACGGCGCCACCATCGGTGTCGAAGCGCTGATGCGTTGGGTGCACCCCGAGCTCGGCGCGGTCTCGCCGGACCGCTTCATTCCGGTCGCCGAGGAGACGGGCAAGATCGTCGAGCTCGGCCGCTGGATTCTCGAGCAAGCGTGCCGCGAGGTCGCGACCTGGCCCGGACATCTGCGGCTGTCGGTCAACGTCTCGCCGATTCAGTTCGAGCTGGTCGACGTGGTGGGCGAAATCCGCGAGACGCTGGCGCGCACCGGCTTTCCGGCGCACCGGCTGGACGTGGAGATCACCGAAGGCATCTTCGTGTCCAATGCCCGCCCAGTGATCGAGGCGCTGCAGAACCTGCGCAGCCTCGGGGTGGGCATCGCGCTGGACGACTTCGGTACCGGCTATTCCTCACTCGGCTATCTGGGGCGCCTGCCGGTCGACAAGATCAAGATCGACCAGAGCTTCGTGAAGCGCCTGCCCGGCGACCAGCAGGCGGGCGTCATCATCCGCGCGGTGATGATGCTGAGCGAGGCGCTCGACAAGATCGTCATCGCCGAAGGGATCGAGACTGCCGACCAGGCCTGGATGCTCAAGATGATGGGCTGCAAGGTCGGGCAGGGCTACCACTTCGGCCGGCCCAAGACGGCGGCCGAGATGCGCGAGATGTTGGTCGGACCGCAGGCGGACAAGCTGGCCGTATAATGGCGTTCTAGCCAAGTTTCCGTTTCGCATCGAGCGCGAGCCCCAACCCGACGCTGCCGAACGCATCGGTTTCGACGAAGTTCGCGTCGGGGAAGTTGGCGCGCAGCCGCTGCATGATCGCCGGGATCTGCGTCGAGCCTCCGGTGAGGATCAGCGTGTCGATATCGGCGGCCTTGAGACCGGCAACGGCGACCGCCTCGCGCAGCTTGTCCTCGATCCGGTCGACGCCGCCCGAGAGCGCCAGGGCCAGTTCGGCCCGCGTGATCGAGGGGGTCAGCGACACCTCTTCGCCTGCGAAGTCGAGTTGCGTCCGCTCCGACGCCGTCAGCGCGATCTTGGCATCCTCCACCGCGCCGGCGAGCAGATGACCCTCGCGGTGCGTGACGATCGAGATCATGTCGGCGACCAGTTCCGGCTGGCGAGCTTCCCGCTCGGTCTGACGCAGCTCGCGCAGCACCGCGGGATCGTAGAGCCGGTTGATGCGGTGCCACGTGGCGAGATCGACATAAGGGCCGGAGGGCAGGGGCCGTTTGCCGTCGGCGGTGGGGGTCTGGTAGCCGAGCGCCGGCATGGCTTTGCGCAGTGAGAGGAGCCGGTCGAAATCGGTGCCGCCCACATGCACGCCCGCCGTCGCCAGAATATCGGCCTGCCGATCGGCCGCGCGCGAGCGCTCGGGCGAGACGCGCACCACCGAGAAGTCCGAGGTACCGCCGCCCAGATCGACGATCAGCCCAAGCTCCTCGCGCGTCACCTGCTGCTCGTAGTCGAGCGCGGCGGCGATCGGCTCGTACTGGAAGAGGATGTGCTTGAAGCCGTGCGCGCGAACGGTCGTTTCCATCTGCTGCTGCGCCTTGCGGTCGGCGACGGGATCGTCGTCGACGTAATGGACTGGCCGGCCGAGCACGACGCTGTCGAGGGCGTAGCCGGCGTCGGCGTCGGCGCGCCGCTTCAGTTCACCTACAAAGCTGCCGATGATCTGGAGATACGAGACGATGCGCTTCTTGAAGCGGACCTTCTCTTCGGCCAGTGAGGAGCCGAGGATCGATTTGAGCGATCGCATCATTCGCCCGTCAGTGCCGGCCACATATTGGCCAAGTGCGGCGCGGCCGTAGAGCGTCCGGTCGGTCTCGAAATCGAAGAAGATGGTGGACGGGATGGTCGGGCGGCCGTCTTCGAGCGGCACCATGCGCGGCGGCTCGTTGCCGGCGGCGATGGCGAGGGTCGAGTTGGACGTGCCGAAGTCCAGGCCGCAATGGCGCAGGGGCTGGGTCATGGCGGGCTCGGGGTTCAAAAGGGAGCGCGTCTATAGGGCAGTTGAGTTTCCGCCGCAATGCCGTGACAAGCATCAGGCCCGATTCTGCCGAGGTGCCGTGTGACCCGACTTCTGAGCCTGGCGCTGCTTGCGCTGTTTTCCGCAACGCCGGTGATGGCGCAGTCGCTCGACCAGATGGCTGGGCAGATGATCATCGTGGGCTTCCACGGCGACGACGCGAGCGATGCTTCCGTCAAGGCGGTCGCCGCCGAGATCGCGGCGGGCGATCTGGGCGGGGTGATGTACCTCAAGCCCAACGTCAAGAGCCTCGCCGCCGTGAAGGCAATGAACGCGGCGTTTCGTGCCGCTTCGCCGAACCTGCCGCCCTTCATCACCCTCGACCAGGAGGGCGGGGCGGTGGAGCGGCTCACTTCGGATGTGGGCTTCAAGGAGCTGCCAACTGCGCAGACGATCGCCGCGGACGATACGCCGGCACAGGCCGAGGCCGCCTATGCAGGCATGGCTAAGGGCATCGCGAGCGAAGGCTTCACGGTGAATTTCGGCCCGGTCGCCGACCTCAACGTCAACCCCAACAATCAGGTCATCGCCAAGTTCGGCCGCTCGTTCAGCAAGAACGGCGATACCGTCGCGGCCTATGACGAGGCCTTTATCGAAGCCCATCACGATGCCGGGTTGCTGACGGCGCTCAAGCACTTCCCCGGCCACGGCTCGAGCACCGCCGACAGCCATGCGGGGTTCGTCGATATCTCCAAGACCTGGAGCCCGACCGAACTCACGCCCTATCAGGCCCTGTTCGCCGACGGCTACGACGATTTCGTCATGGTCGGCCACCTCTACCACAAGGACTACGCCGGCCCCGGCGACGTGAAGCTGCCGGCCTCGCTGTCTCCCGACTGGATCGAGGGCGTGCTGCGCGGCCAGCTGAAATTTGCCGGCGTGGTGATCAGCGACGATCTCGAGATGGGTGCCATCCGCAAGCAGTTCGACCTGCACGACACGGTGGTGAGAGCCGTGAACGCCGGCGTCGATGTGCTGTTGTTCTCCAACACCGCGGCCTATTCCCCCGATCTCGCCGACAAGGTGCGGGCGATCCTCGTGGCGGAAGGCGAAGCCGACCCGGCATTCAAGGCGAAAATCGAGGCAAGCTACGCCCGCATCGTGGCCATCAAAGGCCGCATTCGCTAGGGTTGCGCGTTCGATACGGAACCCTCGATGACGCCTTCGCCGGCTCTGCCTGACTTCTCACTGCTTGCCTCGCTGGCGCTGCTGCGCAAGGGGGCCGCCGACTATTACGGCGCCTTGCTGGGGGTGGACGACGAAACGGTTCGTTTCGGCGCGATGTACCAGCTGCTCGCGACGCGAACGCTGCACGCCTCCCGCTATGCCAGCGTGCCGGACTTCTGCCGGCACTCGTCCATCAAGCGGCGAGCCTTCGAGTTCTTCACGGAGCAATCGGCGTTCGACCTGGCCGAAGCGGTCGCGGCGACACCGGCCGAGGAGATGGATGGCACCCTGACGGCGTCGATGCGCGCGGAGCTGAGCGGCGACTACGACGCCGCACAGCAGGCGGGGCTGCGGCTCTATTTCCACAGCGGCGAATTGTCCGACCTCGTGCGGGTTGCCCGGCACGGCGAGCATGCCGGGGGCTGGCGGGAAAGCGTGCCCTGGTATGTGCGGGCCGTGGCGATCGCGCCGCTGGATCAGGGCGCGCAGTTCCGGCTGTTCCGGGCGCTCGCGCTCGGCAACCAGTTCGAGGCAGTTGAAACGCTGGCCGCGATCCTGGCCGGCGCCGGGCTGCAGAGCTTTGCGCGGGGTGTCTATGTCGCGGTGGCAGAGCTTGCCAAAGGCGAGACCGACAAATCGCTGCGTTCACTGCAGGCGCTCAGGCCGCCGGAGGGCATGAAGGCGGTTCGCGCCTACGCCCAGCAGCTGATCGGCGAGGCGCAGGACAAGCTCGGCAACTACCGAGCTGCCCATGCGGCCTTCGCCGAGATGAACCGGCTCGAGGTCACTCCGTCTATAGATCCGCGGCAGGCGATCGCCACTGCGACGCGGCTCGGCGCCATCCAGGTGCCGTCGCTGCCGCCGCTCGTCCGCGATGATGTCGTGATGCTTGTCGGCTTCGCTCGTTCGGGCACCACGCTGCTCGAGCTGGCTTTGGGCGCGCACGAGGACGTCGAGGCGTTCGAGGAGCCGCCCACCTGGGACGCGGCGATGGGCTATCTGGAGCGCAGCTATCGCTCCGGCGAAGCTGGCAAGGTCGAGCCGATCGAGTTCTTCGGCAGGGTCCGCCAGCGCTACTACGACGAGGTAGCGCGGCTGCGCCGCAAGCCCGACGCCCGGCTGGTCGTCGACAAGTATCCGATGCGTTCCATCCAGGCCGCGCTGCTGGAGAAACTGCTGCCGCAGCAGCGTTATCTGTTCGCCATCCGGCACCCCTTCGACGTGGTGCTGAGTTGCTTCCGCCAGCGCTTCGGGGCCAATCCGGCAATGGAGGCCTTCCGGGACTTCGGCATGGCGCTCGAAATGTACGATTTCGTCATGTCGCAATGGTTCGCCGTACACGGGCTGGACGACCCGCGGGTGGCCTACGTCAAGTACGACGATCTCGTCGGCGATTTCGAGGCGACCATGAGCCGGGTGCTGGGCTTTGTCGGGGTCGATTGGAGCGAAGGCGTCAATGCCTTCGCCCAGAGCGCGGACGAGCGAGCGCCGCTGACCCCGAGCTACCAGAAGATTCGGCGCGGCTTGTCGGTGGGCGTGCAGACGTCGTGGCGGAATTACGGCTTCCTGTTCGAGGGCAAGCCGGCGTCGCTGGTGCGCAAATGGGCTGAATTCTTCGGCTATCCCACCAGCTGAGCGCGCTGTTTGATCCGGCCGGCAAACGCACTATGTTCTGCGCTCCCGCGTGGCAGGAGAGCCGATGCCTGAGTCCGACGACAGCGTAGATGTCCGCCATGTGCGGGCGCTATTCATGTCCGACGTGCATCTGGGCATGCGGCCGACGCGCATCGCGCAATGCGTCGATTTCCTGCGTCATCACGAGGCCGACGCCATCTACCTGATCGGCGACATCCTCGATGGCTGGCGCCTGGCCAAGAGCTGGTACTGGCCGCCCGTCTACAACGAGTTTGTCGAGGAGTTGCTGGCCAAGGCGGCCCGCGGCACCCGGATGATAGTGCTGCCGGGTAATCACGACGAATTCCTGCGCGAATACCTCGGCACCTATTTCGGCGAGGTCGAGTTCGTCGATCGCACCGTGCATACCACGGCGCTGGGCCGGACCTATCTGGTCATGCATGGCGACCAGTTCGACATCGTCGTGGCACACGCCAAGTGGCTGGCCCATGTAGGCGATTGGGCCTACCGCATGGCGCTGCGGCTCAATATCGGCATCAACTGGATCCGGCGGCGCCTGCACCGGCCATACTGGTCGCTGAGCGCCTGGGCCAAGCACAAGGTCAAGAATGCCGTCAGCGTCATTGGCCGCTTCGAGGAAGCGCTGACGCTTGAGGCGCGTGATACGGGCGTCGATGGCGTCATCTGCGGCCACATCCATTTTGCCGACATGCATGACCGGCTCGGCATCCACTACATCAACACCGGCGACTGGGTGGAGAGCTGCACGGCCGTGGCCGAGACGGCCCAGGGTCAGTTCGAGCTGATCAAATGGGATGCGCAGGTGCCGGTGAAGCCCAAGGCGCCGCGCCGTGGCCTGCGCCTGCGCCGCGCAAAAGTAATACCAGACATCGACGGGCCGGCTCTGTAGTTCGGCGATCAATTCGCCGGACGTTCTCCGACAACATAGTTGTGTTCCGGCTGGGTTCCGGTCATTCTACGGGCGAGGGGGCGACTTATTCGCCCGGGAGCCCTTGTTTTATGACTTTGCCTGCTCGCGCGGATGGCGTTGTCACGCCTGAGCTGCGCGCTTCGCTTTTTCATTTCACGGTCTTTGCGAGTACCGGTGCCGGCTCGGCGTATTTCGCCATCTGGATGAGCGGGAAGGGGCTGAGCGCAGAGCAGATCGGCGTGGTCAACGCGCTGCCGGTGCTGCTGATGCTGGGCGTGAACATGCTGATCGGGCGGCTGGCGGACCGGGCCAGCGACTGGCGCGTGGCGATCATCATCTTGTCGCTGATCGCCGGCGTCGTGCCGATCGGATTCTTCTTCGTCAACCAGTTCTGGGGCCTGATGCTGGTCTTTGCCGCGGCCACGCTGCCATCGGGCGCCCTGGTTCCGGTGATCGACGCGGCAACGCTGAGGATGACGCAGCGGCGGGGCACCGATTTCGGTTTCATCCGGGCCTGGGGCACGGTGGGCTATACGCTCACCGCAGCGTTGACGGGCATCCTCATCGGCTGGCTGGGGCCGGCGGCGTTCGTGCCGCTGTTCGTCGCGCTGTCGCTGTTGCGGGCCGGGCTCTCGCTGCAGCTGCCGCAGTTTCGCGCGCCGCCAGCGGTCGGTGTCCCAGTCCACCGCAAGCGCGAGGCGAAGCTGTCGAGCCTGATGCAGCCCTGGTTCCTGCTGCCCTGTGTCGCCTTTGCGCTGATCCAGTCCACGCACTTCTTCCTCGGCGCCATGGGTGCGCTGGTGTGGAAGATCGACGGCTTGCCCGAGGGCTGGATCGGCCCGCTGATCGCCATCAGCGCGGCAGGCGAAGCGTTGATGATGTTCGCCTGGCGGCGCGTCGGAACCCGCTTGAGTGCCCGCAATATGCTGATCATCGCGGGGCTGGTCGGTACCGTGCGCTGGGCTGTCATGGCGCTCAATCCGCCACTGGAGGTCGTGATCGTGCTGCAGGCCCTGCATGCCATCACGCTGCCGTTCAGCTATTTCGGCATCATGCATTTCATCGCCAATTGGGCGCCCGAGGAGATTGCGGCGGAAGCGCAAGGCTTTTCTTCGGCGCTGACGCAGGGATTGTCGGTGCTGACACTGGTGCTGTTCGGCTGGCTGGTGCAGAACTTTGGCGGGCACGCCTATTTCGTCGCGAGCGCGATGGCGGTGCTCTGTGCCGGAGCGGCCTGGTGGTCGCTGATCCTCAGACCGGCGCACAGCCGGCAAGAAGGACTGCTGCATGCCTGACCAAAAGGGGTGGCTGTCGCCCGAGGGGCGTGCCACCGCCTACTACTTCACCGCCTACATGACCTCGGGCTGCGCCACCGTCTACGCGGGCATCTGGTTCGCCGGCCAGGGACTGACCACCGGCGAGGTCGGGCTCATCAATTCCGTGCCGGTATTCATCATGCTGGTGCTCAACTATCTGGTGGGCCGCATCGCCGACCGCGCCCCGGACTGGCGGCAGGTGATCGTCATCGGTGCGGTGCTGGGCGGCGTCATCCCCATCGCCTTGTTCTGGTCCTACGGCTTCCTGCCGATTCTCGCCGTCTGGTCGCTGGCGTCGATCCCCATTGCGGCGATCGGACCGGTCGCGGACGCCGCGACGCTCAGGATGACCAAGCGGAACGGCACGGATTTCGGCTTCATCCGCGCCTGGGGCACTGTCGGCTACCTAGTGGTCATTGTGATCACTGGGCAGGCCGTCACCCTGCTCGGCGGCGGCGTGTTCCTGCCGCTGTTCGTCGGGCTCGCCCTGCTTCGCGGCTTCGTGGCGCTGGGCCTGCCGAATTTCCGCGCCCCCAAGGAAGAGCTGACGCTGGCGGCGCGGGCCGGGGCGACGCGGCTGCGCGAGGTGATGAAGCCGTGGTTTCTGCTGCCGCTGATCGGCTGGTCGATGGTATTTGCGACGCATCTGATCCTCAACGGCTTCCAGGCGCTACTCTGGCACGATCAGGGCATCCCCGACCTGACCATTGCCCTGCTGATCGGCGTGGGCGCCGCCTCCGAGGCGACCATGATGTTCGCCTTCAAGCGGTTCGCCGGCCGCTACCCGGCGCGCCGGCTGATCCTGCTGTCCGCGGTAGTCTCGGCACTGCGCTGGGTGGCCATGGCCTTCGCTCCGGACGTGCCGGTTCTGGTGGCGCTGCAGCTGCTGCATTCGGTGACTTTCGCGCTCGGCTACCTGGGCTGCGTCCACTTCATCGCCAACTGGACCAGCGAGGATATCGCAGCCGAAGCCCAGAGCTTCTTCCAGGTGCTGCAGCAGGCGATGGCTGTCATCGCTGTAACGGCGTTCGGATGGATCGCCGGGGCCTATGGCGTGCACGCTTATTTCGCGTCGGCTGCCTTCGCCGCGATAGGTGGCGTGCTGATCTGGATTTCGATGCGGCTGATGCAACCCAAGGCGCATGGAGCGGAGGCGCACGCCTGACGCGTTCGGCTAGCTCCTGACCGGCGGGCGCCGAAGGAACCACAGGCCGCAGGCGAGATAAACCGCAGCCGGTACGAACAGGGCATCGAGCTGCCAGTGCCCATAGGCGAAGCCGCCGATCGCGGCGCCGAGGCAGAGCGCGGCCCACACCAGCAGATGCTGGGTCCAGCGCCAGCGTGGGACAGCCCCTGTCGTCGCGCGCGCGAGGTCCTGGCCAGCCGCAAACAGCGTGCCGGTCACAAAGGTGGCGCCCAGCCGGGCGGCGCCGATCGGCTGCATCACGGCGTTCTGTGCTCCGGCGGCCGCCGCGAGCGCCAGCATCGACGGCGCCGCACCCAGTCCGCTCTCCCGTAGTCCGAGGGCGATGCCGATGCTGGCCACGACGACCGCCAGTGTGGCGGCGGCGCCCCAGCGGCGGCTCGATTGCCCTACAAGTGTGCCGAGGAAGCTGCCGATGAAGAACAGGACGATTAGACCGGCAGGCAGCGTCAGTGCAGAGAAGTCACCGGCTGATAGCCCGGTGCCCAATTGCGTGGTGTTGCCGCTCATGAACGAGGTGTAGTAACCGCCCAGCGCGATGAAGCCGACGCCGTCGATAAAGCCGGCGGTCGCCGTCAGCATCAGGCCAAGGGCAAGCGCGCGGGCCGGCGTCATGGCATCAGTCGAGGGCGGCGGCGATCGTCTTCGCCAGGGCCGCGAGCTCGGCCGCGTCCGCCTGGCCCTGGCCGTGCCGGCCCAGTTCGGTGCCGGCATAGATCGGGATCAGGTGAAAATGCAGGTGGAACACCGTCTGCCCCGCCGGTGCTTCGTTGAACTGCATCACCCGCAGGCCGTCGGCATTGGTCGCGGTCTTCACCGCCCGCGCCAGGCGCGGCAGGCAGGCGGACGCCCTGGCCAGTTCCGCCGCGTCGGCGTCGAGGATATTGCGCGACGCGGCCTTGGGCAGCACCAGCGTGTGGCCGCGCGACTGCGGGAAGAGGTCCATCATGGCCAGCACGACGTCGTCCTCGAACACGCGATGGCACGGGATTTCGCCACGCAGGATTTTGCCGAAGATGTTCTGCGGATCGTAGGCGGTCACGAGGCGGCTCCCAGGATGTGGTAATCGCGCGGCGTGCGCCCGCCATGCGAGGTGATGGTCTCTTCGATGACGTCGACCGCGAGGTTGGTGCCGTCTTCGAGCCGCAGCTTTTCGCTCAGCGCCTCGGCGGCACGGGCGAAGGCCGGGATCGTATCGAGGTCCTCGAGCGCTGAGGCCAGGATCTGGGGCGTCAGCTTGCGCAGCCGGACCGGCGGCGGGCCGGCCCCGAGTTCGTAGACGAGCCGGCCCCAATAGGGCTGGTCGAAGAATTGCGGCACCACGAATGTCGGCCGACCGGCATAGAGGCCGGTGTGGGTCGTGCCGGCGCCGCCGTGATGGATCACCGCCTTCACATGCTCGAACAGCCGGGCATGCGGAGCGCGATCGATGGCGAAGACGTTGTCAGGGAGCATCTCGGCCTTGAGCCCGCCCCAGCCCTTGCCGATCACGGCGCGGCCGCCCCAGCTGTTTAGCGCCCGGGTGATGATCTCGGTGTTGCGCTGCGCACCCCATGACATCGAGCCAAAGCCCATGTAGATGGGCGCGCTACCTTTGCCGAGGAACTCCTCGAACTCGGGCGACGGCACCCAGTCGGAAGTGTCCTCGAGCCGCCAGAAGCCGGTGATGATATCGGTCTCGGGCCAGTCGCCCGGCGCCGGCGAGATCGAGCCCGAATAGGCGTGCAGCACCGTCAGCGGCTCGCCGCGCGAATTGGTATAGAGGCTCGATTTCTTCTTGGGCTTGAGGCCGAAAGTGCGGCGCAAGCGGTCGCGCGGCATGTCCCAATAGGTCTGCTGCGCCTTCTGCACGACATAGCTGAGCTTGTTGATCACCGGATCGATCGCCGGGCTCTTGGCGAAGGGTTCGCGGTTGAAGCGGTAGAGCAGGGGATCGATCGGGTCGACCTCGTAGCCCACGTAGGGGAACTCGTTGGTCGGGCTGAGCGGCTGGAACACCGCCAGCAGCGCCGGGATGCCCAGCGCCTCGGCGATATCGTTGCAGAAGGTGGTGGCGTTCTGGAAGACGATGGCGTCGGCGCTCTGCGCCATCTCCCAGGCGCGCTTGCCGGCTTCCTTGAGGATTTTCTGGCCATCGCGCAGCAGCGCCGGCGCATAGAGGATGGCGCTCTTGGTCATGGCGCTGTCGAACTGCGATTGCCTGAGGAACGCCTGGACGTCGCCGCCTAGGCTGAAGAACTCGATGCCGTGGCTCTCGACAAAGGCCTTAAAATCGCCGGAAGTGCCCAAAACCACGGAAAAACCGCGCTTTTTGAGCGCCAGCGCCAAGGCCACGAAAGGCTGCACGTCGCCTTGCGTGCCGATCACCGCCAGCGCGATCCGCGTGGTCAAGGAAGTGCCTTTGGGTTCAGTTTCCGCCTGTGGCCAGTAGATAGCGACGCCCGGGCGGATTGGCAAATCCACCGCCCGTTTGGCCGCAAGGTTGCCGCGAGGGCGCGCGATTGTTATCTCCGGCCCACATAGAGGGAAACCGCATGCAACTGGCCTTCGTCATCCCCGCCTACAATGAGGAAGCGCTGATCGGCAAATGCGTCGAGTCCGTGCTGGCCGAGGTCAAGCGCAGCGGCCGACCCGCTGACGTGGTGGTGGTCAATAACAACTCCACTGACCGCACGGCCGAAGTCGCCGGCGCCTATCCGGGCGTGCGGGTGGTCGATGAGAAGCAGAAGGGCCTGGTTTCTGCCCGCGATGGTGGCTTCCGGGCGACGACCGCCGAACTAGTGGCCAATATCGATGCCGACACGATGGTGCCGCCGGGCTGGCTCGATACCGTCTACGCCGAGTTCGAGAAGGACCCGAAACTGGTCTGCCTCAGCGGCCCCTACGTCTATTACGACCTGTCGAGCTGGAACCGCTTCCTGATCTCGATGTTCTACGGCCTCACCTATCTGATCTATGTGATCAACCGCTATGTGCTGCGGGTCGGCTCGGTGGTGCAGGGTGGCAATTTCGTCTTCAAGCGTGACGCCTGGATCAAGGCCGGCGGCTACAATCGCGAGATCAAGTTCTATGGCGAGGACACCGATGTCGCGGTCCGGCTGAGCAAGGTCGGCCCGGTGAAGTTCACCTTCCGGCTGAAGATGCTGACCTCGGGCCGCCGTCTGGCCGAGGAGGGCGTGTTCCGCACGGCGATGACCTACACGCTCAACTTCTTCTGGGTGACGTTCGCCGGCAAGCCGGCGACGCACGAGCACACCGATATCCGCCCCGGCGGCTAATCGCTCTTCTTGAACGGCGTGTACTGGCCGAGATTTTCCTGTTCGCGCTCGACCGCGACGCGTTCCTGCCTGAGGAAGCGGTCGATGGCATCGCGCAGTCCGGGATGGCCGATCCAGTGCACCGAGTGTGTCGTGGTCGGCGCGTAACCGCGCGCCAGCTTGTGCTCACCCTGCGCGCCGGCTTCGACCTTGATCAGCTTACGCTCGATAGCGAAGTCGATGGCCTGGTAGTAGCAGAGCTCGAAATGCAGGAACGGTACCTCCTGGGTAGCGCCCCAGTAGCGACCGTAGAGTGTATCGCCACCCAGCATGCTGAACGTGCCGGCGATCGGCCGCGTGCCGTCATAGGCGAACATCAGCACGATGCGATCCGCCATCGCGGATGACAGCAGCGAGAAGAACTTGCGGTTGAGGTAGGGGTGGCCCCATTTGCGGCCGCCGGTGTCCTGGTAGAAATCGAAGAACGCGTCCCACACGCCCTCGGTCAGTTCGCTGCCGGTCAGCCACTTGATGCTGAGGCCGTCGACCGCATCGCGCCGCTCACGGCGGGTCACCTTGCGATGCCGCGACGACATCGTTTCGAGATACTCGTCGAAGCTGGCGAAGCCGGCATTGTGCCAGTGGTACTGCGTGTCGGTGCGATGCAGCCAGTTCTCGTCGGCAGCGAGCGCGGCTTCATCCTCGGGCACGAAGGTCGCGTGTACAGACGAGATGCCGCGCTGCTCGGCATACGTCGCAGCAGCGGTGAGCAAAGCGCGACGATAGGCCGGATCGTTCGTCGCCGTCAGCAGTTTTGGCGCGGTGACCGGCGTGAACGGCACCGAGCCCTGCAGCTTGGGATAGTAATTGCCGCCAGCCTGCTCGAAGGCATTGGCCCAGCCATAGTCGAAAACATACTCACCCTGCGAATGCGGCTTCTCGTAGAGCGGCATCAGCCCGACGATGCTCGCGCCATCGCGCAGCACGACGTGGCGCGGCGTCCAGCCGGTGCGGCGCGAGGCCGAGCCGGACTGCTCGAGCGCCAGGAAAAACGCGTGATCGAGGAAGGGGTTGGCATGTGGATCGGTAGCGGCGACGAGGCCGTTCCAGACCGTCGCGTCGATGCTCGACGTGCTGTCGGCAATCGTCGCTGTCAGCGTGTCAGGCACTTGCCGGAAGGAACCCTTCGAAGACGATCTGGTCGGCTTGCCGCAGGGCCGCAGCGGCGGATTCCGCCGATTTGATCGTCCAACTGGTCACCGGCTTGCCGAGCGAACGGAAGAACCGCACCGAGGGCTGGCCGAGGGCGTTGTCGCGGCAGGAGATGAAGTCGAAACGCGTCAGCGGCCAGTGCAGCAGATTGCGTAGAACGACCTTCTTCCAGCCGGCCAGGTCGCCTTCCCACTCGGGCTCGTCGTAGCCATAGGTGATGATGCCGAGCGGCGCGGCAATACCGGCGCGGCGGCAGGCGACCAGCAGGTTCGGGTCGAACGACTCGATGGTGTAGGGACCCTGGTACCCCACCAGCGCCTTCGCCACTTCCGACGCCAGCCTTTCGGTCTTGGCGGCATCAGATTGCTGCTTCAGCTCGATCTGGAGCTGCGTTCTACCGCCGATGATCTGGAGGAATTCCGTGAACAGCGGCGGCACGTCATTGGTGCTGCTGTCGGTGAGAACGAGCTGCTTGACCTGGGCGATGGGCATGGCGTCAGAGCGGCCGGTGGCCGAGGTCAGCCGCTCGAACGTGTCGTCGTGAAAGATGTAGGGCACGCCGTCGCTCGAGAGCTGCACGTCGCATTCGACCGCATAGCCATGCGCGATCGCCGCCTCGAACGCCGAGCGCGAATTCTCGATCACGCCCCTGGCGCGATCATGCAGGCCCCGATGCGCGATCGGGCGATCGAACAGGCGGCTCATGCGACTTCGACGATAGCCTCGACTTCGACCGCCGCGCCGAGCGGCAGCGACGCCATGCCGATGGCGGCGCGAGCATGCTTGCCGGCATCGCCGAGCACGCCGACGATGAGATTGGACGCGCCATTGGCGACCAAATGCTGCTCGGTGAATTCGGGCGTCGAGGCGACGAACACGGTGAGCTTGAGGATCTTCTTGATCTGGGTCAGCTCGACGCCGCCCGAATAGACGATCTCGCTCAGCACCTTCACGGCGGCGAGTTCGGCGGCGTTGCCGCCCTGCACGACATTCATGTTATCGCCGAGAATGCCGGTGACCGGGCCGTTCTCGTTCGACGAAATCTGCCCTGAGATGAAGAGCAGGTTGCCCGTGCGGGTAACGGGAATGTAGCTCGCAACCGGCGGGGTGGGGCGCACCAGGTCGTAGCCATATGCACGGAGCTTTTCGATCGGGGTCGTCATTTGCTTTTGCCTTCTTCGATGGTCTCGTCGGACGCGTGGGGTTTGTGCCGTCCATATAGCTTACCGCGCATGACGGCGTCGCGTCCGAAACGATCACGGACCTTGTCCATGGCACGTTCGGCGGCCGCACGCCGCGCAATGCCCGGCTCGATCAGGTCGACCGGATCGGGCCCGCTGGCCTCGGTAATGCCAGAGATACCGATGCCGATCAGCCGGAATGCCGTGCCGTCGATCTCGCGGGCCAGCAATTGCCGCCCGGTCTCGTAGAGCACGCTGCTCAGCTGCGTCGAAATCATCAGATGCCGGGCGCGGGTGCGCAAGCGAAATCCGGCCGATTTGAGCTTCAGCGTCACGGTGTCGCCGACGATATTCTTGGCCTTCAGTCGCTCCGATAGCCGCTCGGAGAGCGCCAGCAATTCGGTCGAGAGCCCCTCGAAATCCGAGAGATCGGTGTTGAAGGTGGTTTCGGACGACACCGTCTTCATCTGATCGTCGGACGAGACGGCCCGAGCATCCTCGCCGCGGGAGAGCCGGGCGAGGCGGGCACCGGAATCGCCATACCGCCGCATCAAATCCTCGGGCGCGGCCTGTTGCAGCTGGCCGATGGTCTCGAAGCCATCCTTGCGCAGCGTCTCGGAGAACACCTTGCCGACGCCGAAAATCAGGTCGACCGGTTGCGGCGCCAGGAAAGTCAGTGTCTCCGCCTTGCCGATAGCCGCGAAGCCGCGCGGCTTGTCGAGATCGGAGGCGATCTTGGCGAGGAATTTGTTGTGGCTCAGGCCCACCGAAACCGTGATGCCGATCTCTTCCTCGACCTCGCGGGCGAAACGGGCCAGCACCTCGGCCGGGGAGGCCTTATGCAGCGTCTGCGTGCCGCCGAGGTCGAGGAACGCCTCGTCGATCGAGAGCGGTTCGACCAGCGGCGTCAGCTGGTCCATCAGCGCGCGCACCTGACGGCTGACGCCGACATATTTCGGCATGTCGGGCGGGATGATTGCGGCGTCCGGGCAGAGTTTTCGGGCTGTGAACATCGGCATGGCAGAGCGCACGCCATACTGGCGGGCGATGTAGCAGCAGGTCGAAACGACGCCGCGTTGCCCGCCGCCGATAATCAGCGGCTTGTCGGCGAGGCTGGGATCGTCGCGTTTCTCGACGGAGGCGTAGAAGGCGTCGCAGTCGACATGAGCGATGCTGAGCATGTCGAGCTCCTCATGCGCCAGCAGCCGCGGCGAGCCGCAGCGTGGGCAGCGGCGGGGCCGGTCGTCGTCGATCGCCGACCACAGACAGTCCCGGCAGAGGATGCGCAACTGCGCCACGACTCAATGCTCCGTGTGATGGAGCTTGGCCCAGGTCTGCATGATGCTCTCGGGCTTGAGATGGTTTTCGGCGGCGACGGCGAGCAGCAGCGGCTCGTTGGAGACCACATAGTCGATCAGCCCGTGGGCGAAGCCGGTGGTGCCGACAAGGCGGCGCAGACTCTGCGGGTCGATACCGGAATGTCCCATGAATTCAGCAAGTTGTTCGGGGTTCTGCGCAAGATGCTGCAAGCAGAGATCGGCCAGCTCCTCGAGTGTCGGGGCGGGGGTCTTCAACGCCAATTGCGGCCGTCCATTACCTGTTTCGTAAGCCGATTGATGTTACCCGAGCCTTCGGGCAGAACACAGTGCCCTTGCGAAGCGGGAATCAATGCCCAAAACCGTGATGATCGTCGAAGACAATGAGCTCAACATGAAGCTCTTCAACGATCTGCTCGAATCGCGCGGCTATTCCATCATCCAGACCCGCAACGGCATGGAAGCGATCGGCCTTGCCCGGGCGCACCATCCGGACCTGATTCTGATGGACATCCAGCTGCCGGAAGTTTCGGGGCTGGTGGTGACCAAGTGGCTCAAGGAAGACGACGATCTGCAGTCAATTCCGGTAATCGCGGTGACTGCCTTCGCCATGAAGGGCGATGAGGAGCGAATCCTGCAGGGCGGCTGCGAGGGCTACATCTCCAAACCCATTTCCGTGCCTCACTTTTTGGAAACGATTGCCCGCTACATTGGGCCTGCCAACTAAGGGTCCGGGCGGGGCCCACTCCTTTGTAAGTTCATGCGTCGAGGGGCGGCCGGTCTTTGACAGCTCGCGTGCTGATCGTTGACGATATCGCGACCAATGTCCGGTTGCTGGAAGCGCGTCTGACCGCGGAGTATTTCGAGGTCCGGACGGCCTCGTCCGGTCGCGATGCGCTCGCCATCTGCGACGAAGGCCAGACCGACATCGTGCTGCTCGATGTCATGATGCCCGAAATGGACGGCTTCGAGGTCTGCCGGCGGCTCAAGGCCAATCCCAAGACCTCGCATGTGCCGGTGCTGATGATCACGGCGCTCGACCAGACGTCCGATCGGGTCAAGGGCCTGCAGGCCGGCGCCGACGATTTCCTCACCAAGCCCGTCGACGACGTGCAGCTGATGGCGCGCGTCAAAAGCCTGGTGCGCCTCAAGGCGCTCACCGACGAGCTGCGCTCGCGCGCCCAGACCGGGCAGGAGATCGCCATCGAGGACGCTATGCGCGCGATGGACGCGGCGAATTCGGAGAACGGGCACATCCTGCTCGTCGATTCCGATCCGCGCAGCGCCGAACGGCTCAGGGGCTATTTGTCGAGCAGCCACCGGGTGGACGTGCTGGCCAATCCGGCCGACGCCGCCCTACAGGTTGCCGGCAACGACTACGAGCTTGCCATCGTCTCGATGGCGCTCGGTGATTTCGACCCGCTGCGCGTCTGCTCGCAGATGCGAACGCTGGAGCAGACCCGGGCACTGCCCATCCTTCTGGTGGCAGAAGATTCCGACCGGCCGCGCGTGGTCCGGGGGCTCGACCTGGGCGTCAACGATTTCATCATGCGGCCGGTGGAGCGCAACGAGTTTGCCGCCCGCGTCCGCACCCAGATCCGCCGGCATCGCTACGCGGCCGAATTGCGCCAGTCAGTGACCAACACGCTGGCGCTCGCGGTGACCGACGAGCTCACCGGCCTCTACAACCGCCGCTATTTCGACCGCCATCTGTCGCTGATGCTGGAGAAGGCGCGCGAGCAGGACCGCGACATGGCGGTGATGCTGATCGACATGGACTTCTTCAAGGCCGTCAACGACAACCACGGCCACGACATCGGCGATGCCGTGCTGCGCGAGTTCTCGCAACGGCTGAAGCGCAATATCCGCGGCGTCGATCTTGCCTGCCGGTTCGGCGGCGAAGAGTTCGTCGTGCTGATGCCCGATACGGACTACCGGCAGGCCCAGGGCGTGGCCGAGCGCGTCCGCATGGCGGTGGCCGAGCGTGGCTTCGATACACCCGCGGGCCGCGCGCTGGCGGTCACCTGCTCGGTAGGGGTCGCACTCAACGAGCACGACATGGATACGCCGGAAATGATCCTCAAGCGCGCTGACGTGGCGCTCTATCGCGCCAAGCGCGAAGGCCGGAACCGGGTCGTGTTCGACGCGGCCTGAGTCTCGCAATTTGAGGCAAATCCCGGCGAGGTAAGGTTACCGCTTCATTACGTTTCCGGGCTCCGATTTGAGTTCGCGGGAGGCTGGCTTATGGGTGCGGTCAACGAGATGAGGCGACGCCTCGTCCCTCCCAATCCCTACGGTTCACCTCAGGTCCGCCGCAACTCCTGAGCCCGTAGGGCGGCTGGTCCGGAGCTGCTGTGAGGCCTCTTCGGCACCCACTCCGGACCGGCCACTAATCCGTTGCAGCGTCACGCAAACAAAAACCCCGCGCCGAAAGCGCGGGGTTTTTCGTGTTCGGCGAAGCGGCCGAGATTACTTGATCTTGGCTTCCTTGAACTCGACGTGCTTGCGCACGACGGGGTCGTACTTCTTGAAGGTGTACTTCTCGGTCTGCGTACGCGAGTTCTTTTCGGTCACGTAGTAGAAACCGGTGTCGGCGGTCGACACGAGCTTGATCTTGATCGAAGCGGCTTTGGCCATGGTTGGAATCCTTACAGCGGGCCGGCAGCCCTGAAATTTGCGCGCAACCTACGGATTTGCGAGTGATTGTCAAGGCGAGGAGAGTCAGATGGCGATTGCCGCAGAGCTGATCAAGAAGCTGCAGATCAAACCGGGCCAGAAGCTGAGGCTGATCAACGCTCCGGCCGACATCGCCGAGGCGCTGGCCGACGAGGTGACTATCGTCAAATCGGGTCGCTGCGACGGGGTCATCGCCTTCGCGCAAAATCCTGCCGAGGCCGACCGATTCAGCGCCGAGGCGCTGAAGGCGTTGCCGCCTGATGGCCTGTTGTGGCTTGCTTATCGCAAGGGCGCGGCGGCCAAGGCCTCGGGCCTGAGCCGCGATACCGGCTGGGGCACCATCAAGGCTGCCGGCTGGGACACCGTGCGGTCGATCTCGTTCGATGAGGAATGGACCGGCCTGAGGTTCAGGCCGGCAGAGCTGATCAAGCGCTGATCAGGGATAGGTCGGCAGCGCCGGGTCCGGGTGGCGGTTGGCGGGATCGAAGCCGTGCATGCGAGTGGCCCATTGCAGCCCAACGATGGCGCCCTTGATGGAGGGCAGCATCAGCAGCGGCAGGATCACTGCGGCCGGAACCAGCGTCACCATGTAGACCCATGGCTCCACCTCAAGGTGGAACTGCAGCTCGAGCAGCAAGCCGACGATCAGGTGTCCGACGATAAGGATGGAGATGTAGGGCGGCATGTCGTCGGCGCGGTGATAGTGCAACTCCTCGCCGCATACATCGCACTTGTCCGCCACCTTAAGATAGGCGCGGAACATGTGGCCCTTGCCGCAATGCGGGCAGCGCAACAGCATGCCGCGCCAGACGGCTTGGCCGACATTGCGCTTCTCGGTTTCGGTGGCTGGGGTGGTGAGCGTGACCGGCATTTGCCTATCTCCTTCGGCCCTTCGGACCGTAGCTCCGAGATGGGCGCTTTACGGCGCGTTTCCCAGATGACGGTTTGCCGCGGACGCCTTCCGACAGGAGCTCGAAACGCAGGGCGCCCGCGACGGGAGCGGCCTCAAGCAGCCTGACCTGCACGTTGTCGCCAATGCGGAAGGTCTCGCCCGTGCGGTCGCCGACCATCGCCTGCATCGACTCGTCGTAACGGTAGTAATCCTGCCCGAGCGTCGAGGCGGGGATGAACCCGTCGGCTCCGGTTTCGAGCAGGCGCACGAACAGGCCCGAGCGGGTGACGCCGGAAATGCGGCCGACGAACTCGGCCCCAATCTTGGTGGCGAGGAACTGCGCCAGCAGCCGGTCGGAGGTCTCACGCTCGGCCAGCATGGCCCGGCGCTCGGTCGTGGAGATGTGCTGGGCGATGCCGGGCAGGGCGGCGATCTCGCCCTCCGTCAGCCCATCCTTGCCCAGGTCCAGCGCGGTGATCAGCGCACGATGCACGATGAGGTCGGCGTAGCGACGGATCGGCGAGGTGAAGTGGGCGTAGCGGTCGAGGTTGAGGCCGAAATGGCCATAATTCTCATGGGCATATTCGGCCTGCGCCTGGGTGCGCAGCACCATTTCGCTGACCTGCTGCGTCTTGCCGCCCTCACGGGCCTTGGCGAGCACCCGATTGAAATCGGCGGGGCGCACGGCCTCGGACTTGCCGAAATTGAGATCGAGCGAGCCGAGGAAGTCGCGTAGGGCAGCGAGCTTCTCGCGGCTCGGCGTGTCGTGCACGCGATAGAGCAGGGCGATCTTGTGCTTTTCGAGCGTCTCGGCCGCCGCGACGTTGGCGGCGATCATCATCTCCTCGATGAGCCGCATCGCCTCAAGGCGCTCCGGCGTGCGCACATCGGCGACCATACCCTTGTCGTCGAGGATGATCTTGCGCTCCGGCAAATCGAGATCGAGCGGGCCACGCTTGTCGCGGGCCTTGGCCATCACCGCGTAAGCGGCGTAAAGCGGCTTCAGGATGGGCTCGAGCAGCGGGCCGGTCTTGTCGTCCGGGCGACCGTCGATAGCGGCCTGCACCTGCTGGTAGCTCAGCTTGGCAGCCGAGCGGAAAACGATCCGGTGGAAGCTGTGGCGCTTCTTGCGGCCCGAGGAGTCGAACACCATTCTGACCGCCAGCGACGGGCGATTCTCGCCTTCCTTTAGCGAACAGAGATCGTTGGAGATGCGCTCGGGCAGCATCGGCACGACGCGGTCGGGGAAATAGACCGAATTGCCGCGCAGATAGGCCTCGCGGTCGAGCGGCGTACCCGGCCGCACATAGGCGGCGACGTCGGCGATGGCGACGGTGACGATGTGACCACCGGCGTTGTTGGCGTCGGTGTCAGCCTCGGCGTGGACGGCGTCGTCATGGTCCTTGGCGTCGGGCGGATCGATGGTGACGAGCGGAATGTGCCGCCAGTCCTCGCGCCCCTTGAGCGAGACCTCGCCAGCCTCCTCGGCTTCCTTCAGCACCGATGCCGGGAAGCGATAGGGGATTTCGAGATTGTGGATGGCAATCATCGAGACCGCCCCCTCGGACTTCGGGTTGCCGATGACCGACTCGACCTTGGCCTTGGGGATCATCAGGCGGCCAGACATGCGGGAGGTAACCTCGACCAGATCGCCGTCGCGTGCCCCGTTGAGGTCACCGCCGTCGATCCGCATTTCCTTGAGCTTGCGATCGACCGGGATCAGCCGGGCGCCGTCGGCGTCGAGGCGGACGATGCCGATCTGGCCACGGCGCGGCTTGTCGAGGATCTTCATCGCCCGCGCGGTGTAGACCGGCACGGGGCTATCGCCGGCATCGATGCGGGCGAGAATGCGGTCGCCGGGCGCGGGCACGACGCGGGCGTTCTTGGGCTGCACGACGCTGACGCGCGGCTTCTCGCCCTCCTCGTCGTTCCATTGCGCCGGGTAGGCATGGAGATTGTCGGGGTCCGCGTCGCCGGGGATATCGAGCGTCGTCACCTGCGGGAGTGCCGTGGTGCGGCGGATGGTTTTCCGCGTGCGGGCGATGAAACCCTCGCCTTCTAGCTCCTTGAGGAGGAGCTTGAAGGGCGTGCGCATGTCGCCGTGAATGCCGAAATATTTCGCGAGGTCGCGCTTGCCGTCGAGATCGGGCCGGCTGGCCATCGCTTCGAGGACGGCCTCGCGGGAGGGGAGGGTGCCGACCTGGAACTGCCGGGCCGGCTTAGGGGTAGAACGTGGTTTTGGCGCTTTGGCCATGAGTTGCTTTCGTGGTTGGTCAGACCACCGCGTCATTCCCGCGAAGGCGGGAATCCAGACCGAATTGTCGGTCTCCGCC
>JBEHYU010000002.1:0-169333 GCA_048498015.1 Pseudomonadota bacterium
TCTTTCGACCGGCCTTCTTGTTGGTCGGAGTAGAGTGATTCGAACACTCGACCCCCTGCTCCCGAAGCAGGTGCGCTACCAGGCTGCGCTATACTCCGATAAGGCTTCAGGCGGGCCCGGGGCCCGGAAGTGGCGGGGTTATAGCCGCGAGCTTTGAGGGTTTCAAGCACTGATCCGCACAGCCGGCGGGCGCGTTGCGCCCCCCCGGCGAAGCGTGTAGGAACCGCGCCGTTGGGGCGTCGCCAAGTGGTAAGGCAGCGGTTTTTGGTACCGCCATTCCTAGGTTCGAATCCTAGCGCCCCAGCCAGCCAAAAATGGATCGGCATTGCCTTCCTCGAGTCGGGGACTCTTGGTCGCGCGCTCTTGTCCTGACGGGCGCGTGCGGTCCGATGACTCAGCAATGGGGCTCACAGTGTACCGGCTTCCAACGCAACGTTTCTGCTGGTTGGATATCGACGCTCAGCTATCGGCGACTAGGCCGTGAAAGCTCGCACACTGGGCGAGAAGATGGGCTCACCTGCGAACGGCTGTCACGCAAAGAAAACGTTTTGCAAAACGTTTTGCAAATGTTAGCGATACGTCATGGTGAAGATCCAGGATGTGGCGGAGAGGGCGGGCGTGTCGTTGACGACGGTGTCGCACGTCATCAACAGGCGCGATCGGGTGTCGCCGGCGCTGCGTGATCGCGTCGAGAAGGCGATCGCCGAGCTGGGCTACTCGCCGAACCGGCGGGCCCAGAGCCTGCGTACCGGGCGGACCAATTCGATCGCCCTGATGATCCCCGACATCGCGAACCCTTACTACACCGAACTGGTGCGTGCGGTGCAGACCACCGCCGATGCCGACGGCGTCGATACGCTGATCTACAACACCGACGTGCCGGGCGGGCACTCCGAGGATCACGGCCTGCAGTATCTGCGCCAGATCAGCCAGCGCGGCGTCGATGGCCTCCTCGTCGCCGACGCGGCGCTCCACCGCATCCAGGGCGAACTGGCGAAAGTCACCATCCCCACGGTGTTCATCGGCAATTTGCCCACCCTCATCGTCGACAGCATCGAGCAGGACGGCTTCAACAGCGCCTACCGCATGGGCCAGTACCTGCTCTCGCGCGGCCACAGGCGCATCGCCCACGTCACCGGCCCGTCCTTCTTCAACATGTCGATGGTTCGCCAGGCCGGCTTCGAGCGGGCGCTCACCGACGCCGGTATCGAGGTCGACGAAAGCCTTCGCTTCGAGGGCAGCTTCCTGCCGGCCTCGGGCCACGCCGCCGTCAGCTGGCTGCTCGAGAGGCACGGGCAGGACCTGCCCAGCGCCATCTTCTTTGCCAGCTCGCGCATGGCGCGCGCCGGCCTCGCGGCCTTCGCCGATCGCGGCATCGTGGTGCCGCGCGACATCGCGCTCGCCTGCTATGACCTCTACGAGGACATGGCCGACATCCGGCCGCGCCTCAGCACCATCGGCGTGCCACCCGGCGATCTCGGCCGCGGCGCGCTGAAGCTGCTCAACGATCGCATCGGCGGCGCCTATGGCGGCCCACCGCGGCACATCGTGCTGCCGGCGACACTCGAAATTCACATGACGGCTTAAGCCGCGCGCAACAGGGGAGAACCACACAATCACGAGCCCGCTCACCTAGCCATTGGCCGCGGCACAGGCCGCGCCCGATAGACCACCGTTACAACTTGCCCGCGGCTCGACGAGTCCGTTGGCGAGAGCCGGTCAACTCACATCGAAAATCCAAGGGAGGATACCTTGACCCACCTGACCCGGCGCCATGGCGCTTTGGGAATGCTCGTTGCTGTCGCCCTCGCCGGCACAGCCGCATCGAGCTTTGCCGCCGACGTGGCGCGCGAAGACCAGCTGATCTTCGAGAACATCAGCGAGCGCGTCACCACGCCCGAGAACTACAACCCGTATCTGCCCAGCACCCTGCAGCATGCGGGCCTGCAGCAGGTCGGCGAAGAATCGCTGTTCTACTACAATTACGAGACTGGCAAGATGGTGCCGTGGCTGGCCGACAGCTACGAGTTCAACGCGACCTTCGACGAGGTCACCATCAAGCTCAACCCCAATGCCAAGTGGAGCGACGGCGTCGACTTCACGGCGGACGACGTCGTCTTCACCATGAACATGCTCAAGAGCAACGCCCCGGCGCTCGGCGGCTGGTCGGTGGACGCGCAGACCTGGATCAAGGATATCGTCGCGGTCGATCCGCACACCGTCAAGATTACCCTGACCTCGCCCAACCCGCGCTACATGCTCAACGAGTTCGGCGTGCGCATCTACGGCACCACCATGATCGTGCCCAAGCACATCTGGGAAGGCCAGGACCCGCTGACTTTCTCCAACTACGATCTGGCCAAGGGCTACCCGGTCTCCACCTCGCCCTACAAGCTGATCAGCTCGAACCAGACGGAAACCGTCTGGGAGCTCCGTCCGGACTGGTGGGGCGTTGCTGCCGGCAAGCCGCTGCCCGAACCCAAGCAGGTCCTCTTCCGCACCACCGGCAGCGAAGAACGCCGCGCCGCCATGGCGGGCAACAACGAGATCGACTCGGTCTGGGTGCTCGGCCGCGACAATTTCGAGAAGGTCGTGCAGAAGAATCCGGACATCGAGTCCTGGCTGAAGCAGCCCCCCTACGCCTATCTCGATCCGTGCCCGCGCTACATGGCCTTCAACACCACCGTCGCGCCTTTCGATAACCCGCTGGTCCGCTGGGCCGCGAGCGAAGCGCTGGATCGTGACACCATCGTCGATATCGCCTGGGAAGGCCTCACCGTGCCCTCCAAGTGGATGACGCCGGACTACCCGCCGTTCAAGCCCTACATGGACGGCGCCGCCGATCTCTTCAGCCAGTACAACACGCTGGAGCACGACCCCGCCAAGGTTGCCTCGCTGATGACGGAGGCCGGCTACACCAAGACCGGCGATTTCTGGACCGACAAGGACGGCAAGACCGTCAAGCTGGAGCTGGTGATCCGCGAAGGCGAAGCCGACCAGACCAAGATGGCCCCGGTCGTGGCGCAGATGCTCAAGAAGGCCGGGTTCGACGCGAGCTTCAAGCTCGACGACATCGCCGCCTTCACCGACGCGCTCAACACCGGCTCCGCCAATGCCTGGCTCGACGTGTCGTGCGGCGGCGTAAGCGACCCCTATGCGACGTTCGAGAACTACGAGAGCCGTCACGCCGCCCCGATGGGGCAGGTGGCGACCGGCGCCCGTACCCGCTGGCAGAATGCCGACTACGACAAGCTCATCGACCAGATGGCGGTGACGCAGTCCGACGATCCCAAGATGCTCCAGCTCTCGCACGACGCGCTGGCCATCTGGCTCAAGGAACTGCCGGCCGTGCCGCTGGTGCAGGCCGCGCTCCTGACCAGCTTCAACGACCACTACTGGACCAACTGGCCGACCTCGACCAATAACTATGTCCACCCCGGCTTCTGGTGGGCGACGGACCTGTTGATCGTCGATCAGGTCCACAAGGCCCAGAAGTAAACGCACCTCGGGATGCCGCACCAAAGGGCGGCATCCCGGTCTCTCGAGGACCGCCGGTCATGACCTGGAACTATGTTCTTCGCCGTCTTGCCATGTTCTTGGCCGTGCTGGTGGGCGCCATCACGATCAATTTCATCGTGCCGCGGCTGGCTCCGGGCGATCCGACCGCCGCGGTCCTCGAGCAGTTGATGGCCCGCGGTCAGCAAACGGCCGGCGCCGGCGACATCGTCGCGGCCTATCGCGAACGCTTCGGCCTCGATGACCCGATCCTGCTGCAATACTGGCGCTATGTCAGCAACACCTTCCGGCTCGACCTGGGCACCTCGATCTCGTACTTCCCGCAGACCGTCACCGGCTCCATCGTCACCGCGCTGCCCTGGACGCTGGCGCTGCTCGGGGTCGCCACCGCGATCGCCTTCGCGCTCGGCAGCCTGCTCGGCGCGCTGCTCGCCTGGCCGGGCTCGCCAAAAGCGGTGCGCGCGCTCGCCCCGCTGCTGATGGTGCTCTCGGCCATCCCCTATTACCTGCTCGCCCTCACGGTGCTCTATCTGCTGGCGATCTGGACCGGCCTCTTCCCGCTGGGCGGCGCCTTCAACGGCACGGCGCCGCGCTTCACCTTCGAGGGCATCGTCGATCTCGTCTATCACGCCTTCCTGCCGGCGCTGTCGATCGTGCTCGCCGGCATCGGCTTCTGGGCGCTCGGCATGCGCGGCGCCATGATCGGCGTGATGGGCGAGGACTACCTTACCCTCGCCGAGGCCAAGGGCCTGCCTCCGCGTCGTATCTTTTTCGGCTACGCCATGCGCAATGCCCTGCTGCCGCAGGTCACCTCGCTCGCCATCGCGCTCGGCACCGCTGCCTCCGGCTCGGTGCTGGTCGAGGTCGCCTTCAACTATCCCGGCATCGGCTACCTGCTCTACAACGCGCTGCGCAGCTCCGACTACTTCCTCGTCCAGGGGATCGCCTTCTTCCTCGTGCTCACCGTCGCGCTTGCCGTGCTGGTGCTCGATCTCATCTATCCTCTCCTCGATCCGCGGATCCGCCGCCAATGAGAAGCGCCACCCTCAGCGCCATCGCGCACAGTTTGCGGGCCGCCCTGGGCCTGCTCGCCAATCCGCGCATGCTGGTTGGCCTCGGCATCATCGCGGTGTTGCTCGCCATCGGGCTCATCGGCCCGCTCCTGGTGGACGTGCACCTCGCCGATCCCATCTCGGTGCGCACCAACCAGCCGCCCTCGGCGCAGCATATCCTGGGCACCGATAGCGGCGGTCGCGAACTCATCGCCGTGATGGTCGCCGGCACGCCGCAGACGCTGCGCATGGGCGTGCTCGCCGGCCTGATCGGCGTCGCCATCGGCGTTTCGCTCGGCCTCGTCTCGGGCTATTTCGGCGGTTGGCAGGATCGCATCATCAGCGCCGTCACCGACGTCATGCTGACCATCCCGCCATTGGCGATCCTGCTGGTCATCGCCGCGGCCGTGCGCGCCGTGAACGTCGACATGCTGGCGGTCATCATCGCCAGCCTGTCATGGATGTACGCCACCCGCGTGGTCCGCGCCCAGGTGCTCACTTTGCGCGAGCAGAACTACGTGCAGATGGCCCGCCTCAGCGGCATGAGCCATTTCGGCATCATCTTCGGCGAGATCCTGCCCAACATCATTCCGATCGCCTTCGCCTCGCTGGTCGGCGCCATCTCGGCCGCCATCCTCTCTGGCATCGGCATCGAGGTGCTGGGCCTCGGGCCGCAGGATACGCCCACGCTGGGCATGACCATCTACTGGGCGCTGCTCTATTCGGCCTTCAGCCGGGGCATGTGGTGGTGGTGGGTGCCGCCGATCATCGTGCTCATGCTGCTGTTCATCGCGCTGTTCCTCATCTCGAGCGCGCTCGACGATTTCGCCAACCCGCGGCTGCGGAGGGCACATTGAGCGAGCCTCTCCTCGATATTCGCAACCTCAGCGTGTCCTATGCCATCGGCGGCATCCGCGCCCGGGCGGTGGAGGATCTGAGCCTGACCCTCGGGGCCGGCGAGCGCCTCGGCATCGTCGGCGAGTCCGGCTCGGGCAAGTCCACGCTGGCGTTGGCGCTGCTGCGCCTCCACAAGCCGCCCGCGCAGATCGACAGCGGCGAGGTCCGCATTGGCGGCACCGACGTGCTGCGGCTCGACAAGGCCGGGCTCCGCCAGTTCCGCTGGAGCGAGGTCTCGATGATCCCGCAGGGGGCGATGAACTCGCTCAACCCGGTGATCAAGGTGCGCGCCCAGATGGCCGACACCATCCGCGCCCATCGCTCGGACATGTCGCGCCAGCAGATCAACGCCCGCATCGAGGAACTGCTCGAGCGGGTCGGCCTCGACCGCCACGTCGCCGATCTCTACCCGCACGAGCTGTCGGGCGGCATGAAGCAGCGCGTCTGCATCGCCCTCGCCATCGTGCTCGAGCCGAAGCTCATCATCGCCGACGAGCCCACCAGCGCGCTCGACGTGGTGGTGCAGCGCGTCGTCATCGAGACCCTCAAGGCCGTGCAGGCGCAACTCGGCGCCGCCATGATCATGATCGGCCACGACATGGGGCTGATGGCGCAATCGGTCGATCACCTCGCCGTCATGTATGCCGGCCGGCTGGTCGACCAGGCGCCCATCGCCGAATTCTTCCGCAAGCCGCTCCATCCCTACAGCCAGTTGCTGATCTCGTCCCTCCCATCGCCGGACGAGACCAGGCCGCTGGCGGGCATTCCCGGCATGCAGCCATCGCTGCTGGATTTGCCCGCCGGCTGTGCGTTCCACCCGCGTTGCCCGGCCGTGCAGCCGATCTGCCACAAGATCGTGCCGCCGCTCGAAACTGTCGAGCCGCGCCGACGCGTTGCCTGCCACGTCGTGTCGGAGGCGTATCGTGAGCGCGCCTGACATCCTCCGCCTCGACGACATCACCGTCACCTTCGGCGGTGGCATCGGCCAGAAGGCGCCGTTCGTCGCGCTCGAAGGGCTCGAACTCGCCATCCCGTCCGATCGTCCGCAGATCATCGCCGTGGCGGGCGAGAGCGGCAGCGGCAAGACCACGCTCGGCCGCGTCATCCTGGGCATGACGCGGCCGAAATCCGGCACCGTCTCGTTCGAGGGGCAGGACATCTGGACTACGGGCACCGTCCACTCGCGCGACTACCTGAGGTCCGTGCAGGCGGTGTTCCAGGACCCATTCTCGGTGTTCAACCCGTTCTATCCGGTCGAGCATTTGCTGCGCATTCCGCTCAAGCGCTTCGGCATTGCCCGCAGCCGTGCCGAGCAGGACGAACGCATCACCACCGCGCTGCGCCAGGTCGGCCTCAAGCCCGACCAGGTCATTGGCCGCTACCCGCACCAGCTGAGTGGCGGCCAGCGCCAGCGCATCGTCGTGGCCCGCGCGCTGATGCTCCGCCCGCGCCTCATCGTCGCCGACGAGCCGGTGTCGATGATCGACGCCTCGCTCCGCGCCAACGTGCTGGAGAACCTTCGCGCCCTGCGCGACGACCACGGCATCTCGATCCTTTACATCACGCACGATCTCGCCACCGCCCGGCAGGTCAGCGACCGCATCTACGTGCTCTATCGCGGGCGCGCCGTGGAGACGGGCAGCGCCGCCGACGTCATCGGCACGCCCAAGCATCCCTACACGCAGCTGCTGATGAGCTCGATCCCGCGTCCCGACCCAGGGGCGCCGTGGCCGGCGGAAACCGTCACCCGTGGCGAGGTCGGCAAGTCCGATCGCCGCGCCTGCGTTTTCATCGACCGCTGTCCGCATCGCATGCCGGTGTGCGCGGCCCAGCCTCCCGCCACTCAGCTCGCCGGCGGCCGCAGCGTCGCCTGCTATCTCTATCAGAACGAAGGTCCACAGGTTCCTGCGTAACCCGCGACCGCGACAACACGAGGATAAGATGTCTGGTTTCAATGGTCTCGGGATGTCCCTGGGGACCCTCTCGCGCCTCTCGGCGGCAAAGACGCGCTCGATCTCGGCCGAGAACCCCACCGGCGGCAAGGGCAAGGGCGCCATGGCGACCGAGGGCACGGGCGCCCACGCAGCGCGCGACCTCGGCCGGGGCTGGAAGATTTCGCCCTCGATCCATATCGAGCCGGGCGAAACCGCCACCATCGCCGACATCGCGGGACCGGGCGCCATCCAGCACATCTGGATGACGCCCACCGGCAACTGGCGCCTCACGATCCTGCGCATCTACTGGGACGACGAGGAGACGCCGTCGGTCGAGTGCCCGGTGGGCGATTTCTTCGGCAGCGGCTGGGGCGAGTTCGCCCAGATCTCGTCGCTGCCGGTTTGCGTCAACCCCGGCAGCGCCTTCAATTGCTACTGGGAGATGCCGTTCCGCCGCAGGTGCCGCATCACCATGACCAATATCGCCGAAGAGCGCATGACGCTCTACTACCAGATCAACTACACCCTCACCGAAGTGCCCGACGACGTGGCGTACTTCCACGCCCATTTCCGGCGCACCAACCCCATTCCCTACAAGACCGACTACACCGTCATCGACGGCGTCACGGGGCAGGGCCAGTTCGTCGGCATGTATCTGGCCTGGGGCCAGAACAACAATGGCTGGTGGGGCGAGGGGGAGGTGAAATTCTTCCTTGATGGCGACAAGGAATTCCCCACCATCGCCACCACCGGCCTCGAGGACTATTTCTGCGGCTCGTACAATTTCGACCCGACGCCCAAACACGACAAGGCCTATGTCACCTACACCACGCCCTATGCCGGCTTTCACCAGGTGATCCGCCCGACCTCCGATTATAGAACGCAGTTCCGCATGGGTATGTACCGCTTCCATGTGATGGACCCGGTGCGGTTCGACAGCGACCTCAAGGTCACGGTGCAGGCCCTTGGCTGGGGCTATAATGGCCGCTGGCTGCACATGCAAGACGATGTTGCGTCCGTCGCCTACTGGTACCAGACGCTACCGGCCCCAACACCCAGGCCGCTGCCTGAGCGCGAGTTCCTGCTGGTGATCTAGGGCTACGAGTTCCCGTCGATGCCTTCGACGGCGGATGGCCGGTGCACCTCCCGCACCTGCCCAGCGTGCCGGCCCCTGAGGGACCGGCACGTCCGATTCAGGAGATGGATGTGATGAGCGACGGACGGCCAAAGGTTCACTTCTCCGCCCAGCGCGGCTGGATCAACGACCCGAACGGGCTGATCTGCCTCGATGGCACCTACCACATGTTCTTCCAGCACAACCCCAATGGCATCGTGCACGGCCCGATGCATTGGGGCCACGCCACCAGCACCGATCTCGCCACCTGGCACGAGGGCGCCATCGCGCTGGCGCCCGACATATCCGGTGAATGCTTTTCCGGCAGTGCCGTAGCCGCGGGCGCCGGGCGTACCACGAGCGACATCGGGCCCGACCAGATCTTGCTCTACTACACCGCGCATCGTCGCATCGACGGCGCCGACTTCCAGCAGCAGCATCTGGTCGTTGCCGATCGCGGCCTCACGACCTTCGAGCGCCACGCTGCCAATCCGGTCGTGCCGAACCCGGCTCTGCCGGTGTTCCGCGATCCAAAGGTGTTCTGGCACCCGGCGAGCAGCGCCTGGGTGATGGTGATCACGCACGGCCAATGCGTCGGAATCTATCGTTCGGCCGATGCCGTCCACTGGTCGCTGGCCAGCACCTTCGGCGAGACCGAAGGCAGCCATGGCCGTGGGCCCTGGGAGTGTCCCGACCTGTTCGCTTTGCCGGTCGAAGGGGGCGGGGAGACCGTCTGGGTGCTGATCGTCGGCGTCGGTGCGGCCGGCGACGGCTATTCCGAGACGCAGTATTTCATCGGCGATTTCGACGGTACGCGCTTCGTCAACCGCAGTCCCGCTAGCGTGGTGCTGCGCCTCGACGAAGGGCGCGACTGCTACGCCACCCAGTCGTGGTCGGGCACAGCGCAGAACGGCCTGATCATCTCGTGGATGAGCAATATCCGCTATGCCAACAGGACTCCCGCCGCGCCGGAATTCCGCGGCTACATGACGTTGCCCCGACAGCTCTCAATTGCCCACACACCCGAGGGACTGCGGCTGCGCCAGCAGGTGCCGGCGAGCGTCCGCGCGGCGTTCGCCGCGAACGAGGTGAGCTCCAGGGACGTGACCCTGCCGCCGCGGGGCCAGCAATTGCTGACCTTGCGCGAACGGCTCGAGGACAATGAGCGCATCCTGGTCCGGGTTGCTGCAGCGGCCGAACCGCTGCTCTCGCTCGAACGCACGGGCGACGACAGTATGGTCATCTCCGTACACCGTTCTACCCGGCTGGCGGGTTCCGACGACCCGGACTTTGCGTTCGATCGCCGGATCGTCCGAACGCTCCCGGCCGACGGCGTGGTCAAGATGGACCTCTATGCGGATGACGCACTGGTCGAGGCGTTCTTCGATGATGGACTGACGACCATCTCGCTACTGCTGGGGTAACCGGCAACCAGCGGAATCAGCTCCTCGCGCCGCGCTTCCGCCTCTCCCAGCCATCTTCGAACAGGCGCAGGAAGTTGTCGCCGCCAAAGGGATATCTGGCCATCTCGGTTTCGTTGAGCTCGATGCCGAGGCCGGGCTTGTCGGAAGGCTCGATATAGCCGTCGATCACGCGAGGCACGCCGTCCATGATCTCAAAACCCCATTCGGCATTGAAATCGTCGAAGCACTCCTGGATGAGGAAGTTGGGAATGCTGGCGTGAATATGGGCGTTGATCGCGGTGTTGAGCGGGCTCTGCGCCTGATGCAGGGCCACGAACGCCTCGGCCGCCTCGGCCACGACCGACATCTTCTTGGCGCCCGAAATGCCGCCCACGTTGAGCGTCTCCGGCTGCACGATGTCGACGGCGCGGTGCGAGACGAGGTCGATCATCTCGGACAGCCGCGCGATGCGTTCGCCACAGGCGACCGGCACCGGGATGGCGCGCGCTACCTCCACCGTGGCGGCAATATCCGTCGACATCACGGGCGTCTCGAACCACATGGGCTCATATTCCTCGAGCGCACGGCCGATGCGCGTGGCCGTCGAGACGCTGAACCGGTCGTGGCCTTCGATCAGGAGATCGACATCCCCGCCCACGGCGTCGCGCACCGCCCGGATGATCTTGAGCGAGAATTTCTCGTCGTCCCGATCCATGAAGCGATAGGCCGAGCCGAACGGATCGAACTTGAGGGCGGTGTAGCCGCGCTCTTTCACCCGCGCCGCCGCTTCGGCGAAGAAGCCGGGATCGCGCGGCCCCTGGTACCAGCCATTGGCGTAGGCCCTGAGCCTCGGCCGCTGCTTGCCGCCGAGCAATTGCCAGACCGGCACGCCGAGGCTCTTGCCCAGGATGTCCCAACAGGCGATCTCGATCGCGGCAACGCCCACATTAGACTCGAGGAACAGCCCCTTGTACATCAGGTCGCGGATGCGCTCGGGATGCCGCGGGTCCTCGCCGATGACGAAGCGACCGAGCTCGTGCACCTGCGCCTCGCCCGGCTTGGTGCTGAGCCCGCCCGTAGCCTCGCCGATGCCCACGATGCCGTCGTCGGTGAATACCTTGACGAAGACCCAGTTCTTCCAGGCGTTGCCGACCACGAAGGTCTTGAGTTCGGTGATTTTCATGTTGCGGCCTCTAGATCCACATTCCACCCGATATGTTCAGCTCGCAGCCGGTGATGTGCACGGCCTCGTCCGACGAAAGATAGGCCACGCCTGCCGCGATCTCGTCGGCGGTTTCGATGCGGCCGAACGGCGTGCGCTCGCCGCGTTCGGCGAGATAGGCCAGCCCGTCGCCGGTGAGCTCGTCGCGCAGCGCGATTTCCCCGGGCGAAGCGACCCAGCCGACCGTCACCCAGTTGCAGCGGATGCGGTCCCTGGCGAAGGCATGCGCCATGGTCTTGGTGAGCGACAGCAGCGCACCCTTGGAGGCCGCGTAGGCGATGCGGTCCTCGCTGCCGCGATAGGCGAGCGTGGTGCCGATATTGACGATGACACCACCGCCGCCCTGCTTCAGGTGCGGCACCGCGGCGCGGCTGCACAGGTATGCGCCGCGCACATTGACGGCAAACACCTCGTCCCAGGCTTCGGGCGTCGACGCTTCGAGCGACAGGCTCGGGAACACGCCGGCATTGTTGACCAGCACGTCGAGCCGGCCATGCTGCTGCACGACCTCGGCAATCAACGCCTCGCAGCGTGCCGGCCGGCGCACATCGGCGCTGACATAGCTGGCGCCGATCTCGGCCGCGACGTGCGCGCCCTGTGCGTCATCGATGCCGGACACGACGACGCGGGCGCCCTCGGCGGCAAGGCGGCGGACGACTGCTTCGCCGATACCCCGGGTCGATCCGGTGACCACAGCCACCTTGTCTTTCAGGCGAGAACTCATTGCAAACACTGCCTGGACGCTACACCGTGAACAGCGGCTCGACGCCGCGCCAGATCGCGTCGATCTCGCGCCGGTCGTGATCGTCGAGAGTGGCGCCCGGATAGCGCGAGACACGCGTCTTGAAGATGCCGCGGCGATAGAGCACTTCCTTGTAGACCGCCACACCGTAGAGCCGCTCATAGTTGATCAACGGCAGGATCTGGTTGAACAGGCTGCGGGCGCCGTCTTCGTCGCCGGCCTCGAGCAGCTTCCACATCGCGACCTGCACGTCGGTCGCCTGGCACGCCGGCATGTTGCCCACCGCGCCGCGACGGAACTCGTCGATCAGGTAGATGCCGCCTTGCCCGCCGAACACACCCTTGCAGGCATCGCCGGCCACCTCGACGGTGATGCCGAGCTGGCGCGGCTCGGGCAGGGTCTCTTCCTTGATGTATTCGACATGCGGCAGTTCGCGGCACATGCGGGTCAGCAGTTGCGGGCTCATCGGCGTGCCCAGCGGCCCGATATAGTTCTGGATGCAGATGGGGATGGTCAGCGCCGCCGAGAGGCTGGCGTAATAGTCGTAACAACCCTCGGCGTCGAAATGGGCAATGTGGGGCGGCATCGCCATGATGCCGTCGGCGCCGATGCGCTCGGCGAAGCGGCTGAGCTCGACCGCCGGCAGCGCGTGGCCCGACGTCGTCGCGGCCACAACCGGAATCTGTCCGGACGTCTCGCCGACGACGATTTCGAGCCAACGCCGCCGCTCTTCGTCCGACAACAGCGGGAACTCGCTGGCATTTGCCGGACCGACGAGGCCCGCAGCGCCCGCTTCGATGCAGAAACGAACTTCTTTGCGCAGACTCGCTTCGTCGAGTTCACCGCTCGTCGTGAAGGGGGTGACGACGATGACGAAAATGCCGCTCCAGGGCTTGGACATCAAAACCTCAGGCTGATGCGTGACGATCGGGGAAGGGGGCGGCGATGGCCGCAACGCCGCCTCATGGGAGTTTGCCGAAATGGTCCCGCATGCGCTCGTTGCCGGGCATTTGGAGGATGGCGTCGAGCGTCTGCTCGGCATGCGCCAGCGATTGCGTGCGATGCTCGAACAGCAAGTATTGGAGGAAGAAGCGGGGGTCGCGCGTCTTGAAGGCCGCGAGGCGCCGCTCCATCACGAGGATCTGCGGCCAGATGGCGCCGAGCATGACGAGGTCGGGCAGCTTGGGCGTCCGCAGCGGGCGGATGCCGCGGCCGTCCACCACCGCCTGCACTTCGACCGCCACGTCGTCCGGAATGCCGTCGATCGCGCCGTCATTGCGGACGTTGACGATGAAGTTGCCGCACCGATCGTTGTGCAAGGCGTCGATGATCGGCACCATCTGCTCGCCGCTCATCTGCGGCGGGAAGAGCTCGGTCAGCTTCGCGTCGGGATCGGCCGCGGCGCGTGCGATGGCCTTGAGGTCCTCGGTCAGGTGATCGAGATATCGCTGCCAGCCGATTTCGCTGTCGAAGCCGCCTTCGGGGCCCCACCAGCGCTTCTTGCTCTCGAGATCCTGGTTGTACCACCACGCGTCTGTCCAGATGGCGCGAGAAGCATCGCCCAGCGGCAGCAGGCCGAACAGCCTGTACATGCTGATCGCCGCCGGCGACATCTGAGTGTCGTGGAATTTCGGGGTCCAGCTTTGCCAGTAGTCCTCCGATTTCTCGGCGATCCAGCGGTCGAGCAGGGGCAGGGCGTTTTCGCCCTTGTAGCGGAAGCTCGTGAGCCAGACGCAATGGTTGACGCCCGGCGCCTCGAAGCTGATCTGGCTTTCATCCAGGCCGAGCACCTTGGCGATCTCGCGGATGCCGCCGAACGGCCCGTGGCAGAGGCCCACGGTCTTGACCCTGGTTTCGCGGGTGATCAGCGTAACGCCGTCATAGACCGGGTTCGACGACTGGATCAGCCAGGCATCGGGGCAGATGCGCTCCATGTCGCGCGCCACCTGCAGCATCAGGTCGTACTGGTAGAACCCGGATTCACTCGGATAGAGGCCGCGGTAATAGCCGCAGCTCTGGGTGAGCGCCCGTTCCACCTCTTCGCGCTGATGGCCGCCGGCCAGCGCGGTGTTGATGACAAAGTCGGCGCCCTGCAGCGCCGTCTCGCGGCTGGTGGTCTTCTCGAATGTCAGCTGCTTGCCCAGCTCGGCGGCGTAGCGCTGCGCCAGCTTCGTCGTGCTGTCGAGACGCACATCATCAAGGTCCATGAGGACCACCGTGCTGTTGCTGAGACTGTCGGTGAGACAAAGGTCGCGCACCAGGCCGAGCGAGAACTGCGCGCTGCCCGCCCCGATGACGGCGAGCCGGATAGGCTTGTTCACTTGCATGTACTCCGAAAGCTGAAGATGTCGTCCATGGTCAGTCCTTGAGGGCCCCGACCGTCGCGCTGGCCATGAAGTAGTCCTGGAAGACCAGGAACACGATCAGGATGGGCAGCGTCGCCAGCGAGCAGCCCGCCATGATGGTGCCCCACACCGGCAGGAAGCCGATATTGGGGTCGGTCATGTTGGGGAGCGTCACCATGATGGGCTGCACGGCCGGATCGTTGGCCACCATCAGCGGCCACAGATAGGCGTTCCACACACCCAGGAAGTGGATGATCGCGAAGGCACCCAGGATCGGCGCCGAGACCGGCAGCATCACGCGCATGAACACCTGCCAATGCCCGGCGCCGTCGATGCGCGCGGCCTCGATCAGCTCATTGGGCACGCCCTGCATGTACTGGCGCACCATGAACAGTCCGAAGACGCTGGTGATCGTCGGCACGATCTGCACCTGGAGCGTATTCAGCCAGCCGACCTTCGCAAACATCAGGTAGAGCGGCGGAATGGTGATCTGCGGCGGCACCATCAGGGTGATCATCAGCAGTGTGAAGATCACCTCGCGGCCGGCAAATTTGTACTTGGCGAAGGCGAACGCCGCCATCGCGGTGATGACCACCGCGACCACCGTGCTCGTGCAGCTGATGATCACCGCGTTGATGAAATTGATCCAGGCCCCGCCGTGGAACGCGAACAGCGCGGCGTAGCTGGCGAACGTCCATTCTTGCGGCAGCGCTGCCGGGTTGCGCAGGATCTCGGAGTCCGACTTGAACGAGTTGAGCACCATCATGGCGAACGGATAGAGCGACAGCAGCACCACTACGCCGAGCACGAGATAGGTGAGGACCAGCGCCGGTCGAGCCCAGCGGGTCCGCCAGCCATAGGTGGATTGGGTGAGATCGCTCATTGGCCGGACACCGAATTGTCGCGGAACAGGCGGAACTGCACCACCGATGCAACCGCCACGATGAGGCAGAGCAGCCAGCCGACCGCGGCCGCCTGGCCGAAATTGCCGGACCGCAGGTTGACGACGAGGACGTTCAGCATCGGCGCGCTATCGGGCGGCGCCAGCGCGCCCGCGCGTCCCATCAGCACGTTCGGCTCGGTGAAGAGCTGGAACGAGCCGATCGCATCGATGACGAAGGCGAACAGGAAGATCGGCCGCATCAGGGGCAGCGTCACGAACCGCAGGCGCTGCCAGGTCGTCGCACCGTCGATGCGGGCTGCGTCCTCCAGTTCCGGATTGATCGAGGTAAGGCCGGCAAGAAACACGATGAACCAGAAGCCGACATTGCGCCAGACGATCAGCGCGACCACCGCGATCTTGGTCAGCGTGGGGTCCTGCAGCCACGGAATCTGCATGCCCAGCAGCGAGTTGATGACGCCGTACTGCGTGCCGAACAGGCTCTGGAACACCAGCGACGCCGCGACCACCGCCACGATATTGGGCAGGAACAGGATGGGCTTGAAGACGCGCTTGAACGCCACCAGCCGGGAGCGCACCAGCGCGGCCAGCCCGAAGGCGATGATCATCATGGGGAACACGTGCGCGAGCCAGTAGAACACCGTGTTACCCACGGCGGTCCAGAAGACATGGTAGTTGATCGTCGTCAGGTAATTGCTGAGGCCGATGAAGCGGGCGTCGCCATAGCCCTTGTAGCGGAAGAAGCTCAATACCAGTGAATAGATCGCCGGGCCCAGGAACAGGACCACGAACGACAGCACGAACGGCAGGATGAAGAGGTAGGGCGCGAGGCTATCGCGCAGGCCGCCGATGCGGCGTCGTTGCGGCGCTGGCGGGGCTGCTGCAAGCGGCATTGTCGTCAACCTCATCTGTCTTGGGGGAGGGGGTCACGCCTGGGCGGCGTGACCCCGTCGATGCAGCCGGGAGGGCCCTGCATCAAGTCAGGCGTTGAACGGGTTGCCGATCTGCGATTCCATGTCGGCCTGGGCCGACTGCAGGGCCTGATCGACGTCCATGCCACCGACGGCCTTCTGTAGCCACTGGCTGATGATATCGAGGCCCTTGGACGCCGCCGGGTCGTACTGCAGCACGGTGGCATAGTCGAAGCTGCCGATCTCGGTCGGCGCCAGCGTGCTGCCGAAATAATTGTCGGGGTTGAGCGCGAAATCCTTGTCCGACATGCCGTCGGGCTTCACCGGGTTTGCGGCGCGCGCCAGGAACTCGTCCTTGGCCGACTTGATCAGCGGCGTCTGGCCGAGCGCCATCGACATGGCCAGGGCGCCTTCCTTCTCGAAATACACCTTGCGCAGATAGTCGACCGCGGCACTCGCATTGGGCGCGTCCTTGGGCACGACGTACACGGCGCCGCCGGACTCCGTGCCGTGGCGCTGGTCGGCGAGCGGCGCGAGGCTCGGCCACAGCGACACGCCCCACTTGCCGGCGAGGTCGGGAGCGAAATTGGGCAGGAACACCTTGAGCCAGTTCGCGCCCAGGAAGCTCGCCACCTGGCCGTTGGCGATGGCCGGCTGCCAATCGCTCGACCAGTCGTCGATCTTGGCGGTGAGGCCTGAATCGTACAGCGTCTTGAGGAAGCTGAACGACTCCTTGAATGCTGGATTGGTGGTCAGCGTGTAGGTGCCGTCCTTGTCGGCAAAGTAGCGGCTGCCCGGATAGGCCGAAATCAGCTCCGCCAGCCAGTAGGTGGCCGGCTGCGGTCCGAGATTGAGAATGCTGGAGCCACCCTTCTCCTTCATCGCCTGGCCGGCGGCGAGGAAGCCGTCGACGGTGCCGAGCGAGGCGATGTCGATGCCGGCCTTCTCGAACAGGTCCGTGCGATAGTAGAACAGCTTGCTGTTGATCGAGAGCGGCACAGCGGCAAAGTGGTCGTCGACCTTGGCGACTTCCAGCGCGCCCGAATAGACGTCGTCCTTGAGGTCGGCGAAGAAATCGTCGAACGACAGCACGGCGCCGGACATGGCGAATTCGGTCAGCTGCGTGCGGTTGAGCTGGACGATGTCGGGCAGGTTCTGTCCCGAGGCGAGGGCGAGCCGTAGCGCCGCGGCGACTTCCTGGTCGCCCGGACCACCGTCGATCGCCGTCACGTCATAGGCGTTGCCGATGGCGGGAACCTGCGTTGCGACGGTGTTGATGATCTTCTCGACATTCGCGGTGCCGCCCCAGGTCATCCACTTGAGCGGCGTCTTGGACTGGCCGAACACGCGGAACGGCACTGCGCTCGCGACTGCCGAGGCGCCCGCCAGTTGCAGCACTGAGCGGCGAGTAAATCGGGTCATAGTTTCCTCCCTGTGAGCCAGACTTTGCTGGCGGTGGCCGCCTGTGGCGGCGGGTTATGGCCGGGTAGTCGCCGGCCGATTTTCAGCCGCCGGACGAGCGGCGGACAACGAGCTCGATGTCCACGTCCTCGCGCTGTTCGAACGCCCCCTTCGCGTCGATGACGCGCAGCAGCATCTCCATGGCGCGCTCCCCCAGCCGATAGCGGGGAACACGCACCGTGGTGAGCGGCGGCGAGACGATGGAAGCGAGCGGAATATCGTCGAAGCCAACGACAGCCAGGTCGTCGGGAACGCGCCGGCCGATTTCGGTGGCGGCCTGCAGCACGCCGATCGCGGCAAGGTCGTTGTAGCAGGTGACCGCGGTGACCTGCGGGGACTCGCTCAGCAGCTGGCGGGCGGCCGCGTAAGCCGAGTCCATCGTGACGCGCTGGACCCATTTGACCGTCGCGCGATCGACCGGCAGATCGGCCTCGGCCATGGCGCGCTCATAGCCGGCGAGGCGCTCGTGTTCGTCCGGCGTGCCCGATCCGATATGGGCGATCCGCCGGTGGCCCCGCGAGATCAGATGCGACGTGGTCTGGTAGACGCCTTCCTCGCCAGGGATTCGGATCACCGCCGCGCCGCTCGGATTGCGGCTGGTGAGGATCGATAGGCGGTGCTGCTTCGAGGCGATCGACAGCTGCTCGGCGGTCAACCGGCTGCCGCACAGGATGACCCCGTCCACGCGCTTGCCGGCGAGAAGCTCGATGTATTCGAGCTCGCGCTCGGGATCGTCTTCGGTGTTGCACTGGAAGACGCTGTAGCCATTGGCGCGGGCCACGGCCTCGACGCCGAGCAGCACCTCCGGAAAGAACGGATCGGTGATCTGCGGGATGATCAGCGCCACGGTGCCGCTTTTGCCCGACACCAGTCCGCGGGCCAGCGTGTTGGGGCGATAGCCGAGCTCGTCGATGATGCCCGAAACCAACCGGCGGGTTTCCTCGGAAATCTCGCCCTGCTTGTTCACGACCCGCGAGACGGTCTTCACCGAAACACCGGCCTTGGTCGCTACCTGGCGCAAAGTCACTGTCACGAGGGTGCTCCGACAACGTTGACGACAGCGTTAACGCCATCGTTGACGCGAGTCAATGATCTCCGTACGGTAAACGTTGTCGTCAACGATGGCGACTGTGAGAAACGAGGTGTCGGCGCTTGTCGGGCCTCAAACCTTTAGGCTGAAGTGCAGTGACGAAGTTCCACAAATGCGAAGCGAACCCGGTGATCGGGCCGGGCTACACGGTGTCGGCGTTGTTCGATGCGTGCATGGCCCCCAATGGCGACGGCGTGCGTGCCTGGGTGTCTTGGCGCGACCTCAAATCCATCGCCGTCTGCGACAGCCCCGATGGCGTCGCCTGGACGCCCCCGCGCCTCGCCCTGGAACTGGACCCGGCGATCGGCTGGGAAGCCGAGGCCATCAACCGGCCGCACGTCGTCGCCGCCAATGGCCGCTGGTACATGTGGTATACCGGCCAGAACTTCACCCGGCAGCTCAGCGCCATCGGGCTCGCGACCAGCGACGACGGCATCCACTGGACTCGCGTTGGCGCCGAGCCCGTCCTGTCCGCCATCGGCGGCTGGGAAAAGAACAGCGTGATGTGCCCGTTCGTGCTGTTCGAGAACGGCCGCTTCCGCATGTGGTACTCCGGCGGCGAGATGTACGAGCCCGACGCCATCGGCTACGCCGAGAGCCTCGACGGCATCCACTGGAATCGCAATCCAGCCAACCCGGTACTGGCGCCCGGCGACGCCTGGGAGGCCGAACGGGTCGCCGCGGCGTGCATCGTACCGGTGGATGGCTGGTATCTCGCCTTCTACATCGGCTTCGCGGAGGGCTTTGAGCGCAGCAGCATCGGTGTTGCGAAATCGCGCGACGGCGTCACCGGCTGGGAGCGGTTCTCGGGCAATCCGCTGCTCGAGCAGGGACCACCCGGCGCATGGGACGATTGCAACGTCTACAAGCCCTACGTCCTGCCGTTCCGGGACAGATGGCATCTCTGGTACAATGCCAGCCGCGTCTCAGACCGGCGCGAGCAGATCGGCCTCGCCACTGCACAGCCCTTCCTGTTCTGACGCCGGCACACGAATGCTTCTGCGTCCCCCCGAACTGTTCGATCAGGACGACCCCGAATCCGTCTGGCTTCGGGACGAGATTCCCTATTTCGAATGTGACGATCCGGATCTCCAGTGCGTCTACTACTTCCGCTGGCGGGTCTATCGCCGCCACATCCGCAAGACACCCGTCGGATATGTCGTCACCGAGTTCCTGCCCGATGTGCCCTGGGCTGGGGCGCACAACACTATCTCCTGCGCCGCCGGCCACCATTTCTACGAAGGCCGCTGGCTGCGCAGCCAGCGCTACCTCGACGATTACAGCGCGTTCTGGTTCCGGCCGGAAGCAAGCCCGAGGAGCTATAGCTTTCCCCTCGCCGATGCGCTTGTCGCCCGGGCACGCGTCACGGGCGACATCGAGCTGCCGATCGGGCTCATCGATCCGCTCGTCCGCAATTGCGACGCATGGAAGCGCGACCGCTGGGATCCGGTCGGCCTGTTCTGGCAGGTTGACGATCGCGATGGAATGGAATTCCAGATCAGCGGCAGCGGCTGCCGCCCGACGATCAACAGCTACATGTTCGCCGACTACATCGCGATCGCCCATCTGGCGACGACCGCCGGGCGGCATGACGTCGCCGAGCATTTCATCAAGGATGCGATCCGTCTGCGCACCAGGGTGAACGACCGCCTCTGGGACGACACGGCCCGCTTCTACAAGACGTTGCCGACCGAGGCGGCCCTGGCCGCACACCGGGACAAGTATGGCGAGCGGGAGATGGGTCCGGCCCAGAGCGCCGGCCAGCTTGCCGGCGTACGCGAGTTGCAGGGTTATCTCCCCTGGACCTTCGGCCTCGCCATGCCCGGCCGCGAGGATGCGTGGGCGCAACTGGCCGATCCTAATGGCTTTGCGGGCTCCGCCGGCATGAGCACCGCCGAGCGGCGCCATCCCGCCTGGCAGGCGGGGCCGGATGCATCGACGCATGATTGCCTCTGGCGGGGCTCGTCATGGCCGTTCGCCACCTCCCACACGCTGATGGGCCTGGCGAGGCTGCTGGCCACCGTCCGGCAAAGCGTCGTCACCGAACACGATTATCTGGACCATTTGCGGCGCTACGCGGCCGCGCACCGGCTTGAGACCGAGGCCGGGACAGTGCCGTGGATCGACGAGAGCATGCACCCAGACACCGGAGAGTGGGTCACCCGTACCCAGCTGCAACAGCGCGGCGGCGCGCTGGCCGGGCGCGGCGCCGACTACAACCACTCGACCTTCGCCGATCTGATCATCACCGGACTGGTCGGGCTGACGCCGCGGGACGATGAGACGATCGAGATCAGGCCGAGCGTGCCGGTGCAGGCTTTTCGATATTTCTGCCTGGACAACATCCGCTACCACGGCCGCAACTTGACGATCGCCTGGGACCGGGATGGAAGTCGGTACGGGCATGGCGCCGGCCTGAGAGTGTTCGAGGGCGCGCGACTGCTCGGCGCCAGCGATGACGGCGCAATCAACTGCTAGCGGATGGAAACCCGATGCCTTTCTTCGACTTCAACGAACCCGAGCTTCACCAGTATCACTCGCGGGTCGAACGACCCGCCGATTTTGCGGAGTTCTGGTCAGGCACGCTTGCCGAAGCGCGCAGCCTGCCGCTCGCGGCGAGCTTCACCAAGGTCGATGCCGGCCTTGCGGTGTTCGATACCTATGATGTGAGCTTTGCCGGCTTCGGTGGCCACACCGTTCGCGGCTGGTACATCACACCGGCGGGCCGCTCCGCCGATCGCTGCGTCGTCAAGTTCATCGGCTATGGCGGCGGGCGCGATCAGTTGCAGCAGCATCTGCTGTGGCCGGCAACGGGCAGGGCAGTCTTGGTGGTGGATACCCGCGGCCAGGGCTCGGCCTGGTCGATGGGCAGCACCCCGGACCCGGTGGGCTCCGATCCGGCGCATCCGGGCTTCATGACCCGCGGCATTCTCGACCCCCACGATTACTATTACCGCCGGGTATTCACCGACGCCGTCCGCGCCATCGATGCGGTGAAGACGCGCGCCGAGATCGATCCGGCGCGGCTCGCCGTCTGCGGCGGCAGCCAGGGCGGCGGCATTGCTCTCGCCGTCGCCGGCCTCGAGCCGACGATCTGGGCAGCGATGCCGGACGTTCCCTTCCTTTGCGATTTTCCCCGCTCCGTCGGGCTGGCCGGACGCGATCCCTATGGCGAGATCGTCCGCTACCTGTCCGTTCACCGCGACAAGGTGGGCACGGCGTTCGAGACGCTGCGCTACTTCGACGGCGTGAACATGGCGCGGCAGGCGAGGGCGCGGGCGCTTTTCTCGGTGGCGGTGATGGACGACATCTGCCCGCCTTCGGGCATCTACGGCGCGTTCAACGAATATGCCGGGGCCAAGGAGATCGTCAGCTACACCTTCAACAATCACGAAGGCGGCGGCTCCCTGCACGAATCCCGACAGGTCGCCTGGCTCGCCTCGCTGGGGTAGGCGCGGGGCTCAGCCGCGCCTGAGCTCGCGCAGGGCGAGGATGTTGCGGTCGCGCTCCTGCTGGAACCGGGCGAGCTCTTCGACCGGACGCGTCCTCGTCAGTTCGCGGTGGATCGCCGCGACCTGTTCCTCGGTCCACGGATAGGCGGTCTGCGCGTCTTCGCCCATCCGGCGCATCATCGGGCCGAGGCGAGCGACGAAACCTTCGAACCCGTCGGCCGCATTGAGGTGCGCCACTGCGAACGGGCCGATGAAGGCCCAGCGCAGCGCCAGGCCCTCGGTCATCACGCGGTCGACATCCTCGGCCGAGCAATAGCCCTCGCCGACGAGGTGCAGCGCTTCGGCCACCAGGGTGTATTGCAGCCGGTTGAGGATGAAGCCGTCGATCTCCTTGTTGAGGACGATCGGCTTCATGCCGGCATCGCTGAGCAGGCGATAGGCCGCGTCGAGCGCCGGCCGCGACGTCTTGCCCGTGCCGCACAGCTCGACCAGCGGAATGAACGATGGCGGGTTCACCGGATGCGCGACGAGCGCGCGCTCCGGATTGGGGATGTCGCCCAGGAATTCCGAGCCCCTGATCGCCGAGGTCGACGACGCCAGGATCGCCTCGGCGGGCGCCGCTGCCGCGATCTGGGCGAACACCTCGCGCTTGACGGCGGCATCCTCGCGGACGCTCTCCTGCACGTAGCCGACGCCGGCCACCGCCTCGGCGATGGAAGCGGCATCTTGCACGCGCGCCGCCACGGTATCCACCGGCTCGGCGAGCATGCCGCCATCGGCCAGCACCTGCAGCGTCCGCCGCACCGCCGGCAGCGCCCGGTCCCGCACCTCGCCGGGCTTGGCATCGAACAGCGCCACGTCGTAGCCGGCTCGTGCGAACACCGCCGCCCAGGCGTGTCCGACGGTGCCGGCGCCGATGCAGGCGATGCGCCCGCTCATCGCGACGCCTTGGCGTCGGGCCGGGCCCAGCGGCGCTCGAATTCCCACACCTCGTCGAAGCCGATGAGGTGGTTGAATTCCGCGAAGCTGAAGAGCGGCAGGTTCGCCGAGTTCGAGGTGCCCTCGTTCTTGAGGACCTGCAGGGCATTCTCGGCCGCGGCAGCGGCGGCGAGGCCGGTGGCCGAGGGAAAGATCGCGAGCTTGTAGCCGATGGCCGCCAGCTCGGCCTTGCTGCGGATCGGCGTCTTGCCGCCATCGGCCATGTTAGCCATCACCGGCTTGTTGATGCGGCGGCACGCTTCGCGCATCTCGTCCTCGCTCTCGAGCGCCTCGAGGAACACCACATCGGCGCCCGCCTCGCCATAGGCGATGCCGCGTGCGAGCGCGCCCTCGAAGCCGTCGGTCTGGCGCGCATCGGTGCGGGCGATGATCATCGTCTCCGGATTGCGGCGGGCTTCGACGGCGACCTTCACCTTTTCGATCATGTCGATGGTCGGCACGACGCGCTTGAACGGCGTGTGGCCGCACTTCTTGGGGAATTCCTGGTCCTCGATCTGGATGCCGACGACCCCGGCCTCCTCATAGCCGCGCACCGTGTGGTGGACGTTGAGCAGGCCGCCATAACCGGTATCGGCATCGGCGATCACCGCGGCGTTGACGGTACGGCAGAGCGTGGCGACGCGATCGAGCATCTGCGTGTAGCTGGCAATGCCGGCGTCGGGCAGGCCGTAGGCGGAGGCCGTCATCCAGTAGCCGGAGGCATAAACGAAATCGAAGCCGACCTTGTTGCTGATCACGGCCGTGATCATGTCGTGAATGCCGGGGGCGACGACGAATTCGCCGGCCGCGATGGCGGCACGGAGGCTGCGCTTTTGCATTATTTGCTGTCCAGGTTTTGGAGGTAGGCGATGGTCTCGGCCTCGCTGACGACGTCGCCATACTTGGCGTCCATGTCGAACAAATTGGCCTCGTGCGGCGCGGCGTGGCGATCCCCGACCGCCTCGCGCACGATGATGGGGATGAAGCCGTACGAGCAGCTGTCGACGCAGGTGGCCCGCACGCAGCCGCTGGTCGATACGCCCGTGTGGATCAGCGTGTCGATGCCCAGCGTGGTCAGCGTCGAGGCCAGCGAGGTGCCGAAGAAGGCGCTCGGATATTGCTTGGAGATCACCAGTTCGTCGCTGTTCGGCACGAGGCCCCTGGGCCAGGCGCCCATCGGGTTGCCCTCGACGAAATTGTGGAGCGTCATCGACTTCTGGTAGAAGCGGCCGCCATTGAGCACCGATTTGTTGTAGACGACATTGGTGTAGATCACCGGAATGCCGGCCCGGCGCGCCACGCTTTGGATGCGGATGGCCGAGGCAAGAGTCTCCTCCACGCCGGCGTACAGGGCGCAGCTCTTGTCGAAATAGGCTTCGACGAAATCGATCAGCAGCAGCGCCGGCCGCTTGCCGAAGCCGATGCGTTTGCCGAAGGCGCCCTTGTAATTGTCGGTGAGGCCGGTGTCGGTCATTTGCGTTCCTTGCTGTCGGCGAACAGGCGGTCCAGCCGGCCATCTTCCAGCTGCAGCCAGGGATACCGGGCCTGCTGCTGCTGTTCAAAGGCGGCGATGTCGGCCGCGTCATCGGCCAGGATAGTGCCGATTTCATCGAGGCCCAAAAGCAAAGCGCGACGCCGGTAGGGATCGATGTCGAAGCCGATGGCGATGCCGGCGGGCAGGTCGATCTGCTGGGCCTCCAGATCGATCCGCATCGGCACCTGCGCGTTGGCCGCCACCATCACGACATCATGCTCGCTGGCCGGCAGGATGATCGGTAGAACACCGTTCTTGAAACAGTTGCCGTAGAAGATTTCGCCGAAGCTGGGCGCGATCACGCAGCGGATGCCGAAGTCGGCGAGCGCCCACACCGCATGCTCCCGGCTCGAGCCGGAGCCGAAATTGGCGCCGGCCACGAGGATCCTGGCCGCATCGAAAGGCGGACGGTCGAGTACGAAATCGGACGGCCTGCCGTCACGATGGCGCCGTTCGTGAAACAGGTGCTTGCCGAGCCCCGTCTTGTCGAGCAACAGCAGGAAGCGCGCCGGGAAGATCACGTCGGTGTCGACATCGGCCTCGGGCAGGGGCGCCGCCACCGACTCGATCGTGGTGAAAGGCCGCATTCAGGCCGCCCCGAGCGTACGGACATCGGCGAGATGCCCGGTGATGGCAGCGGCCGCGGCCATGGCCGGGCTCATCAGGTGCGTGCGCCCGCCAATGCCCTGCCGGCCCTCGAAATTGCGGTTGGACGTCGAGGCGCAGCGCTCGCCCGGCTGCAGCCGGTCGTCGTTCATGGCGACGCACATCGAGCAGCCGGCGTCCCGCCACTCGAAACCGGCGGCGGTGAAGATGCGGTCGAGCCCTTCGGCTACTGCCTGCGCTTGCACCGAAGCCGATCCCGGCACGACGATACCGGCGACGCCCGGTGCGACGCGGCGCCCCGCGACCACCGCCGCGGCCCAGCGCAGGTCCTCGATGCGGCTGTTGGTGCATGAGCCGATGAAGACGCGGTCGATGGCGATGGAGGCGAGCGGCGTGTTGGGGGCGAGGCCCATATAGGCCAGGCTGCGCTCCATCTTGGCGCGGCGCGCCGGATCGGCCTCACCGGCGGGGTCGGGGACGCGGCCGGTGATCGGCGCGGTCTCGCCCGGATTGGTGCCCCAGGAGACGTGCGGCGACAGCGCCGCCACATCGAGCTCGATTTCGCGATCGAAGATCGCATCGGCATCGGAAGGCAGCGAGCGCCAGTGCGCCACGGCAGCGTCCCACTGCTCGCCCTGCGGCGCGAGCGGGCGGCCTTTGATATAGGCGATGGTGGTCTCGTCCGGCGCCACCATGCCGACACGGCTGCCCGCTTCGATCGACATGTTGCACAGCGTCATGCGGGCTTCCATCGACAGCGTCGCGATGGCCGGCCCGGCATATTCGATGGCATAGCCGACGCCGCCATGCGTGCCGATCCTGGCGATCAGCGCGAGGATGATGTCCTTGACCGCAACGCCCGCCGGGAGCGTGCCGTTCAGCAGCACGCGCATCCGCTTCTGCTTGCGCTGCCGCAGCGTCTGGGTGGCGAACACGCATTCGCACTCGCTCGAGCCGATGCCGAAGGCCAGTGCGCCGAAGGCGCCGTGCGTCGAGGTGTGGCTGTCGCCGCAGACCAGCGTCGCGCCCGGCAGGGTGAAGCCCAACTCGGGGCCGATGACGTGCACGATACCGTGCCGGCGGTCGCTTATGGGGATATAGTGGATGCCGAAGCGCTCGCAGTTCTGCTCGAGCCGCGACAACTGGCGGGCGGCGAGTCCTTCGGGCAGCGGCCGATCGCGGAAGCGGGTGGGCACGGCGTGATCGGCCACTGCGATGTGCGCGCCGGGGCGGCGGAAGCGGCGCCCCTCGTCGATCATGCCGGCGAAGCTCTGGGGGCTCGACACCTCCTGCACGAGATGACGGTCGATATAGAGCAGCGCGCTGCCATCGTCGTAGGATTTGACGACGTGTTGCTCCCAGACCTTGTCGTAGAGTGTGCGCGCAGCCATGCGGAACCAGCGAAGAAAGCCTATACAATCATGCTATCCGTGTGACGGATTTTCCGCCCCGGAAAAATCTGGAGAAGCCTGCAATCTTTGCTCTTGCGACGGCCGCCAATCCAAATCTATGCTGCGATGTATGCGTATGCAAGAAGTACGCAGATTGCTGGCGGGAGACCGGAACGTGAGGGCTGAGCGATGAGACTGGGCGTGGATGTTGGCGGTACGTTTACCGACCTGCTGCTGCACGACGAAAAGGGCCGCAGGACCTACCAGGCCAAGACGCCGTCCACGCCCGAGGACCAGTCGATCGGCGTCGCCGCGGGGGTGAAGCTGATCTGCGAGAAGGCCGGCATCTCGCCGTCCGACATCGACCTGATCCTCCACGGCACGACGGTTGCGACCAATGCGGTGCTCGAAGGCAAGGGCGCGCGGGTCGGCCTGCTGGTGACGCAGGGGTTCGAATACACGCTGCATCTCGCCAAGGCCTGGACGCCGGGTCCGCTGTTCGGCTGGATCAACATGGAAAAGCCGGATCCGCTGGCTTCGCTCGCCGATACGCGCGGCATCCCGGAGCGCATGAATGCGCGGGGCGAAGTCGTGACGGCGCTCGATGAAGCGGCGGCCGCACGGGCGATCGACGAGCTCTGTAGCTCGGGCATCGAGGCGTTGACGATCTCCCTCATGCACTCCTACGCCAACCCCCAACACGAGCGGCGGCTGCGCGATATCGTGAGCAGGCGCTACCCCGATATTCCGGTGTCGCTGTCCTCGGACATCCTGCCCGAATTCCGCGAATACGATCGCGCCATCACCACGGTGATGAACGACTATGTCCGGCCGATCATGAAGCGCTATCTGTCGCGCATCGAGGACCGGCTGAAGGACGAAGGCGTCAAGGCGCACCTCCATATCGTCCGCTCCGATGGCGGGCTGATGAGCGCCAACGCGGCATCCGAGCGCCCCGTCCATACGGTACTCTCGGGGCCGGCGGGCGGCGTCACCAGCACGATGATGCTGTCGCGCCGCTCCGGCTTCCCCAAGCTGCTGGCCTTCGACATGGGCGGTACGTCCACCGACGTGTCGGTGATCATCGACGGGCAGGCGACCATCTCGCGCTCGACCGAAGTGGGCATGTTCCCCGCCAAGGTGCCCACGCTCGATGTGCGCAGCGTGGGCGCGGGCGGCGGCTCGATCGCCGACGTGTCTGAGCTGACCGGCTCGCTCCGCGTCGGCCCGCGCAGCGCCGGCGCGCGGCCGGGGCCGGTGGCCTATGGCCGCGGCGGCACCGAGCCGACTGTCAGCGACGCCAACATCGTGCTGGGCTACCTGCCGCCGATGCTGCTGGGCGGCGACATGGCGCTCGACGTTGAGGCCGGGCGGCAGGCCGTGGCCCGCGTCGGCGAACAGCTGAAGCTTTCGCCCGAGCATGCCGCCAAGGGCATCATCGATATCGCCAACGAGGTGATGCTGGGTGCCTTGCGCGTCATCACCGTGCAGCGCGGTCTCGATCCGCGCGAGTTCGGGCTCGTGGCCTTCGGCGGCGCTGGTCCGCTGCATGCCAACGCGCTGGCCGAACTGCTCGGCTGCTATCCGGTGCTGGTGCCGCCCAATCCGGGCGTGCTGTGCGCGCTCGGCTTCCTCGAAGCCGATTTCCGCAACGAGTTCGTGCAGACCTATATCCGCTCGACCAACGGGTTAGACCCCAACCAGGTCTGGTCGCGCTTCGACGAGCTCGAGGCCAAGGCCAAGCAATGGCTGAACGAGCAGGACGTGGCGCCCGCCGACGCGTCGATCGAATATGCGCTCGACCTGCGCTACGAGCAGCAGGGTTTTGAAGTATCGGTCGGCGTCGGCCCTGAGGATGTCCGTGCCAAGGGCGGCCTGTCCAAGACGCTCGACGCCTTCCACGCGACGCACGAGCGGCTGTACGGCGTCCGCTTCCACGTGCCGGTCGAACTGGTGGCCCTGCGGGTGGTGGCCCGCGGCGCCACCCCGTCGGTCGACGAGGTGGCGCCGGTGGTCGAGAACAAGGACGTTCGCCTGGCCATCCTCGAGACGAGGCCTGCTTATTTCAACGGCGCCTGGCAGGACATCCCGCATTACGATCGCAACAAGCTCGGGGCGGCGGCGCGGATCGACGGTCCGGCGATCATCCGTCAATACGACACCACCACCGTGCTGCTGCCGGGGCACTACGCGCAGATCGATCCGCACGGCAACATCCTGATCTGGCCCGTCTCGAAGAAGGGGAACTGAGCGCCATGACCAACACTGTCGATCCCATCACCCTCGACATCATCGAGAACGCGCTCAAGAACGCTCGCTTCGAAATGGACGGCGTCGTCGTTCGCATTTCGCTGTCGCCGGTAATCCGCGAGCAGCACGACGAATTTCCCATGATCTGCAACGAGCGCGGGCAGATGATCGTGGGCCAGTTCGGCTCCTACATTCCCTCGGTCGTCGACAAGTTCGGCGGCAGCGTCAACGAGGGCGACATTTTCGTCTGGAACGATCCGTACGCCTCCAAGGGCTCCATCTCGCACAACAATGACTGGTGCGTGATGCTGCCGATCTTCCACGAGTCGGTGCTGGTCGGCTTCTCCTCGATCTTCGGCCACATGGTCGATGTCGGCGGCACCGTGCCGGGCTCGATGCCGTCCAACGCCCGTACGATCTGGGAAGAGGGCCTGCGCGTCCCGCCGGTCAAGATCTACGAGAAGGGTGTGCTCAACCAGGGCGTGCTCGACATCATGCTCAACAATTCGCGCACCCCCGACATGAACCGCGCCGACCTGATGGCGCTGATCGCCGGCTGCAAGACCGCCGCCACGCGCGTCAGGGAACTGTGCGATCGCTTCGGCCGCGACACCTACATGACCGCCTGCGACATGCTGCTGGCCCGCACGCGCGAAGCGATGCGCGTGGTGATCCAGAAGTACATTCCGGAAGAACCGGTGAGCTTCACCGACTATGTCGATGATGACGGCCTGGGCAACGGCCCCTTCAAGATGACGCTGACCATCTCGCGGCGCGGCGACATCGCCGTGTTCGACTGGACCGGCACCGACAACCAGGCGGAAGGGCCGATCAACTTCCATATCCACGAAGGGCTCTGCAAGCTGTTCTTCGGCGTCTACATGATCATGTCGTTCGATCCCTCCGTGCTGTTCAACGAGGGCTTCTACGACCTGTTCGAGATCGTGCTGCCGGAGGGCTCTCTGCTCAATCCGCGTTTCCCGGCGGCGCTCTCCAATCGCCTCAACACCCATACGCGCTTTTTCGACTGCCAGGCCGGCGCGCTGGGCAAGTTCGTGCCGCAACTGTCGATGGCGGCGGGTTACGGCACCAGCCCGCACTTCATCTTCTCGGGCACCGACAGGAACGGCAAATACTTCCAGCTGATGGAACTGCTGTTCGGCGGCGTGCCCGGACGTCCCAAGGGCGATGGTTTCGACGGACATGCCTGGTGGCCGCTGTTCTCGGCCACGCCGATCGAATACATCGAGAACTATTATCCCGTTCTGGTCGAGAGCTACCGGCCGATCGAGGATTCCGGCGGGCCAGGCCTGCACCGGGGTGGCGCCGGCATCGAGAAGGTCTATCGGCTGCTCGAACCGGGCCGTGTCTCGATCCACGACGACCGCGAAGTGGTGCCCCCCTGGGGCATCAATGGCGGGTTGCATGGCGGTACCTCGAGCAAATGGATCGAGCGGGCCGGCGGCGCGCCGCAGCGCATTCCCTCCAAGATCGACAATCTGAAGGTCGAGCCGGGCGATCGCATCGTCTACAAGACCGCCGGGTCGGGCGGATGGGGTGATCCGCTCGAGCGCGACGCCGCCATCGTCGCCCGCGACGTACGCTACGGCCTCGTCTCGCGCGAGCAGGCGGAGGAGGGCTATGGCGTCATCCTCACCGCCGGCAACGAGCCCGACGCGGCCGCGACCAGCCGGAAGCGTGAGGCGATGAAGCTTGCCCGCGGACCGGCGCCGCAATTCGATTTCGGCTACACCCCGCCGCAACGGCGCGAGGCGGCAGAATAGGCCGCGGAGGGGGCCGCGTCGGCCCCCTACTTTGCCGCCTTGCGCGATTTCGCCTTGGGCCGGGCGATCGTCTCCCGCTCGATCAGCCGGCCGGCGATGGGGCGGTCGATGCCCCGTTCGATCGGCCGCGACGGATCGTCGAGATGCAGGATGCTGAGCGCCTCGTCGACCATCTCCTCGATCGGCTGCTGCACCGTGGTCAGCCGATAGGGCAGGCGCGCGCCCTCGGGGATGTCGTCGAAGCCGGCGACCATCAGGTCCTCAGGCACGCGCACCCCCATGCGGTGGCGCAGCGTGTCGATGGCGCCCATCGCCATGATGTCGTTGATGCCAAAGAGCGCGTCGGGCAAAGGCTGCCGGTTCTGGCCGAACATCGCATACACCGCCTCGGCGGCGCCCTCATACGACGACTGACCGGGTATCTCGATCAGGTCGGACCGCCTGATCCCTTCCTCCAGCAGCCGTTCGACGAAGCCGCGGACGCGATCCTGGCTGGTCGTTCCCTTGGGGTCGCCGGTGATCATCGCAAAGCTCCTGGCGCCGGCCTTGAGGAAGGCCTCGGCGATGAGCCGCCCGCCCGCCGCATTGTCGCAGCGCACCCCCGAGGCGTCGCTACCCGGGATATAGCGGTTGAACAGTACGATCGGGATGCCGCGCTCGTGGCAGATGCTGGTCATGCGGGTGGACAGCTGCGCTGCGGCCAGCACCACGCCATCGACCTGGTACTTGAGCAGATGCAGGATCGCCTCGTCGCTCTCGGCGCCGGGATCGACGGTGAATGTCAGCACCTGCCGTCCCTGTGCCTGCAGCTTCTGGCTGAAGCGGTGCAGCACGTGCACGTAGAACGGGTTTCCAAGGTTGCCCAGGATCAGGGCCACGATGTTGGTGCGCTTGGTGGTAAGGCTCGAGGCGATGGAGTTGGGCACGTAGTTGAGCTTGCGGGCCGCATCGAGCACCCGGTTGCGTGTCTCTTCGGTAATCGACGGACTGCCGTTGAAGGCGCGCGATACCGAGGCCTGCGATACGCCCGCCAGCGCGGCGACGTCGAACGATGTGGACCTTGAGCCTTGCCGCGCCATTATCCCGCCTGCCGGTGGACGTTGCAGAATGCGTATACAGAAGTGCCGGTACACATTGCATAATCCGCCACCGGGCGGCTTTCAATATGGCTGTCGCACTGTTGTGCAATCTGCCCCAATATTCGGCACGCACACCCCGCAGCGCCCTGCAAAATACCCCCAAGCTCAATTGACTCGTCCGAATGTATGCGCAAACAATGTATGCGCATGCACGGCAGGCCGGAGTGAGGGTTTCCGCGGCGTCGATGCAGCGAAGCAGGGAGAACGCAATGCACAAACGCTATGTCGCGACTGTCGCCTCGACCGTCGTGCTCGGACTTTTCACCCTTCCCGTGTTGGCCGACGACGTCGCCGATGGTCTTGCCAAGGCCAAGGAGAGCCTGGCCAAGTACACCTCGACGCCGCAGTTCGTCGCCCCTGGCGATCCGTTCGACGCCAAGGCCTGCGCCGCCGGCAAGAAGATGATGTCGATCCCCAACAACAGCGCCAACCCGTTCCTCAAGGGCATCATCGATCGCATGAAGTCGGTGGGCCAAGATCTCGGCCTGCAGGTGACCGAGGGCCAGAACCAGGGCACCCCCGCCGAGTGGGTGCAGCAGGTCGAGCTCGCGACGCGCGACAAGTACAACATCATCGACCTGATCTCGGGCATCGATCCGGGCTCCATCGCGCCGTCGCTGCAGGCCGCCAAGGCCGCCGGCGTCAAGGTGATGACCTCGCATTTCTACGATCCGTCCTTCAAGCAGGACCCGGTCGTGTCGAGCTCGCTGACCATCGGCTTCGGCGAAGTGGGCAAGATCCTCGCCGACTGGGCGACGGTCGCTACCGACGGCAACCCGCAGATCGCCATCGTGGTGTCGCGCGACGTGCCGCCGACCATCCCGCTGGTCGACGAGTTCACCAAGGAGCTCGCCGCCGTCGCGCCCAACGGCAAGATCGTGCAGGAGATCAATGTCGGCGTCACCGAATGGGGCACCAAGATCCAGCCCGGCGTGCAGGCCGCCCTGCAGGCCAATCCCGACATCAACGTCGTGATCCCGATCTACGATTCGATGTCGCAGTTCGTCGTGCCCGCCGTTCGCCTTACCGGCAAGACCGGCGCGGTCAAGGTCGGCACCTTCAACGGCACGCCGTTCGTGCTCGATTTCATCGCCTCGGGTGATGTCGACATGGATATCGGCGAGAGCCTCGACTGGATTGCCTACGCCACCGTCGACGGCCATCTGCGCGATGCCTGCGATATGCCGACGCCCACGGCGCTCAACGTGCCGTTCTACATCTTCGATAAGGACAATGTGGCGACCGCCGGCACGCCGGCTCAGTTCGACACCGGCTATGGCGACGCGTACAAGGCTGGCTTCCGCAAGCTCTGGGGCCTCGAGAAGTAAGCCGGAATTGACGATCGACCTCCCGACACCTGCCGGACCGGAGGCGCCCCGGGCGCTTCCGGTCCTTTCGGTCCGCAACCTGTCGAAGACCTTCGGCGGGGCGCGCGCGCTCGACACTGTCAGCTTCGACGTCGCGCCCGGCGAAGTGCACGGCCTGCTCGGCAAGAACGGCTCAGGCAAGTCGACGCTGGTCAAGATCCTCGCCGGCTTCCACGCGCCGGACGAGGGCGGCGAACTGCGTTTCAATGGCGAGCTCGTCGCGCTGCCGCTGCGCCCCGGCGACTACCGGCGGCTCGGCATGTCCTTTGTGCACCAGAATTTGGGACTGGTCCCCTCGCTGACGGTGCTGGAAAATCTCCGCCTGGTGCAGCTCACCGGCGGCAGGCGCGCCTTCATCGACTGGCGTGCTGAAGAGCGGGCCGCGCGCCAGGCGCTTGGTCGCTTCGGGCTCGATCTCGACCCGCATGAGCGAGTGGCGCGCATCACGCCGGTGCAGCGGGCGCTGCTGGCCATCGTGCGCGCCTTCGAGGAGATCGAGCTGGCCCGCGCCAAGACCAGCCGGCCGGGCCTGGTGCTGCTCGACGAGCCGACGCCCTTCCTGCCCGAGAGCGGTGTCGAGCAGCTGTTCGGCCTGGTGCGCTCGATCACCGCTTCGGGCTCGAGCGTCATCTTCATTTCGCACGACATCGACGAGGTGATGGAAATCACCGACCGCGCCACCGTACTGCGAGACGGCAAGGTCGCCGGCGCGCTCAGGCGCGAGACGGCGACGCATGCGCAGGTGGTGGAGATGATCGTTGGCCGCCGCGTCGAGCAGTCGCGCGCGCCGGGCAATGGTGCCGACAGCGAGCGCCCGGTGTTCGCCACGGTGCGCGATCTTTCCGGCAAGATGCTCGACCGCGTCAGCCTGTCGGTACGGCGCGGCGAAATCCTGGGGCTTACCGGCCTCATCGGCTCGGGCTATGAGGAACTGCCCTATTTGCTGTTCGGGGCGCGCCCCGGCGCCGGCGGTGAGATTTCGATCGGCGCCGCGCCGGCATTGGCGCAATCGGCAATGCATCCGAGGCTCGCGATAGAACGGGGTTTCGCTCTGCTGCCCGCCGATCGGCAGGGCGCCAGCGGCGTGGACAGCCTGCCGATCGTCGACAACATGCTGCTGCCGGACGTGGCGCGCTTCTTCCGCGGTGGCCGCATGCGCAATGGCGAGATGGTCCGCGCCGCCCTGCAGTTGGGGCAGCGTTTCGAAGTCCAGCCCAACGACCCGTCGCTGAAACTCTCGGCGCTGTCGGGCGGCAATGCGCAAAAGGTGTTGATCGCCCGCTGGCTGAACCGCTCGCCGGTGCTGTTGCTGCTCGACGAGCCGACGCAGGGCGTCGACGTGGGCACGCGCGCGCAGATCTTCGCCGCGCTGCGGCAGGCGGCGCGCGATGGCATGACCATCATCTGCGCCAGCTCCGAAGCCGAGCAACTGGCGTTGATCTCCGATCGCGTGCTGGTCTTCGCGCGCGGCCGCATCGTGCGCGAGATCGTCGGCGACGATCTGAGCAAGGACGAAATCTCCGCGGCCTGCTACGCTAGCGCCATCCCCACCGCTTCCCTTTCGCAAGGCCAGCCATGACCGACATCGCCAGAACCCAGACGAGTGCGTCAACGCCGCGGCGGGTGAACTACGCACGCCAGTTCGAGCGCGTTGCCGTGCTGCTGGTCTGGATCATCCTCATCGCGGCCTTCAGCTTCGCCATGCCCCGCGCCTTCCCGACCTGGGGCAATTTCTCGATCATGTTCACGTCCTATGCGCCCGCGGCGCTGCTGGCGCTGGCGATCATCATCCCGCTCACGGCGGGCGACTACGACCTGGCGGTTGGCGGCACGCTGACCCTGAGCGCCTCAACCATCGGCGTGCTCAATGTCTGGCAGCACATGCCGATTGGCTGGGTGCTGCTGATCGTCGTCGCCATCGGCGTAGCGGTAGGCCTGCTGCACTCGCTGTTCATCGTCTATTTCCGCGTACCGTCGCTGGTGGTGACGCTGGGATCGACATCGCTGATGAGCGGCATCGTGCAGTGGATGACCAACTCGTCGACCATCGGCGGCATCGACAACGGCCTTGTGATGGCGGTCGTCGGCCATCGCCTGTTCGGCCTGCCTTATGCCTTCTACTACGCTTTGGTGGCGGGTCTGCTGATCTGGTACATCTTCGACTACACCCCGCTCGGGCGCCGGCTGTTGTTCGTGGGGCGCGGCCGCGAGGTGGCGCGGCTCAACGGCATCGCGGTTGATCGCGTGCGCGTCGGCGCCCTGGTGTCGTCGGGCGTGCTTTCCTCGATCGCCGGCATTCTCTATGCCGGGCTGCTCGGTTCCGCCGATCCGTTCTCGGGCCTCAATTTCCTGCTACCGGCCTTCGCGGCGGCGTTCCTCGGCGCCACCACGATCCAGCCCGGCCGCTTCAATCCGTGGGGTACCCTTGTCGCCGTGTATTTCCTCGCCACGGGCATCACCGGGCTGTCGATGCTGGGCATTCCGCTCTGGGTCACCAACGTCTTCAACGGCTCGGCGCTGATCCTCGCGGTCACCATCTCGCAGATCACGCGCGGACGCGAAACGTCCGATATCGGCTAGGGCAGGGCGATGCGCATCAAGGCCGCAATTCTCGAAGCGTCCGGCCTGCCGGCGCCCTATGCGCAGAGCCGGCCGCTGCAGGTGCGGGAGGTCGAACTCGCCGGCCCCCGCGACGGCGAAGTGCTGGTGCGCATTGTCGCGGCGGGGCTCTGCCACTCCGACCTTTCGGTGATCGACGGCAACCGGCCGCGGCCGCTGCCGATGGTGCTCGGGCATGAAGCCGCGGGCATCGTCGAGGCCATCGGCCCGGGCGTCCCGAACGTCGTTCCCGGCGATCATGTCGTGTGCGTCTTCGTGCCCAGCTGCGGCGTCTGCGAATATTGCAATGACGGCCGTCCGGCACTGTGCATTCCGGGTGCGGCGGCCAACGGTGCGGGCGTGCTGCTTTCGGGCGAGCGCCGGCTCAGCGCGCCCGGCCACGATCACGATCTCAACCACCATCTCGGCGTCTCGGGTTTTGCCGAATATGCCACGGTCGCCCACCAGTCGCTGGTGAAGGTCGACCCGGCGCTGGACCTGCGCCATGCCGCCCTGTTCGGCTGCGCCGTCCTTACCGGCGTCGGCGCGGCGCTCAACAGTGCGCGCATCGCGGCCGGCGACAGCGTGGCGATCATCGGCCTGGGCGGCGTCGGCATGGCCGCCCTGCTGGGGGCACGCGCGGCGGGCGCCGAGCGCATCGTGGCGATCGATATCGCCGAGCCGAAGCTAATGCGGGCGCGCGAGTTCGGGGCCACCGACACGTTCCTCGCCACTGCCGAGAACGTCGATACCGCCATCCGTGACGCCACGCGCGGCGGCGTCGACCACGCGATCGAGCTGGCCGGCTCGGCGTCGGCGCTGCAGCTCGCCTACAAAATCGTGCGGCGCGGCGGCACCATGGTCACGGCAGGATTGCCGCCGCCGACCACCATGCTCTCGATCCCCGCGGTCAATCTCGTGGCCGACGAGAAGACGGTGCGCGGCAGCTATCTGGGCTCCTGCGTGCCGGCCCGCGACATCCCGCGATACATCCGCCTGTTCCAGCGCGGCCTGCTGCCGGTCGACAGGCTGCTGTCAGAGGAGCTGGCCCTCAGCGAGATCAACACCGGCTTCGATCATCTGCGCGAAGGCAAGGTGCTGCGAGCCCTCGTGACCTCGATGGCGGCCTGAGGCCGCGCCAATACCTGCACTGAGGCTCGAGACCAGTCCCTGCCGGTAGCCCCGGCACCGTGAGCGCCTGATTTCGATACAGCATTCGCATCAGAGCTTTGCTCGGTTTTGTCTCGGCTCTGATGGGATCGATCCCGATGCGACGTCGGCGCCGGCAAACCCTCATCACACCGTTTTCAGCTACATTCCTTGACAAGCCTGCATGTCGCGTGCAGTGTGTTTGGTATCGTTCCCACAAACGGAACGAATTTGGGAGGAGTCGACATGAAGAATATCGGGGGGCCGATGCAGGCCCTGTCCATGGCTGCCAGGCTCGCCGCCTGCGGGCTGGTGCTGTCCGTGGCCCTGGCTGGCGCGAGCGTCGCGCAGGCCCAGGACAAGACCTACAATTTCGTCGTCAGCAACAATTTCCTCGGCAATGACTGGCGCCAGCAGGTGACGCGGCTCGCCGAGCTGACCGCGCAGTTGCCGCCCTTCAAGGGCCGGGTCAACGTCAAGGTCGTCAATTCGCAGAACACCGTGCAGGCGCAGGTCTCGGACCTGCAGAGCATCGTCGCCGACAAGCCCGATGCGATCATGCTGATCGCCGGCTCCGACACGGCGCTGAACCCGACCGTGCAGCAGGCCTGCGACGCCGGCATCAAGGTGTTCACGCTGCAGACGCCGATCAATCTGCCCTGCGTCTACGACGTCAACAATCCGTTCCAGGATGGCATGGAAGCGGCCGGCCAGTGGATGGCCAAGACCCTCGGCGGCAAGGGCAAGATCTTCATCGACCGCGGCATTCCGGGCGTCGCGACCTCGCAGCAGATCGTCGATGGCTTCAAGGCCGGCCTCACCCAGTACGGCCCCGACATCCAGATCGTCGGCGAGTTCGACGGCCAGTTCGCCGCCGGTCCTGAGCAGCAGGGCATTTCCGGCCTGCTCGCCGCCCATCCCGATGTCACCGGCATCATGACGCAGGGCTATTGCACCCCCGTCTTCAACGCCACCAAGGCCGCCGGCCTGACCGGCGTCGCCGCCACCTGCTTTGCCTACAATGGCGAGATGCAGGCCTGCGCCTCGGACGGCAACAAGTGTGCCGTGCTGAGCGCCGCGCCTAACATCATGCAGATGGCGATGGAGATCGCCCTCAATGCGCTCGACGGCAAGGACACGCCCCCGCCCGGCAAGACCATCTGGCAGGACACGACGCTCTTCACCACGGCCTCCGATCCGGCGGTGACGCTCGAGAACATCAAGGTCCATACCGAGACGCTCGAAGCGGGCAAGAACTTCTTCCCCGATCTCCCGCCCGGCATGGCGCTGCCCTACACCCTGCCGCAATACGCCGCCGACATCACGGCGAACCAGGCCGCCGGCAAGTAACGGCCGCCTGAGGCAAGCGACAAGGCGTCCGGCGGTTCACGTCGCCGGGCGCTTCCCTTGCCGGTCTGGAGCCAGCATTATGGGTATCATGGCTGACCTCTCTCCGGCCGCCGCGACGGCCATCCCGCTCTACGAAGCGCGGAACATTTCCAAATCCTTCGGCGGTATCAAGGCGATCGTCGGTGCCACCTTCCCGTGCTTTGCGGGCGAAGTGCATGGCCTTGTCGGCCAGAACGGCGCCGGTAAGTCGACGATGATCAAGATCCTGTCGGGCGCGGTGCGGCCCGACGCCGGTGCCATCTACCGGCAGGGCAGCCCGCTGAGCCTCGCCTTTCCGGCCGATGCCAAGGCCGCCGGCATCGGCACGGTGTTCCAGGAGCTGAGTTCGATCGCTGATCTGTCGGTCGCGGTGAACCTGCTCTACGGCACCCCCGGCTTCACCCGCTTCGGCCGCCTCGATATGCACCGGCTCAACAACGAGGCGGCATCGCGCCTCGCCGGCTACGGTCTCGCCGACATTTCGCCTACCAGTCTCATCCGCGACCTGTCGCTGGCGCAGCGGCAAATGCTCGAGATCGCCAAGGTGCTCGGGCAATCGCCCCGCCTGCTGATCCTCGACGAGGCGACCTCGGCGCTCCACCCCAACCAGGTGGCGTGGCTGAAGCAGCAGGTCGATCGCTTCGTTGCCGGCGGCGGCGCGGCGGTGTTCGTCTCGCATCGCATGCAGGAGGTCGCCGATTTCTCGCAGCGTATCACCGTGTTCCGCGGTGGCGAGACGGTCGCGAGCGGCGCCGTCGGCGATTTCAGCCGTGACGCACTGGTCGAGCATATGCTGGGCCGCAAGCTCGCCGGCGGCTATCCGCCCAAGCCGCCGCGCACCGAGACGAGGCCTCGGCTCAAGGTCAGCGGCCTCGCCTCCGGCCGCACCCTCAAGAGCGCCGACCTCGTGCTGGGCGAAGGCGAAATCCTCGGTATTGGCGGCCTGCAGGGGCAGGGCCAGCGCGAGCTGTTCCTCTCGCTCTATGGCGCCACCGCTTCGGCCGGCCGCATCGAGCTCGACGCGCAGCCGCTGCAGTTCGGCAAGCCCGCCGATGCCATCCGGGCCGGCATTGCGCTGATCCCCGAGGACCGCGCCACCGAGGGCCTGTTCCAGACTCTCAGCGTCGCGGACAATATCCTCGTGGGCAATCTCAAGCGCGTGGCACGCGGTGGGCTGATTTTGGGCGTCGAGCCCGGCCGGCTGATCGACGCCATGCTGTCGCTGCTGCAGATCAAGACGCGCACGCCCTACCAGCACGTCGCGGCGCTCTCGGGCGGCAACCAGCAGAAGGTGCTGCTGGCCCGGGCGCTGGCGCAACAGCCCCGCGTGCTGCTGCTCTACGATCCGACCCGCGGCGTCGATGTGGGCACCAAGGCGGAGATCTACCGGCTGATGCGCGACAAATGCGCCGAGGGCGCCAGTATCCTGTTCTATTCGAGCGACGCCGCCGAGCTCGTCGGCATCTCCGATCGTGTCCTCGTCCTGCATGACGGCCACGTCGCCGCCGAGCTGACCGGCGACGACATCACCGAGGATCGCATCGTCGGAGCGATGGTGGGCGCCGATCCGCGCGACGCAAAGGTGCACGCATGAGCAACGCCGCCACCGGTTCCGACGCGCGCCGCGATTTCCTCCGCGCCTCGCCGCTGTTGATGCCCTACGTCTACTTCGCCTGCTTCGTGGTGCTTATCCTGCTGCTCAAGCCCAACGTGCTGATCGGCCCGGGCATGCTGCAGAACCGCATCGCGCTGATCGTGCCGCTCGCCTTCGTCGCCTTCGGCCAGACGCTGGTGGTCGTGTCGCGCGGCATCGACCTGTCGGTCGGCGGCACCATGAGCCTCTGTTCGGCGCTACTCGCCACCCAGCTCAATCACGACGGCCCCCTGCTCATCGTCGATCTCGTGCTGATCCTGCTGCTTGGCGGCGCCATCGGTGTGGTCAACGGCGTGCTGATCGCGCGGCTGAAATTGCAGCCCTTCCTCGTTACGCTCGCCACCTGGACCATCGGCGGCGGCGTCGCTTTCGCGGTGCTCCCGGTGGAGGGCGGCAAGCCGTCGCCCTCGCTGCTCGCGGCGCTGCAGGGCAAGCTACTGGGCGTGCCGGTCTCCGCCATCGTCCTCGTGGCGCTGTTCCTCGCCTGGTTCTGGGTACGTCGCAGCCTGTTCTTCATCGACCTCGTCGCCATCGGCAGCGACGAGGGCAGGGCTTGGCTCAGCGGCGTGCGCGTCAACCGCCGCAAGGTACAGGCCTATGCGCTTACGGGCGTGCTGGCCGCCGCCGCGGCGATCTGGATCGTCGCGCAATCGGCCACCGGCTCGCCGCGCGTCGGGGACGAATACATCCTCGCCTCGATCGTCGCGGTCGTGCTCGGCGGCACCTCGATCTTCGGCGGCACCGGTTCGGCCGCCAGCTCGGTCGCCGGCGCCATGGCCTATGTGCTGATCCCAGTCACCGTCTATGCACTGCAGCTGCAGTCCTACTGGAGCATCGCCATCCAGGGCATGGTGCTGATGTTCGCCGTCGTCGCCAATGCCGGCGCGCAATCTCTCGTCAGGGGAGCGGGCAAGTGAACGCCGTCAGTGAACTGGCCCGCCGCAATCTCGGCATCATCGTCGCCTGGGTCATCGCCGTAGCGCTGTTTGCGTTCGGAACGCTGCTCCACCCGGAATTCGCCGCACCGAACCACATCCGCACGCTGCTGCTGACCGCGTCGTTCATCGGCTTTGCCGGTGTTGGGCAAACACTCTGCATCCTGACCGGCGGTATCGACCTGTCGATGCCCTCGGTGATCTCGGGCTCGGCCGTGCTCGCCGCCTACCTCTCGTCCTCGGGCGGCAATCTGGGCGTCACCCTCATCATCATCCTCATTGTCGCGGCGGTGATCGGGCTCATTAACGGCGTCGCCATCGCCTACACCAAGGTGCCGCCCATCATCATCACGCTGGGCATGAACGGCGCGCTGCTCGGCCTGCTGCTCGTCTACACCAATGGCGGCGTCGCCGCGCAGACCCCTCCGGCCATCCTCGATTTCGTCGGCGGCACGGTGCTCGGCACGTCACCGACACTCTGGCTCTGGTTGATCGTCTCGATCGGCGCCGTCTTCGTGCTCGGCTGGACCAGCTTCGGTCGCCAGCTCTACGCCGTCGGCACCAATGCCACCGCCGCGACGCTGGCCGGTGTCAACGCCAACCGCGTCATCGTCACCTGTTATGTCGTCTCTTCGGTGTTCGCTGCGATCACCGGCTTCCTCGTTCTCGGCTTTCTCGGTCAGGCCTTCGTCAACATGGGCGACGATTACCTGTTCTCCTCCGCCATCGCGGTGGCGATCGGTGGCGCGTCGATCCTGGGCGGCAAGGGCAATTATGCGGGCACTGTCGCCGGCGCGCTGATCCTGGCGCTGGTCGGCGCCATCCTGCCCATGCTGTCGCTGGGGACGTCGGCGCTGCGCATCGCCTATGGGGCGATCCTGCTGCTCACCATCGTGCTCGGACGGCTCGAAGCGGCAGGGCGCTAGGAATGCCTGGGCGCCGTCGATTGCCGGTCGAGGAACTGCGTCGAGACGATCTCGACGCGCGGCGGTGTCTGCCGGTTGGCCATCCGGGCGATGGCGAGCTTCCCCGCCGCCCGTCCGATATCGGCGACCGGACGCAGGATGACCGACAGCCGCGGCACATGCATGTTGGCGAGCTCGCTGTCGGTGTATTCGACGAAGCTCAGCTGATCCGGAATGCGGACCTGCCGGTCGTGCAGCACCTCGAGTGCGCCGGCCACCACCGGCACCGTAGCGCACACGATGATGGCTGTGGCCCTGGCGCCCAGCAACGCCTCGGCAGTCTGCCTGCCGCTGGCATGGTCATAGGTGTCGTTGCGCACCACCAGCTCCGGCGCCGTCGACAGGCCGAGCCGGCCGACGGCGGCGACATAGGCGGCATGCTGCTCGCGGCCCGGGCGCGTCATGTCGGTCGCGGTGCGAATACCGATGCGCTTGTGGCCCAGCCGCGCCAGATGCTCGATGCACTGGTCGAGCCCGATGCGGTGGTCGGTCATCACCGCATCGCCCTTGATGCCGCGCAATTGCCGGTCGAGCAGCACCAGCGGCGGCCCGAACTTGCTGAGCCGCTCGGCGATGCGCGCGTCGCGTTCGTTGACCACGCACACCACCATCGCATCGACGCTGCGGGACTCGAACACATCGAGCGCCCGCAATTCGCCTTCGACGCTCCAGCCCGAGCTGGTGATGGCCAGCGACACGCCTTCGCCCGCCAGTGCTTCCTCGAGCCGCTCGGCGATCTCGCCGAATACTTCGTTGTTGATGGCGGGCACCAGCAGGCCCACCTGCTGCGTGCGCGAGGTCCTGAGGCTGCGCGCCGCGAGGTTGATGTGGTAGCCCAGCCGCTCCATCGTCTTGAGCGTCGCGGCCCGCGCCTCGGGCGAAACATTGGGCGAGCCGTTGAGCACGCGCGACACCGTGGACTTCGACACGCCCGCCTCGCGCGCGAGATCGAGCACCGTGGGCGGCCGCGTCCGGCTCGTTTCGGGTTTGTCGCTTTGCGGTCCGGCTGCGGAGGGCTTGCGCGGCATTGGCTAGCTGGCGCTCCAAAGGTGATCCGAACCGAATATCAGCACGCGCGTCAAAAGACTGTAATCAATCTGCCGTTGGGGATCGTTCCCAACAACTCTATTGGGAGTCGAGAGAGATGAAAAGCCTCAGCCTGTTCACACTCGAGGGCCGCGTGGCCCTGGTCACCGGCGGCGCCATGGGGCTGGGCGGCGCCATGGCCCGCGGCTTTGCTGGGGCAGGAGCCGAAGTGATCGTGGTCGATCGCGATGGCGTTGCGGCATCCCGGACCGCTGCGGCGATCGTCGCGGATGGCGGCAAGGCGGTCTCGTTCGAGGGCGATCTCGCCGACCTTGCGCAGATCGACGGCCTCTTCGCCTTCGTCGGCGCGCGCTATCCGCGCCTGCACGTGCTGGTCAACAATGCCGGCCTCTCGACCAAGGCACCGCCCGAGGCGCAATCGGTCGAAGAGTGGGAGCGCGTGGTGCGCATCAACATCACCGCCTGCATGGTGGTGGCGCAGCGCGCTTTCCCGCTGCTCAAGGCGGCCGGCGAATCGAGCCTCATCAACATCAGCTCGATCTCGGGTGTCTCCGGCATGGGCCGCGGCTCCCTCGCTTACGGTATGAGCAAGGCGGCGCTGAGCCAGATGACGCGCGAATTGGCGGTCGAGTGGGGCTGCTATGGCATTCGGGTGAATTCGATCCTGCCCAGCCAGTTCCTCACCCCGGCGCTGCGCGCCTATCTTGCCGGGCCGCAGGGGGAGGGCAAACTGGAACAATGGACCAATGCCAGCCCGCTGCACCGCCTGGGCGAAGAGGAGGACATTATTGGGCCCGCGCTGTTCCTCGCCTCCGGCGCTTCCCGCATGGTCACCGGACACCAGCTTGCGGTCGATGGCGGCAACCTCGCCGTCAATGTCGGCGCGACGATCCGGCAAGACCCGTAGACGACGCAAAATGTATAGCCGGCGATTGACTCCGAACGATCGCGCGGCCTATCGTGGGAACGATACCAAACTTGAGTTGCAACGGACCATTGCGGTCATGACCACCAGCCCCGACAGCATCGAGAGTGTAGAGGCGATCGAAGTCGAAGTGCCGCTCGAGCGCCCGCTCACCATCGGCGCGGCGACCATCACGTCGCGCCACTACACGGTGGTCGGCGTGCGCTGCCGCAGCGGCATCGAGGGCGTCGGCTATGCCTTCTCGCGCCGCATGCCGATTGCCTCGATCGTCAACGACATGCTGGCGGGCGTCGCCGTCGGCCTCGATGCCTGCCACACCGAGGCGGTGCGCCACGCATTGCTGCGCGCCTTCTGGCCCGCCGCCGACCACGGCACCTTCACCACCGCGGTCAGCGCCGTCGATCTCGCGCTCTGGGACGCGATGGGCAAGCGGCATGGCATGTCGGTGGCGCAGCTGCTCGGCCAGTCCCGTGATCGCCTGCCGCTCTGCGTCGTCGTCGGTTATGTCTACGACGACGGCGAGGCGACGCTGCGTCGCGAGCTCGAGCACGCCGTCGCGCTCGGCGCCCGCTCGGTCAAGATGGTGGTCGGCTCCGCCAGCCCCGAGCGCGATGCGGCCCGCGTCGGGCTCGCCCGCTCGATCATTGGTCCAGACCGGCTGCTCGCCGTCGACGCCTTCCGCTCCTTCACCGATCTTGACGACGCGCTGCGCCGGGTGCGCGCTTTGCAGCCGCACGATCTGAGCTTCGTCGAGGACCCGTTCTCCGAGACGCTGGCGCCGCTCGCTGCCGAATTGCGCCGCCGCACCGGCATGTCCATCGCGCTGGGCGAGTCGCTCGCCGGTCATCGCCTGGTGCGCGGCCTGATCGACGCCGATGCCGGCGATGTCATCCGCCTCGACGCGCTGGTGATCGGCGGCGTCCGCGAGTTCATGGCCGCCGCCGGCCTCGCCTCGGCCTACGGCCGCCCAGTAGCGACCCACGTCAACACCGAGATCCATGTGCAGTTCGCCGCAGCGCTGCCCAACCTCTACGCCGGCGGGGTTGAATACATGCCGCCGGAAGCGGGCACCGATGCACTGCACCGCCTGTTGCGCAGCGAACTGACGATCGCCGATGGCCTGATGAGCGTGCCCGATGCACCCGGCTTCGGCATGGACTGGGACTGGGAAGCGATAAGGAGCTACGCCCGTGGCTGACGACAAACACCCGGCGCTCTCCGCCTTCACCATGCCATGGAACGCGCCCGTCTATCCGGCGTTCCCCATCGAGTTCCGCAACGTCTCGATCCTGACCACCCTCTGGCGCACCACGCCCGAGGCGATTGCCGCCGTGCTGCCGCCACCGTTGCGCATGACCAAGCCCATCGTCGCGGCGCAGGTCTATTCGATGCCCGACATCGATCGCATGGGCTCGGTCAGCGAATGCAACGTCATGGTCGCCGCCGAGATCGGCGAGGGGCCCGACAAGGTCGCCGGCGGCTTCTCGGTGCTGCTGCTGCTCGACAGCGACGCCGGCGTCGCCCATGGCCGCGAAGTGCATGGCCAGCCCAAGAAAGCCGGCCATCCCTCGCTCAAGGTGGAGGGCGATCTCACCGTCGCCCGCGTCGAGCGCAACGGCATCGACGTGTTGACTGCCACCACGCCCTACAAGCAGCGCCGCTCCGATCTCAGCGAGCTCGTCTCCTATTGCGATTTCGCCGAGAACCTCAACTACAAGGTCATTCCAAACATCGATGGCAGCGACGGCATGCGGCAGATCACCAGCCGCCGTCTGCGCAGCATCAATGTCCACGAATTCTGGGCGGGCGAGGCGACGGTAGAACTCCGCCCCAACGCCCAGGCGCCGATCTGGAAGCTGCCCGTCGTCGAGCCGCTGATCGCCTTCCACTGGCGCGCCGATTTCACCCTGCAACCCGGACGCATCGTCCACGACTACCTGAAAGCAGACCCTGCATGAGCGAGCCCGTCATCGTCGTCGAACAATCCTTCGGCGCGCTCGATATCGAAACCGAAGCGGCGGCGCGCCATGGCGTGCGCATCGTCGGCAGCCAGGCGAAGACCTCCGCCGAATTGTTGGCTGACGCGAAGGGGGCCGCCGGCCTCATCGTGCGCTTCCTCAAGGTCGATGGCCCCATGCTCGACGAAGCGCGCTGGCGCGTCATCGGCCGCTACGGCATCGGCACCGACAATGTCGATCTCGGTCGCGCCAGCGCGCTCGGGACCGCCGTCATCAACGTCCCCGATTATTGCATCGAGGAGGTCGCCGAGCACGCCGTCGCCATGATCTACGCCGGCTGGCGCAAGCTGCATCTCGCCAACCAGCTCGTCGCCGCCGATCGCTGGGCCAACTGGCAGGCCATCGGTCCTGTCGGCCGCATGTCGGGCGCCACGCTCGGGCTTATCGGCGGCGGCCGTATCGGTGCTTACGTCGCGCGGCTGCTGGCTCCGGCCTTCGGGCGCGTGCTGATCCACGATCCGTTCGCCAAGGCCGCGCCTGAGGGCGCCACGCTGGCCAGCCTGCACGAGGTGCTCACCGCCTCCGACGTCGTCTCGCTGCATTGCCCGCTGACCCCGGCGACGCGCAATCTGCTCAATACCGAGCAGCTTGGGCGAATGAAGCCGGGCAGCCTGCTGGTCAACGTCTCGCGCGGCGAACTCATCGACGTCCCGGCATTGGCGTCCGCGCTCGACGCCGGCCGCCCCGGCCTCGCCATGCTCGACGTGCTGCCCTCCGAGCCCCCCAAGGCCGATGAGCCGATCCTCCATCACCCGCGCGCTTTCGTGACGCCCCATGTCGCCTGGCTGTCCGATGCGGCGCTGGTCGATCTGCGCGCCAAGGTCGCCGACCGCGCCGCCGGCTATCTCGTCGGCAAGCCCGGCGTCTCCATCGTCAATGCGCTTGCGCTGGGCCTTGGCGCATGAGCATCCTGATCCTCGGCGGCAATCGGTTCATGGGGCGCTATCTCAGCGCCCAGCTTGCTGCCGCCGGCAAGACGCCAGTGCTGTTCAACCGCGGCAATCTGCCGGCCCCGCGCGATGTCGAGACCATCATCGGCGACCGCTCGACGCCGGACGGCATGGCCCCGCTTGCAGGCCGCGAGTTCGACGCGGTGATCGATCTCTCCGCCTACAAGGCCGACTGGGTCGAGAGCGCCATCGCGACGCTTGGCGCCCATACCGGGCACTACATCTTCATCTCGAGCGGCGCCGTCTACCGCCCGCGCCAGAGCCTGCCCTGGAGCGAGGACAGCCCCATCGGTCCCGATCCGGCCTGGGGCAATTACGGCCGCGAGAAGGTTCGCGCCGAGTCCCTGCTCAGCGGCTACGCGAAAGCGGGGCACAAGGTCACCGTCGTGCGCCCGCCTTTCGTGCTCGGCCCCGAGAACTACGCCGACCGCGAAGCCTTCATCTTCGCCCGCCTCCTGGCCGGTCGGCCGATCCTGTTGCCCGGCGGTGGCCGGGCGATGAACCAGTACGTCCACGCGGCCGACGTCGCCGCCGCCATCGTGGCGCTGCTCGGCCGCATGGGGCAGGGCCTCGCCGCCTACAATGTCGGGTTGCCCTCCGCTATCTCCAATCGCGGCCTCGTCGAACTTTGCGCCGGCATCGCCGGCACCCCGGCGCGCATCGTCGAGATCGATGCCGCGGCGCTCGGTGTGGCCAGCCCCGAGATCGATCTGACGGACGTGGTCTTCCCGTTTCCGGACTCGCACTATTTCCTCGATTGCAGCAGGCTCGCGCGCGATACCGGCTTCGTCGCTGGCCGTTCGCTCGAGGCTACCCTGCGCGAATTCTTCGTGGCGAGCGGCCAGGGCAGCAAGCTCAGGGCCAAGGAATATGCCCGCGAAACCCGTGCGCTCGGGCAATTGACGCCGGTCGCGGTCTAGGGAGGACGATATGCAGTTTTTCGGCACCAATCTCAGCCGCGCCCAGCTGATCCGGCGCACCGGCCGGCTGCAGCAGGCCGGCGGCGTGCAACTCATCTCGCTCGAGGAAGGCTTCGAGCGCGGCGTGCGGATGCTCGAATTCAACACTGGAACGGGTTTCCGCTTCCGCGTCGCCGTCGACCGCGGTTTCGACGTCGCGGCCTGCGAATATCGCGGCGCCTCGCTCGCCTGGATGCCGCCCAAAGGCTTCGTTGCCCCCGACTATCTCGAAGGCGGCCGCGTCGGCTGGCTGCGCATCTCGGGCCTGGGCGGCCTGTTCAATTCGTGCGGCCTCGTCACCATCGGCAACCAGCAGGAGCTCGACACCTCGCACTACAATTACGGCGCGCGGAACACCGATCTCTATGGCATCCACGACCGCATCGGCATCACCCCGGCCGAGCGCTTCACCTTCGGCGAACGCTGGGACGGCGATCGCTGCGTTCTGTGGGCCGAGGGCGTGGTACGCCAGGAGATCGAGTACGGCGAGAACCTCAGCCTTACCCGCCGCTACGAGGCCGAGCTCGGCACCAGCTTCTTTTCCATCGTCGATACCGTCAGCAATGACGGCTCCTACGAGACGCCGCACCAGCTGCTCTACCACATGAACATCGGCTGGCCGGTGGTCGACGAAGGCGCGCGCCTCATCGCCAGCCTGCCGGGCGGCAAGCCCAACATCCTGTTCGGCGACGATGGTAGCGATCCCGCGACCTACCGCAAGTTCACCGCGCCGCAGCCGCAGTTCAAGGCGCAGGGCTATGAGGCCAAGCCCAACACCGATGCCAAGGGCTGGGCCGCTACCGCCATCGTCAACGAGGGCTTCGATGGCGGCCGGGGCATCGGCGCGTTCCTGCGCTATGACACCTCGACGCTTCCCACCTTCATCGAGTGGCGCATGATGTCCGAGCGGCTCTACGCCGTCGGCATGGAGCCGGCCACCAATGGCTTCGCCACCATCGACGAACTGCGGCAGTCCGGCGCGCCGGTGATGCTGCAGCCGGGCGAGACCCGCATCTACCGCCTCGAGATGGGAGCGCTGGGTGACCGCGCCGCCATCGATCAGTTCGAAGCCGCACAGCCGGCCAGTTGAGAAGGATCAGTTCATGGAAGTCAAAATCGTCGCGCAGGGTGTCGGCATGACCGAGGCGGTGCTGAGCAAATGGCTCAAGCAGCCCGGTGAAGCCGTCGCGCAGGGCGAGGCCATCGCTGAGATCGAGACCGACAAGACCACCATCGAGCTCGAAGCGCCCAATGCCGGTCGCATGGGCCCGCATCTGGTGGCCGAGGGCGACCTCGCCGAAGTCGGCACCACCATCGTGGTCATCGAGCCCTGATGCCCCTCAACCGTCAAAATTTGTCTTTCGTTGGGATCGTTCCCAGCCGATTTGGAGAGCTCCTATGACGTCCCCCGGCACGACCAGCGAGTCCGCGCCCATAACGCTGGACGGCCTGCCGTCCAACCAGCTGCCCGAATGGCTCTACACCATGCTGCTGATCCGCGATTTCGAGGAGCAGTGCGAGCCGCTGTTCAAGGATGGCAGCGTGCCCGGCGGCGCGCACCAGGCAGTGGGGCAGGAGGCCGTTGCGGTTGGCGCCATCCGCGCGCTCGATCCGGCCGATATCGTCGCCAGCGGCCATCGCCCGCATCACCACGCGCTCGCCAAGGGCATGGATGTCAACGCCGCCATGGCCGAACTCTGGGGCAAGTCGACGGGCGTCGTCGGCGGCCGGGGCGGCTCGATGCACGTCTCGGACACCTCCATCGGCTACTATGGCGGCAACGGCATCGTCGGCGCCAGCCTCGGCCTCGCCATGGGTGCGGCGCTGGCTTCGAAGCTGCGCAATGACGGCAAGGTGGCTGTCGCTTTCTTCGGCGATGGCGCGGCCAATACCGGCCGCACCTGGGAATGCGTCAACCTCTCGGTGATCTGGAAGCTGCCGCTGATCGCCATCTGCGAGAACAATCAGTATGCGGTCGAGACCCCGATCACGTCCGTGCTCGGTGGCGGCTCGATCGCCAATCGCGCCGCCGGCTTCGGCATCAAGGCGCTGCAGGTCGACGGTCAGGATGTCGGCGTCATGTACCGCGCCGTCGCCGAAGCCCGCGCCCGCGCGTTGGCCGGGGAGGGGCCGACCTTCATCGAGGCCGTGACCTATCGCTACTACGGCCACAACACCGGCGAGGTCATCACTTACCGCACCAATGACGAGGTGGCCGACTGGCGGGCGCATCGCGACCCCATCGACAAATTCGTCGGCGGGCTCGCTGCCGCCGGCCTGCTGCCCGAGGGACAGCTCGAAACGCTCAAGGAGCGGGCCCGCAGCGTCGTCGCCGGCTCCATCGAATTCGCCAAGGCGTCGCCCTGGCCGGCCCATCGGGACGGCCTCGTCACCGGCCTCAAGGCCCAACTGAAGGCCAATCCATGAACAAGCCCATCACGCTCAGCCGCGCCTTCGCCGACGGCATCACCGAGGAGATGACGCGCGACAGCTCCATCTTCGTGGTCGGGACCGACATCTACGAGCGCGGCGGTCACTTCGCTCAGGTCAAAGGTCTTGGCGCGCTGTTCGGCCGCGACCGCATCCGCGACGCACCGATCTCGGAAGCCGCCATGGTCGCCGCCGGCGTCGGCGCCGCCATGAACGGCATGCGCCCGATCATCGATCTCAACTTCATCGATTTCGGCCTCGGCGCCATGGACGAGATCGTCAACCAGGCCGCCAAGATGCGCTTCATGTCCGGCAAGCCCGTGCCGGTGGTGATTCGCGGCACGTCTGGAACTGCGCTCTACGCCGCCCAGCACAATAACAGCCTCGATGGCTTCTTCGCCTCTACCCCCGGCCTGCTGGTCGCCGCGCCCTCGACGCCGGCGGACGCCAAGGGGCTGATCAAATCGGCGTTGCGCGGCGAAGATCCGGTGATCTACCTGATGCACAAGCGCCTGGCGGGCACGCGCGGCGTGGTGGACGACGATCTCGAGCCCATCCCGTTCGGCAAGGCGAGCATTCGCCGCGCCGGCACCGCCCTCACCATCGTCACCTACGGCATCTGCGTCGGCAAGGCGCTGAAGGCCGCCGACCAGCTCGCCGCCGAAGGCATCGAGGCCGAGGTGATCGATTTGCGCACGCTGTTCCCCATCGATTACGCGCTGATCGAGGAGTCCGTGCGCAAGACCCGCCGCGCCATCGTGCTCACCGAGGAGCCGCGCGTCGGTGGCGTTGCCGGCGAATTGCTCGCCTCCATCCAGGAGAACTGCTTCGACGTGCTGCACGGTCCGGTTCGCCGCGTCGGCGGGGCCTATTCGCCGGTGCCTCACAGCCCGCCGCTGATCGAGGCCTATCTGCCGCAGATTGAGGATGTTATCCGGACGGCAAAGCTCGTACTGAGCCACGCCTGAGGGAGGCAAAGCGTGAAAGACTGGGGCGACATCCTGCCCGGGCTGCTGCGGCAGGCCGGGCGCGGCGCGGCCGTGGCGCGCATCGAGCCGCTGACTGGCGGCGTGTCGTCCGATATCGTCGCCGTGCATCTCGCCGATGGCGAGGTGCTCTGCGCCAAGCGCGCTTTGCCGACGCTGAAAGTCGCCTCGCATTGGGAGGCGCCGGTCGAACGCAGCGGCTACGAGGTCGCCTGGCTGCGCCGCGCCGCCCGCATCGTCCCCTCGGCGGTGCCCGCTGTGCTGGCCGAGGACGAAATCAACCGCGCGCTGCTGATGCAATATCTGGCGCCCGATTCCTACGCGCTGTGGAAGGCCGAACTGCTCGCCGGCCGCTTCGATGCCGAGGCACCCCGCTCCGTCGCCGCCACGCTCGCGCGCATCCACGCCGCCACCTGGGACAATGCGGAAGTCGCGCGCGCCTTCCCCACCGACGCGATGTTCGACGCCCTGCGCCTCGATCCGTATCTGCGCGCGCTGGCCCGCCGCCATCCCGAGTTGGCCGCTCCCATCGAGTCGGTGATCGCAACCACCGCGACCACCAAACTCGCCCTCGTCCATGGCGACGTCAGCCCCAAGAACATCCTGCTGTCGCGCGCCGACGGCCATCCGGTGTTCCTCGATGCCGAATGCGCCTGGTACGGCGACCCGGCCTTCGATGCTGCCTTCTGCCTCAACCACCTCCTGCTCAAGGCCGTGCATGTGCCCTCGTTGCGGGGGGCGCTGCTGATCGCCGCCGCCGACTTCCTCGCCGTCTGGCGCGACGGCTTGCCGGCCGATGCCCGCGTTGCGGCCGAGCGGCGCACGCTGGCGCTGCTGCCTTGCCTGCTGCTCGCCCGCATCGACGGCAAGTCGCCGGTCGAGTATCTGGGCGAGGCGGAGCGCGAGGCCGTGCGCACCGCCGCCCGCCCGATGATCGTCAACCCGCCGCGCGCGCTCGCCGATATCGTGCGCGCCATCGGTTTCGCCGCAGGGAGGCTCGCATGAGCACCGAAATCGCCGATCTCATCGCGCGCGAAGTCTGGGACTCGCGCGGCCGCCCCACCATCGAGGTCGAGATCGTCCTCGCCAATGGCACCCGTGGCCGCGCCATCGCGCCCTCTGGCGCCTCCACCGGCTCGCGCGAAGCCCTCGACCGCCGCGACGGCGGCAAGCGTCTCGGCGGCTATGGCGTCAACGGCGCGCTCGCGGATTTGCGCAGCATCGTCCGTCCGCTGCTGGTCGGTCGCGACCCGGCGGATCAGTTCGGCATCGATGCCGCCCTCATCGCCGCCGACGGCACGCCGCAAAAGCAGCGGCTCGGCGGCAACGCCCTCGTCGCGACGTCCTGCGCCGTCGCGTGGGCTGCCGCCAATGCCACCGGCATCCCACTCTGGCGCCATCTCAGCCGCCTCAGCGGGGCGACGCCCGCCATCCCCCTGCCGATGATCCAGATCTTCGGCGGCGGCCGCCATGCGGCGCAGCGCGTCGACGTGCAGGACTATCTCGTGCTCTGCATCGGCGCCAAAAGCTTCGCCGAAGCCGTGGAGTGGACCGCCGAAATCTACATGGCCGCCGCCTCCGCCATGCGTGGCCGGCTCGGCGCCGGCGGCGTCGCCGACGAGGGCGGCATCTGGCCCGACTTCCGCCGTAACGAGGAAGGTTTTGAGCTCATCACCGAAGCCATCGCCGCCACCGGCCTCACCACGCAACAGGTCGGCATCGCCGTCGATGTCGCCGCCAGCTCCTTTGCCGTCCCCGGCGGCTACCGGCTCGGCCTCGAGGGCACGACGCTCGATACCTCCGCGCTGATCGACCGCATCGATGGCTGGGTCCGCGACTATCCCATCGTCTCGCTCGAGGATCCGCTCGGCGAGGACGATACCGCCGGCTTCATCGAAATCACCCGCCGCCTCGGCGATCGCCTGCAGATCATCGGCGACGATTACCTCGTCACCAATGCTGCCGCTGTCGAGCAGGCCGGCCACGCCCAGGCCTGCAACGCGGTGCTGCTCAAGGCCAACCAGTGCGGCACCGTCACCGAGCTGATCGCCGCCGCGCGGGCCACCCGCAAGCTTGGCTGGAAGGCCATCCAGTCCGGCCGCTCCGGCGAGAGCGAAGACGTGACCCTCAGTCACCTTGCTGTCGGCCTTGCCTCGGACCAGATCAAGGTCGGCTCAATGACCCGCTCCGAGCGTACCGCCAAATGGAACGAGGTCCTGCGCATCGCCGAAACTCTGTAGCCCGGGCAGCCGCATCTTCCCCGCACTAGGCGCTTCCCCCGCAAGATGATACGGGAACCATTGCGCTATCGCGCCGCTTTTTGCGGCCGTGGTGACGTTGGACCAGGTCGGCGGGGCAAGATGACGAAGGGGAAATCCAGCGGACCGGGCCGGCGGCTGGGCGTACGCGAGATCGCCGAGCGCGTCGGCGTGGCGCCGATGACGGTGTCGCGCGTGCTGTCCAACCCCGAAGTCGTCGCTGAGTCGACCCGCGCCAAGGTGCTCGCCGCCATCGCCGAGTCGGGTTTCATCCCCAATCGGCTCGCCTCCAGCATGCGTGGACCCGGCCGCATCATCGGCTCGGTCGTGCCGCCGCTGATCAACTCGGGCATCGCCGAGCAGGTGCAGGGCATGTCCGACGAATGCCAGGTCTATGGCTACTCGATGCTGCTGGTGCAGGGCGACTTCAGCGCTGATGGCGAGGAGCGCGCCGTGCGCACCATGCTGGGCTGGCGTCCGGCGGGGCTGGTGCTGCAAAGCTTCGTGCAGAGCGAAGCAGCCCGCCAACTGCTGGTCTCGAACGGCATTCCCGTCATCGAGATTTCCGAGATCAAGGGCCGTAAGCCCATCGACATGGTCGTGGGCATTTCCAATCACGAAACCGCCTACGCCATGACGATGCATCTGGCGGCCAAGGGCTATGACCGCATCGGCTTCGTCTCGACCCCCGTCCACGGCAATGACCGCCTGCAGCAGCGCCGCGCCGGCTACCATGCCGCACTCAAGGAGCTGGGCATGACCAAGCTCGCCGATCTCGAGGTCGAGGTGCCGCTGACGGCGCAGGGCGGCGCGCAGGCCCTCGACATGCTCACCAGCCGCGACCCCTCGATCGACGCCATCTTCTTTTCGTCCGACACGCTGGCTGTCGGCGCCGTGCAGGAATGCCATCGCCGCGGCTGGAAAATCCCCGACCGCATCGGCATTGCCGGCTATGGCGACATGGAACTGGCCGAGCAGCTTTTCCCGCCGCTCACCACCGTCAAGGTCAATCGCTACGAGATGGGCCGGCAGGCGGTACGCCAGCTGCTGCAGCGGCTCGACGGCAAGACCAACCTGCCTACCATTGTCAGCCTCGGCTACGAGATCGTGGATCGCCAGAGCGCCTGAGCGCCCGCGCTATTGCAGCGCGCTGACCGTGCGTACGATCGCGGCCGTGGTGATGCCGTAGCGCTCCTGCAGCGTCGGCACCGCGCCGCATTCGATGAACTGGTCGGGCAGGCCGATGCGCGTCAGCCGCCTGTCGATGCGCGCATCGAACAACGTTTCGGCCACGAGGCTGCCGAGCCCGCCGCGCACCACATGGTTCTCCGCGCTCACCACCCGGCCCACCGAGGCGGCAAAGTCGCAGACCGCCTGCTCGTCGAACGGCTTGATGGTCGGCACATGCAGCACGCCCACGCTGATGCCCCGCTGCGCCAGCTCCCCCGCCGCATCGAGCGCCCGCTCGCTCATGAAGCCGGTGGCGATGATCCCCACATCGGTGCCTTCGCGCAGCTTGCGCGCCCGGCCGATGACGAAGGGCGTGGCCGGATCGAGCACCACCGGCACCGTGCCGCGCAGCAGGCGCATATAGACCGGCCCATCATACTCGGCCATGGCCGACGTTGCCTGCGCGATCTCGGTGGCGTCGCACGGATCGATTATCGTGAGGTTGGGGATCATGCGCATCAGCGCCAGATCTTCAATCGCCTGGTGCGTGCCGCCATAGCCGGTGGTGAGGCCGGGCAGGCCGGCGATCAGCTTCACATTGGTGCGTGAATGCGCCAGCGCGATGGCCACGAAATCATAGGCCCGCCGCGTCGCGAACACCCCGTACGTGGTCGCGAACGGCACCTTGCCGGTGCGCGCGAGGCCGGCCGCCACCGCCACGAGATTCTGCTCGGCCATGCCCACATTGAAGAAGCGCTCGGGATGGGCATCACGGAAGGGCAGGATATCGGTGTATTTGCCCAAATCCGCCGTCAGCCCGACAATGTCGCGCCGGCTGCGGCCGAGCTCCGCCAGCGCATGGCCGAAGGGCGCATCGACCGTGGCGCGCGCCGAGCCGGTCGCCTCGTTTTCGCCCATCGCCAGCGTTCGGGCCGGGGCAGGGGTTGCTGCGGTCATGCGGGGCTCCCGACGCTGCGTTCGAAATTGGCGATGATGCTGTCCCAGCGGCTCACATCGACGCGGAAGAAGTGCGATTTCTCGCTGTTCTCGATCTCGGGCACGCCCTTGCCCGGCAAGGTGCGCAGCACGATCGCCTTGGGCTTGCCGTTGGCCTGGCGCGAGCGAGCGAGCGCCCCGGTCACCTGGCCGATATCGTTGCCGTCGATCTCCAGCACCTCCCAGCCGAAGGCACGCCATTTGTCGGCCACCGGTTCCATGTCGAGCACCACCGGGCCATCGGCTTGAATGCCGTTACAGTCGATCAGGGCGACCAGCTGGTCGAGGCCGAAATGACTACCCGACATCGCTGCTTCCCAGGTCGCGCCCTCCTGCAGTTCGCCGTCCGAGAGCTCGACGAAGACGCGCGCCACCGAACCCGAGAGCCTGAGGCCCAGCGCCTGTCCCACCGCCTGACCGAGCCCATGCCCGAGCGAGCCGCCGATCAGCTCGACGCCGGGAGTGGTGTCGAGCGTCGACATCTCGAGCCGACTGTCATCGGCGCCATACGTCGGCAGTTCGTCGACCGGCAGGATGCCGGCTTCCGCCAGCGCCGCCCAGAGCGCGATCGAGTAATGGCCGGTCGACAGCAGGAAGCGGTCGCGGTCCTGCCACCTCACATCTTCGGGATCGTAGCGCATCTCGTGGAAATACAGCGCCGCCAGCAGGTCGGCGATGCCGAGACCCTGGCCGATATAGCCCTGGCCCTGGCCGCGGGCCATGGTCAGCATATGGCGGCGCAGCTGTGTGGCGCGCTGCCGGAGCGCCGGCAGGTCCGGCTCGTCCTGAGGCGAATTGCGAAGCATGGTCAGTCCTTGTCGAGGCCGCCGGACATGTTGAGCCGTTCGGCGGTCATGTAGTCGGGCGCGTCGAGGCACAGCCACACCACGGCGGCGGCAATTTCGGCGATCTCGGCGCGGCGGCCGAGCGGCACGCGGTTGGTGCGCTCGTCGAGGAAGGCCTCGAGGTCGTCGTGCCGGCCGGCGAGGCGCGCGAGGTCCGCCTCGGTGCTGCGCTGCATCTCGGTATCCATCATGCCGGGCGCGAGGCTGTTGACCAGCACGCCATAAGGCGCGAGCGCGACGGCGGCCGCCCGGGTGATCGAATCGACTCCGGCCTTGCTCGCCGAATAGGCGGTGTAATTGGGCAGCGGCATGCGCGAGGCCGGCGAGGTGATGTTGATGATGCGGCCCGAGCGCTGCTCGCGCATCACCAGCCCCGCCGCCTTGCACGCCATCGCCAGGGCGGCGACGTTGAGCGACAGCGTCTTCATCCAGGCGGCGCGGGTGGCCTCGAAAAAGCCCTGCGTCACGCCCCAGCCGGCATTGTTGACCAGCACGTCGAGGCCGCCCCACAGCGATACGATGCGCGCGATCGCGTCCTCGATGCCACCCTCGGCGGTGAGGTCGCACACGAGGATCTCCGCTGTGCCGCCGGCCTTGGCGATCATCTCGCCCGTCACTGCCAGCCCGGCTGCGTTGATGTCGAGGAGGCCGACCGCGCATCCGCGTTCCGCCAGCTGGATCGCCACGTCGCGCCCCAACCCTCCTGCGGCACCCGTCACCAAAGCGCGCTTGCCCCCTGGCTGGCTGTTGTTTTCCGGCACGGCTGAACCCCCTTTGGCTTGACAAGACTGTTATCGGTACCATAAGTTGCTGTCAACACGCTTTCGGAGCGGAATTACTGTTGTATTTCTGGTGCCTAGGGTGCACCGGACGGGCAGGGACGGAGTCATCGGCCAATGAAGATCACGGCGCTGGAAACGGTGCGTCTGGGAGCGCTGCCATTCGTGGTCTGGGTCAAGGTCCATACCGACGAGGGCATCGTCGGGCTGGGCGAAACCTTCTGGGCGCCGGAGCCGGTCGAGGCCTACATCCATGACAACGCCGCGCCCTATCTCATCGGCAAGGATCCGCGCGACATCGAGCTGCACGATCGCAAGCTGGGCAGCGTCTATGTCGGCGCCCGCGATGCCGGCGCCGAGGTGCGCGGCAATTCGGCCATCAACATCGCGCTCTGGGACATCCTGGGCCGCTCGCTGAACCAGCCGATCTGGCGGCTGCTCGGCGGGCGCACGCACGACACCATCCCGCTCTACAACACTTGCGCCGGCCCGACCCACGTCAACGTCACCAGCCGCAATGCGCTGTTCGACCTGCCGGTCGACTGGAGCAAGGCGCCGGTGCAGAAGCAGCAATATGACGACCTCGCGGCCTGGCGCGAGGATGCCGGCGTGCTGGCCAAGAGCCTGTTGTCCGAAGGCATCCGCGCCATGAAGATCTGGCCGTTCGATTTCGCCGCCGAGGCCTCGAACGGCGCCCGCATCACTCTGAACGACCTCGACAAGGCGCTCGAACCGTTCAAGAAGATCCGCGACGCTGTCGGGCGCGACATGGAAATCATGGTCGAGCTGCACGGCCTGTGGAGCCTGGCGCCGGTGCTGCGCATCGCCGAGGCGCTGAAGCCGTATGACGTGTTCTGGCTCGAGGAGCCGATCCGCTTCAACGAGCTCGACGCGATGGCCGAGCTCGCCCGCCACACCTCGATCCCGATCGCCGCCAGTGAGCGCATGGCCTCGCGCCAGATGTTCAAGCAGCTGATCGACAAGCGCGCCGCCTCGATTGCCATGATCGACCTCGCCTGGTGCGGCGGCATCTCGGAGGCGCGCAAGATCGCCAACATGGCCGAGGCCAGCGAATTGCCGGTGACGCTGCACGACTGCACGGGACCCGTCGTCTATGCCGCGAGCGTCGCGCTCTCGGCGACGCTGCCCAACGTCAATTATCAGGAGGGCGTGCGCGCCTTCTTCAAGGGCTGGTATCCCGAGATTTCGACTGCCGTGCCGGAGGTTCGCGATGGTCGCGTTGCGCCGCTCGACGGGCCGGGCCTCGGCCTCGAATTGCAGCCCGAAGTCACCAGCCGGCCCGACGCGAAAGTGCGCATCACCGGCACGCCGGGAGCCGCCTGATGGCGGAGTGGGTCAGGGCCTGCGCGACGGCTGATTTCGCCGCGCGGCAAGTGGTGCGGTTCGACCTGGGACCGCGCACCTTTGCCATCTACAAATCGCCCGAGGGCGCTTACTTCGCGACCGACGGCCACTGCACGCACGAGCAGACGCACCTGGCCGACGGCAATGTGTATGGCCACGAGATCGAATGCCCGCGCCATCTGGGCGCCTTCGATTACCGCACGGGCGAAGCGGTGATGGCGCCGGCCTGCATCGACCTCAAGACCTTTGCGGTCCGCGTCGAGGGCGATGCGGTGCTGATCGAAGTCTAGCCGTGACGATGCGATCGAGGACGAAGGGAGAGGACCATGTCTGACCAGGCGATACCGCAACCGGCCGCCCACGATGTGCGCGGCGAAGCCGGCCGTGACGCGCGTGGCGAATGGCGCCCCGATGGCAACGTTAAGCTGCCGCCGATCTACAGCTGGCCGCTCAAGCCGCTCAAGGTGCTGCGCTGGCTCTTCGTCTATGACGGCTATTTGCTGCCCTGGAACGTCTTTTACGCCGTGGTCGCAACACTCGTCTGGTGGTACCTCACGCCGCCGCTGAGCGAGATGGCGACGCTCGACTGGAAATGGCCGCTCGAGATCTTCCTCCGCAACGCCGTTCTACTGACAGTGTTCACCGGCGGCCTGCATCTGCGCCTCTATGTGCAGCGGGCGCAGGACACGCGGTTCAAGTACAATGGCAGCTGGCCGGACAAGCCCAACAAGGATTTCCTGTTCGGCCGGCAGCTCTACGACAACATGTTCTGGACCATCGTCTCTGGCGTTACCACCTGGAGCGCCTATGAGATCCTGATGATGTGGGGCTTTGCCAGTGGCGCCTTCCCCTATTCGGGGCTCGGCTGGCTCATCGTCAACCCGTGGTATTTCACCGCTGTGCTGGTGCTGATCCCGTTCTGGCGCATCTTCCACTTCTACTGGATCCACCGCCTGATCCACTGGAAGCCGCTCTACGACCGCGTGCATTATCTGCACCACAAGAACGTCAATATCGGGCCGTGGTCGGGCATGGCCATGCACCCCATCGAGCACGTCATCTATTTCAGCAGCGTGCTCATCCACGTGATCGTGCCCTCGCATCCGATCCACGTGCTGTTCAGCCTGACGCAGGGGGCGCTTGGGCCGGCGCAGAGCCATTCGGGCTTTGACGAGATCGTCGTCACCGACGAGCTCACGGTGCCCTCGCACAATTACATGCACTATCTGCACCACCGCTATCACACCGTGAATTTTGGTGAGGGGCTGGTGCCGATGGACAAATGGTTCGGCAGCTTCCACGACGGCTCCGACGCCGCCCACGCCGCCATGCGCAAGAAGCGCAGCTGACGACGGCGTCGATCGCACCATGACCGATCGATCGGTGGTGATCGTGGGCACCGGCCATGCCGGTGTCCGTGCAGCCGAGGCGCTGCGCAAAGGCGGCTGGGCCGGGCCCGTGGTGCTGGTCGGCGAGGAAGCCGGCCATCCCTACCAGCGCCCGCCCGTCTCAAAAGCCCTGTTGTTCGGCACCGAGCCGCCGGCCCCGCTGCTCGTGGCCCCCGACGGCATCGAGTTGCGCACGGGCGTCGCCGTCGCCGCCATCGAGCGCGACGCACACCGCCTCGTCTTCGCCGATGGCCGCCATCTGCCCTACGATCACCTGGTCCTGGCCACCGGCTCCGAGCCGCGCCGGCTGAGCTTCGCCGGTGACGCGGCCGAGCGGGTCTTCACCTTGCGCCGCGCCGCCGATGCGCACGCCCTGCGGCCGCTGCTGCAAGCCGGCCGCCGGCTGCTGGTGATCGGCGGCGGCCTGATCGGCCTCGAGGTCGCCGCCGGCGCCGCCGGCCTCGGCCTCGATGTCACCGTCCTCGAGGCGGCGCCCGCATTGCTGTCGCGGGCGGTGCCGGCTTCGGTCGCCGCCGCGGTGGTGGACCTGCACCGGCAGCACGGCGTGGCGATCCATGCCGGCACATCGGTTGCAAGCCTCGCGCGGCAGGGCGATGCCATACTCGCGCAACTGAGCGACGGCTCGTCGCTCACCGCCGACCTCGTGCTGGTCGCTGCCGGCGCCGCGCCGCGTACCCAGCTTGCCGCCGCCGCCGGCCTGCCTGTCGATAACGGCATCGTCGCCGACCACGGCCTGCTCACGACCGATCCGGATATCTCGGTCATCGGCGACGTCAGCCAGTTCATCCATCCGCTGTTCGGCACCCGGCTGCGGCTCGAGAGCCAGCAGAATGCCGAGGATCACGGGCGGTATCTCGCCCGCCGCCTGCTCGGCGATGCCGCGCCCTATGCCGCGGTTCCGTGGTTCTGGTCCGATCAGTTCGACCAGGTGCTGCAGATCGCCGGCGTGCCCGGCCTCGGCAGCCTCGCTGCGACGCGGCCGCTGTCCGGCGGCCTCGCCACCTTCCACCCCGATCCGGCCGGCAAGTTGGTCGGCGTCGCCGCTTTCGGGCCGCCCGACATCGTGGCGCGCGAGATCGGCGCCGCCCGCCGCCTCATCGCCCGCCGCGCGACGCCCGACGTGCGGCATCTGGGCGACCCCACCGTCGATCTGCGCAAGCTGCTTTAGTCGGCTTGACGGTCACGCTGATACCGGTAACATAATCGCCACACCAGAGGATTGGCCGATGTCTGAAGCGCAAGGCACCAGGATCATGCTGTCGGGAGCGGGCCGTGGACTGGGTCGCGAGCTCGCCGTGGCGCTGGCCACGCGCGGCTGTGCTCTCGGCCTGCTCGACATCGACGCCGCCGCTCTCGCCGAGACCGCCGCCGAGTGCCGGGCCCGCGGTGCACGCACGGAAGAACTGGTCGCCGACCTTGCCCAGCCTGGCGCCGCCACCACCGCGGTCGAGCGCATCGCCGCGCAGCTGGGCGGGCTCGACGTGCTCGTCAACAACGCCGCCTATTCGCGCATCGAGCTGTTCTGGGACAGCTCCGAGGAAGTGTGGGAGCGCACCTTCCGCGTCAACGTCATGGCCCTCGCAATGGCCTGCCGCGCCGCCGGCCGGCTGATGAAGGCACAGGGCCACGGTCGCATCGTCAACATGACCTCGCCCAGCGCCCGCATGGCCATTCCCGAATATGTCGCCTACTCGGCGAGCAAGGCTGCGGTCGACTCGATCACCCGCTCGGTCGCGGCGAGTCTGGGCCCGTTCGGCGTCCTCGTGAACGGGTTCAATCCGGGCATGATGGACACCGAGATCCAGCGCTCGACCGAACAGGAGCTGGCACGCCTCGGCGGTCGCGACGACCTCGAGACGTTCCGTGAGGAGCGCACCCGGCGCATTCCGCTGCGCCGCCGGCCGGAGCTGTCCGAGACCGCCGCGGCCGCCGTGTGGCTCTGCCTCGACGCGCCCGCCTACATGACCGCCGAACGGCTCAACATGTCGGGCGGGCTGGACAAGGACTGACGGCCGACGCGCCGACTTTTGGGGGGAAGGAACGAGCATGAAGATCACCGACATCGAAACCTTCATGGTGGGCGCCGGCTGGAAGAATTGGCTGTTCGTCAAGGTACACACCGATAGCGGCATCTACGGCATCGGCGAGGGCACGCTCAACGGCTTCATCGCCACCACGGAGGCCGGTGTCCGCGAGCTCAGGCATCTGGCGATCGGCGAAGACCCGAGGCGGATCAGCCACTTGTCAAAGAAGCTGCTGGACAGCGTCTCGCTCGATGGCGGCCACATTCACCGCACCATCATGGCGGCGATCGAGGTCGCCTGCTGGGACATCCTTGGCAAGAGCCTCAACGTGCCGGTCTATGACCTGCTCGGCGGCCGCATGCGCGACAGCGTGCTGGGCTACGCCAATGGCTGGTATCGCACCGAGCGCACCCCCGAGGCCTTTCTCGAGGCCGCAAAGGCGGTCATCGCCAAGGGCTTCAAGGCCTTCAAGCTCGATCCGTTCGGCACCGCGCAGGGCTTCATTTCTGCCGAAGAGCTCGAGCTGTCCTACGCCATCTGCCGTTTGCTCCGCGACAATCTGCCGGCCGATACCCGCATCCTGATCGACGTGCATGCCCGCTTCACCGAGATCGCCGCGATCAAGGCCGCCGAACGCTTCGCCGACCTCGGCATCTTCTGGTGGGAAGAGCCAACCACGCGCGAGCGGCAGGAGACCGTGCACGAAGTGGGACGGCGTTCGCCTATCCCCGTCGCGACCGGCGAGATGTACGACAGCGTTGGGCAGTTCTACACCCTCGCGGTCGGCGGTGGCGTCAACATCTTCCAGCCCGAGCCGATGTCGCTGGGCGGTATCGCCCCGTCGCTCCAGGTTGCGGCGCTGGCCCACGCCCATGGCAGCTACATCGCGCCGCACCAGAGCGGCGGCCCGGTGGCCACCGCGGTCTGCCTGCAACTCGCTGCCGCCGTGCCCAATTTCCTGATCCAGGAGCATTTCGACGCCTTCAACGACCCGTGGACGCGCGAGCTCGTGACCTGGCATCCGACCATCGACAAGAAGACCGGCCACCTGTCGCTGCCCACTGCGCCCGGCCTCGGCATCGATCTCAACATCGAGGCGATCAAGGCGCATCCGTTCGATCCGCACGCTTATCTCAACATCTTCGCCGAAGGTTGGGAGCGCCGGCTCGGCCGCTCGGCCAAGAGCACCGCGGCCAAGCGCAAGCCGGTCGCGGCGCGCTAGGCGCAACGCATCCGGCAGCTGCCGGGCAGGGGCATCCGAGCCCTGAAATCCTCGGGCAAAGGCCATTGACACCCAACAATGGTAACGGTAACAAAGTAGCAAGCGAAGGGGTTTCGCTTGATTTCGGAGGGGAGGAAGCCTTGAAGTTGGACCATCTCGTTCTCGCGACCGCGTTTGCCGCCGTCGCTCTGGGTGCCGCAGGCACGCCGGCAATGGCACAGGACAAGAAGCCCTATGTCATTTATCTGTCGAACAATTTCGTCGGAAACGACTGGCGCCAGCAGATGGAGCGCGTCGCCAATGTTTCCGTTAGCAAAGGGCCGCTCGCCGGCCGCGTCGACCTGCACATCGAAAACTCGGACAACAGCGTCCAGGCGCAGATCACTTCGCTCAACAACATCATCCGCGAAAAGCCCGATGCGATCCTGCTCGACGCCGCCTCGGACTCGGCGCTGAACCCGACGGTCAAGCGGGCCTGCGATGCCGGCATCCTGGTGATCAGCTTCGATCAGCCGGTCACCGAGCCCTGCGCCTACACCTTCCTCGGCGACTGGAACCAGATTCCGCAGATGATGGCCGAATGGGTCGCCGCCAAGATCGGCGGCAAGGGCAACGTCCTCGTCGATCACGGCCTGCCGGGCGCGCCCATCTCGGCGCAGATCGAGAGCAACTTCATGCAGGTGCTCGCGAAATATCCCGACATCAAGGTGGTCGGCAATTTCACCGGCGAATACTCGCTTGGGCCTGAGCAGGCCGGCGTGGCCGCGCTGCTGGCCGCCAATCCGCAGATCGACGGTGTGCTGACCCAGGGCTACGGCTCGGGCGTCATCCAGGCCTTCAAGGATGCCGGCCGGCCGCAGCCGGCGGTGGGGGGCTTCTCCTACAACATCTCGGCGGTCACCTGCCTCCAGACCCAGGGCGCCCAGTGCTTCCTCGCCTCGAGCCCGGCCTATGTGTCGGCCGAGGTGCTCAAGCTCGCCGTCGGGATCCTCGATGGTGGCCCCAAGCCCGCCACCCGTGACCTCCAGATGCCGACCGCCTACCTGTCGACCGATCCGATCCCGTCCAAGCTCTATCCGGACGTGAATATTGCCAAGATCACGCTCGGCGAGACGGCGTTCCCCGATCAGCCGCCGGGCTTGTATCTGCCGCTGAGCCCTGATTGGGTCGACATCACGGCCGCCGAAGCATCCGGCGCGAAGTAAGCCAGGCTGGACAGACCTCGTCCCCGGCCGCTGGCCGGGGATTTTGTATCGAGGGGCGGGATGAAGCTTATCGAAGTCCAGCGTGTCACCAAGCGCTTTGGCGGCGTGGTGGCGCTCAACGAGGCTGATTTCTCGGCCAGCGCGGGCGAAGTGCACGCGCTGATCGGCGAAAACGGCGCCGGCAAGTCGACGTTCATCCAGATCCTTGCCGGGACGCTCTCCTACGACAGCGGCGATGTACAGCTCGATGGGCAGTCCTATCGGCCGGCCAATCCTGACGCCGCGCGGGCGCTGGGCGTCGCCGCCGTCTTCCAGGAGCTCTCGCTGATCCCCGACCTCACCGTCGAGCAGAACATCTGGTTCCGCCACGAGCAGCGTACGCCGCTGCGCACCGTCGATGGCGCCGCGCTGCGCCGCCGCACGACGGAGCTGTTCGCAAAATATCACTTTCCGCCGATCGAGCCTGGCCAGTGGTCGCACCGGCTCAACCTCGCCGAGCGCCAGATCGTCGAGATTGCCAAGGCGCTCGCCAAGGAGCCCAAGGTACTGATCCTGGACGAGGCCACCTCGGCGCTGCCTGCCCGCGAGACCGAATGGCTGATGGCCCTGACGCGGCAGCTTGCGGCCGAGGGCCGGCTGGTGATCTTCATCTCGCACCGCATGGGCGAGGTGCGCCAGATCGCCGACCGCATTACCATCTTCCGCAATGGCAGCACGGTGGGAGCCTACGGCAAGGATGAGATCAGCGACGACGAGATCGTCACCAAGATGATCGGCCGGCCGCTGGCGCAGCTCTATCCCGAAAAGCTGGACACCAGCACCGGCAAGGTGGCGCTCGAGGTGCGCAATTTGCGCTCCGGCACCAGGCTCAACGGCATCGACTTCGACCTGATCGAGGGCGAGATCCTGGGCGTCGGCGGCCTGCAGGGGCACGGCCAGAGCGAACTGTTCAAGTCGCTGTTCGGCGTCCGCCGCAGCAATGGCAATCATCTCGTCTGGGGCCGGCCGTCACGGCTCGAGAGCCCGCGCCGGCTGCTGACCGGCAGCAATGGCGTGGCATTGGTGCCCGAGGATCGTCGCGGCGAGGGGCTGCTGCTCGCCAAGAGCGTGCGCGAGAACCTGACTTTGTCCTCGATCCGGCGCTTCTCGTCGGGCGGCATGCTGCGCCGGCCGGCCGAGGATGCGCTGGTGCGCGACATGATGCAGCAATTGCGGATCAAGGCCACATCGCCGGAGCAGCCGGCGGGCAGCCTGTCGGGCGGCAACCAGCAGAAGGTGCTGCTGGGCAAGATGCTGCTGTCGGAGGCGCGGATCATGCTGCTCTACGATCCGACGCGCGGTGTCGACGTGGGCACCAAGGGCGAGATCTTCCAGTTGATGCGCGAGCTGGCGTCGCAGAAATACGCAATCCTGTTCTACTCGAGCGATTTGTCCGAGCTCGTGCACGTCGCCAACCGGGTGATGGTACTCCGGCAGGGACGTGTCGCGGCCGAGCTCAGCGGGGACGACATCAGCGAAAAGAACATGCTGCGCGCTGCCGTGCTGGAGGCCGCATGAGCACCCCGGACCTGACCGCCAGCAAGCTCTCGCCGGCCAGCCGGCCGGCCCGCCCGGGCGCGCTGGTCGAATGGGCCGAGGACCACGCCACCTTCCTCGTTGCCTGCCTGATGCTGGTACTGATGGTGGCCATCTACGGCACCATGCAGAAGGGCGTGTTCACGCTCGACGAGATCAACATGGATACCGCCGCGGCGCTGACGCTCATCCTCGCGGCGACCGGGCAGACCATCGTGCTGCTGCGCGGCGGCATCGACCTGTCGATCGGCGGCATGATCAGCCTCGCCACCGCGATCGCCGCCACGCGGTTCGGCAGCGACCCGCTCAACATCGCGCTGTGGTCGGTGGGCATCCTGGCGCTGGGCTTCGCGGTGGGCGCGCTCAACGGGCTCTTCATCTCCGTCCTGAAGCTGCAGCCCTTCCTCGTGACGCTCGCCACCTGGTCGGTGCTCAATGGCTGTGCCCTGCTGGTGCTGCCGGTCGATGGCGGCAATTTCCCCGGCTGGTGGATCGGCATCGGCTACATGCAGTATTTCGGCCTGTCGCTGCCGGTCTGGCTGCTGGTGCTGCTGCTGATCTTCTGGTTCTGGTTCGCGCGCACCCGCACCGGCATCGAGATCCGCGCCACCGGCTCGAGCGAGAAATCGGCGTTCCTGTCGGGCGTGTCGGTGACGCGCGTCAACATCCTGAGCTACGGCCTTGCCGGCCTGTTCGCGGCGCTGGCGGCGCTCTACCTCACCACGCAGGTGGGCGCCGGCTCCCCCACCATCGGGCGCGACTACGTGCTGCCCTCCGTCGCGGCGGCCGTGGTGGGCGGCGTCAGCCTGTTCGGCGGGCGCGGCAACCTCCTGGGCACCGTCATCGGCGCCTTCATCCTGACGCTGATCGGCAATCTGGTGTTCTCGCTGCACGTCTCCAATTACTGGCAGCCGGTGGTCTCCGGCCTCGTGCTGCTGATCGCGGTGCTGACCAGCTCGATCGCCGCTCTCTCGGCGCAGGGCAGGGCGAAATGAGCGCGTTCCTCAACCGCAACCGCTCGATCGTGCTCGCTTATGTCGGGCTGATCCTCCTGGTGTTCGTCACCTCGCTGTTCTCGCCGGGCTTCCTGTCGGAATCGAGCCTGCGCTCGACGCTGGTGGTGGCCGCCTTTGTCGGCATCGTGGCGCTCGGCCAGAGCTTCGTCATCTTCGGTGGCGGCATCGATCTGTCGATCCCCTGGGTGCTTAACTCCGCCGCGATCATCCTCACCTTCACCGCCGCCGGCAACGATGCGAGCGTCGCCTGGGTCGCGCCGCTCGTGCTGCTCGCCGGCGCCGCCATCGGCCTCGTCAATGGCGTCGGCATCGCCATCTTCCGCGTGCCCGCCATCATCATGACGCTCGCCAGCAACATCATCATCCAGGGCCTCGTGCTGGTGGTCACCGGCGGCTCGCCCTCGCCGCTGACCCCGCCGGTGGTGCAGTTCCTCGCGGTCGGCCGCATCGGCTCGTTCCCGGTGATCGGCGTCATCTGGATCGTCCTCGCCATCGTTGCCAGCGTCGTGCTGTCCAAGACCGCCTTCGGCCGCCATCTCTATGCCGTCGGCACCAATGCCGACGTCTCGGTGCATTCGGGCGCGCCGGTGCAGCGCACCACCATCCTCACCTATGTGATCTCGGGGCTCACCGCCGCGCTCGCCGGCATGCTGCTCACCGGCTATTCCCGCCAAGCTTATCTCGGCATGGGCGATCCCTACCTCTTCACCTCGGTCGCGGCAGTCGCGTTGGGCGGTGCCTCGATTCTCGGCGGCAGCGGCCATTACCTTGGCACCATCGCCGGCGCGCTGGTGCTCACCGTGCTGAGCGGCCTCCTGCCGGCGCTCAACCTCTCGAGCGGCGCGCTGCTGGTGGTGTATGGTGCGATCATCCTCATCACCGTGTCGATCAGCAGCGACGCCATGTCGGGGCTGCTGTCGCTGCTGGTCAACCGCAAGAGGAAGGACGGGCGATGAAGATCGAGCTGGTGGTCGACGCGCATGACGAGTTGGGCGAGGCGACGATCTGGGATCCGCGCGCCCAGACCCTGTGGTGGATCGACATCTACGGCAAGCTCATCCACAGCTTCGTGCCCGCGACGGGCGCGACGCGGCAATGGACGGCGCCCGAATATCTGGGCTGCATCGGCCTCCGCGCCAAGGGTGGGCTGGTGGTCAGCATGGCCAGCGGCTTCTACTTCTTCGATCCGGAGAGCGGCGCGTTCAGCTTCATCGGCGATCCCGAAGCCGGCATGCCCGAGACGCGCTTCAACGACGGCAAGACCGACCGGTTCGGCCGCTTCTGGTCTGGAACGATGTTCGAAAAGCCTGGCGAGACGCCACGGCCCATCGCCGCGCTCTACCGGCTTGAGCCGGACCTCAGCATCCACCGGGTGCTCGACAAGGTGGGCGCCTGCAATGGCCTCGCTTGGAGCCCCGATGGTCGCGTGATGTATTTCACCGACAGCCACACCAATCTCGTGATGGCCTACGACATGGACCCCGAAACCGGCATCGCCAGCAACGGCCGGACCTTCGTCGATTTCACGGCGCAGCGCTGGGTGGTGGACGGCTCTACCGTCGATGCCGAGGGCAATTACTGGCTGACCATCCCGTTTGCCGGCAAGGTCCAGGCCTATAGCCCCGCCGGCCGGCTGCTGCACGATATCGACATGCCCATCGATATCCCCACCTGCCTCGAATTCGGCGGCCCCCGGCTCGACGTGCTGTACGTCACCTCGGCGCATCTCGCCCGGCTCAACCAGCCGCGCAAGAATGCCGAGATCGCCGGCGGCTTATTCGCCATCGAGGGGCTGGGAGTCACAGGGCTCGAACTCGGGCCGTTCGCCGGCTGACCGGCCGCACGTCAGCCGAAGCGCATTACTTCGGTCACCACATGCGCCGACAAATCTGGTGCCTGCAGCGGCACAAAGCCTAGCGCGGCGTAAAAGCCGAGCGCCCTGGTGTTGGCCTTGCTCACTCCCAGATGCATGCCCGGCGATCCGGCCTTCACCAGCGCGCCGGTCAGTGTCTCCATCGCGCGCCGGCCGAAGCCGCGGCCGCGCACATGCGGCAGCAGGTCGATATGCCCGTGCGATGGATAGGGCGCCAGCGATGCGGGCAGGTCGAAGCTCGGGTGCCACGCGACGCGCCGCCAATGGTCGCTGCCCGTCCAGCGCGATTCGTCCGGGCCGGGGTCCGGCCCGCGCAGCCGCAGCTTTGGGTACCACTCCTCCGCCAGGTGCACGTTGAACGCCTGCGTGTCGAGCGCACCCAGCACATAGCCGCCGACCCCGCCGGGGCCGTCGATCACGAACGCAAACTCAGGCGCGTACACCTGATAGGGTACCGCCCATAGCATGCCGACCATTCCCGGATCGTCTTCGCTTGCTGTGGCGTCCTCGCCAGCCGCTCCGGTTTTGAGGCACACCTTGCGCAGCGCGTCGTGGTCGTCGGCCGTCGCCTGCCGGATGAAGTAGCCGTCGCCGAGATCAAAGGTCATGGGGCTTGAGTCGGAAGTCATTGCCCTCGGGTAATAGCTGCCCGCCATCTACCACGATAGTGGTCCCGGTGATGTAGCTCGCATCGTCCGAGGCGAGGAACAGGAAGGCGTTGGCCACGTCGCGCACGCTGCCCAGCCGTCCGAGTGGAATGGCGTCCTCCATCTGCTTGATGAAGGCCGGACCGCGATAAAGCTGCATCGCCTCGGTCAGGATATTGCCCGGCTCGACGCCGTTGACGGTGATGCCATAACCCGAAAATTCCAGCGCCGCGGCACGGATCAGCCCGTTGATCCCGGCCTTGGTCGCCGAATAATGCCCATGCCCTGGGCTCGTCACATGCGGTCCGGTGATCGACGAGGTGAACAGTATCCGCCCGCTGCCCTGCTGCTTCATCGGCACCAGCGCCGCGCGCGCCGCAATGAAGCTGCCGCGGAGGTTCACGGCCATCACCGCGTCCCAGTCCTCGGGCGAGGTGTCCTCCAACAGCTGCCAGGGATAGATGCCGGCGTTCTGGACGATGATGTCGAGTCGGCCGTGCGTGCCGACCGCGAGGTTCACCGCCGCCTCGGCTTCAGCCATCCTCGAGATATCGGTACGGATGAAGGCCGCGCCCAATTCCTTGGCCGTCGCCGCACCGGCCTCGGCCTCGGTGTCGGCGATCACCAGCTTCGCGCCCTCTTCGGCAAAGCGCATCGCAATACCCTTGCCGATGCCGCGTGCCGCGCCGACGATCAGCGCGACCTTGCCGTCCAGCCGTCCGGTCATGCGAGCCTCGCGCGTATCGTCTGCTTGAAGGTGTCGAGCAGCACCGCCGCCAGCACCAGCAGGCCGTGGATCACCTGCGTGAAGTTTGCCGGAAGTCCCATGAGATTGATCGCCGTGTTGATCGCCGACAGCAGCAGCACGCCCGCATAGACGCCGGGCAGGGCGCCGACGCCGCCCTTGAGGCTGACGCCGCCGATCACCACCGCAGCGAAGGCGTTGAACAGCAGCCCGACGCCAAGATTGGCCGTCGCGCCCGACGTCCGCACCGCCAGCAGCCAGCCCGACAGCCCCGCAATGGCGCCGGCCAGGATGAAGGCGATGACCAGGATGCTGCCGACCTTGATGCCGGCGCGGAACGTCGCGTTCTCATTGCCGCCGATCATCGTCAGATGCCGCCCGAACGGCGTCTTGGCCATGATGAAGGAGAACACCACGAAGCAGGCGATGGCGATCCACGCCGTCAGCGGAATCGCGAAGGTGAAATTGGGCAGATAGATGCCGAGCCGCTGGATGCCGAACCAGCGGATGGCCGGCGCCAAGTCCTGCGCCGAACGTCCGCCCGAGATCGCCAGCACCAGCCCGCGCACCCAGATGTAGGACGCCAGCGTCACGATGAAGGCATTCATCTTCACCTTGACGATCAGGTAGCCGTTGAACGCGCCGATCAGCGCGCCGACGCCCAGCGCCAGCAGCAGCGAGATCGGCACCGCCAGCCAGTCCGGCTGCACCGTCCAGCCGATGCCTATGCCGGCCGAGCAGAAGATGATGCCCATCACCATGGCGCTCAGCGCCGCCACCGACTCCACCGACAGGTCCATGTGCCCGGCGATGATCACCAGCGCGAGGCCGATCGACATCACGCCGAGCACCGATGAGGCCTCGATGATGTTGGTGAAGATGGCCGGCTGGAAGTAATTGGGAATGAAGATCGAGAACACCGCCAGCACCACCAGCAGCATCAGCCAGACGAGATTGTCGAGGGTGAACTCGAGCAGGCGGCGAGTGCGGGGCGACATGCGGGGTGCTCCGGGGAAGGGACCCGGGCCACACGGAGGCGGCCCGGGCAGGGGAGGTTACTGAACTGAGGTGATGGTGCCCGCAGGCGCCTTCATGTTGCCCCAGAAAGCGGGATTGTCGACGTTGGTCTTGTCGATCGCGGCGCCCGGCACCTTGATGTTCGGGCCCCAGGCTTCGATCGTCACCACGCCCTTGAGGCCGAGCACGTCATACTCGCCGGCCTTGATCTCCTGGTGGTTGACGATCTTGTCCATGAACATGGCAACCGCCGCGGCCTGCGCGTAGAGCGGCTGCTCGACTTCGACGTTGAGCCAGCCCTTGCGGATGAGGTCGAGGCCCACCGGAGCGCCGTTCGAGCTCATCAGCATCACGTCGCCCGGCTTCTTGCCGGCCGCCTCGAGCGAAGCGACGGCGGCCACCGACAGATGCGCCGCGTGCGAGAAGATCAGGTCGATATTGGGATGCGCCACGATCTGGTCGGCAACGATCGTGCCGGCATTGCTGGCTTCCCACTGCATGGCGGGCTGCGAGATGATGGTGACGTCTGGGAACGCCTTCATCTTCTCTTCGAAACCCTTCTGGATGTCGAGCGTGTACGGGTCGCCGGGGTCGCCCAGCACCTGCAGGATCGTGCCCTTCACCGAACCATACTTGGCGGTGAGCAGCTTCTGCGCGCTGTCGGCGGCGACGTAGCCGATCTCGACCGTGCCGGCCACCGAGGTGAAGTCCGACATCGTCGAGGTGATCTGGCGGTCGAACTCGACCACCGGGATGCCGGCGGCGCGGGCCGCCTCGATCGAGGGCTTCAGCGCGTTGAAGTCCACCGCCGCGAGGATGATCGCCGCGGGCTTGAGCGCAATGGTGTCGTTCATCTGGCTCTGCTGCACGTCGGTCTTGTTGTCGGCGTTCAGCGTCTTCATGTCGTAGCCGACCTGCTTGAGGAACAGCTCGAGCGCCGAGACCGAGCCGGTCTGGAACTCGTCGAGCAGGGTCGGCACCATATAATACACGGTGCCCTTGGACTGGGCGAAAGCCGGCGTCAGCATGGCCATGGCCAAGGCGACGACGCCGAACAAGGCTAGAAGTATTCTCTTCATCTCGTTCGCTCCTGTTGAAACCGGATTCTACGCGACTGCCGACCCGCCTGCCGGTCCGGCGCCGGCGAGGGTTTCTCCGGTGATCATGTTGACCACCGCATCGGGACTGGTTTTGCTGCGCTGCACATCTCCGGCGACGACGCCCTGCCGGATCACCACGATCCGGTCGGCCACCTGGAATGCCTGCTGCATGATATGGGTGATGATGATGACGCCGATGCCCTGCGCCGCGATGGCGCGGATCATGTCGAGGCCGCGCCGCGTCTGTTCCACGCCGAGCGCTGCAAATGGCTCGTCGAGCAGCACCAGCTTGCCGCCCCAGTGCACGAAGCGGTTGAGCTCGATCGCCTGCCGCTGCCCGCCCGATAGATTCTCGACCTTGGTGCGGAGCGAGGGGATCCTGGTGCCCGCATCCTTCATCGCCTTGGCGACCACGGCCTCCATTTCCCGCTCCTGCAGGATCGGGATGCCGAACACCTTGCGGGTGATCTCGCGCCCCATGAAGAAGTTCGCCACAACATCGACGTTCGTGCACAGCGACAGGTCCTGGTAGACCGTCTCGATTCCCGCCGCCTTGCCCTCGGCCGGCGTCCGCGCCAGGAACTCACGGCCCTCGAACAGCATCTTGCCGGAGGTCGGCTCGAGCCCGCCCGCGATGATCTTGACCAGCGTCGACTTGCCCGCGCCATTGTCGCCGAGCAGCGCCACCACCTCGCCCCGGTCGATCGCGAACGAAATGCCCTTGAGCGCCTGGATGGCTCCGTAATTCTTGGTGATGTTGTCCAGTACCAGCAGCTTCTCGCTCATGCGGCCAGGCCCTTGTGCAGGAAATTGCTCCGTTGCTCGCGCTCGGGCGCGAACATCTGGTCGAGCCGCGGCGACAGCACGCCGGCGATCGCCAGCGCCGCCGCGCCGCGCAGCACCGACTGGTGCCCGCCATCCGACAGGATGACGCGCGGCCCCTTGCGGTCACGCCGCGCCGACACCGAATTGGGCAGCCGATCCGTCGCCGCCGCAAGCTTCTGCATCAGGCTCTCGGGCGCCATGCCGCCGAGCACGATCGTCTCGGGGTCGAACAAGTTTTCTATCGTGACGATGGCGTTGTGCAGCACCGGCGTCGCCTCGGCCACCCAGGCCGCCTCGCTCATTCTCTTCGGGCGCCGCCCGAAGGCGTCGAGCGACAGATAGCGCTCGAGGCAACCGGCATTGCCGCACGGGCAGGGGAGGCCACCGGGGACCGCCACAATATGCCCGATCTCGCCCGCATTGCCCCAGGCGCCGCGCAGCACCGCGCCGTCATGCACCATCGTGCCGCCCAGCCCGACGCCGAAATACAGATAGTAGAATTCGGCGTGGCTTGCACCGAGCCCGTAGAGCCGCTCGCCCAGCGCCGCCGCCGCCATGTCGGTTTCGAGGAATGCCGGCAGGCTGGTCTCGGCCGAGAGCCGCTCGCGAACTCGAACATTGTTCCAGCCGGTCATTGTCGTCGGCCCGACAAAGCTCATCGAGTCGACGTCGAACGGGCCGGGCAGGGCCAGTCCCACCCCCACCATCCGGCTCTTCGGCCTCAGCGCCGTCAGCTCGCGCACCAGCATGCCGATCGCCTCGAACGCTTCGTCCGGCGTCGCCGCCGGCGCGTCGCGATGCGCGCTCGCGACTACGTCGCCGCCCAGGTTCACCAGCGCCGCCTCGATGCCGATGGGCGTCACGTGCAGCCCGATGGCATGCCCGCCTTCCGGATTGATCATCAGGCTCGCCGGCGGTAGCCCGCGCCCACGCGGCTCCTGCCGCGACGAGGTGACAAACCCCTGCTCTTCGAGTTCGCGGATGATGGTTGAAACGGTCTGCACAGTGAGCCCGGCCCGCTCGGCCGCCTCGGCCCGCGTGATCGGCCCGTGCAGGCGAATGAGCTCAAGCACGATCCGCCGGTTGTACGGTCGTCCGAACTCCTGGTTGGTCCCCCTCAGTCCCATCGCCAAGCCTCGCTCCAACCCGAAGTTTTGCACTCTCCATTTATTCAGTCAAATGGAATTCAGAAATCGAGCAGTCGCCTGTGCTCTCAGTAGGGTCCTCCCCTGTCGCGCAACGATGGGGGAGGTGGCGCCGAAGGCGACGGAGGGGGTAGCCGCTTGCGCGGAGCGTCGGTGCTTACCCCTCACGCCTCAAACATGGTTCCGCCAGCTATGCTGTGGATTGTAGTCCAGCATCCGCTTGGCCTTCTCGATCGACAGCAGCGTCCCCGTCGCCGACATATTCGGCTTGGTCTCCACCCCCGGGAACAGCTCCGCCATCAGCGACGCATTGGCCCGGCTCATCACCGTGTCGGCATTGGCGATGATGAAAGGCTCGAACCCCTTGAAGTCCGCCTCGATCGCCTTGCGCACCGCCTGCGCCCCGTCGCGCGCATCGATGTAGCCCCAGAGGTTCCACTTGCGCTTCTTTGGGTCATTGTCGAACGCCGGGAACGCCTTGTAGTCCTCGACGTCCATCACGTTAGAAAACCGCAGCCCGGCGATCTTCAGCGCCGGATCCCAGCGGCAGAACTGCCGGGCGATCGTCTCGTCTACCAGCTTGCCCAGCGAATAGGCCGTCTCCGGCCGCGGATAATATTCCTCGTCGACCGGCACGTAAGGCGGCGGGTTCTCGAAGGGCAGGCCGAGCACGGTCTCGCTCGAGGCGAACACCACGTTCTTGATGCCCGCGACCCGCGCCGCCTCGAACACATTGTAGGTCGCCGGCACATTGTTGGCGAAAGTGCGGGCATTGGCGAACAGCCCCGGCGCCGGGATCGCCGCCAGATGGACCACAGCGTCGAACGGCCCCTTGTGCTCGTCCACCCCACTCAACGCCGCGACCACCTCGCCGAAATCGCGCAGATCGATCCGCACCGTCGGCGCGATCGGGTCCCTGGGCATCGCCTGGTCGAGATTGAGCACGTCATAGCCATTGGCCACGAGGTCCTTGAGCACCGCCCGGCCGAGTTTGCCGCTGCCGCCGGTCACGATCACTTTCGTCATGATTTCCTCCATCGTGTCCGGATCATTCCATCCGCCCCCACAACACACAAGCCAAGGATCGTCCCGCGGCGTCCGTCATATGAACGGAAACTGAATGTGCGCCTCAGCGCGGTTTCAGTTGTGTCCGCCTAGAACCGCCACAACGCAATCACCCGTGAGGGAATTGAAATGACCCGCAACCACGAAAAGCTGCTGATCGGCCTGCTCGCCGGCATCATCATCGTCGGCGCCGGCGCGTTCGCCATCCAGCCGGCCCTCGCCGGCAAAGCTGGCGCCGCGACCCTTCCGGGTCCCGCCTATCCGGTGCTCGACCTCAAATTGAGCCCGCAAGCCTGACTTCTGCCCGGCCTCCAAAGCCGGTCCCATGCATCGTGCCTATCCTCCCTAACTCCTCCCGTTCTTGACTTTGCCGGCCTCCTGATGTCCTCCAAAGGCATCACGGAGGCCGCTTTCTTATGGACGCCAACCCCATCCTCGCCGAAATGACGCGCGGCAACTGGCTGGAGAACCGCCACCGCGGCGCTTTCGTCGTCTGCGACGCCAAGGGCAACATCATCGCCGCCGAGGGCGACATCGAGCGCGCCATCTTCCCGCGCTCGGCCATCAAGTCGATGCAGGCGCTGGCCATGGTCACCTCCGGCGCCATCGACAAGTTCCAGCTCAAGGACGAAGAGCTGGCGCTCGCCTGCGCCAGCCACCAGGGCGAAGATTTCCACGTCGCCGGCGTGACGTCCTTCCTCAGCCATCTCGGCCTCGGCGTCTCCGATCTCGAATGCGGCGCCCACGCCCCGACCTTCGCCGCCGCCCGCGAAAAACTGCGCGACAGCGGCCAGCCGCCCTCGGCGCTCCACAACAATTGCTCGGGCAAGCATTCCGGCATGCTGGCGGTGGCCGAGGCGCTCGGTGTCGATACCGCGCACTACGTCGATCGCGACCACCCGGTGCAGCGCGCCGTGCGCGCCGGCATCGAGCTCGTGGTCGGCGAACCGCTGAGCGTCGATCGCTGCGGCACCGATGGCTGCTCCATCCCGACATGGGCCGCTCCGCTGCGCGCCTTCGCCCGCGGCTTCGCCAGGATGGCGACCGGCGAGGGCCTGCCGGCCGATGTCGGCAAGGCCGCACACCGCATCTTCGACGCCGCGACCGCCCATCCGCATCTGGTCGGCGGTACCGGCAGCCTCGACTCCGAAGTGATGCGTGCCTTCGCTGGCCGCCTCATGCAGAAGGGCGGCGCCGAAGGCGTCCAGTGCGGCGCCATCCGCGACAAGGGCTGGGGTTATGCCATGAAAGTCGACGACGGCAACATGTCCGCCTCGCACGCCATGGTCGCGACGTTGCTGCTGGCCATCGCGGAGCCGGATGCTGAACAGCGCAAGGTGCTGGAAAAGTTCGCAACGCAGACCATCCGCAATGTCCGCGGGTTGGATGTCGGTGTGCTGAAGGCGACAGCGCTGATGTCGCCGAAGGTTTGAAGTGTCGACTGAGGGCAAACACCCCCTCACCAAGCTGCGCTAGGCCTTCGGCCAAGCTCCGCTATCCTCCCCCACCAGGGGGGAGGATGACCGTGCCGACTTCTTTGTCATCGCCAGGTGCGCCGCTTGCGCGATCTTATCCTCCCCCTCGGTGGGGGAGGATAGCGGAGCTTAGGCGAAGCCTTAGCGCAGCTTGGTTAGGGGGTGTTTGCCCTCAGTCAGGCTGCCGCGGTCTCTCATAGATCACGACAGGAACACGCCTTTTGCGCCGCAATCCACGACATCCTCGTCGCTGAGATGATTGGCAACGATCAGATCGCCAGCCAACTCCACCACGAGCTCCTCAAATTCCTCAAGCGTATCTGTCTCGATCGCGAGGCCCCTGATATCGCTCTTGCAGTACCAGCGATTGACCTCGCTGTCCCAGACCGGCTGGACATGGAAGATGTCTTGCATCACTGGATGCCTAGCGGCGCTCTAGCCGCAACGCTACCCCACCGTATTCTCGCCCACCGTCACATTCGGGTACTTGGCCGCATCGCGCACGAAATCGTTGCTGACGACCTTCTCCCATTCCATCCCGACCACGCCATGGCCCGCGCCGGCGCCGATGATGTTACCGCTCACCCGCACCGGCCCCGGCGATTGCTCCTGCACCACGCTAACCCCGATCCCCGTATCGACCGCCGTCAGTACATTGCCGGTGACCACGATGTTGCGCACGAACGGCCCATACCCCGCCACGATCCCGTAGCCCGGCACGTTGTCGATGGTGTTGTTCGCCACCACCGTATCGGCCTCGGCATAAATCCCCACCGGCACGGTATCAGGGTTCGTCTTGGATTTCGGCGTGATGTTGCGCACGATGTTGCCCATGCACGTCGCCAGGTGCCCGCCGCTGTCGAGATTGGTGATCGAAATGCCCGTCGCGGCCGTATCGACGATGTTGCCCTCGATCGCCGAGCCCGAAAAACCGAACTCCGAGAAGATCGCGACCTCGCCCGAGCGCAGGCAGGTGTTCCCCCTGATCTGCGTGTTCTTCCCCTCGTTCACCCGCACCGCCGAGAATGCGCAGTCCTCGATCACATTGTCGCTGACAATCACGTCGTCGGCTTTGTAGATCGAGATTCCATTGCCGTTTTGCCCGTTGCCGCCATCCGTCCAGTCGATCTTGCCGATCCGGTTGCCGCTGATGATCGTGCCGTCCGCACCATCCTCGTCGCGCCAGATGCGGATGCCGGCATTGCCGCATAGGTGGATGCGGTTGCCGCGGATCATCAGCCCCTGACCGTTCTGCGAGTGGATGGCTGCAGCCGCGGCGCCCTCGAAGTCGCAGTCCTCCACCGTCACGGCCGAGGTCATCGCGGCGATGCCGTTGCCCGCCGAATTGTAGAAGCCGCACTGCCGGAACGTGACTTCGGCCGAGTCCTCGATCTCCACCAGCCCGTTCACGCCTGCGGCGCTCTCAGGTGCATTGGCCTGGAACACCACGCCCTCGATGGTCACGCCGAGCGCCTCGTTGAGATGGGCCAGCCGCGCGTCCCCCGGCGTCGTCAGGATGGTATGGCCGCGAATGCCCAGGATATGGGTGCCGCCGGGAATCTCGAGGCCGGTGACCGCGAAGCCGCGCCCCGGCAGCAGCAGCATGCGCCCGTCCTCGGCCGCTGCGTCGATCACCGCCTGCAGCTTCGCGCTCTGGTCGGATTGGTCGTCGCCGTCGAGCCCGAAATCCTTCTCGGCGTCGATTGGCTGTGCGGCCCGTGCGGCCGTGATGATGGCCGGCAGCGCCAGCCCGAAAACCAGCCCGCGTACGACGCGCCGGCGTGTGAGGATCGATCCGCTCATGCGGCGATTGTCGCCCAACCAGTCGCGCCGCGCCACCGCCGCCCACCCGATTGGTGAACGCTAGTTCTTCCTGAGCCGCACCGCGGTGCCGATCGCCGTCACCATCATCATGGCGCCGCGCGAGCCGATCACCTCGAAATCGATGTCGAGCCCCACCACCGCATCGGCGCCCAGCCGCTGCGCCCGGTCGGTCAGCTCGCGCAAAGCCGCGTCGCGCGAGCTTTGCAGCTCTTCCTCATACGCAGCGGAGCGGCCGCCGACGAAATCGGTGACGGTCGCCATCACATCACGCAGAATATTGGCGCCCGATACCACCTCGCCATGCACCAGCCCGAGATAGTCGGTGATGGTGAATCCCTGCAATTCCTCGGTCGTGCTCAGCAGCATCGTCGCCTCCTTGTGGCCCCGGGCGACACATAGGGACGGGCTTTGCCCGCGACAAGCCGGGAGGGCGCCGCTATAAAGGCGAAAACTGCGCCGCAAAGGGGATAACTTCGTGCCAAACATGCTTCTCGACGACCGCGTCTTCATGGGCGTCAGCACGAAACCCGAATATCTGCTGCTCAAATACGGCAACCGCCACGGCCTCATCACCGGCGCCACCGGCACCGGCAAGACCGTGACGCTGCAGGGCCTCGCCGAAGGCTTTTCGCGCGCCGGGGTGCCGGTCTTCCTCGCGGACGTGAAGGGCGACCTCGCCGGCATCGCCGAAATGGGCGACCAGAAGGATTTCCTCGTCAAGCGCGCCCAGCAGATCGGTTTCGACGACTGGAAGAACGACCAGTTTCCGGCGATCTTCTGGGACCTGTTCGGCAAATCGGGCCACCCGGTGCGCGCCACCATCTCCGAGATGGGCCCGCTGCTCCTGAGCCGCATCCTCGATCTCAACGACACGCAGGAAGGCGTGCTCAACGTCGCCTTCAAATTCGCCGACGACAACGGCCTGCTGCTGCTCGACCTCAAGGATTTGCGCGCCCTGCTGGTCGAAGTCGAGAGCCGCTCGCAGGAGCTGAGCGCCACCTATGGCAATGTGGCGACCGCCACCATCGGCGCCGTGCAGCGCGCGCTGCTCGTGCTCGAGCAGCAGGGCGCCGCCAATTTCTTTGGCGAAAAGGCGCTCGAGATTTCCGACCTGATGCGCACCAATACCGATGGCCGCGGTGTCGTTTCCGTGCTCGCCGCCGACCAGCTGATGCAGTCGCCGCGCCTCTACGCCACCTTCCTGCTCTGGATGCTGAGCGAGCTGTTCGAGGCGCTGCCCGAAGTTGGCGATCCGGCCAAGCCAAAACTCGTCTTCTTCTTCGACGAGGCGCACCTGCTGTTCGACGATGCCCCCAAGGCGCTGGTCGACAAGGTCGAGCAGGTGGTCAAGCTGGTGCGATCCAAGGGCGTCGGCGTCTACTTCGTTACGCAGAACCCCATCGACATCCCCGATGCCGTCCTGTCGCAGCTTTCCAACCGCGTGCAGCACGCGCTGCGCGCCTATACGCCGCGCGACCAGAAAGCCGTGAAGGTGGCGGCCGAGACCTTCCGCCCCAACCCGGCCTTCTCGACCGAGGAGGTCATCACCCAGCTCGGCATCGGCGAGGCGCTGGTCAGCGTGCTCGAGGATGGCGGCGTGCCATCCGTGGTGACCCGCACCTTCATCCGCCCGCCTTCGTCGCGCGTCGGCACCATCACGCCGGAGGAGCGCGCTGCCATCATGGCCGCCTCGCCGGTCGGTGCGCAGTACAATCAGGTGATCGACCGTGAATCGGCATTCGAGGTCCTGCACAAGAAGGCCGAAGCCAAGAGTGCCCCGACACCGTCACAGCCCGTCCAGCCCGCGGCGCCGCCGCAATACCAGCCAGCGCCGGCTCCGCAATCCGGTCCGCCGCGCTATCGTGAAGATGCCGGCCCGCCGCCGGCCCGCCGCGCCTCCAATCGCGAGACCGTCACCGAGGCCGTCATCAAGTCGGTCGCGCGCAATGTCACCGGCCAGCTGACCCGCTCCGTGACGCGCTCATTCGTGCGCGGCATCCTCGGCAGCCTGGCGAAGGGCCTCTGATGGCGCCCGATCTGCATCCGGTGCTCGGCGTCTTCGCTTCCGACCAGGGGCCGGGCGATGCCGAGCGCGCCTCGATCATGTCGCAGGCCGGCAGCTTCCTTGCCCGCAAGGGCGCGCGTCTCGTCTGCCTCGCCGAAGCCGGCGTCGCGCCGGTGCCGTTGGTCACGAGCGCCCGCACTGCCGGCGGCGAGGTCACGCTGCTGGCCTCCGAGCAATATGCCGAGCCCGACGCCATGAGCGGCGTCACCGTCGAGCACATCCCGACGCGCGAAGCCCGCCTCGCGCGCATGGCCGAACTCTCGGCGGTCTACGTCGCGCTGCCCGGCTCGCTGGCCTCGGCCTCGAGCCTCTACCTGACCTGGGTCCGCGGCGGTGGCGGACCGGGCCGCAAGCCGGTGGTCTTCTACGACCACCACGACGCCTTCAAAGTGGTCCGCGGCTACGCCGCCGATGTCATCGCCAATTCAATCAAGAACCACGACCGCTACGTGCAGTTCGCCACCACCCTCGACGATCTGTGGAACAAGGTCACCTGGCTCATCGACCAAGGCGCGACGGTCTACTAGAGGACCGGCTGCTCGATGGGAGCAGGGCGGCGCAATTGCACGACATTGTCGCCAAAGCTCGACCAGTCGCGCCGGAGCGACTGCCGCCGCTCGGGCCGCACCACCGCCGCCTTCCGCTTCGCCGCCAGCCGTGCGAGGACTCGCTCGACTAGATATTTCGGCGACATCGGTTTCATGATGATCTCGTCGATGCCGGCATGGATCGAGTTCGCCTTGGCCTCGACCGTCAGCGCGCTCGCCAGAGCGATGATCTGCAGGTCGCGCGAGGCGATCGCCTTGTCGTGGCGCAGATCCTCGGCGAGCTTGTCCGCTCGCGCCAGCGTGCTGTCGAAATCGGCGACCACCAGGTCGGCCGGCGCGAGGTGCAGGTAGGTCGCGAGCGCGATCTGCGTGTCGAACGGCCGGACCCTGAGCGACGAGGCCCCGGCCAGCGTCATCGACAGGATCGAGGACAGCGCCGGATTGGCGACGAGGACAGCAACGGTGCGGATCGGCTCGACCATGGTTAAGAAAATCTTAACACGCGAGCCTGTGCGCTTGAAGGAGTCGCAGGTCCCCGACTAACAAAAAACCCGCCGCGCTATCGCGGCGGGTTCTGATGCCGTCAGGAAGGGGACTTGCCGTTTACTTGGCTTCGTCGAACAGGTACTCGACGTGTTCCCAGTTCACGAGGTTGTCGAACCAGGCTTCGAGGTACTTCGGACGCGCATTGCGGTAGTCGATGTAGTAGCTGTGCTCCCACACATCGACGCCCAGCAGCGGCTTGGCATTGCCATGCACCAGCGGGCTCTCGCCATTGGCGGTCTTGGTCACCTGCAGCTTGCCGTCCTTGAGGCTGAGCCACGCCCACCCCGAACCGAACTGCGTCGTGCCGGCATTGATGAAGTCGGCGCGGAACTTGTCGAAGCCGCCCAGGTCCGAGTCGATCGCCTTGGCCAGCGCCGCCGGCACTTTCGAGGCGCCGCCGCCGCCATTGGGCTTCATCCAGTTCCAGAAATGCGTGTGGTTATAGTGCTGGCCCAGATTGTTGAAGAGGCCCGGGTCCTTGCCGAACACTTCCTTGACCTGGTCTTCCAGCTCGAGCACTTCGAGGCCTTTGCCTTCCATCAGCTTGGTTGCGTTGGTGACGTAAGCCTGGTGGTGCTTGTCGTGGTGGAATTCCAGCGTTTCCTTGGACATGTAGGGTCCAAGGGCGTCGTACGCATAGGGCAGCGCGGGGAGGGTGAGTGCCATGAGGGATCGCTCCGATTTCTTGATTGTTGAAGTGGCAATGATCGGCCTTCGCCGATGGATATATGCCTTTTGCCTAGCGCCGCCAACGACGCTTTTGGGTTGCTCTGTCCGATCGATCCCAAGCGGGCTCGATCGGCCAGCCGCCGTCTTGGACGTCTATGCCAATCCCGTGCAAGACAGCGCAAAACTGTAGCTCAGCGCCGTTTCCTTGATCCGCTCGAACCGTCCCGACGCCCCGGCATGCCCGGCATCCATGTGCGTCTTGAGGTAAAGCGGCGCCTCGCCGGTCTTGGTGAGGCGCAGCTTGGCCACCCATTTGGCCGGCTCCCAATAGGTCACCCGCGGGTCGGTCAGCCCGGCCAGCGCGAAGATCGGCGGATAGGGCTGGGCGCTCACCTGCTCGTAGGGTGCGTAACCCGCGATACGCGCGAAATCCGTCTCTGATTCGAGCGGGTTGCCCCATTCGGGCCATTCAGGCGGCGTCAGCGGCAGGCTGTCGTCGCTCATTGTGTTGAGCACGTCGACGAACGGCACGATCGCCAGCACACCGGCCCACAGCTCCGGCCGCATATTGGCGATCGCGCCCATCAGCATGCCCCCCGCCGAGCCGCCCTCGGCGACGATCCGCCCCGGCGCCACAAAACCGTCGGCCACCAGCGTCTCGGCCGCCGCGATGAAATCGCTGAACGTGTTGGGCTTGTTCTCGCGGCGGCCCTGCTTGTACCAGCGATAGCCCTTCTCCATGCCGCCGCGCACATGCGCCGTCGCGTACACGAAGCCGCGATCGACCAGCGACAGCGCCGATACCGAGAACGCCGCCGGCAGCGAAATGCCATACGCGCCATAGCCATAGAGCAGCGCCGGCGCGGTGCCGTCGATCGGCGTGGTCTTGCGATAGAGCAGGGTGACCGGCACCCGCTCGCCATCGGCCGCCTCGGCGAAGATGCGGCGCGTCACATAGTCGTCGGCATTGTGCCCGCTCGGCACCTCCTGCTCCTTGAGCAGCGTGCGCGCGCCCGTATCGAGATCGAGGTCGTAGGTCCGCGACGGCGTCGTGGGCGACGAATAGGTGAAGCGGATGGTCGAGACGTCGAATTCGAGCCCCGCTTCCATGCCGAGCGAGTAGGCCTCTTCGTCGAACTTCACCGTCCATTCGCCGCCGTCGCGCAGATCGCGCACCACGATGCGCGGCAAGCCCTCGACCCGTTCCAGCCGGATCAAATGGTTGGCCAGCACGATCATGTCGAGGATCAGCACGCCGGCGATGTGCGGCACGAGGTCGGTCCAGTTCGCCGCCTCCGGCGCTTCCGCAGGCGCGGTCACGATCTTGAAGTCCTCGGCCCCGTCCGCATTGGTCAGCACGTAGAGCAGGCCGTTGCGCTCTTCGACGTCGTACTCGCGCTCCTCGAGTCGCGGCGATACCAGGCGTGGCACGCCGGCCTCGAGCCCGTCGGCCGCGATCAGGTACACTTCCGACGTCTGGTGGTCATGCACGTCGATGGTGAGGAACGCCCGGCTCTGCGTCTCGCCCACTGAAACGAAAAAGCCCGGATCGGACTCCTCGAACACGACGGTGTCCGCAGTCTGCGGCGTTCCCAACTGGTGCCGCCGCACCCGGAACGGCCGGTGGCTCTCGTCGAGCTCGGTGTAATAGATCGCCTGCGAATCCGGCGACCACACGCCGCCATCCGCCGTCTCGGTGATCACTTCGCCGGTGTCCTTGCCGGTCGCGAGGTCGCGGATATGGATGGTGAAGAACTCAGAACCCTGCCGATCCGCCGCCCAGGCGAGCAGCGCGTGGTCGGGCGAATGGTCCGCCCCGCCAAAGCCGAAATACGACTCGCCCGCCTCGGCATTGCAGTCGAGCAGAATTGTCTCGGGTCCGCCGTCACGCGGCGTGCGAACGATCAGCGGATATTGTTGGCCTTCGAGCGTGCGCGAATTGTAGGCCCAAGGCCCGTCCTTGTCGGGCAGATCGACATCGTCCTCTTTGATGCGACCGCGAATCTCCCGGTAGATCGCCTCGGTCAGCTCCGCATGCGGCGTCTCGAACGCCTCGGCGAAATAGGCGTTCTCGGCCTCGATATAGCTGCGGATGTCGGCGGGCAGCTGCTCGGGCGCCTGCATGACCTCCTGCCAATTGTCGGCGCGGAGCCAGGCATACGGGTCCTGGCGCGTGACGCCGTGCTGGGTGACGGCATGCTGGCGGCGTTCGGCCAGCGGCGGCGTGAGTTTCTGGGTCATGGCAGGCTCATATAGGAAGCGTGCGGAAGCCGCCAACCCGCCATCATACGCCCGGGACAAGCGCGGCCGCCGCCGCTACTCTCACGCAACCCGGAGAGTCGCGCCGCTTGTCCCTCGATTTCGACGCCTATGCCATCCTGCTGCTGCTCGCGCCTTTCGCGCTCGCGGCGCTGGCGCCGTTGATTTCTCGCGAGACGGGCCGGGCGGCCGGCTGGGTGCTCGCCATCGTGCCCGCCGGCCTGTTCGCCATGCTGCTCGGCAATCTGCCGGACGTCGCCGCCGGCCACCCGGTGCATCTGGGCATCGACTGGGTGCCCGTGCTCGGCCTGCGCCTGAGCTTCTTCATCGACGGGCTGAGCCTCGTCTTCGCGCTGCTCATCACCGGCATCGGCGCAGTGATCCTCGTCTATTCCGGCGAATATTTGCGCGGGCACCCGCAGCGCGGCCGGTTGCTGGCGTTCCTGCTGCTCTTCCTCGGGGCCATGCTCGGCCTCGTGCTCGCCGACAGCCTGGTCGCCCTCTTCGCTTTCTGGGAACTGACCGCCGTCACCTCCTTCCTGCTCATTGGCTTCGATCACGAACGCCCCGCCGCCCGCCGCGCCGCCACGCAGGCGCTGGTCGTCACCAGCCTCGGCGGCCTCGCGCTGCTCGCCGGCGGCGTGACACTCAGCCTCGTCACCGGCAGCTGGGACCTCTCGGCAATGGGCAGCTTCGTCCCCGAGCTACGGTTCAACCCAGCCTATCCGTGGGTGCTCGGCTTCATGCTGGTCGCCGCTTTCACCAAGTCGGCGCAACTGCCCTTCCATTTCTGGCTGCCCGGCGCGATGGAAGCCCCCACGCCGGTCTCGGCCTTCCTCCACTCCGCCACGATGGTACAGGCCGGCATCTACCTCCTCGCGCGCCTCTTGCCGCTGCTCGGCGACACTCCGCTCTGGGAGGGCCTGCTCGGCGGCTTCGGCAGCATCACTTTGCTGTGGGGCGCCCTCGTCGCGCTGCGCCAGACCGATCTCAAGCAGATACTGGCGCAGACCACCATCGCCGCCCTCGGCCTGCTGATGATCCTGCTCGGGCTCGGCGGCGATGCGGCAGCGACCGCCGTCGCTGCCTATTTCGTTGCCCACGCCTTCTACAAGGCCGCTCTGTTTCTCGTCGCCGGCATTATCGACCACGGTACCGGCACCCGCGACATCACCCGCCTCGGCGGCCTGCGCGATCAGCTGACCATCAGCTTCATCGCCGCCGCCCTCGCGGCCATCTCCATGTTCGGAATTCCGCCCTTTTTGGGCTGGTTCGCCAAGGAGCTCGCTTATTCCAGCGCTCACCTTGCCACGACGTGGGAAATCTCCCTTGATATCGTGATGGTTTTGGGCTCCGCGGCGTTCGGCGGAGTGGCCCTCGTCCTGCTCATCGGCCCCTTCATGGGCGAGCTCAAACCGACTCCCGAAAAGCCCCATGAGGGGAACATCGCTCTATGGATTGGACCGGTGTTCTTCGGCCTGCTCAGTCTTGCCGTCGTGTTTGCCCTTCCGGCCTATGGCGACCTCATCCTCAGCCCGATGGCGGGAGCCATCCTTGGCCACTCCATCGATGCCCATATCGGCCTCAGTTTCGATGTGACCGGATTGCCATTCTGGTTGTCCATCGTCACTTGGGCGCTGGCCATCGCGATCTATCTGCGCATCGAGAGGATCCGCGTGGTCCTCGCTACCGCCGAAGCCCGCATCAACTGGAGCTTCGATCGCGGCTTCGACGAGCTGATGTTCGCTCTCATCCGCTTCGCCGGCGGCTGGACGCGCCTGTTCCATCATGGCCGCCTCGAGCTCTATCTGGTCGTCGTGTTCGCCTGCCTGTCGCTCGTCCTGCTCGGGCCGATGCTGGCCGACTGGCCGGCCTGGCCGAGCCTCACTGGCGTGACCCTCTACGAATGGGCCGCCATCGCTCTCGCCGTGGTGGGCATCTCCATCGTCGTCTTCGCACGCTCGCGGCTGATCGCGATCGTTGCCCTCGGCGTACAGGGCCTCGCCGTCGCGCTGCTGTTCCTGTTTTTCGGCGCCCCCGATGTCGGCTTCACCCAGTTGCTCGTCGAGACGCTGTCGGTCGTCATCCTCGCTCTGGTAATGACCCGCCTGCGCCTCAGCACCACAGACTCGCGCCCGCTGGAGGATTGGCTGCGCGACGGCGTCCTCGCTGTCATTGCAGGCGGCGCCATCGCGATGATCTTGCTGCGTGTCGTGCAGGGCACGCTCGACGGTCGGCTCAGCCGGTTCTTCGAGGCCAACGCTTACGCGGTGGCGCATGGCCGCAACATCGTGAACGTCATTCTTGTCGATTTCCGCGGCCTCGATACGCTGGGTGAAATCTCCGTCGTTATGACCGCCGGCATCGCCATCCTCGCGCTGCTGCGGCGCCAGCATAAGCAGCAGGCGGCGCGGTGAGCACATTGATCTTCCGCACCAGCATCCGGCCGCTCGCCATTCTTATGGTGTTGTTTTCGCTCGTCATTCTGCTGCGTGGCCACAATGACCCAGGCGGCGGCTTCATCGGCGGCCTGATCGCCGCTGCCGCCGCGGCCATCTATGGAATGGCGTTCGGCGTCGGTGCCGTCCGTCGCCTGCTGCGCGTCAATCCGGCGACGATCGCCGGCTTCGGCGTCGCGGTGGCCACGTGCTCCGGCCTGCTCTCGGCCGCCTTTGGTGTGCCCTTTCTCACGGGACTCTGGCTGCCCGGCCACCTGTTCGGCGTGCCGGGCCTTTTCGACATCGGCGTCTATTGCGTCGTCCTGGGCACCTTCACCGCTGTCGGCTTGGCTCTCGAGGATAGCGGGGAGGACGCCTGATGGAAGCGGCCCTCGCGCTCCTTGTCGGCCTGTTCGCCGCCGCCGCGATCTACCTCATGCTGTCGCGCGCGCTGATCCGCATCATGCTCGGCATCGTGCTGCTGGGCAACGCGGTGAACCTGCTGATCCTCACCGCCGGGCGACTGACGCAAGGCACGCCACCGATCATTCCCAAGGGGGCCGAGACACCGCTCGCCGCGGTCGCCAATCCGCTGCCGCAGGCGCTCATCCTGACCGCTATCGTCATCGGCTTCGCCATGTTCGCTTTCCTGATGGTGCTCGCCTTCCGTGCCTATCAGTCGCTCGATGCAGACAATACCGACCACATGCGGCTTGCCGAGCTCGAGGGCGAGCCGCGCCCGCCACTGGAGTACTAGGGCGTGGCCGCGCATCCTGCAGCTCTAGCCGATTGGGTGATCGTCCTGCCTGTCGTCCTCGGCTTGCTGGGTGGCGCCGTGCTGCTCATGCTGCGCCGTTTCACCACGCTGCAGCCCTGGCTTTGCCTTGCCATCCTCCTGCTGATCCTGCTCTGCGACGGCGTTCTGGTACAGCGCGTTCTGTCCGGCGGCCCGCTCTCGATGACCATGGGCAATTGGCTGCCGCCCTTCGGCATAAGCTTCACCGCCGACGCGATGGGCGCCGGCTTCGCGACCGTCGCAACCTTCGTGGCCTTCGCAGTCGTGCTCTCCCTGATTGGCGTCGCTCCCGAAAACGCCGTGCGTGACGGCGTCTATCCGCTGGTCCTGCTGCTCGTTGCCGGCGTCAGCGGCGCCTTCCTCACCGGCGATCTGTTCAATCTCTACGTCTGGTTCGAGGTGATGCTCATCGCCTCGTTCGGCCTGCTGGTCCTCGCCGGCAATCCGCTGCAGCTTGACGGCGCGGTGAAATACGGCGTGGTGAACTTCCTTGCCACGACGCTGTTCCTTGCCAGCCTCGGCCTGCTTTACGGCCTGGTCGGCACGCTCAACATGGCCGACCTCGTTGGCGCAGCGCAGAACGCCGATCTTGCCCCACTCACCGCCATCGCAGCACTCTTCGCACTCGCCTTCGGCATGAAGGCCGCGGCCTTCCCGATCAATGCCTGGCTTCCTGCGTCCTACCACACGCCGCCGTCGGCGATCTCGGCATTGATCGGCGGCCTGCTAACGAAGGTCGGGCTCTATGCGCTGCTCCGCACGCTGCTCATGCTGCTGCCCGAGGTGCATGCCGGACTGGCCCCCGTTCTCGCCGCGGTTGCCATTGCCACCATGCTGCTGGGTCCGCTCTCGGCCATCGCCGAGACCAATCTGCGCCGCGCCATCGGCTTTCTGCTGATCGGCGGGGTAGGGGTGGCGCTGATCGGTGTGGCGGACCCGCAACAAGCTGCTGCCGCCGGCGCTGTCGCCTATGTCGCCCACGCCATCCTCACCATAGCGGCGCTCTACCTGGTGGCCGGCCTCATCGAGGCGGCCACGGGCGCGTTCGACACGCGCCAGATGGGCGGGCTCTATGCCACGAACTCGGCGGTCTCGATCCTGTTCTTCCTGCTCGTGCTGGCAATTGCCGGCATCCCGCCCTTCCTCGGCTTCTGGCCGAAGCTGCTGCTGCTGCGAGGGCTCGTCGCCGATGGCAACTGGCTGCTCGTCTTCAGCCTGTTGCTCAGTTCGCTGCTGACGCTCATCGCCGGCGCGCGCCTCTGGTCGCACATCTTCTGGCGTCCGCGTGCCGAGCCCGCACAGCGGCCGCAGGGCCTGGCGCCGGCAGTGCTCCTCGCCGGCACTATCGTGCTGCTCGGCTTCTGGCCCAATTTGTTGCTCAACATCGCCGATGCCGCCGCGAGCGGTCTCCTCGATCCCGCCCGCTACATCGCCGCTGTGGGGCTCGCGCCATGAGGTGGCTGTCGCTGCTCTTGCTGTTCCTGCGCGAGCTGGTTCTCAGCGCGCTCAACGTCGCCTCGCTCGTGCTGCAGCCCGCGCCACGCCTGCGGCCCGGCATCATCGCCTATCCGCTGACGCTGACCACCGACACGCAGATCGCGCTCCTCGCCAACCTCATCACGCTGACGCCTGGCACGCTCAGCGTCGACGTCTCGACCGATCGCAGCACCCTCTACATCCACGTGCTCGACATCGCCGATCGCGAACGCATCGTCGGCCAGATCGCTGCCGGCTTCGAGACCAGCGTTCTGCAGGTGCTGCGATGATCGAACTCGCCACCACCATCGCGCTGGCGCTGCTCGGCCTCGCGATGCTCCTCGCTCTGGTCCGCATCGTCCGTGGACCCAGCCTCGCCGACCGGATCCTCGGGCTCGACTTGCTCACCGTTCTGGGCGTCGGCGTCATCGCCACTTTCGCGGTGCGCGTCGGCCTCTACGTCTACCTCGATATCGCCATCGCGCTGGCACTGGTCGGCTTCGTCTCGACGGCCGCCTTCGCGCGCTATCTGCTGTCACGGAGCCCCAAGCTATGAGCGCCGCAGCCGCCATCCTGCTGGTCGTGGGCGCGCTATTCTGCCTGCTGGCGGCCCTCGGCGTCCTGCGCTTCCCCGATCTCTACACGCGCCTGCACGCCTCCTCGAAGGCGGGCCTGCTCGGCGTCGGGCTGATCCTGCTCGGCGCCGGGCTGGCTTCGGGCGACATTGCGGTCATCGCCCGCTGTGTAATCGGCATGGTTTTAATAGCCCTGACATCGCCGATTTCAGCGCATCTTCTCGCCCGCGCCGCACTTCGAAGCCGCGATGCTTCACTTGCTGAAATTACGAGTATTAACGAATTCGATCCTGATCAGTGAACCGGTTCACCACGCGGCGTTGCTGATTTGTCGCGGGGGAACTCTCGGATTCGTAAGTTGCAATCTCAAAAGCTTGCCCGTACAGAATCATAACCCGGGCAAGGATGCGCCCACCTTGCTGGGAACAAGAGAAGAAGGAACCGAAATGACTGATCAGAATGGCGCCGTCGCGGGGCCTGACAACGATCTCATCGAACTGAGCACTGAGATCGTCGCTGCCTATGTCAGCCACAACGCGCTGAGCGTCACCGACCTGCCCAAGCTGATTTCCGATGTGCATTCCGCGCTGCGTGGCCTCCACACCGTTGGAGCGCCTGAGCCGGTTGAAGAACTGAAGCCGGCGGTGCCGGTGCGCAAGTCGGTCGCGGCGGACTACATTATCTGCCTCGAGGACGGCAAGAAGTTCAAGTCGCTGAAGCGTCACCTACGAACCCACTACGACATGTCGCCGGAAGAATACCGCGAGAAGTGGGGCCTGCCGGCCGACTACCCGATGGTTGCGCCGAACTATTCGGCCACCCGCTCGCGCCTCGCCAAGGACAATGGCCTGGGCCGCAAAGCCGGCAAGTAACGGATTTCGTCTGAATTCCGCTCGCGGCCGCCTCTAGGCGGCCGTTTTGCTTTTGGCCAAGACCTTGGTCCGCCTGGCGTTTTCGCCAAAATCAAAAAAGATGTCGACGCCTCCTCGCGCTGGGTCAATATAGGAATATGTTCCTATATTGGAGTTCGGCCATGGGTGGAGATTTGGAGACCCGGCGGCGCTTTCGCGGGTCACTGGTGCCCGGCAGCAAGATCCTGCTGCTGCGCCTTAAGGGCGATCCGGAGGCCTATTCGCTCCTGGCGCGGGTCGCGAAATCCCGGCACGTCAGCAAGCTGGCGGTGCTAGGCGGCGGGCGCGGCAGCGGCGAGGTCGTGCTGGCCCGGCAACTGGCAATGTACCTCATGCACGTGCTCCTTGGACGCCAGCAGATCGACGTTGCGCGCCTGATGGGCCGCTCTCGCAGCACGGTTACCTATGCCTGCCATGCCATCGAGACGCTCCGTGATCACGACGACCTCATCGACGGCGACATCGCGCGCATAGAACAACAGGGTTGGGGAGCGGCCGGCGAGACAGCGGCGGAGTTGCGCCGTGCGGCCTGAAGCGGGGATCCATCGTTTTGTGCGCGGCCTGCTTACTGGCCCCGATGGCGTCCGCGATGGTGACGCCTATGTGCTGGCAGATGGTCGTCGCGCCGGCGCCGCGGCCGTCCGTCAACTGATCGCATCCGGCGCCCTGGCGGGTGACGACAAGCATTGCGCCGCCAACAGCGCGACGGCATCGTGGCTGAAGCGGGCTCGGCTCGACGCCGAGGCCTTCGCGGCCCAGCATCGTATCGCTGCTCGCAGCGAGGAGGGAGCCGAGCTCAATTTGGCCGAGTCGCCGCTGGCACGGCTGGCTGCGGGCGAGGCGGCGTTTCTCGAGCGCCACCAGGTCGAAGCGGGAGAGCGGGTGCGTCGGCTCATTGAGCGAGCGCAGTTGCAGCCGCGGCTGACGATGACCTATTCGGCATCGCGGACCGCAGGTGGCGGACAGCACAAGAACGATATTTCAGACATGGCGGCGGATGCCCGTCGTGCCGTCGCCGACATTCATCGTGTCCTGCCGCGCGATTGCGCGGGCGTCGTGATGGATGTGTGCGGCCTGCTCAAAGGCCTGCAGGAGGTCGAACGCGACCGCGGTTGGCCCCGCCGCAGCGCCAAGCTGGTACTGCGGATCGGGCTCGAACAGCTGGCGCAACACTACGGCTATGGGCCGTTTGCGGTTGGGGCTACGGCGCGCGGTCCGCATCGCTGGATGGATGAAGGGGCGCGGCCGGAACGGTTCGAGTGAGCCTCAGGCCGCGAGCGCCTGGGCTTCAGAGCGGATCCGGTTGACCATGGCGACGAGGCCGTTGGAGCGCTGCGTCGACAGGTGCTCACGGAGGCCGAGTTCATCGAAAATCGCGATCGCGTCGATCGCTGCGATTTCACTGGGGGGCCGGCCGGAATAGAGCGCGATGAGGATCGCGGCGAGGCCGCGGACGATGGCGGCGTCGGACTCGCCCCGATAGCTCAGCAGGTCGCCAACCCGTTCAGTCACCAGCCAGACCTGCGAAACGCAACCATTGACCTTGGTTGCGGTGTTCTTTTCACCGTCGGCGAGCGGCGGCAGTGTCTGGCCGAGTTCGATGATGTATCTGTACCGGTCCTCCCAGTCGTCGAGATAGGACAGGTTTTCGGCGATTTCAGTGAAGGCAGCGGGATGAGGCATGCCCGATATGTAGGACGCTCCGTCCGCCGCCGCCAGCCTCAGCTGAGCGCGATCCGGGCGATCGCGTTGTAGGGCACGATCTGGGTGAGCCCCGCTTTGTCCTTGAACGCAATAGACTCGGTGCCCAGCTCGATCGGCGCATGCACCGCGAAGGCGTCGCCGGTCAGCGTCACCAGCGTCACGGCGGTGACCTCGGGCTGCTTCAGGGCGTTGTTGATGAGCTGTTGGGCGTTGCGAGGTGAGAAGTTGATGCCGTCCATGCGATCCTCCTGAGGTGGCCGCAGGATCGCCTCGTCCGGCTGAACCGCGGCTGAACCCAAGAAGAAGCCGCAGATGCGGGGCAGCGCATCTGCGGCTCAAACCAGGGGACGCTTGGGTGGAGTAGCGTCGGGGGAAGTCTGCGGCCCCTGGCTAACCGAACGCAGCCGGGCGCGGCTGCGGAAACACGAAGCCCGCCGGCAGCGGATTGTGCATGGGAACGGCAGCCGGCGAGGTGGAGGTGAGGATCGAGGAGGAAAGCGAAGAAACAAGGTTGTGCGCCGTGCCGGGCGTCAGCAGCTGGCTGGTGACGAACTGCTCGCCCGCCTGCATGCCGGCGGCGATCGCCTGATCCTTGGCGCCGCTTACCGCTGCACCGAGATCAGTGCCGTGCGGAGCCACGAGAAGGAAGCCGATGGTCAGCCAGAACGCGGCGCGGAGCATGAACATGACGCGAAGATCCTCGACGGCCGGTGTGTCCGGCTGTTCGTCAAGGAGGCTAGACCCCCCGGATTAAGGCGCTGTCGGACAATTCGATAAAATTGCGCCTATCCGGTCGGGCCGCTCTCGTAGTGTTGCGGAGCGGGAGCCGCGGTTTGGTCAATCCATTGTTTACGCTAAGCCGCGAAAGCGATGTGTCTGGCCTGTGAATAGGGCCCGCAACTGGTCGCCGGGACTTTTCACTTAAGGGTGTCTTAGGCCTTCGATGAAAGGGTGGCGCAGCTAGTTATCGGGCGTTCCGGGAAGCGGTTTTTGTAATGCGTAGCCTCCTCTCCTCTCTGCTGGGCAGGGAGATCGGCGCCGATCGGACTTCAGCCGCCAGGGGCCGCCCCGAGGCGCTGCGCCGCACGACCATCGCGGTCAATTCGCGCGTGGTGATCGTCGCCAGTGCCGCAAGCCTGCCGGCCGCCCTCTACTTGTTGCTGCAAGGCGCATTGATGCCGTTCGTCGTGGCGGTCATCGGGCTTTGCACCGGCTTCATCACGCTAGAGCTGCATCGCCGCGGGCAGTATGAACGAGCCGCCTTCGGGCAGGTTTACGGGACGTTGACCGTTGGGCTGGTGCTCACGCTGGTCGATCCGCAGATTGTCGATTTTGGTCTTGCGCTGGCATTGCTGGCGCCGGTGCAGGCGTCGCTGCTGTCGCGCACGCCGGCCAAGAAGCGGGCCTGGGTCCTGTTGCTGGCGGTGATCGCCATCGGTTCGCTCGGGGCGCTGGGGCTGGTTGCCTGGCCGGAAGCAAATCGTCCCGAATACCCGATCATCTCGGCTTTCTGTTTCGCCGTCTCGGCGCTCGTCGTCGCCTATTCGGCGAGCCGCCTCAATTCGGCTTTCGAGGTCTATGAGCGCGGCCAGGTTGCAGCCTACCGCCATCTCGTCGAGAACGTGCAGGACGCCGTGATGCGGTTTGGTTCGGATGGAGCGGTGCTCTTCACCTCCAAATCCGCCGAAAAGCTGTTCGGTTGCCACCGCTATGAGCTTTCGGGCTCGGGCATGATCGATCGCATCCACGTGCTCGACCGTCCCGCCTACATGACCGCTTTCTCCGAGGCCAACCATGACGGCAAGGCGCGGAACGTCGAGGTGCGGATGCGCCGTGACGATCCGAGCGCCAAGGTGCCGCAGTTCGTCTGGGTCGAGGTCGGCCTGACGCCGATCATCGACGACGAGGCGGGCGAAGCGCGACACGAAGTCGTGGCATTGCTGCGCGACGTCACCGAGCGCCACGCCCACGAGATCGAGATGCGCGACGCCCGGCGCGCCGCCGAAGATGCCTCCAACGCCAAGTCGCGCTTCCTCGCCACCATCGGCCACGAGCTGCGCACGCCGCTCAACGCCATCGTCGGCTTCTCCGAGATGATGACCAGCGGCGTAGTTGGCGAGCTGTCGCCGGCGCATCGCGAATATGCGGACATCATCCACCAGTCCGGCCATCACCTGCTCGACGTCGTGCGCATGCTGCTCGACATGAGCCGGCTCGAGGCCGGTAAGTTCGAGCTCAGCACCGAGGCCTTCGAGCCCGCCAACCTCGTGGCGCCGTGCTTCAAGATGGTCGAGGCGATGGCGCGCGAGCGCCAGGTGCAGCTGATCACCGACATGCCGCGGCTGCTGCCGCAGGTGGTCGGCGACGAGCGCGCCGTGCGCCAGATCGTCATCAACCTCCTCAGCAACGCCATCAAGTTCAGCCACGACAAGGGCGTGGTGACGCTGTCGATGAAGCGGCAGGGCAGTCTGCTCAATATCTCCGTGGCCGATCGCGGCATCGGCATGGACCGCGAGGCGGTGGGCCGCATCGGCGAGCCGTTCTTCCAGGCCCAGGACGGGCTGTCGCGACGCTATGAAGGCACCGGACTCGGCCTGTCGATCGTCAAGGGCCTCGTCGATCTGCACGAAGGCACGCTGCGCGCCGTGTCCAGTCCGGGCGAAGGGACGACGATCACGGTCCTGCTGCCTCTAAACGGTCCCTCAACCAAAAAGTCGGAAACTGCAGAGGTCACCCCGCTCGTGCGCGAGCCGGCGGCGGTGATTGAAACGCCCCAATGGCAAGACGAAAAAAGACGAGCGCTATGACGGTCGAAGCGATGTCGGGCCTGCCGTTCCAGGCAGGGAGTGCGGTGGCGGCAGCGGCTGGGCGCACCGCCCTGTGGGCCGTCTCGGCCTATATGCAGGCGCCCCTGCGCAATACGGCGATTGCCGCGCTGGTCGGCCTGTCGGCCATGGCGGGCTCCAACGCCCTCTATCGCCAGTCGCATCATCATCCCGCGCCGTTGTTCGGCTCGTTCCAGGCCGCGCCTTCCGCAGCCGCGAAGAAGGCGACGCCAGTGATGCCGGCCGAGCGCCCCGCCAAACTGACGCAGAAGGTCAGCCCCGAGACCACCGGCAGCGTCGAGGCACAGCCGATCACGCCCCGCGCGCTCGGCAATGACGACGTGACCGCCGTGCAGCAGCAGCTCAAGACGCTGGCCATGTTCGACGGCACCGTCGATGGCATCTACGGTCCCAAGACCGCGCGTGCCGTAAAGGCGTTCGAGCAGCGCCTCGGCCGCACGGCGACCGGCAAGCTTACGCCCGACCTCGTGGCTCTCATCAAGACCGCGCCACTGCCGGCGCCGCCTGCCGCCACCCTCGCGATCGACGCCGTCGCCCCGACTGAGGTCGCGAGCACCGAAGTCGCGCCTGTCGCGCCCCTGGCGCTGGCCGAGGAAAATCCGCTCCCCGCACCGGCGCCCCTGACCGCGGCCAACGCAACCTCCGTTGCAACCGTCGCGGAGCCCCAGCAGGTGACACAAGTCGCCGAGCTCGATGCGCCGGCCGACACGACCGCGCTTCCCGCCGTAACGGCCGACGACGCCAGCCCCGCGAGCAACGTCACGACCCGCACCGTCCAGCCCATCGCCATCCACGCCGCCGCGGCTCCCGCTGCGGCCGACGAGCAGGCGATGCCCGCTGCATTGACCCCGCAGACCGACACGCCACCCCCGACCGTCGGTGCCGACGCGGCGCTCGACACCAAGATCGTGGCCGCTGTGCAGCGCGGGCTCAACAGCCTCGGCTTCCTGCATGGCCAGATCAACGGCATCGCCGACGAGGCGACGTCCAAGGCGATCCGCAATTTCGAGGTCTACTACAACTACAACGTCACCGGCCGCATCACCTCCGGCCTGGTCAACCTGCTCGTGCAGAACGGAGCGGTGATCTAGCCGCTTGCGAGGCAAAGACGTCGAGCAATTCCCCGCTTCTATGAAGCGCTGAAATGCTCTAGTGCGGACACATGTTCCGCTCCGACCTCTGGGTGTCCGCCTTCGTGCGGCGCCACAACGATATCGGTCATATCTGCGTCGTGTCGCGCCGCGGCGATCCGATCGCTGGCCAGATTTTCATCGAGATCGACCATCTCAATGGCACGGTGTCGCTGCTGACGCCGGCGCCATCGACCGCGCGTGCCGAAGGCGATGAGGATCGGTTGTTCGTGCCGCGCTTCGCGCGAGCCGAACCCAATGCGGTGCGTGAGCGGATCGACCGCGAGCTGAAGTTCGACCCGGACCTGTGGGTGATCTCGCTCGAGATGCGCGGCGACGATGCGGGCGTGACGCTGGCGAAAGCCTAGCTCGCCCGGCGGATACCCAGGCGCGCCAGGGTGTCGATGGTCTTTTCGACTTCCGGGTTGCCGGCCTGCGCCACTGCGGCGGCGGCCGAGCGGCGGGTCTCGGTGAAGGGGCGATATTCGGGCTTGCCGAGATCGAGCAGGTTCACTTCACCGCGCCAGGCGCTCATCAAATAGGCCGTCGCATCGACACTTACCGCCTCGAACAGTTTCGAGAATACGGCAAGCGAACTGGAACGGTCTTCCTCGTGCGAGGTGGCGTGGATCAGCACCTTGAGCCCGTCATAGGCGCTGCAGCCGAAGGCGCGCAGAACCACGAACAGAGCGGCGCCGCTGGTGTCGTGCGAGATCTGCCCGCAGCGGACTTCGTCGAGCCCGGTGATCTGGTGCAGCAGCCGCGTGACCTCCGGCCGTCGGTTCTCCGAAAAGAGCTTCATCAGTGCGCGCGTCAGCTCGTCGGTCGCGACCGAAAGCTGCTCGAGCGTGCGCTTGATCGGTGCGTCGGGCGTCGAGCGCATCGAGAAGGCTTTGATGACCTTGAGCCGGTCGGATTCGCCGAGGTCGAAGAAGGCCGGTGCGAGCAGGGCCGCATCGAAATCCTCGCGCGCGGCAAGCGACCAGGCGACCTGGTGATCCATCTGCGCGGAGCGGGCGAGGGCGGCGAGATAGGGACCGCGCGGCGCGATGTTGGTGTTGGTGGCGAGCGCGCGATACACCTTGCGCGAATTCATCTGGAAGAGCTTCGCCAGCACCACATTGGTGAGGTCGGAGCGGCGAGCCAGGGCCGCGGCGCTCGGCACGTCGCCATTGTTGATCACCTTGAGCATCGTTCCTTCACTGAGGCGCGGTGCGCCCACGAGAAAGTCGATGAGATCGTCGCCGATATTGGTGACGATCAGCTCTTCGAGCTCGCCGTTGAGGCTTTCCGAACGACCCAGTGCGGCGGCGGCTTTGGCGCGCGCGGAGGGGGCAGCGGCGGGGAATAGCCGGCCGGCAAGCGCGACGAACTGGTCGGTTTCCTGTTGCGTCGCGCGGCCGCGCCGCGTGAAGGCGTCGCATGCCGCGATGAGCAGCGTATTGGTGCGGTCGATGCCGCCCGTCTCGATTAGCAGCTGAAATGTTTCGTAGGGCTGGAAGCCGAGCATCTGAAGGCCCTGGAATCACCCGGAAATCCGGGGCGGGAACGATGTGATCACTAAAACCCGAATTCGTTAGCAGACTGTTAACCTTGACGATCCCTTAATGAATTCCGCTGGGGGAAAGCGTCGCCGTAATTTGGGCCTCCCGCCCATCGAAGTGGACGGAGATGAAATTGGGCAAGCTCGTGCCATTCGAGAAACGTGAGAAGGACCGCGATGGCGCCAGGCCCGCCCGCGGCGAGGGCGCGGCTGAAATATTGATCTTCACCGGCGTGCGCTACGAGCGCGAGACCACGACCCCGACCAAGCCCACGGCCTCGTCCGGCAGCAAGCGCAAACGTGGATAGGCTGTTTCGTTCCGCCGCGGGCCTTGCCGCGATCGGGCTCGTCGCGCTGCTCGCTGGATGCATCCCCAGACCCGCCGGCGATTTCGGCCGGGCCGAGATCAATCCCATCAATGACGAGGTGATGCCGGCCGTCGGTGCGCTGCGCGCCGGCGCCGCCAAGGAGCCTGTGTCGGCGTTCAACCTGACCGACAAGGAACGCGAGATGCGGGACCGCATCTGGCGCTATTTGGTCTCGCCGCACGCCTATGACTGGTTCGGCGATGCTGTAGTCGAGCTGCAGCGCACGCGGATCGCTGCGGCGTCAGACAAGACGATGCCCGTAGACCGCTACTACATCTGGCTGCATGGCGAGAGATTCGCGTCCTCGCATGTGCGCTACAACCGCATCGCCGATGACGTCGCCACCGATATCGGCACGATGCCGGCCACCTTTGCGGCCATCTGCGCCGTGCAGGACGGCGACCGCCAGCGCGGCGTCGCTTCCAACAACATGCCCGACCTCGAGGAGAGCATGCGCGTCGATGCCGCCGCGCGGCAGGCCGAGAACGAGCAGCAGATCGGCTGGTTCGTGCGGGCCGCGACCAATCGCTACCAGAGCTATGGCTACGCGCTCGATCATTTGCTGGTCGAGACGCCGCATGAGGAAGCGGTGAAGGCAAACGACCTGCTGACGCAACTGGCGATCTATGTCGAGGCGGCGCAGCGTGGCGATTTCTGCACCACCGATTTCAGCGGCGGCAACGGCCGCGCCACGGCGATCCGCTCGCGCGTGCTGCAGTCGGACCGGCCGGTGAAAGGCTCCTAGACCTTCAGCGCCCGGCAGTTGAGCTTGCTGAGCTGCGCCGCGTAGCGCTCGCGCACGGCGGGCTCGGGCGGCTCGAGGCGGACGACGACATAGATGTCGTCGCTCTGGGCTTCGACGATCAGCAGGCCGGCGGTGACGTCGATCTTCTGCTCGGCCAGCAGGCGCGTCTGCGCCGGATCGAAGATGCCGAGGTCGAGCGTCTGGCCGATCCCGTCGGGGTTCGTGGTCGAGTAGATCACCGTTCCGGATTTGTCGTAGACGGCCACCGACCAGAAGCTCAGCGGCAGCGTGCCCGACAGCTCGCCGGGACCGCTGCGCAGATCGAGCTTGCACATCGCGTAGGTCAGGTCGGGATCGAGCCGCAACAGGTTGGGCGCACTCGGCGCCGGGTCGGGGATCATCACCGTCCTGTTGAGCTGGCCGATCTCGGCCAGCCGGCTCGCCACATTGTTGGCGGCCAGCGAGGGCAGGGTCAGGATGACGATCAGGTGGATGGCGAGGCCGAGCAGCAGGCCGGCAAAGAGGTAGAGCGCGGTGCGGATCATCAGCAGGCCTCGCGGATGATCGAGGGCATGCCCGACGCGCCGGAGCCGGTAGAGAACACCGTTGTATCGTAGAGCGTCAGCACCAGCCAGAACGGACCGTCGCCGGTGATCTCAAGCCAGTTGAGCGGCGCCAGGGTCTTGCTCACATAGAGCTGGATTGAACCATCATTGGCGCGCGCGATGCGGGCCGAATGGAAGCCGGGTGGGCCATCGGCGCGGGCGATGGCGGCGCCGTCCGTCGTGGTTGGAACCAGTGTCCAGAAACTGGCCGACGGGGTGTTGCCGTCGATGCGATAGCGGCAGGCCCGATCGAGCGGCTTGCCGTCGCTGTCGGCGGAGGCAATGAACTGTACGCCTTCGGCGAGGCCTAACTGCAATGCGCCGGTGCGCGCCAGATAAGCGCGAGTGTAAGGATCGGGCGCCGGCGAGCCGGCGCGGGGCCAGGCGGTCCAGGGCCCGATCTGCGTCGCGCCGACCAAACGGCCGTCGGTCAGCGCGTAATAGCTGAGCCCGAAGCCGACGCCGAGCGCCAGCACGATCAGCAGCAGGAGGTTGATCAGGAACCGCAAGGATCAGCTGTTTCCGGCCGGGGCGGCAGTGACGGCGAGCGTGGCGACGCTGCTTTCGGCGCCGGTGTCGTGCAGGGCAGCGTCGAGTTGGTCGGCAAGGTCGAGCAGTTTGGTCGCCGCCTCCGGCTTGAGAGTAGGGGGGCGTTCTACCTCGGTATTGACGCCGTCCGTTCCTTGGTCGGCGACGACGAACGGTTTGGGCTGGAAGTCGATTCCATAGACCGGTTTGATCTCGATATTGGTGTGGGCGTAGGCCATAAATTTCTGCCACGTCATCGCAGGCAACGTGCCGCCGGTCATGGTCTTCATGCGGGAATAATCATCGTTGCCGTACCAGACGGCGGCGACGTAATTACCCGTGAAGCCGACGAACCATGCGTCGCGGTAGTCGGAGGTGGTACCGGTCTTGCCAACGGCGGGCACGCCCTCGATCTGCGCTCGCGTGCCCGTGCCGCCGGTCACGACAGCACGCATCAGTGTGTCCATGTACCCAACCGTCTGCTGGCTGAGGATGCGCTCGCGCGGGGCATTCGCGTCCTTGTCGTAGACGATGTCGCCGCGCAAGGTGCTGATCTTGAGGATGCCGTAGGCCGGCGTCTTGTAGCCACCCGAGGCGAACACCGAGTAGGCCGAGGTCATGTCGAGCACGCTGACCTCGGCGACGCCGAGCGCCAGCGAACGAGTCACTGGGAAATCGGAGGTGATACCCATTTCGTGCGCCAGGTCGGCGATCGGCTGGCGGCCGGTCTTGATCGAGATGGCGACCGCGGCGGTGTTGACCGAATGCTCGAACGCCTGAGTCAGCGTGATGCGGCCGAAGAGGTTGCCTTCATAGTTGCGGGGGCACCAGTCGCCGATGCAGACATAGCGATCGTCGATGCGCGTGGTGGGGCTCCAGTCGGCGATACTCTCGAAGGCCTGCGCGTAGACGAAGGCCTTGAAGGAGGAACCCGGCTGGCGCAGCGACGAGACGGCGCGATTGAACTGGCTCTTGCCGTAATCGACGCCGCCGACCATGGCCCGGATCGGCCCGTTCGGCTCGGCCACCACCATGGCGGCCTGCGTGGCATTGTAGGCAGGGCCGTTGTCGCGGATCACCGAGGTGACGGCGTCTTCGGCGTAGGATTGCAGCACCGGATCGATCGTGGTGCGGACCACGAAGCTGTTAGAGCCGGTCCGGGTGCCGGCAAGCAACTGCTTGGTCTGGTCGAAGGCGTAGTCGAGGAAATAGTTGGGCGAGTTGAGCTCGGCAGTGTGATCGATCGGCGTCGCCGGCGTGCGGCGGGCGCTGGCCACCTGGCCCTCGGTCATGAAGCCCGCATCGACGAGGTTGGAGAGCACCTGGTTGGCGCGGCCGCGCGCCGCCGCCAGATCGACCGTCGGCGAAAAGTTCGTCGGCGCCTTGAACAGGCCCGCCAGCATCGCGGACTCGGCCAGGTTGATATCGGTGACCTTCTTGCCGAAATAGTACTCGGCGGCGGCAGCGACGCCGAAATTGCCGGCGCCCATATAGGCGCGATCGAAATAAAGCTTGAGAATCTGGTCCTTGGAATAGTGCCACTCGAGCCAGACGGCGAGATAGGCTTCCTCGATCTTGCGGGCGATGGTTCGTTCGGGGCTGAGGAAGAGGTTTTTGGCCAGCTGCTGGGTGATCGAGGAGCCGCCCTGCGTGCCGTTGTCGCCCTGCGCGTTGTTGACGATGGCGCGCAGCGTGCCGAGCACGTCGACGCCAAAGTGGTCGTAGAAGCGCCGGTCTTCCGTCGCGATGGCGGCTTTGACGAAATAGTCGGGCAATTCGCTCAATGGATAGGAATCGTCGGCGCGGATGCCGCGCTGGCCGATCTCGTTGCCGTAGCGGTCGAGGAAAGTGACCGAGATGTCCTCGGGCTTGTTGAAGCCGCCCGACTGCACCACCGAGAAGGCCGGCAACGCCAGGGCCAGCACCAGCACCGAGCCGATGGCGAGGAACGAGGCGCCGTCCGACAGGATCTCGACGAACAGCCGCCTGATGCCGCGCACCCGGAAGCGCGCGAAAAAGTCCTCGAGGCCGCGATAGAAGCCGCCCAGGGCGCCCCAGAACTCGTAAAGGGCGGAATCGAGCCAGGCGTCGGCGTCGAGGGCGCGCGATTTCTTGCGCCGCTTCTCTTTGTGGTAGAAGGGATCCTGCAACAGGATGCTCCGGGGATTTTTGCCAACCTTACCGGATATCCCTTAACACGGCAAAGTCATGGCCTTTTGGGACGACAAGACACTGGAAGAGATGAGTGTCCCCGAATGGGAGGCGCTGTGCGACGGCTGCGGGCGCTGCTGCCTGATGAAGCTCGAGGACGAGGATACGGGCGAAATCTACCGCTCGGACGTGCGCTGCCAGCTGCTCGACGGCCAGTCCTGCCGCTGCTCGGACTATCCCAACCGCCAGCTCAAGGTGAAGGACTGCATCAAGCTGACGCCCGCCAATGTGCGCACCATCGACTGGATCCCCGTCAGTTGCGCCTACCGCCGGATCGCCGAGGGCCGCGGCCTGGCCTGGTGGCACCCGCTGGTGTCGGGCGACCCGCAAACGGTGATCGACGCCGGCATTTCGGTGCGCGGCCGCACGGTGGCCGAGACCGAGGTCAAGCCGGGCACGTGGGAAGACCACATCGCCGACTGGCCGGAATGGGAACCGCCGGAAGAGGTGTGAGCCCAACGGAGGCCAAACACCCCCCTCACCAAGCTTCGCTACGGCTTCGCCTAGCTACGCTATCCTCCCCCACCAGGGGGGAGGATGACGACTGCTAGTCCGAATCGGCTTCGCCGCCGGCACCTTCGGCGTCGTAGGGGGCGAGGAGGTAGAAGCGGGGGGTGCTGTCGGGGGCGGTGTCGTAGAGGCCGTCTTCGTCTTCGAACAGGCGCAGGACGACGTGGCGTTCGGCGTCGAGCAGGATGATCGAGCCGTCGCTGTCGTCGACGTTCCAGGCGGCGAGCTGGTCGGCCGCCGGATAGGGGGCGGGGCAGGTTTCGGGAACCTCCACGGCCCAGCCGCCGATCGCCTCGCTGTCGGTGAAGGCGAGCGGGCAGGTGGGCTGGCCTTCGTCCTCCAGCGCCAGCGACCAGTCGCCAACAAGCGCCTGCAGGTCTTCGGGGACGGTGCTCTCGGCCGAGGAGGCGGCGCTGTCGGGCGCGCTGGTGCTGTCCTGCGCGATCGCGGGAGCGGCGCCGAGGCCGATGAGGAGCGCTGCGAGCCGCAGCCAGACGAGTCGATGCATTTGGCCCTCCGGAACGCCCCCGCCGACGACGCTAGCCGACCATTTGCCTGCGCCGCAAGAGGCCCGGGAATGCAGGCGATTCCGGCGATTTTCAAAAAAGATGTCGAACCGTGACGCAGCGGGCGTATAGTTTGGCTACGGTCGCAGAAATGGGCCAGCGGGCCCGAGGGCCCCGAGCCACGAGGGCCCCGAGCCCCGAAGACCCCGAGCCCCGAAGACCCCGAGCCCCGGCGCAGCGCTCCGAGCGCGCCTTGCACCCTTTCAGGTTCAGCCGATGCCCAAACGCCCTGGCGGCGAGCGGCCTGCCTCCTTCTGGGAGGAGGTCCGGCAAGTCTATGTCGCCAACGAAAAGACGCTGCGCGAGATCCAGCAGGACTTCGAGCTGACGCCGGGCGAGTTCGATTACGCCCGCCAGCAGCTGGGCTGGCCGCGCCGCCGCACGCCGGTCGCCACGCGCAAACAGCTGATCCGGCGCCTGTTCAAGATGCTGGACCGGATGCTCACCAAACTGGAAACCGAAATGATCACAGCAGGCGAAAAGGAGGTGGCCGTGCTCGGCCGCCTCGTTCATTCGATGAGCAAGCTCATCGCCATCGAGGGAACCGCCGGGACCAAAGCAACGCCACGCGAGACGCGGGAGATGGACGATATCCGCCGCAAGCTGGTGGCGCGCATCGATGAACTCAAGCGTGAATGAGGAGAGCGGCTGGGTCCAGAGGCTCTCGGACCGGCAGTGCGTCGAGGTCTATTTCGACTGGTCGCGCTGGGCCCGTCCCGAGCAGCTGCCGCCGCCCGGCGACTGGGTCACCTGGCTGCTGATGGGCGGCCGCGGCGCCGGCAAGACCCGGGCCGGAGCCGAATGGGTGCGAGAATTGGCGGCTCAGGGCATCGGGCCGATCGCGCTGGTCAGCGAGACGATGGTCGAAGCGGTCGGCGTGATGATCGAAGGGCCGAGCGGCATTCTCGCGGTGACGCCGCCCGGCGAGCGGCCGAAGCTGACAGGGACGACTTTGCGCTGGCCCAACGGGGTCGAGGGCGTGATTCTGGGGGCGACCGATCCGGAGCGTTTCCGCGGGCCGCAATTCGCGGCCGCCTGGAGCGACGAGGTGGGCAAGTGGCCCAATGCCGAAGCCGCCTGGGACATGCTGCAGTTCGGGCTCAGGCTCGGCGAGCGGCCGCGGCAGATCGCGACGACCACGCCGCGGCCGACGAAACTGCTGAAGCGGCTGCTGGCCGATCCGCACACGGTGGTGACGCGGATGAAGACGGCCGACAATCGCCGGCATCTGGCGGGAAGTTTTCTCACCGCCGTGGTCGAGCGCTACAAGAACAGCGTTCTGGGACGGCAGGAGCTCGACGGCGAGCTGATCGAGGATCTGCCGGGAGCCTTGTGGACGCGCGGCATGTTCGCGCGCTGGCCGGGCGGCGAGCTCGGCCGCGTCGTGGTGGCGGTCGATCCGCCGGCGACGAGCGGCGCGGCTGCCGATGGCTGCGGCATCGTGGTGGCGGGGCGAAGCGGCGAAGGCGTCGCGGTGCTGCGCGATTTGACGCTGAAGCCGGCGGCGCCGCTGGCCTGGGCCCGCCGCGCGGTGGAGGCCTACGCGGCGCATGGCGCCGACTGCATCGTCGCCGAGACCAACCAGGGCGGCGAGATGGTCCGTGCGGTGATCGCGCAGGTCGATCCGAACGTGCCGGTCCGGATGGTCCATGCCACGCGCGGCAAATGGCTGCGGGCGGAGCCGGTCGCGGCTTTGTACGCGCAGGGCCGGGTGATGCACGCGCCGGGGCTGACGGAGCTGGAGGACGAGATGTGCGGGTTCGGGGCTGACGGCGTCAGCCTCGGGCATTCGCCGGACCGCGTGGATGCGCTGGTGTGGGCGGTGACGGAGCTGATTGGGGTCGGGACGGGGATGCCGAGGGTAAGGGGCGTATGATGAGCAGAGTTGAGGCGAATTTGGCGCGCTTGATCAGGCCTTCGGACGCTGGAGCGCAGATATCGGCAGGATCAACCACGGGTGCCGGCCGGCATTCCCGAGGGTGGGCGATGGATATGGGCGGGAGGGCCACGTGACACAGGCGCATCACGCGATCGGCACACGGCGGCACTGGGGCGGAACACGTTCTCAGGCTATCTGGTCGACACAGGCTACTACACAAGCACCGGAGGCAAGTATTGCCTATATTTCGACAGCAGGCAGAAGTACACGTTTGCCACACCGGCCCAGGCGGGCGGATACTGCCCGCCGATTAGACTGCACTTCTAGGAGGAAAAATGAAGCCGGAACCGACCTGGACGATTACCGCAGCAGCGGTCGCGGCGCTGCAGCGCGCAATAGATGGCTTTACCCGCGATTTTGGGTCGCCTGACTTTGCATATTACCCGCTCATCAGTTGGAGAACCGGTGGCCAGGCGACCAAGGCGGGGGAAAGCCCCATCGACTTGCCGGATCAGTACGACCTTGCACTAATCCCCCGCACCGATCTTGGGGCCAGCAATTTTGTTCCGGTCGCCGACCCGGGATTTGGGGTCGTTGCGTTTGTGCCCAGCCCCGGCGATGCGGCCTCGTCGAGGCGCATGATAGACTACGATGGAGACAGGATATTCGTTCGGTAGCCGGACGAACCGGCCTTCCCCACCGGTGCCGGCAAGAGGCCGTGGATGGAGGTGGGAACGGGGGACGCCGAGGGAGAGGGGCGTGAGATTGACGGGTCGGGGCGGATAGATAGGCTTCGCGTCTGAAGGCCACGTGAGGATTTTCAACGGGTGTCAGAGGCAGCCGTAAGAGGGGCAGGGTGGCGCGCGCATGATCATGGCGTATGACGAAGGGGCCTGGCACCCGGACAGCAATCTGATCTGGCTGTGGCTCTTGCCCGCCCTGGTCGCAGTTGTTTCGCAGGTTCGGCTGGCGCGTGGCGCGCCGCGGCGGGTGGCCGACTATGTGGTGGTCGCTCTGCCGGTCGCGAGCCTGCTGGGTCTCAACCTCTACTTCGACTACGGCCAGAGCGGCTCGTATGTCGGCGATGGGTCGATGGGGTCGGGTGCCCATTTCGATCTGTTCGGTGGCGTGGTGAGAACGGTGTGGGAGTGCCTGCCGACGCTGGTTCTTATTGCCTTTGCGCATTGGGACCGGCTCCGTCTTCAAGCGCGCGGCGGATACTGGTCCATCTTTGCGGTCTTCGTCGTGATGGAGTTCGTTTTCGGTCTTTTCGTTTTCATGGTGCTTGCGGACGCCTAGGCAGCCGCAAGCGAGGGAGTCCCGGCTGGTGAGCCGAAGCGAGAGAGTGCGCGACTCGCGCCGGCGGAAGTGGCAAGCTGACGTCCTGAGCGAGCGGACCGGAGAGCGGACGATGCAAGCGATCGTGGTGACGGATGAGGCGGCGGGCACTGCGGGCATGCGGCTGGTGGAGCGGCCGGCGCCCAAACCGGCGATCAACGATGTCGTGGTGGAGGTGCGGGCGTCGGGATTCGTGCCGACAGAGCTGGGCTGGCCGTCGACCTGGACAGATCGCGTCGGGCGCGACCGGACGCCGACCATCCCCGGGCATGAGCTGGCGGGCGTGGTGACGGCGCTGGGCTATGGCACGACCGGATTGTCGGTGGGGCAGCGGGTGTTCGGTCTTACCGACTGGTATCGCGACGGCACGCTGGCCGAACGGATCGCGGTGGACGCGCGCAACCTTGCGCCGCTGCCCGGCGATGTGGATTTCGCGGTGGGCGCGAGCCTGCCGATCTCCGGGCTGACGGCGTGGCAGGGGCTGTTCGACCTCGGCCGCGTGCGGGCGGGCCAGAGCGTGCTGGCGCATGGCGCGGCCGGCGCGGTCGGCTCGATGGTGGTGCAGCTGGCGCGGGAGGCGGGGGCGTATGTGATCGGCACCGGCCGCGCCGCAGACCGCCAGAAGGTGCTCGATTTCGGTGCGCAGGAATTCCTCGATCTCGAGGGCGACGCACTCGAAGATGCGGGCGGCATCGACCTGGTGTTCGACGTCATCGGCGGCGAGATCGGCAAGCGTTCGGCGCGGCTGGTCCGTGCCGGCGGCGCGGTGGTGTCGATCGTCGGCCCGGTGGAAGAGCGGCCGGATGGAGGACGTGCGATCGATTTTGTCGTCGAGGCGGATCGGGCCCAGCTCAGCGAGATCGTGCAGCGGATTCGCGACGGCAGGCTGCGCACCAATATCGGCACTGTCGCCTCGCTCGATGCGGCGGCGGCGGCGTTCAATCCGACCAGGCGGGTCAGCGGCAAGACGGTCATCCGGGTCGGCTCGTAACAAGGCGGTCGACTGTGACGGCGCGGGATGCTAGTCGCGACGCACGATGTTCATGTCCAATTTCTTTCCGCTGTAATCCGCGCGCGGGATTTGTCGCGGCACTCCGGTGCCAATCAGGACTGACGGCTGCCTTGCTGTGGCCGAGCGGAGATTTTTGAAATGTCGGAAGTTTCTCATTCCGGCCTGAGCCAGGCTCAGGTCGACGCCTTCATTGAACATGGCTATGTGCGGCTCGAAGGGGCCTTCGGGACCGACCTCGCAGAGCGGGGACGGGATGAATTGTGGGCCGCGATGGGGCTCAGGCCCGATGCGCCGCAGGGCTGGACACGGCCGGTGGTCCGGCTCGGCTTCATGAGCGGGCCGGTTTTCGTCGAGGCGGCCAATACGCCGCTGCTGCACCGGGCCTATGACGCGCTGGCGGGCGAGGGGCGGTGGCTGCCGCCGGCGGGGCTCGGGACTTTTCCGGTCCGGTTCCCCTCGCCCGACGATCCGGGCGATACCGGCTGGCACGTCGATGCCAGTTTCGGCACCGACAACCCGGACTTCATGCAGTGGCGCGTCAATGTGAAGAGCAGCGGGCGCGCGCTGCTGATGCTGTTCCTGTTCTCCGATGTCGGGCCCGACGATGCGCCGACCAAGGTGCGTCGGGGATCGCACGCGCAGATCGCTCGCGAATTGCTGCCGCAGGGCGAGGCCGGGCTGACGCTGGGCCAGCTGGCGGCCGATGGCTTCGCCTCGACCGCCTCGTGCGAGACGGCGCTGGCGACGGGACCGGCGGGCACGGTGTATCTGTGCCATCCGTTCCTGGTGCATGCGGCGCAGCCGCATCGCGGGACGGCGCCGCGCTTCATGGCGCAGCCGCCGCTGCTGCCCAGAGGCGAGTTCGATCCGGCGCTGCCGCCCTCGCCGGTGCAAATGGCGATCCGCAAGGCGTGCGGGCTGCAGCTGTAGACATGACGACAGGGGACGCGGTCCGATGGGCCGCGTCCGCCTGGAACGATGTTCCGATCACGTGCGTGTGAGGGCCCGAGACCTGAAGCGGATGTTCAGTTGGAATTCAGCCGGTGGGGCACAGCCTCTCCTCACACACCGCAATCCTGCGGCACATCGATGGAGAGACCCCATGCGTTCCATTACCCCCAAACTGATCGTCGCTTCGACCCTGCTGGCCGTGGCTTTGGCCTCGTCGCCGGCGATGGCGATCTGCAAATACGGCACGCCGCATTGCATCGATCCCAACCCGGGCCCGAAGCTGCCCAAGATCAACACCAACCGCCTGCCCGACTCGCCGCCGGGCGATGACGACTGCAAGTATTACGGCAATTGCGACGACGGCTCGCCGGAGGGCACCGGCCCGGATGGCGGCCCCAATGGCGGGCTCGGCACCGACACGCATCAGCAGACGCTGACGGGCGGCGACGGCAGCCAGCTGCTGCTGTTCCCCGCTTCGTTCGGCCTGCTGGCGCATCGCTGAGCCGGTATCGGCACCTTGATGGCGCGCCTGGCGTGCGCCATCGCCTTTCGCGGCCGGTGTCAGCCGAGCTCCTCGGCGAGGCCGATGAGCAGCCCTTCGGGGCCGCGGATGTAACAGAGGCGATAGACGTCCTGGTAGTTGACGATTTCGCCGACGAGCTGTGCGCGATCGCCGAGGCTCGCGAGCGTGGCGTCGAGATCGTGCACGGCAAACATGACGCGCAGGTAGCCCAGCGCATTGACCGGCGCCTCGCGGTGGTCGGCGATGACAGCAGGCTCGAGGAAGCGGGAGAGCTCCAGCCGGCTGTGGCCATCAGGCGTGCGCATCATGGCGATCTCGACGCGCTGGTCGCCGAGGCCGGTGACGCGGCCGGCCCACTCGCCCTCGACCATGGCGCGCCCCTCGAGCTCGAGGCCGAGCGCGCGGAAGAACTCGACCGTCGCATCGAGATCCGCGACGACGATGCCCATGTTGTCCATGCGTTTGACGCTCATTCGCGATCTCCTGGGTGATGGTCGCGCAGTGTCGCAAGGCCGCGAGGTTCGTGCAATCATGCGGGCGCGCGTGAGGTGGACCGGCGATGTCGTGGGATGCATTGAAGCTGTGGGGCAGGGACGCCGAGCGTATCGAGCGGCTCGCGGGCGGCGTGGCCAACGATGTGTGGAGCGTGCGCGTCGGCGGCCGGCTCGCGGTGGCGCGGCTCGGCCGGCGCAGCGATGCCGATCTGGGCTGGGAAGCAGAGTTGCTGCAGCATCTCGAGCAGGCCGGGCTGGCGGTGCCGGCGCCGATCCCGACCGAGGACGGCCGGCTGTTCGCCGACGGGCTGACGGTGATGAAATATCTGGAGGGCGGACCGCCGCAGATCGATACCGACTGGCGGCGCGTGGCCGACACGCTGCGCGCGCTGCATCGGGCCACCGAGGGTTGGCCACAGCGGCCGGGCTGGCGCGGCTCGACGGAATTGTTGGCCGCCGAGACGGGGACGCGGATCGACCTGACGCGGATGCCCGCGGAGGCAGTGCTGCGCTGCCGCGCCGCGTGGGCTCGCCTGGCGGGGCGCGCGCGGCGCGTGGTGCATGGCGATCCCAACCCGCGCAACATCCGCATGACTGCGGAGCGCGTGGCGCTGATCGACTGGGACGAGGCGCATGTGGACGTGCCGGACCTCGATCTGGGCTCGCTGCCGGGCAATGCCGCCGGGTTAGAGGGGGCGGCGCTGGATGTCGCGGCGCAGGCTTCGGCGGCCTGGGAGGCGGCAGTGTGCTGGGATGATGATTATTCCAAGCGGCGGCTGGCCGAGGTGCGGGCGGTGTGAGCCACGGCGCGCCGGAATCGCAATGGCGGGGATCGCCGATCCCCGCCATCGCCATACGACTGGAACGCCGATCGACTAGAGAATGAAGTCGCTGGCCTGCAGGCTCGACGTGTTGATGTGCATCTCGAAGTCGGCCTTGCCGTCGCCGTTCACGTCGCCGGCCAGGATGTGGTTGTGGTAGTGCAGCTCGCCCGCCTTGTGGTGGAAGCCAGCCGTGCCGATGTACTTGAACGCATCGTTGCCCGAGTGCTTGGTGTTGGCGTCGATCGAGTGCAGGTCGATCTTGTCGCCCTCGGCATGCGAGAAGTCGTAGATCCAGTCGCGGTTGACCCCCTTGACGGAGTCGCCGGTGGACTTGAAGACGAACTTGTCGGCGCCCGTGCCGCCATACATCTGGTCGGTGCCGGCCCCGCCGATCACGATGTCGTTGTCGGCACCGCCGTCGAGATCGTCATCGCCGGCGCCGCCATGCAGCTCGTCGGCGCCGGAGCCGCCATAGATATAGTCGTCGCCGGTATCGCCGTACGCGATATCCCCGCCGGCGTCGGCGTTGATATTGTCGTTGCCGGAGCCGCCCGAGATGTAGTTGGACTGGCCATTGCCGGTAATGCTGTCGTCGCCCTGGCCGCCGATAGCATCGTAACCGCTCACGCCCAGATTGATGTTGTCATTGCCGGCGCCGCCATCGACGCGCTCCTGCGAGGAGGCGGTGTAGCTTTCCGCACCGGCGTCGAGGAAATGATCGGTGCCCGGACCGCGGTCCATGACGAGCGTGTAGGAGCCGTGGCTGTCGTCGTTGTGCTCGTGCACGTCGAGATAGAAGGTCCCGGTCGCCGACGGCGTATAGATGATGTAGGCGTTGCTGCCGGCGCCGCTGTCGTCATCCATGGTGATGACCTTGCCGGTATCGTCGAGCAGAGTGAGCTCGGCGTCGCCGCTGGCGAGGCCCGTGCTCTGCTGCGACAGGTAGAATTTGTACGACGTACCGGCCTGCAGGGTCACCTTGACCCAGTCATGATCGCCGATCTGCTCGAGACTGCCAGAATAAGTGCCGAACGAGCCGAACTGGCTCAGATCAAGGCGCGCGGTGGTCTTGGTGTTTGCTGAAACGTCAGCCATTTCTATTCCCTCGGTATGTGTTGTGTTTTGATGGGCCGGCCGTTTAGTTGCGGCGCGCTGAACTCAAACTGAACGGGCCAAGCAGTATTGCAGGCCGAGGCGCCGAGGTGGACTGAGGTCGCCAGCCACCAGTGGAGCATTGTTCCAGTGAAGCGGACCGCTCGCTGGATTGCCGACAACAAGGAAACGATGATGCCGAAACTTCTCGACCGCCTGCTGGGCGGGCGGACTGCCATTGCCGAGGAAAAGTCGGCGCGCATGCTGGTATCGTGGGCCGGGCTCGGCGCGCCGGACTGGACGCGGCGGAGCTTTCCGGCGCTGGCGCAGGCGGGGTTCGCGCGTAATCCGGTGGTGCATCGCTGCGTGCGGCTGATCGCCGAGGCGGCGGCATCGGTGGCGCTGGTGGTGGTCGAGGACGGCAAGCGGCTGAGCGAACATCCGCTCGCGGCGCTGCTGGAGCGGCCCAACCCGCATCAATCGGGGACCGAGCTGCTGGAGGCGTCCTATGCCTATCTCCAGACGGCCGGGAACGCCTATCTGCGGGCGGCGGTGAGCGAGGGGCGGGTGAGCGGGCTGTTCGGGCTCAGGCCCGACCGCGTGCAGGTGGTGGTGGGCAGCGACGGCTATGCGGCAGCCTATGCGTACACCGCCGGGGGCCGGACCGAGACGCTGCGGCAGGACGCGGAACCGGTGCGGACGGTGCTGCACATGGCACTGTTCCATCCGCTCGACGATCACTACGGGCTCGCCCCGCTCGAAGCAGCGCAACAAAGCCTCGATCTGCACAATGCCGCGGCGAAATGGAACAAGGCGCTGCTCGACAATTCGGCCCGACCCTCGGGCGCGCTGGTCTATTCGGCCGGCAGCGGGCGGCTGACCGACGAACAGTTCAAGCGGCTGAAGGAGGAGCTCGAAACGGCGTTCCAGGGCAGCGCCAATGCCGGAAGGCCGCTGGTGCTGGAAGGCGGGCTCGACTGGAAGTCGCTGGGCATCAGCCCCAAGGACATGGACTTCATCGAAGCCAAGCACACCGCGGCGCGCGAGATCGCGCTGGCCTTCGGTGTGCCGCCGATGCTGCTGGGCATCCCGGGCGACAACACCTACTCGAATTTGGCCGAGGCCAACCGCGCGCTATGGCGCCAGACCATCGTGCCGCTGGTGCGGCGCGTCGCGAGCGACCTGAGTTTTTGGCTGGCGCCGGGGTTTGGAGGGAAGGTGAGGCTGGTGCCTGATCTGGAGAGTGTCGAGGCGCTGGCCGAGGATCAGGCGAGCCGCTGGGCGAGGATCGGCGGAGCAGGGTTTCTTACGGATGTTGAGAAGCGGGAGATGTTGGGGGTAGGGGCGTGAGACACTCGCGGGAGATTGATCGTGCCGCGTGCGAGCTTCGAGCTGCCTCGCTTGACTTGATCGGTCATCTTGCGTTCCTGCGAGTGCAACGCAGCCTCTACCTGGAAATCAGGTACCGATTTGACCAGCCGCGCGCGCCAGCGGGGACGCCGGTTGGTGGGCAGTGGGTCGATGATATTGTCCACGTTGCGGCAAATGTCGGACCGATGTGCGTTGGCTTTAAGGGCGGCGGTTGTCAATTTGGCGGTGCACATGGGACAACGGGCGCGTTCCAAATTAGTGGGAAGCGGCTCTGTTGGGATTGCGCCATCCGCTGGTTGGGTATCGAGGAATGGCCCCGTGAGGACCAGTTGGAACTGCTAAAGAAGTTCGACAGCTCGTTTCGAGGTTGAGGAGCGCAAAAATGCTATCCGCGAGACAAGCTGCTCTGGATGCGGTGAAAGTCGGCGATGTGGTTTTTGGCATCGCCGGAAACGGGCAAGAAAAGCTTATGCTCGTCTACAAGGCAGATCAGCAAAGCATCTTCACCCGCCATGTGACGTCTCAGACTAGGGTCGAGTTCGGGCGTGATGGCAAGTCGCGCCAGGTTACCGATGGCGGTAGTTGCACGATTGTCTCCGTTGCTTCGCTACCGCCGGAGGACCATGAAACGGTCCTCGGTCTCGATCAGAAGATGCGAACTGCAAAGAAATACCCGGAAGCGGTGTTGAGCCGAGCAGAAGTCGAGTTCCTGTTGCGGCACGACAGGTTCTTCAAGGCAAACCCGCTGCCGACCGAGTAGAGGGCTTCGGCGCAAGCGGCCGCCCCCTCCACCAGCCTTCGGCTGGTCCCCCTCCCCCGTAAACGGGAGAGGACTCCCGACTGAGGGATTTTCGACATGGATGATCTGACACGCACGATCGCCGAGCGGGGCGATTTGGCGCATTTGGCGCTGTTTCTTTGGGCGAGTGGGGCGAGCGGGTTGCTCGTGTTCACGCTGCGCGAGCTGGCGCGGGCCAATCAGCGGTTTGAGGATTTCGTCAAGGAAATCGCGGCGCTGAACCAGCTGTTCAAACGCAAGGACTGACTCATGACCAAATCAGAAGCTGTGGAGGTGTTCCGGCAATTTGCCTGGCACCTCGCGGGAAAGCTCGTCGAGCCGAAGGCGCCGCCGGCGCCCAAGGGGAAGCGCTGATGGAGGCGCTGCCGATCGACGCCGACGGGCGGTTCACCGGCTATGCCAGCGTGTTCGGGCGGCCCGACGAGAGCGGTGACGTGGTGATGTCCGGCGCGTTCCGGCGCAGCCTGGGGTTACGCGGAAGGCACCGCATCAAAATGCTGTTTCAGCACGACCCCAAGGAGGCCGTCGGCACCTGGGACGTCGTGCGTGAGGACGATTTCGGCCTGTGGGTCGAGGGCCGGCTGGTGCCGGAAGTGCCCCGCGCCGAAGCGCTCCGGCGGCTGATCGCGCGCGGCGCCATCGACGGACTGTCGATCGGTTTCCGCACGGTGAAGGCCAGCCGCGACGGGGCGCGCGGGCAGCGCAAGCTGCACGAGATCGACCTTTGGGAAATCTCCATCGTCACCTTTCCGATGATGGATCTCGCCCGGATTGTTCCGGGCCCTTCGCCGCGGCGCGACGCCCGGCTCAACCGGTCGCTCGAAGCGGCCATCGCAGCTTTCAAGGCGTGAGTAGAAGTCACGCCTTGATCTCCCCCGCATGAGCTTTGTCCGAAAAGTCTGCAACTTTTCGGGCTCATGCCAGCAGTAAGGACGAAAGATGACGGAAGCGACCAGCGGCCTGGAAAACAAGGCCAATGCGGGCGACCCCAATGCGCTCATCGGCGAGCTGATGGGGGCGTTCGAGGAATTCAAGCGGACCAACGATGCCCGCCTCGGCGAGCTCGAAAAGCGCGGCTCGGCGGACGTGCTGACCGAGGACAAGGTCAACCGGCTCAACACCGCGCTCGACAACGCCAAGGCAGCGATCGACCGCGCCAATCTGGAACGGGCGCGGCCGCGCCTGGAAGGTGGGCGCCCGGATGCCGGCGACGAATACAAGGACGCCTTTGCCGCCTATGTGAAGCGCGGCGAAGAGAAGGCCCTGTCGGTGGGCGTGCCCGGTGATGGCGGCTATCTGGTGCCGGTCGAGACCGACACCGAGATCAGCCGGCTGATGACGGCGCTCTCGCCGATCCGTGGCCTGGCGAGCGTGCGGCAGGTGTCGAGCGCGATCTACAAGAAGCCGGTGACCATCACCGGCCCCGCGGCCGGCTGGGCCGCCGAGACCGGCGCCCGCGCCACCACCGACAGCCAGGTGATCGATGCGCTGAGCTTCCCGACGGCAGAACTGTTCGCGCAGCCGGCGGCGACGACGCAGTTTCTCGACGACGCGGCGGTGGATGTGGGGCAGTGGATCGCCGACGAGGTGAACGCCGCCTTCGCCCAGCAGGAGAGCACCGCGTTCGTGTCGGGCAGCGGCAGCAACCAGCCCAAGGGCTTCCTGCACGACGTGGTGGCCGACAGCGCCTGGGTGTGGGGCAAGCTCGGCTATCTGCTCACCGGCGTCAGCGGCGACCTCGCGGCCGCCGACAAGAGCGACATTCTGGTCGACCTGGTCTACTCGCTCAAGGCCGGCTATCGCCAGAACGCCAGCTGGGTGATGAACCGCAAGACGCAGGCCAAGCTGCGCAAGCTCAAGGACGACAGCCACAACTATATCTGGCAGCCGGCCGCGGCGGCCGACGGCAAGGCGACGCTGATGGGCTTCCCGCTGGTCGAGTCCGAGGACATGCCCGATGTCGCGCCCAACTCGCTGAGCATCGCGTTCGGCGACTTCAAGCGGGGCTACCTGGTGGTCGACCGCCAGGGCGTCAACGTGCTGCGCGATCCCTATACCGCCAAGCCGTACGTGCTGTTCTACACCACCAAGCGCGTCGGCGGCGGCGTGCAGAACTACGAAGCCATCAAGCTGCTGAAATTCGGCACGGCGTAAGCCGCGTCCGAGGCTCCGGCGCGGCTGCCCCTCCCTCGGCCGCGCCGGGGCGACCTCTCATGCAAGGATTTTGCACATGACCTCAATCCTCATCGCCGGACCCGGCGAGGAGCCGGTGTCGCTCGCCGAGGCCAAGGCCTGGTGCCGCATCGACACCGGCGACGAAGATGCGCTGCTCAATGCGCTGATCGCGACGGCGCGGCTGCAGGTCGAGAGCCTGACCGGGCTGGCGCTGGTGACGCAGAGCTGGCGGCTGACGCTCAAATGCGCGCCGCGGCTCGTGGTGCTGCCGGTGACGCCGGTGAGCGCGCTGATTGCGGCGCCCGATGGCGCGGTGCTGCAGGGTGATGCGGTGTTGCTCGTGGAGCCGGGTGAGCCGGTGACCATCGACTACACCGCCGGCTTCGGTGCGGCGGCGGCCGTGCCCAGGGATCTCAGGCAGGCGGTGCTGCTGCTCGTCGCCTATTGGTACGAGAACCGCGACGCGATCGCCTCGGCGCCGCTGACCGTCGAGCGGCTGGTGGCGTCCTACCGGCGGGTGCGGCTGTGAGCGCGCTGCCGGCGCTGGGCACGCTGACCGCCCGCGTACAGCTGCAGCGGCGCGTCGCCACGACCGAGGTCGAGGGCGGCGTGTCCGCGATCTTCGGGCCGCTCGCCAATGTGTGGGCGCGGGTGAGCGCGCTGGGCACGCGCGCCGAGCTGCAGAGCGACGGGCGCGGGCAGACCGTGACGCATTCGGTGGTGATCCGCTTTCGCTCGGACGTGAAGCCGGGCGATCGCGTGCTCTATCGCGGCGCGGTGCTCGAGGTGCTGGGCGCCAGCGATCTCAATGGGCGGCGGGCATATCTCAGCTGCCAGTGCGCCGAGCGCGTGGTGACGGCATGACGCATCCGATCGTGAGTGTGCAGGCGGCGCTGGTGACGGCGCTGCGGGCCGCTGGGCTCGCGTTGTTCGATACGCCGCCACCGGACCAGCTGCCGCCCTATGTGGTGATCGCCCGGCACGATGTGCTGCCGCGCGATGGCGACGCGGCGCCGGGCAACGAGCACCGGCTGCTGTTCCAGGCCTGGGCCGCCGACCCGAGCCGCAAGGCGGTGGCGGCGCTGGCGGAGACGGTGGTGAGCACGGTGCTCGGCGCTGTGCTGTCGCCGGCCGGGCTGGTGGTGACGCTGAGGCGGCACGACCGGACGGACAGCGCGATCGATGGCGCCAGCGGCCGGGCGCGGGCGGCGGTCGCGATGACGGTGTTTACGGAAGCGAGCTGAGGCTTCGGCGAAACAGGAGACAGTAGAATGACGGCCCAGAGTGGCAAGGACATGCTTTTGAAGCTCGACCAGACGGGGAGCGGCAGCTTCCTGACGGTCGCGGGGCTGCGCACGCGAACCCTGGCGTTCAACGCCGCGGCCATCGACATCACCGACGCCGAGAGCGCCGGGCGCTGGCGCGAGCTGCTCAGCGGCGGCGGCATCAAGCGGGCCTCGGTGAGCGGGGCGGGCATCTTCAAGGACGCCACCTCCGACGCGAAGGTGCGGGAAATGTTCTTCGGCGGCACCATCCGCAACTGGCAGCTGATCCTGCCCGATTTCGGCGTGGTGCAGGGGCCGATGCAGATCACCGCGCTGGAGTTCTCGGCCGACCATGCGGGCGAGGTGACGTTCGAGATCGCGCTCGAGAGCGCCGGTGAGATGGGGTTCACGGCGGCGTAGGCCGTCTTTCATCAACAGTGGAGGAAATCGCATGCCCAATATCCAGCGCGGCGAGATTGCCGCGACGATCGATGGCGAGGAGCGGACGCTGTGCCTGACGCTGGGGGCGCTCGCCGAGCTCGAGGCGCGGCTGATGGCCGGCGACCTTGTGGGGCTGAGCGAGCGCTTTGCCGGCGGGCGGGTGTCGGCGCGGGATCTGACGGCGATCCTGGGCGCGGGGTTGCGCGGGGGCGGCAATGCCGTCACCGACGACGACCTGGCGCGGATGGCGATCGAGGGCGGGCTGCGCGGCGCCGCCGAGATCGCGGCGAAACTGCTGCGGGCGACGTTCGGGGATGCGGCATGAGCGGCTTTCCCTGGAGCGATGCGATGCGGCTCGGCTTCGGCGTGCTGAAGCTGAGCTCGAAGGAGTTCTGGGGGCTGACGCCGCGCGAGCTGGCGGCGGCTTTCGAGGCGCTGAGCGGGGCGCGCGGGCAGCCGCCCGATCGCGACCGGCTGGGCAAACTGATGGAGCGCTTCCCCGATGGCCGATGAACGATTCCCCGACAGCTTCGCGCGCGAACTGACCGATGTGTCGGTGGAGCTGGCGCGCGTGGGCGACCTCGCCGACGGCGTCGGCCGCTTGCTGAGCAATGCGTTTCGCGGCGCCATCCTCGACGGGCGCTCGCTCAAAGGCGTGCTCGGCGAGGTGTCGCGGGCCTTCGCCGACATCGCGTTGCGCGCCGCGCTGAAGCCGGTGGGCACGTTGGTGTCGGGCGCGGTGGAGCAATTGTTCGCCGCGACGAATCCGGCGCTGGGCGGCGTGACGGCATTCGCCAAGGGCGGGGTAGTCGCGTCGCCGTCGTATTTTCCGACGGGCGCGGGGCTCGCGGTCGCCGGCGAGGCGGGACCGGAGGCCATCCTGCCGCTGTCGCGCGGCGCCGATGGCCGGCTGGGTGTGGGCGGCGCAAGGCCGACGGTGAATGTGACGTTCAACGTGACGACGAGCGACGCACGAAGCTTTGCGGCGAGCGAGGCGGAGATTTCCGCGATGCTGCTGCGTGCGGTGCGGCGCGGGACGCGGGGAAGTTAGCTCGGCGCCAGACTGCCCCCTCACCCGCCTCGCATTCGCTCGGCACCCTCTCCCCAAAGGGGCGAGGGGACGCTGACTGCAGCTTCGGCTCCTTCGTCCCCTCGCCCCTCCGGGGAGAGGGTGGCCGCGTAGCGGCCGGGTAAGGGGGCCGAACGCGACTCTCATCGGAGATCAACATGGCCTTTCACGCAACCCGCTTCCCGCTCGACATCGCGCTTGGGGCGCGGGGTGGGCCGGAGCGGGCAACCGATATCGTGGCGCTGCAGAGCGGCCGCGAGGAGCGCAATTCGCGCTGGGCGCATTCGCGGCGGCGGTACAATGCCGGGTATGGGGTCAAGTCGCGGGCAGACATGCAGGCGGTGCTGGCCTTCTTCGAGGAGCGGCGGGGACGGTTTCATTCGTTCCTGTGGCGCGATGCGCTGGACCATTCGAGCAATGGCGGCGACGGCGCGCCGACGGCGCTGGACCAGACGATCGGCACGGGTGATGCAGTGAAGACCGCGTTCCAGTTGGTCAAGATCTATGGCGCGGCGTTCGACCCCTATGCACGGCCGATCAGCAAGCCGGTGGTGGGCTCGGTGCGGGTGTCGGTGGCGGGCGTCGAGGCGGTGTCGGGCTGGTCGGTGGATACGCTGACCGGGATCGTGACGTTCACGGTGGCGCCAGCCCTGGGTGCGGCGATCAAGGCCGGCTTCCTGTTCGACGTGCCGGTGCGTTTCGATATCGACCGGCTCGACGTCGAGCTCACCGGCTTCGATGCGGCAGACGTGCCGTCGATCCCGCTGCTGGAGGTGCGCGAATGAGGACGCTCGATGTCGGCTTCAAGGCACATATCGAGAGCGGCGCGACGACGCTCGCGACGTGCTGGAAGCTGACGCGCCGGGATGCGCTGGTGCTCGGCTTCACCGATCACGACCTCACGCTGAGTTTTGGCGGCGTCGACTACGCGCCGATGTTCGGGCTCGACGGCGGCGAGGCCGCGCAGAAGCTCGGGCCGCAGGTGGACACCGCCGAGGTAGTCGGCGTACTCAATTCGGAGGCGATCACCGAGGCCGACATCGATGCGGGGCTCTATGACGGCGCGGTCGTCGAGGCCTGGCGCGTCAATTGGCGGGATGTGAGCCAGCGTCTGCTGCAGCGCCGCGCGACGATCGGCGAGATCGTGCGCGAGGACGGGCAGTTCCGGGCTGAATTGCGCAGCGGCCAGCAGGCGTTGAACCAGATGCAGGGCCGCCTCTATTCGGCCTTCTGCGACGCGGTGCTCGGCGACGCACGCTGCACGGTGGCGCACGACCATCCGCATTTCGGCCTGGGCTGCGACCGGCATTTGAGCACCTGCCGCTCCCGTTTCGACAATGTCGTCAATTTCCGTGGCTTCCCGCATATCCCCGGAAGCGACTTCGTGCTGCGCTATCCACGCGGCGGCGACCGAACGGACGGTGGAGCGCTGTTCTCGTGAGGCATGAGGACGTGGTGGCGGCCGCCCGAGCGTGGCTCGGCACGCCGTACCGGCACCAGGGGGCGACGCTGGGCGCCGGGTGCGATTGCCTCGGCCTGCTGCGGGGCGTGTGGCGGTCGCTCTATGGCGGTGAGCCGATGGCGATGCCGGCCTATCGGGCCGACTGGCACGATGGCCGGCATGCCGATGAACTACTGGCGGCGGCGGACCGGCTGCTTGTCGTTGCCGGCGGCGAGTTGCTGGCCGGGCAGGTCCTGCTGTTCCGCCTCGGACTGACGACGCTGCCGCGCCATTGCGGCATCGCCGTGGGGCCGGATCGCTTCATCCATGCGCAGGAGCGGCTGGGTGTGGTGGAGGCCGATCTAGCCGGCTGGCGGCGGCGGATCGCCGGACGATACGATTTTCCTGGAGTGCGACTCTAATGGCGACGCTGGCACTTTCACTGGCCGGACAGGTGGTCGGCGGCGCGGTCGGCGGGCCGATCGGCGCAACCGTCGGACGCGCGCTCGGCGCCCTGGCGGGCAGCGCCATCGACTCCATGCTGTTTGCGCCCAAGCCGGCCGCCGTGACGGGAGCCGACATCCGCCTGCAGGGTTCGAGCGAGGGGGCGCCGATCCCAAAACTCTATGGCTGGAGCCGGATGAGCGGCAACATCATCTGGGCCACCGCGCTGGAGCGGCTGGAGGCCGAGGATGCGGGCGCCAAGGGCACGTCGTCGAGCGACGCCGAGCCCGGGATTGCCGCGAGCTTTGCGTGGCGTTCTGCGAAGGCACGGTGCACCGCCTCGGCCGCATCTGGGCCGACGGGCAGCTGTTGGAAACGGCCGGGCCGACGCTGCGCTTTCACCGCGGCACGGAAACGCAAGGCGTGGACAGCCTGATCGAGGCCAAACAGGGGGCGAACGCGCCGCCCTATCGCGGGCTCTGCTACATCGTGTTCGAGCGGCTGCCGCTGGCGCCGTTCGGGAATCGGATTCCAAATATCGCGGTGGAGCTCTGCCGCGTGGTCGGCGAACTGGAGCCGGCGATCACGGCGGTAACGGTGATCCCGGGCGCCACGGAGTTCGGCTATGACCCGGAGCCGCGGCTGCGGCTGCTGGGCAATGGCCGCACCGCAGCGGAGAATACGCATCTCAGTCGTGATGTGTCTGACTGGACGCTGTCGCTCGACGAGCTGACGGCGCTCTGCCCCAACCTCGAGCACGTGTCGCTGGTGGTCGCCTGGTTCGGCGACGACCTCCGTTGTGCTCATTGCACCATCGAGCCGAAGGTCGAGGCGACGGTACGTGAGGTGGAGGGCACGGCATGGGAGGTGGCGGGGATTTCGCGCGGCGCGGCATCGGTGGTCTCGAGCCATGGCGGGGGACCGGCTTATGGCGGCACGCCGTCGGATGCGGCGGTTCGCGCCGCGATCGAGGATTTGCAGGCGCGCGGCATCGGCGTGACGCTCTATCCGATGCTGCTGATGGATATCCCCGAGGGCAGCGGGCTGGGGCAGCCGGCCTATCCGTGGCGCGGCCGGATTGCCTGCTCGACGGGCGCGGTGGGTACCGGCGCAGCGGCGACGGAAGTCGCGGCGTTCACGAGCCAGTATCGCGATTTCGTGCTGTATTACGCGCATCTGGCCGACGCGGTCGGCGGGGTCGATGCCTTCATCATCGGCTCCGAGCTGCGCGGCATGACCGGCGTGCGGGGCGCCGCCAACAGCTTTCCGTTCGTGTCGGCGCTGGTGGACCTGGCGCATGATGTGGCGGCGGTGTTGCCGCACGCCAAGCTCACCTATGCGGCGGACTGGAGCGAATATTCGGGCGTGCAGTCGGGGAGCGAGAAGTTCTTTCACCTCGATCCGCTATGGGCCTCGAACGATATCGATGCGGTCGGCATCGACAATTACATGCCGCTGGCCGACTGGCGGTCTAGCGGTGGACCGGACGCGGCGGACTGGGACGGGCCGTACGATCCGGCCTATCTCCAACGCAATATCGCCGGCGGCGAAGGGTTCGACTGGTACTATGCGAGCGACGCCGACCGGCTGGCGGGGACGCGCACGCCGATCACCGATGGTGCGGGCGAGCCGTGGGTGTGGCGCTTCAAGGATCTGGTGAGCTGGTGGAGCAATGCGCATCACGACCGCCCGGGCGGCGTGCGCGCGGCGGGCACGACGGCCTGGACCAGCAGGCGCAAGCCGATCTGGTTCACCGAGCTGGGCTGCGGCGCCGTGGACAAGGGCGCCAACCAGCCCAATGTGTTCTCCGACCCCAAGAGCAGCGAAAGCGGCAAGCCGTATTTCTCGAGCGGCGTTCCAGACGCGCTGGCGCAACGGCAGTTCTTGCGCGCGACGCTGGATTATTGGGCCGCCAACAATCCATCCGATGGGCATGGCGGGCACATGCTGGAGCGGACTTATCTGTGGACCTGGGACGCGCGGCCTTATCCGGCCTTTCCCAATCGCCGCAGCGTGTGGAGCGACGGCGCCAACCATGCGACGGGGCATTGGCTGAGCGGACGGCTCGGCGGCCTGGCCAGCGACGAGCTGGTGCAGGCGATCGCGGCGGATTTTGGCGTCGAGCTCACGGCGGAGGCGGCGCTGCCCTTCATGCATGGCTATGTCGTCGATGCGCCGATGACGGCGCGCGCCGCGCTCGAGCCGGTGCTGTCGGCGACGGGGCTCGAGGCGCGCGACACGCCCGAGGGGCTGAGCGTCGGGCGTGTGAGTGCCCGGGCGCCGGCGATCATCGACGAAATCGTGGCCGAGGATGGTCCCCTTCTGTCGCGGCGGCGGCCGGATCCGGGTGAGAGGGTGGGGCAGGTGGCACTCATCTATGCCGACCGGCAGCGGAACTATCTGGCCGGCTCGGTGACGGCGATAGCGCCGGCCAACGGTCCGCTGGCGAGCGTGGCGCCGGGACTGGTGCTCGATCTGGGCGGCGCGCGGACCACGGCGGAGCGGCTGCTGCTCGAGCGGACTATCGAGACCGACACGCTCGAATTCACGCTGCCGCCTTCGCTGGCCGCGCTGGAGGTGGGCGATGCGGTGGGCATCGATGGCGGCGCGTTCGCGATCACCGCGATCCGCGAGGGGCTGGCGCGGCGGATTTCGGCGCGCGGCATCGCGCCGGAGCTGAGCTTTGTCGGCGTGGTGGAGCGCGAGGCGCCCGGGGACGACGACGCGCCGGTGGTGCGTTCGGTACCGGTGCTGGCATTCGCAGAACTGCCGCCGGCCACCGACGATGTGTCGCGCGCGCGGCTGGCCGTGGGGGCGTTCGCCGATCCGTGGCCGGGTAGCGTGAGCGTCACCGATGCGGCGACGGGCGCGACGGTAGCGACGCTGGCGCAGGCGGCGACGATGGGCGAGCTGACGGCGCCATTGGCGGCGGGCGGCATCTTCACCTGGGACGAGAGCAACGCGATCGAGCTGACGCTTTATTCCGGGCATCTGTCGTCGCGCGACGAGGACGAGGTGCTGGCGGGGGCCAATTGCCTCGCGGTCGAGACCGATGCCGGCGGGTGGGAAGTGGTCGGCTTCGCACAGGCGGAGCTGACGGGGCCGGCGAGCTATCGGCTGACGCGGCTGCTGCGCGGGCAATGGGGCACCGATGCGACGATCGGGCCGTGCTCGGCGGGTAACCGTGTGCTGCTGCTCGATGGGCCGACGACGGTGCTGCCGGTGCCCGGCGCCTGGCTCGGCGCCGAAGTGGCGCTGCGCAGTTTCGCGGGGCCGGCCGATGCGGCGGGGCAGGTGGCGGAGGTGACGATCGGGCTCGATCCGGTGCTGCCGCTGGCGCCGGTGCATGTTGCCGCGGTGCGCGAGGCTGGTGGCGACATTACGCTGAGCTGGGTGCGGCGCAGCCGGGCCGATACGGACAGCTGGGCGCCCGACGATGCGCCGCTCGATGCCGCGCCCGAGGGCTATAGAGTGACGATCTACAATGCCGGCGTGCCGGTGCGGGTGAGCGAGGCTGGCTCGCCGGCGCTGACTTACACTGCGGCGCAGCAGACGGCCGACTTCGGTGCGCCGCCGGCGAGCTTCGACTTCACCGTGGCGCAGATCAGCCCGCTCTACGGGCCGGGGCATGCGGCTGCGGGAATTTTCACAGCCTGACCAGGAGACATCGATGACTTCACTCAGCGCCGCTTCTGCGCGGCGGCTCGCGGGGGCGCATCCGTTACTGCAAAAACTGTTCGCACTGGTGGCGGAAGAGACGCCGATCGTGGTGCTCGACAGCCAGCGCGGGCGGGCGGCGCAGGAGCGGGCCTTCGCGCTCGGCAACAGCCACGCGCATTTCGGGCAATCGGCGCACAACTGGTCGCCGGCGGTGGCGCTCGACGTGGTGCCGGCGCCGGTGGACTGGAGCGACCATGCACGGTTCCGCGCGCTGGCCGCCATCGTCAAGGCGAAGGCCGCGGCGCTCGGCGTGCCGCTCGCCTGGGGCGGCGACTGGCCGCATCTGCAGGACATGCCGCATTACGAGCTGACGCCGTGGCGCAGCTTTGCCGCCGAGGGGAGGCCGTTCGATGGCTGACCCCTACCGTTTCGGTACGCGCTCTAAGGCGACACGCGACCTGCAGCAGCGGCTCGCGGCGCTCGGGCTTTACGCGGACGCGATCGACGGCATTTTCGGGCACGTCACGCGCGCCGCGGTGGATGCCGCGCGGGCGCGCTTCGGCCTGCCGCCGGGCGGCGTCGATGCGATGCTGCTCGCAAAACTCTCGCCGCGGCCGAACTGGCCTGCGGCGCTCCTTCCCCTCCTCATGAAAGGACTGCTTCCGATGAATTTCCTCAGCGGCTACCGCACCTACATCGTCGCCGGCCTGATGCTGGCCACCGGCCTCGCCGGCGTCCTCGGCCTCGACATCCCCAGCTTCACCGGCCAGGCGCCGGGCAATCTGGTGATGGAAGCTCTGGCGTTTTTCTTTTTGCGGCAGGGGCTGAACGGGGTGAAGTAAGGTAAGGGTCTTCTTAGCTCAGGGCAGCAAGCATGAGAGTGGCGCCGGTTCACCGGATGCTTGCGTCGCAGCAAGCATCCTAGTACCGTCGTGTCAGCAAGCACGAGGTTGATTCGATGCCGGTGATCCTGAAGAAGTCTCCCCAAACTCTTGGTGGCGAAGCTCGAGCCGAAAGGCTCTCCGCCACCGAGAGATCTGAAATCGCGAAGGCAGCTGCTGCTGCACGGTGGTCATTGCCGGAGGAGAGAGGCGACATACCTGAGGCGAGGTCTCAGGGCGTGCTTACGATCGGCGACGTCACGATCGACTGCTACGTGTTGAAGGATCGCAGAAGGCTAATACACAAGCGGGCGATGGCACGCGCTCTAGGCCTCAAGTCAGATGGCGGCAACGCGTTTATGAAGACGCTAAGCGGCAAGACGCTGGGAGCTAAGATACCCGCGGACGTCCGAAAGAAGATAGAAAAACATATTGTTTTCAAGCAGTTGAACAGCGGCGGTGAACTCGCTCACGGTTATGAAGCGTCGGTGCTAATTGATCTTTGCGTAGCGCTGATCGACGCTGAACCTGACCTGCTACCGAACCAGCGGTTTTTGGCCAAGCAAGCCGAAATTATTATTCGCGCGGCTGCTAAAGTTGGCTTAGTTGCGCTGATCGACGAGGCCACCGGATTCATTGAGGACAAGCGCCGGGAAGAGTACCGAGAAATTTGGCAGAATGCCATTCGTGAAGAAGCGCGAAAGTGGGAGCAACCTGAATTTCCGGACGATCTTTTCGATGTCTTCTATAAGACGTATGGCCTGCAGCGCGTCAACCCAGACTCGACAAAGCACCCGAAGTTCTTCGCCAAGCTGGTTAGGAAGTATATCTACCAGCCGCTTCTAAATTCCAACGGGGCGATCTTAGAACTTCTCGACGAAAAGAATCCGGTCGTCTACGCGAATGGTGGTCGACGCTATAAGCTTTGGCAGTTTCTGACAGACGAAGTTGGCTTGCCGGCCATTCGGGCTCAAATTTGGCAGGTTGTAGGTATCGGTAAAGGGGCGCGGAGCAAGGCCCAACTAGCTTCGCGCTTTTACGAGTCGTTTCCAGAGGCTCGCAACCCACGTCCGGGGGCTATCGGCGACTTGTTTGAGATTGAAGGCTAACGCGCGTCTCAGAGACGTTGGCTGCCAGTCTGCGACACCCTGACTTACGTCATTCATGTGACGTTCAGCGCTTTTGGCCTAAATAACGGCGCATGACATCTTTTCGCAGCATTCTCATCATGATGGCTGTGGCGGCGGGGCTCTCGCTGGCTGCGGCCGTGCCGTCTTATGCGGCGGCGGGGAAGGACAGGGACTGTCTTTCCGACCAGCAGGTCCAGGCGGCGATTGCCGCCGGGCAGATCAAGAGCTGGCCCAAGATCAGGAAACTCGCCCAGATTTCAACCGATTATCAGGAAGTCTCGGACGTGAAGGTCTGTATGATCAACGGCATGCCTTACTACACGGTGAACCTCGTCTCTTCCAACGGCGAGGCGACCAAATTCGTCCTCAATGCCGTAGATGGCACGAGCTGACTTCGGATAAACTCGGGAAAAGAGCCGAAACATGCGCATCCTCCTCGTTGAAGACGACACCAATTTGAACCGCCAGGTCAAAGACGCTCTCACCGAGGGGGGCTATGCGGTGGACGTGGCCTTCGACGGCGAGGAGGGGCACTTCCTCGGCGACACCGAGCCCTATGACGCGGTGGTGCTCGACATCGGCCTGCCGCAGATGGACGGCCTGTCGGTGCTGGAGGAATGGCGCCGCGCCGGCAAATCCATGCCGGTGCTGCTGCTGACCGCCCGCGACCGCTGGAGCGACAAGGTGCAGGGCATCGATGCCGGTGCCGACGACTATCTCGCCAAGCCCTTCCACATGGAAGAACTGCTGGCGCGGCTGCGGGCGCTGGTCCGGCGTGCCGCCGGCCATTCGAGCAACGAGATCACCGCCGGCCCGGTGCGCCTCGACGTCAAGGCCGGCAAGGTGACCGTCGACGGCCAGGCGATCAAGCTGACCAGCCACGAGCTCAGGCTGCTGAGCTACCTGATGCACCACAAGGGCAAGGTGGTGAGCCGCACGGAGCTGACCGAGCACCTCTACGACCAGGACTTCGACCGCGACTCCAACACCATCGAGGTGTTCGTGGGCCGGCTGCGCAAGAAGCTGCCCGAGGAAGTGATCCACACGGTCCGCGGCCTGGGCTACCAGATCCTCGAAGACTGAGGCCGGCATGCGGAAAGGCTCCATCGCCTTCTCGCTCTTCTGGCTCTCGGCCGGCTGGCTGATCCTCGCACTCGCGGGGACGGCCTTCCTGCTGACCGACCTCTATTCGCGGGCGCTCGACAACAACCTCACGACCCAACTCAAGTTCGACATCGATACGCTGGCGAGCGGCACGCTCGACTCGTCCGATCCGAACTTCGCCGATGTGAGCGTGCAGGATCAGCGCTTCTCGCGCTCCTCGCAGGGCTGGTACTGGGTGATCCGCACGGACGCCGATGCGCTGCTCGCGGCCTCGCCCTCGGTGACGGGCTCGACGCCTCCCGCCCTCACGGGGCCATTCGATCCCGACGGCTATCGCTCGGGCGTGCTGACCGACGAATCGGGTAATCGGGTGCGCGCCATCGAGCGGGCGGTGACCAGCGCCGGGCGGCCGCTGTGGATCATGGCGACGGGCAATCTCGACGACGGCGCGGCGCAGATCGACCAGTTCCGCGGCCAGACGCTGATCGTGCTCGGCGCGGTCGGCGTGGCGCTGGCGGTGATGAGCGCCATCGTGGCGCGGCTGGCGCTCCGGCCGCTGGTCCGGCTGGGCAAGGCGATCGAGAATGTGCGCGAGGGCGAGGCCCAGACCATCGCGGGGACCTATCCGCAGGAAATCGCCCCGCTGGCCGAGGAGGTCAACGAGCTGCTGCGCTCCAATACCCAGATCATCGAGCGGGCGCGCAACCAGGTGGGCAACCTCGCCCATGGGCTGAAAACGCCGCTGGCGGTGCTGCGCAATGAAGCCTCGGCGGCCAAGAACAATCCGCTGAGCCGGGTGGTCATGTCGGAGTCCGACAAGATGACGCAGCTGGTGACCACCTACCTCGACAAGGCCCGGATCGCGGCGCGCAGCACGGTGGTGGGCAAGAAGGCCGACGCCATCATGGTGATGCTGCGGCTGGTGCGGGTGATGCAGAAGCTCAACTCGCGCGTCGTTATCGCCTTCAAGCGGCCGGACGCCTCGCTGCCCTGGTTCCGCGGCGACGAGGGTGACCTCGAGGAAATGGCCGGCAATCTGCTCGACAATGCCTGCAAATGGAGCAGGGGCCAGATCGCCGTCACCATGATGTCCGAACGGACGACCAACGGCGCCAACCTGTTGATCCGTATCGAGGATGACGGCCCAGGGCTGACCGAGGAGGAGGCCGCCAAGGCGCTGCGCCGAGGTGTCCGGCTCGACGAGAAGACGCCCGGCAGCGGGTTGGGGCTCGATATCGTCAAGGAACTGGTTGACGTCTACGGGGGCAGTTTGCAATTGAAGCGCTCGGTTCTGGGGGGCTTGCTGTGCGAGCTGCGCTTACCGGCCGCCAAAGTCGGCGGCCTGGTCCGGAGCTGACTTAACTCCGCCGTACTTGTCCGGTGGAGGTTGTGGCACTTCAATTTCGGGACCAGCATGCACAACTTCGCCCGCGCTCTGCTTATTCTTCCGGTCATCGCGCTTGCCGGCTGCGGCAACAATGTCTCGGTGGCCCCCATGACGGGTGCAGAGACGGTGGCGACGCCGACCGACCCGACGGTGCTGCAGGCGCCGGCGCAGACGGTCTCGACCGCCGCGGCGACGACGGACGTCTCGACCTTCGTCGATCCGGCCGCTTATGCGCAGCTCTCGGCCAAGTCCAAGGCGGAAGTGTCGGGGGCCCAGTTCAATGCACTGCAGTTCGGCCGCGTCGGTGCGCCGCGCAACTGGCAGGGCGACAACGGCCAGTCGGGCGCCGTGATGGTCGGCCCCTATGTGCGGGTGAATCTGATCGACTGCCGCGATTTCACCAATACGGTCACCATCGGCGGCCAGAACTTCGTCAAGAAGGGCACCGCCTGTCGCGAAGCCGATGGCAGCTGGACGGTTTCGGCGACCGCCACGGGCTGATTCCGGGCTTTTCGGCGACGCCGGGGACAAACCCCCACGACCGCGGGAAACCTTTGTTTACCAAGGGGCTATAGAGTCGGGAACTGACTGACTCCCTCTGTCCTTTCGGTAAAGATGGCTCAAGCGACCGCAACCAATTCGCAGGCGCGCAGACGGCATGCAGCCCGCCCGTTTGCTGGCCTCATCGACGCCATCGTCGTACCCAGTCCGGCCGATTTTGCCTTTGACGGCGCCGTCGCGGCAGACGACGTCGCGGCGGTCTGGACCTGGATGGTGCGCGACCTGGCGCCCGATCTCGTCGATATCGACGCGGTCGACGACAGCGAGGTAAGCCGCGCCGCGCTCGAATCGCTGATGCCCGATCTGCTCGCGCGCGGCCGCAAGGCGCTCGCCGATGCGACCACCAGTGTCGAAATCCAGCGCCGCATCAAGGCGCAGCTGGGCGGCGAAGAAGCCTGGGACAGGCTGCCCGTGGTGCTCAATGCGCTGCGCTGCCGCGGCCTGCTCGAAAAGGCCCAGGGCTTTGGCCGCGCCGCCAACGGCATGGCCGACGAAGCCGCGCTGGCGATGGCGCTGCAGGCGATGCCGCTGAGCGATGCGCCGGTTGCCGCGCTGCTGATGATGGCGGCGGTCGGCCAGATGGCGACGCCGACGCGGCTGGTGACGGCGGCGATCCGCATTTCCGGCGGTGCCTCGGAAGTGTCGCTGATGCGTTCGGGCTTCGGGCCGCTGATCGATGCGCTGCTGGCGCATGCGCAGGCCCAGGTGCCGGTGCTCAACCAGATGGGCACCTTTGCCGACATGGACCTCGCCTGCCGTGCGGCGGATCGGTTCCATCGCCTGATGCGGGCGATCACCGGCTATGTGGAACTCAGCCGCAATGGCCGCTGGGCGATGATCGCCGCGGCGCTGACCAAGCAGGTGTCCGAGCGCATCGAGCCGAAGCTGCGCGACATCGCTCCCGATCTCAACAAGGCGATGCGCCGGCGCGACGGCACCGACCGGCTCGACAGCGATCAGATCCTCTCCGCGCTCAACGGCATCTTCCTGCTCGCGACGGTGCGCGACAGCCGCGACTCGCTGGCGCTCAACGCCCTGTTCGACCAGGTGTGGGCGCAGACCGGCCAGGCGCTCGAGATCCACATCGAGCGGCAGCTGGCGCTGCTGCGCGCCAACCCCACCGACACCATCTCATCGGCCCGCCTCGACGCCGCGCTGAAGATGGGCGAGGTGCGCTTCGGCAAGGAATATGCCGACACGCTGCGCCGCGCTAAGGAATCGGCGGAGCGCCGGACGGGCTGATCCGGGCCGGCGAGGGGCCCGCAAGGGTTTCGACGATGAACCGGTCAGACGCCAACTCCCTCGCGATCAGGGCAATGCCGCCGGGCGTCGCGGCCTCGACGATGACGCCGACGGCGTGCACCGGATCGCGCGAGGCGCCGGGCGAGTAGATCAACGCTCCAATCTCGAATGTGCGGCGATGATCGACGATGAGGTGGACGCGCTGCGGCGCGTCGCCGAAGCGGCCGCTGAGCCAATGCGGCTCGACGGGATCGCGCGGCGGCGGGGTCCAGCTCGAGGCGATGAGATCGGCGCCGGGTGCGCCGCGCTCTTCGGCCATGACGCCGGCATCGAGAGCGGAGATGAGACCGAGCTCGACCGATGCGGCGGCGTCAGGCAACGACATGGCATGTGGTTCGGGCGGCGGCGCGCCGGACTTCGCGGGCAGGGGGCGGAGCGCGAGGCTTGCGCCCCAATCGAGGAAGGACGGGCCGGCCTCCGCGGCCGGCGCGGCAGTGGCGGCGACGTCCGGCGTCTCGAAATGCGCCGCGACATCGATGTCCTCGATGGGCTCGCTGGCGTGGCCGAACAAAGCTGCCTGCGCGGCGATGCCGCTCTCGAGCGTGGCGCGTTGGGTGCGGTAGCCGGCGGCGGCGCCTGCGAGCGCGACATGATCGAGCGTGCCCACGGCCTCGAGCGTATTGCGCTCGGCGGACCAGCGGACTGTACCGCCGGCCAGCATCCACAGCTGCAGGTCGGGCTGCCAAGGGCCCGAGACGATCAGCTGGTCGGCCTCGTGACTGCTTGCCGGCGTGTGGGCGCCGCTATTGGCGAAATCGACACGGCCCTTGCCGGCGAGGCGCGGATATTCGCCGGAGGCGAGGGTGAGCCCGCGCGACTTGGCGAAATCGACGAAGCGCGACTGCACCCCGACGCGGGCATCGACGACGCGCCGGATGGCGATCCCGGCATCGTGCAGGCGCAGCGCCAGGCGATAGCCGTAATTGCTCTGCGTCGCGACGATCGCCGATGCGCCATGCGAGACGCCATAGCGCTTGGCGAGATGATAGGCGGCGATGGCGGGAACCACCGCCGGCAGGCGGTTGCCCGGGAACACCGGCAGGCGCTGCGTCGCGCCGGTGGCGAGCACGATGCGGCCAGCCTCGATCGCCACGATGCGGCCGCGTGGCGCGCCCGCTGCAACCACCTGATGCACCAGCGCGCGATGGCCCTTGAGGCTGAGCAGCTCGGCGCGGATGAGCACCCCGACATTGTCGCGGGCGGCGAGCGTGGACGTGAGACGCACGATGAGCGCTTCGGGTGTTTCCTCGTCGCCGACCGGACCGAAATAGCGGGCATCGCCGCCGAGCCAGGGACGGCACTCGACCAGCAGCACGGCCTGGCCATTGGCGGAGGCCGCCTCGGCCGCGGCGAGGCCGGCAACGCCGCCCCCCACGACCAGCAGATCGGTGGTGAGTTCTTCTTCGGGCGCGCCATTAAGCCAGCCGGGCGACGGCATGTCATCGAGGATGTGGTGCAACGAGCTGGCGTCGCCGAACGGGCGCGCGTTGCGCTTGCCGACGGTGCGCAAATCGAGGCCGTCCTGCGCCGGCACGCGATCCATCGGCAGCGGGGCGCCACCCTTGAGCGCGACCGGCGGGCAGAAGCGCTCGCTGAGCCCGATGGGCGCGCCGCGAAACCGGCCATAGGTCTCGATGCCATTGGCAATGGCGGCGCTGAGCACCGTATCGCCGGCAAAGCCGGTGAGCGGGCGGCCGTCGAGCCGGAAGCGCAGCGGCCGGCTGCGATCGAGCTCGATGCCGCCGAACTGGTGCGCGGCGTCAGCCGCAAGGCGATTGGGCTCGCTCATGGCATCCACTCGGCAATGGCCTGGCGGGGCTGCAGGTCGTGCGCGGCGAACCATGCCTGCTCGTCGGCGCTGGATTTGCCGGCGAGCAGCCGGGCCAGCGGCGGGGCAAAGAATGCCGAGGCGTCGCCGAGCCCGGCGATCACCAGCAGACCGGATGGATCGAGCCTGCCGATCAGCGGTGCGCCGTCATCGGTCGCGACGCGGCGGAAATGGCTGGTGGCCCGGCGGGCGAGCGGGAACGGTCCCGGCAGGCAGGAAGCGAGCCGGGCTTCGATCTCGCCTTCGCCCGAAACCAGCCCGAGGATCGCGAGGTCGTCGCGCTGCAGCAGCGTCACGCCGCGATCGGGAAAAATCATGATCGGTGCCGCGAGCCGCCGCGCCGGGGCGGTGAGCGTCGCGGTCATCGGCTCGGCGTGCAGCGCGCCGGGGCGATCGGGCAAATGCGCCAGGATGGCGGCGTCGTCGGCGAGCACGATCTGGCCGATCGGCGCGACCTCGCCGTCGATGGCGATCTCGGCGGCACCGGTGCTGCGGAAGGTGAGCATGGCCCGCGACGCATCCACATGCGCCACCTCGGAGCCGTCGAGCGGCACCGGGCGGACGAGCCGCGAAACCTGGCGCAGGTCGGCGCCGTAGGCGGCCGCGACGTGCCGCATATGGGCTAAGGTCGATTGCGTATCCGGCCTGTCGGCGACGATTTTCAGCGGCGTCCGAACGATTGCATCGGCGAACTCAATGCTCTTCATAAGCGCAATCGTCTCGGCCTCGGCCCGGCGCAGCAGGCGCCAGGTTTCGGGCCGCGTGGCGAAGGGCAGCGCGATGTCGATGGCCCGCGGCAAACGCAGGGGCGAAACTGCTTCGGCGACGCGCAGCACCTGCCGGCGGTGGTCATGCGCCAGCAGTCCCGCCAGCAGCGCGGCAAGGGGGCTCGAGCCGATGATCGCGAAGTCGTAACCGGCCGGCATGGGGTCAGGCGTTGACTGCGGCAATCGGCGCCTGCCATTGACGCGTGCGCCGCTGCATATTTCGCCTGATTTTGCCTATACCCGCCGAGGCCATGACCATCTGGATATTCGCCCTGATTTTGACCGCCATCGCCTGCGCCACGCTGTATTATGCGGGCGCCGGACGGACGGTCAACGCGGGTCCGAGCCTGGCGGATGCAAACGCCGCGCATTTTCGAGCGCAACTGGCGGCGATCGATGCCGATGCGGCGGCGGGCCGCATGGGCGGCGCCGAAGCCACGGCGGCCAAAGGCGAGCTGGCGCGCGAAGTGATCCGCCTCAAGGGCGAGGGCGAAGCGCCCGCAACGACCGGAGGCAAGGCGATGGTGTGGGGCTCGGTGGCGCTGGTGGCGATACTGGCGATCGGCACCTACGCCTATCTGGGCAAGCCCGATTTGCCGGCCGAACCGCTGGCCGGCCGCTCCGCCGAGCTCGATCCGGGCGTGAGCCTCGATACCGCCATCAAGACCATCGAGGCGCGGCTGGTGCAGACGCCCGACGATCTGCGCGGCTGGCAGGTGATCGCGCCGGCCTATATGCAGCTGGGCCGCTATACCGACGCGGTCAACGCCTACCGCAAGATCGCGGCGCTGGCGACGCCGACGGCCGACAGCCTCAGCGACCTCGGCGAAGCGCTGATGATGGCCAATGGCGGCAGCGTCGTGGGCGAGCCGCTGACGCTGTTCAAGCAGGCGACGGTGCTCGATCCCAAGCATATCCGCTCGCGCTACTACGTGGCGGGCGAGGAGACGCGGGTCGGCGACTATGCGGCGGCCATCGATGACTGGAACGCGCTTCTGGCCCAGGCCAAGGGCGACGAGCCGTGGGTGGTGACGGCCAAGAACGGCCTCGCCTTCGCCACGGCCGGCCTGCATCCCGAGCAGGCGCAGCAGCCTGCGGCGCCGCCCAATGCGGACCAGATCGCCGCAATGGTCGACGGCCTCGAGTCGCGGCTCAAAGCGCAAGGCGGCAGCATCGAGGAGTGGACGCAGCTGGTGCGCTCGCGCATGGTGCAGGGCCGCACCGCCGATGCGCAGGCGGCCTACGACGCGGCGCGAAAAGCCTATCCCGATCCGAAAGTGCGCACGGAGCTCGATGTGCTCGCGGCCGACAATGGGCTGGTGGAGAAATGACCCGCAAGCAGAAGCGGTTGAGCGTCATCGCCGGGCTGGGCGCCGTTCTCGCGGTGGCGCTGGGCCTGATCCTGTTCGCGCTGCGTGACCAGATCGTGTTCTTCTATTCGCCCAGCGAAATCCACGAGAAGGCCGTCGCCGCCGGCACGCCGATCCGGCTCGGCGGGCTGGTCAAGGAGGGCACGTGGAAGAAGTCGGGAGACCAGAACGACTTCACCGTCACCGACGGCACCACTGACCTCGTCGCGCACTATACCGGGATTCTACCGGACCTGTTCCGCGAAGGGCAGGGCGTGGTGGTCGAGGGCGCCATGGCGGGCGATGGCAGCTTCGCGGCGACCAACGTGCTGGCCAAGCATGACGAGAAATACATGCCCAAGGAAGTCGTCGACGAGTTGAAGGCCAAGGGCGAATGGCGCCCGGACGAGCAGGGCGGCTGATGAGCATCGAACTCGGTCATTTCGCACTGATCCTGGCGGTTGCGATCGCCACCGTGTCCGCTATTGCGGGGCTGGTGGCGTGGAAGCGCAGCGAGCGGATCACGCTGGTGCTGCGCCAGGGCGCGGTGCTGCAGTTCCTCCTCGTAGCGGCGGCATTCGCGGCGCTGATCGATGCGTTCGTCACCTCCGATTTCTCGCTGGCGCTGGCCTACGAGCATTCGCATTCGCTGCAGCCGCTGCTGTTCAAGATCACCAGCGTGTGGGGCAACCACGAAGGCTCGATGGTGCTGTGGGTGCTGATCCTGGTCGGCATGGGCGGGGCGGTGGCGCTGTTCGGCCGCAATCTGCCGCGCGAGCTGCTGACGCTGGTGCTGGCGATGCAGAGCCTGCTGGTTGCGGCGTTCGGCGGCTTCACGCTGTTTACGTCCAACCCGTTCCTGCGCCTGTCGCCGGCGCCGCTCGAGGGGCAGGAGCTCAATCCGATCCTGCAGGACATCGGCCTCGCGATCCATCCGCCGCTGCTCTACACCGGCTATGTCGGCTTCTCGGTCTGCTTCAGCTTCGCGCTGGCGGCGCTGATCTCGGGCCGCATCGATGCAGCCTGGGCGCGCTGGGTGCGGCCGTGGGCGTTGCTCAGCTGGTGCTTTTTGACGCTGGGCATCGCGATGGGTTCGTACTGGGCCTATTACGAGCTGGGCTGGGGCGGCTGGTGGTTCTGGGACCCGGTCGAAAATGCGAGCTTCATGCCATGGCTTGCCGGCACCGCGCTGCTGCATTCGGCGCTGGTGATGGAAAAGCGCAATGCGCTCAAGATCTGGACGATCTTCCTCAGCATCATCACGTTCTCGCTGAGCCTGCTCGGCACCTTCATGGTGCGCTCGGGCGTGCTGACCTCGGTGCACAGCTTTGCCTCCGACCCGACGCGCGGGATGGTGATCCTCGCGCTGCTGGTAGTGTTCATCGGCGGCGCGTTCTCGCTGTTTGCCTTCCGCGCCGCGGCGCTGCGGGTCGGTGGGCTGTTCGCGCCGATCAGCCGCGAGGGCGCACTGATCCTCAACAATCTGTTCCTCGCCACGGCGGCGACGGCGGTGCTGGTGGGTACGCTCTATCCGCTGCTGCTCGAGGCGACGACCGGCAAGACCATCTCGGTTGGAGCGCCGTTCTTCTCGTTGACCTTCGGCGTGGTGATGGCGCCGCTGCTGATCGTGCTGCCGTTCGGGCCGTTCCTCGCCTGGAAGCGCGGCGACCTGATCGCGGTGACGCAGCGGCTGATGTGGGCGGCGGGAGCGGGGATCTTCGTCGCCATCCTGATCTTTGCGCTGAGCGGCGGCTCGGTGTCGCTGGCCCCGCTGGGCTTGTTGCTCGGCTTCTGGGTGGCGTTCGGCGCCATCGCCGAGCTGATCGACCGCGCCGGCTTCGGCCGCATGGCGATCGGCACTAGCATGCGGCGGCTGGTCGGCCTGCCGCGCGCGGCATTCTCGACCGCCATCGCGCATTTCGGCCTGGGCGTGTCGGTGATCGGCATCGTCGCGGCGACCGCCTGGCAGGCGGAGCTGATCACGACGATGCAGCCGGGCACGACCAAGACGATTGCCGACTACACCATCCGCTTCGACAATGTCTCGCAGGCGCAGGTCGAGAACTATGCGGCCGAGATCGGCCATTTCACCATCTCGGGTGGCGGCGCCGACCGGGTGCTGACGCCGGAGCGGCGGGTCTATACGGCGAGCGGCACGCCCACCACCGAGGCGGCGATCGAGACCTATGGCTTCAGCCAGCTCTATCTGCAGCTGGGCGAGCAGGGCGCCGATGGCAGCCGCGTGGTGCGCGCCTGGTTCAAGCCCTATGTGACGCTGATCTGGCTAGGCGCGGTGGTGATGGCGTTCGCCGGCTTCCTGTCGCTGACCGACCGCCGGCTGCGCGTCGGCGTGGCGCGCCGCGCCGCGATCAAGCCGGCCCCGGCCGAATGAGGGCGCTGCTCGCCGTGCTGGCGCTGCTGTGGCTGGCGCTGCCGGCCTTTGCGGTCAATCCCGACGAGATGCTGGCCGATCCGACGCTCGAGGCGCGGGCGCGCACGATCTCCGCCGGGCTGCGCTGCCTCGTCTGCCAGAACGAGTCGATCGACGATTCCGATGCCGACCTTGCGCACGAAATCCGGGTGATCGTCCGGCAGCGGCTGACGGCGGGCGATACCGACGACCAGGTCCGGCAATATCTGGTCGACCGTTACGGCGAGTTCGTGCTGCTCAGGCCCGTGCTGGCACTGCACACGCTGATCCTGTGGGCCGCGGCGCCGGTGATCCTGGTGGTGGGCGGCGTGGTGCTGTTCGTGGCGGCACGGCGGCGGCGGGCCGTGGTGGTAGCGGCGGAGATGACGGAGGAGGAAAAGCGGGCGCTGGAGGAGCTGGGGAAGGGTGCTGACTAGGGAGGGTGCTGACTAGGAAGGGTGCTGACTGAGGGCAAACACCCCCTCACCAAGCTTGCTACGGGCCTTCGGCCCTAGCGCCGCTATCCTCCCCCACCAGGGGGGAGGATGACATCGTGCAAGCGGCGCTTCCTTGGACTTGAAGTCGGCACGGACATCCTCCCCCTTGGTGAGGGGGCTCTTGCCCTCAGTCATCTTGCTCCATCCGCCGGACGGCGTTACCCAAGCCTCGTGCTCAACTCGCTGCTTCCCCCCAATCTCGATATCTGGATGGCGCTCGCGCTTGTCGCGCTGAGCTTTGTCACCTCGCTGATCACGGCGACGTTCAGCCTGGGGGGCGGGTCGCTGATGGTGGCGGTGCTGGCGCTGGTGTTTCCGCCGGCGATCGTGGTGCCGGTGCATGGCTTTGTGCAGCTCGGCTCCAATGGCGGGCGGGCGCTGGTGCAGCGGGCTCACATCCAGTGGCATCTGATCCTGTGGATTTCGCTGGGCGCGGTGATCGGCACGATTGTCGGCGGGCAGTTCGCCTATCTGCTGCCGGAGCGCTGGTTCGAGATCGTCATCGGCGCCTTCGTGCTGTTCACCACCTGGCTGCCGCAGCCGAAAATCGTCGGCACCAGCCGGGTGCTGCAATTTGTCGGCGGCGCGGTGATTTCGGCGCTGAGCATGGTGGTGGGGGCGACCGGGCCGCTGGTCGCGACCTTCATCAAGGGGCTCGCGGACCGGCGTCAGCTGGTGGCAACGCACGCCATGCTGATGACCATCCAGAACATCTTCAAGGTCGTCACCTTCATCGCGCTGGGGTTTGCCTTCGGGCAGTACCTCGCCATCATCGTTGCCATGGTGCTCTCGGGCTTCCTCGGCACGGCCATCGGCAGCCGGCTGCTGGTCAGGGTGCCCGAGAACATTTTCCGCTTTGGATTCAAGGTCGTACTGACGCTGGTGGCGCTCGACCTGATCCGCGACGCGGTGTTCTGAGGCCCATTACCAAAGATTAACGTCGGCGCAACTTCCCGGAAAACGGTGCGGCTCCATACAGGCTGCCATCTCAAGTCTCGAGAGCAGTTTGAAGGAGAGAACAAATGCGCTCCAGCTTCCTCGCCCGCACCCGCAAGTGGATCGGCGCTTCCGCGCTGGCGATCCTCGTGGGCATTGGCGGCGGCACCGCCTTCGTCGCGACCTCCAGCCAGATGGCTGCGGCCCAGCAGGCGATCGCGACTCCGGCGGCCCAGGTGACCGTTCCGGCGATCAACCCCAGCAACGGCTTTGCCGATCTCGTCGATGCCGTGAAGCCGGCCGTCGTCTCGATCGTCGTCGAGGGCCGCGAAAAGACCACGCAGTTCGACGACCAGGGCGGCGATTTCAACGGCCAGATCCCGGACCTGCCGGACGACAATCCGCTGAAGAAATTCTTCGACCAGTTCGGCAACCCCGGCGGCAAGGGCGGCAACGGTCCGAACGCCGGTCCGGGCCGTGACCGTGGCCCCAAGGGCAATGCCCCGCAGGGCCGCCGCTACGTCGCGGCCGGTTCGGGCTTCGTGATCTCGGCCGACGGCTACATCGTGACCAACAACCACGTCGTCGAGAACGCCACCAAGGTCACCGTGACCTTCGACAATGGTGACAGCAAGACTGCGACGGTGGTGGGCACCGACGAGCGTACCGACCTTGCGGTGGTCAAGGTCGACGGCGAGTCCGACCTGCCCTTCGTCAAGTTCGCCAGCGACGATGCCCGCGTCGGCGACTGGGTGGTGGCGGTCGGCAATCCGTTCGGCCTCGGCGGCACCGTGACCGCCGGTATCGTCTCGGCCCGCGGCCGCGACGTCGCCGGTTCGGCCTATGGCGATTTCCTGCAGATCGACGCGGCCGTGAACATGGGCAATTCGGGTGGCCCGACCTTCAACCTCAAGGGTGAAGTCGTCGGCGTCAACACCGAGATCTTCTCGCCCAATGGCGGCAATGTCGGCATCGCCTTCGCCATCCCGGCCAACACCGTCGAGCAGATCACCGCATCGCTGATCAAGTCTGGTACGGTGACCCGCGGCTTCCTCGGCGTCTCGATCCAGGACGTTACCCGCGACATCGCCGACAGCGTCGGTCTCAAGGACCCCAAGGGCGCCCTCGTGACCCAGCTCAGCGACGACTCGCCGGGCGGCAAGGCCGGCCTGACCTCGGGCGATATCATCACCGCGGTCAACGGCACCGAGATCGACAACGCGCTCGCGCTGTCGCGCACCATTGCCAGCCAGGCGCCGGGTGCGACGGTCGAGCTGACCGTGTGGCGTGACGGCAAGGAGATCAAGGTCTCCGCGACGCTCGGCACGCTGCAGGAAAAGAAGACCGACCAGCCCGACCAGAAACAGACCACCCCGCCGGACGACCAGCAGGCCGCCCCGGTGACGACCGACACCGGTCTGACGCTGGTGCCGAATTCGGGTGGCGAAGGCCTGCTCGTGCAGGACGTCACCGAGGATTCGGTGGCCGCCGACAAGGGCTTTGCCGTCGGCGACACCATCCTCGAGGTCGACAACAAGAAGGTGAGCACCGGCAAGGAGTTCGAGGACGCCGTCGCGGCGGTCAAGAGCACCGGCCGCGGCACGGCGCTGATCAAGGCCCAGCGCGACGGCAATGTCCGGTTCATCGGCTTGCCGTTGAGCAAGTAAGGGACTTCTCCCCGCCGGCCCCGATGCGTGAAAACCGCACCGGGGCCGGAGTTTATTGAACTTCGTTCCAGCATTTCTTAGGTTACGCGTCATGAAGATCCTGCTGATCGAAGACGACCGCGAAGCGGCGAGCTACCTGATCCAGGCGCTCGACGAGGCCGGGCACGTCACCCACCACGCCTCGGATGGCGAGACCGGCTACGCCATGGCGTCGTCGATGGACTACGACGTGCTGATCGTCGACCGCATGCTGCCGCGGCGCGATGGCCTCTCCATCGTCGAGTCGCTGCGCGCCGAGGGCAACAAGACTCCCGTTCTAATCCTGAGCGCGCTGGGCGAGGTCGACGACCGCGTCACCGGGCTGCGCGCCGGCGGCGACGACTATCTCGGCAAGCCCTACGCCTTCACCGAGCTCCTGGCGCGCATCGAGGTGCTGGCGCGACGCTCGTCGCCTTCAGAGGCGGCGACCGCCTACGAGGTCGGCGATCTGAGTCTCGACCGGCTGTCGCGCAAGGTCGAGCGCGAAGGCGAGACCATCCTGCTGCAGCCGCGCGAATTCCGCCTGCTCGAATATCTGATGAAGAATGCCGGCAAGGTGGTGACCCGCACCATGCTGCTCGAGAATGTGTGGGACTATCACTTCGATCCGCAGACCAACGTCATCGACGTGCACATGTCGCGGCTGCGCTCCAAGATCGACAAGGGACACGCCAACCCGCTGCTCCACACCATCCGCGGCGCCGGCTATATGATCCGTGAATAGGTTCGCCCGCATCTGGCGGACGACGACGGTCCGCCTGACGGCGATCTTCATCGTCCTGTTCATCATCTTCTCGGTGCTGCTGCTGAGCTTCGTCGCCTACCAGTCGTCGATCCAGATCCAGCAGCAGCAATCGGCCGCCATCGACCGCGAGGTGCAATTGCTGTCGCGCATCGACGAGCGGCAGGGTATTCGCGGCATCGTCTTCGCGGTGGCGCGGCTGTCGAGCCAGCCGGGGCCGGGCATCTACTATCTCGGCAATGGCACGGGCCTGCAGATCGCCGGCAATGTCGCGAACCTGCCCGACAACGTGCTGCAGGGCACCGGCATCTTCAGCTTCAACTACGACCGCGACGCGGCCTTCGACGGCGACGCGACGCAGGGCTTTGCGGTGGTGCGCTCGCTGGTGCTCGACGACGGGTTGCGGCTGGTCGTCGGCCGCGACGTGGTGGAGCGGCGCGGCTTCACGGCGATCATCCTGCAGGGCTTCGTGCTGGCGGTCGCGGGCATCATCGCCTTCTCGATCCTCGCCGGCGCCATCACCGCGAGCCGCGTGCTGCGGCGCATCGATACCATCAACGGCACGACGGCCAAGATCATGTCGGGCAACCTGAGCGAACGTATCCCGGTGACGCGGCGCAACGACGAGTTCGACGTGCTGGCGACCAGCCTCAACGCCATGCTGGATCGCATCGAGGGGCTGATGCAGGGCCTCAAGGAAGTGACCGACAATGTCGCGCACGACCTCAAGACGCCACTAACGCGGCTGCGCACGCAGGCCGAGGCGGCGCTGCGCGACCCGTCGAACGACACGCAGCGCGCGGCGCTCGAGACGACGCTCAGCGAGAGCGACAAGCTGATCCGCACGTTCAACGCGCTGCTGATGATCGCCCGCGCCGAAGCCGGCGCGCCCTCGGGTGCCTTCGCCGATGTCGATGTGAGCGCTGTGGCCGCCGACGTGGCCGAGCTTTATGAGCCGGCGGCGGAGGAGCAGGGGCTGACGCTGGCCACCGAGATCGCGGCGGCGGTGCATCTGCGCGCCAATCGCGAACTGATCGGGCAGGCGCTGGTGAACTTGATCGAGAACGCGCTGAAATACTATGAGCCCGTCGAGGGCAAGGCCGGCCGGATCACCGTGGCGGTGCGGCAGCATGCTGGCCGCGTGGCGATCGAAGTCGCCGATAACGGCCCGGGCATTCCGGCCGAGGACCGGGCGCGCGTGGTGGAGCGCTTCGTGCGGCTCGAAAAGAGCCGGACGGAACCGGGCTCGGGGCTGGGCCTGTCGCTGGTCAACGCCGTGGCCAAGCTGCACCGGGGCGAGCTGCGGCTGGAGGATAATGCGCCGGGCGTTAGGGCCGTGCTGGATTTGCCGGCGGCGTGAGCTGAGTGCGTCAGCCGGCTTCCGTCACTTCGGCGCCGGCACGGACGTCTCGCCGACGCCGTAGGAGCTGACCTTGCCGCCCGACAGCGTGTAGGCGATGTACTGGGCGTTGAGCGCGGTGCCCAGCGCATCGGCGCCCGGTTCGTCGGCGCGGTAGGCGAGCTTGTTGCCCGAGGCCGAGCCCAGGGCGGCTTTGAGGTCGGAGGCCGAGGCGCCGAGGCCGGGGATGCCCATCTGCGGCACGGTGAACTTGGCCGGGGCAGCTTCGCAATCGGCCGGGATCTTGTCCGGATCGGCGGCCTGCACCGCGACGATCATGACGAACTCGCCGCCGCCCAGGATGTTGGAGATGAACCAGGTGTTGGCCGCCGGGCCGCCTTTGCTGCCATCGGTGTGGTAGCACAGCCAGTTGGCGAGGTTGCCAGCGCCGCCCTGGGTCTGCACGCTGCCGCCGAACTTGGCCTTGATCGCCGAGAGCTTGGTGTGCTGCAGTTCCATCTTGAGGCCACCGGCGCTGATCGAGGTGACCGGCGGCTTGGGCAGGTTGGCCTTGGGGAAGTGGAACGTGTTGCCGAACAGCGCCGCGCCCATGCCGGAGAGGCCAGCCGCATCGGCGGGCGTGGCGAGGGCGAGGGCAGCGAGCAGGGAGGCGGCGAGGGCGAAGCGCATGGCGGGGTCCGGTGAATGGAGGCGGCCGGAACATAGCGCGGCGGTTGCGGATTTCCAGCGGGCAATGCGGCTTTTGCCAATGAACTCGGCGCGATTGCCCGGCCGCGTGCTTGCCGTGCCACAGCCCGGCGGCTAGCGTTCGCGGATGAGCGTTCCACTTTCCACCTTGCTGACGGCCTCGCCTTACCTTGCTGGGCTTAACGAGCGTTTCGGCGCCTGGCTCGCCGAGGCGCTGGCGGCGCCCGATGCGGCGCTGGCCGGGGTCCTGGCCGAGGTCGGCGAAGCCGGCCGGACGGGGGCTGACGAGCAGGCGGTGGGGGCCGCGATGCGGGCGGCCAAGGGCAAGGTGGCCCTGCTGGCCGCGGCGGCCGAGACGGCCGGAGCGTGGACGACGGCGCAATCGACCGCGGCGCTCTCCGATCTGGCCGACGCCGCGCTCGATGCCGGACTGGCGGTGCTGCTGCGCAAGAGCTTCGAGAAGGGCGACCTGATGCGGCCGGTGATGCCGGCCGAGTCCGGGCTGGCGCTGTTCGCGCTTGGCAAGCATGGCGGGCGTGAGCTCAACTACTCCTCGGACATCGATATCGTGGCCTTCTTCGAGCGCGACACGGACGTGCTCAAGCAGCCCGAGGAAGCCACCAGGATCTATTCGCGCATCGTGCAGCGGCTCGCCGGGCTGATGCAGGACCGGGTGGGCAACGACTATGTGTTCCGCACCGATCTTCGCCTCAGGCCCGACCCGGGCTCGACGCCGGTGGCGCTCTCGATCGACGCGGCGCTCGCCTATTACGAGAGCCGCGGCCAGAACTGGGAGCGCGCCGCCTGGATCAAGGCGCGGCCCTGCGCCGGCGACAAGGCGGTGGGCGAAGGCTTCATCAAGGAACTGGCGCCCTATATCTGGCGGCGGCATCTCGATTTCGCGACCATCGCCGACATCCAGGCGATGAAGCGCCAGATCAACATTTCCAAGAATGTCGGCGAGGCGCGGGTCGAGGGGCACAATGTGAAGCTCGGGCGCGGCGGTATTCGCGAGATCGAGTTTTTCGCCCAGACGCAACAGCTGATCGCCGGCGGCCGCGACAAGACACTTCGCGTGCGCCCGACGGCAGAGGCGCTGGCGGCGCTGGCGCTGACCGGCTGGATCGCGGGCCGGACGGCCGAGGAGCTGACGCAGGCCTACTGGTTCCTGCGCGCGGTGGAGAACCGGCTGCAGATGCTGCGCGACGAGCAGACGCATGTGATGCCCGACACGGAAGGCGGCGTTGCGGTGATCGCCGAGCTGATGGGGCAGGGGCTCGCGGCATTCGAGACGGCCTACCGGGCGGCGCTGGCGCTGGTGCAGGGCTATTACGCCGAACTGTTCACCGAGGGCGAGACGCTGGGGGCCGGCGGCGGCGATCTGGTGTTCACCGGCAGCGACGACGATCCGGCGACGCTCGAGACGCTGGCCAGAATGGGATTCCACGATGCCGCGATGGTCTCGGCGACCATCCGCAAATGGCACTATGGCGGCTATCGCGCCACCCGCGCGTCGGCCGCCCGCGCGCATCTCACCGAGCTGCTGCCGGCGCTGCTCACCACGATTGCGCGCACCGGCAATGCCGATCTCGCTTTCCAGCGCTTCGACAATTTCCTCGACCGGCTGCCCTCGGGCATACAGCTGTTCGCGCTGCTGCGCAGCCATGCCGATTTGCGCGAGCTGCTGGTGCAATTGCTGGCCTCGGCGCCCCGCATGGCCGAGGCGGTGATCCACCGCGCCCACGTGATGGACGCGCTGATCGATCCGGCGTTCGCCGACGAGGTGAGCCGCCGGGCGGTGCTGGTGGGCAAGGTCGATGCGTTCCTCGGCGAAGCACGCGATTACCAGGAGGTGATCGATCGGGCCCGCATCATCGGGCAGGAGCAGCAATTCCTGATCGCTGCGGGCCTCCTGTCCGGGACGGTGACGGCGCGGCAGGCAGGCGAACAGTTCACCGCGCTGGCCGAGACGCTGCTGCAAAAGCTGTTTGCGGCGGTGCGGCGCGAGTTCGAGCAGCGGCATGGCCGCGTGCCCGGCGCGTCGGTCGCGCTGCTGGCCTTTGGCAAGATGGCGAGCCGCGAGATGACCGCCTCATCGGACCTCGATTTCATCCTGCTCTACGAGGCCGGCGAGGCGGACTCCGATGGCGAGCGGCCGCTGGCGCCGAGCCAGTATTTTGCGCGGCTGACGCAGCGGCTGGTGGCGGCGGTGACGGCGCCGACGTCCGAGGGCGTGCTGTACCAGGCGGACATGCGGCTGCGGCCTTCGGGCAATGCCGGGCCCTTGGCGACGAGCCTCACGGCGTTTCGTCTCTACCAGCAGGAGAGCGCCTGGACGTGGGAGCATCTGGCGCTGACGCGTGCACGGGTGGTCGAAGCCGATGCGGGCTTCGCGGCGAAGGTGATGGCCGCCATCGCCGAGGCGCTGACCCGTCCGCACGATGCGGCCAAGACCATTGGCGACGTGACAACGATGCGGGCGCTGATGGCCAAGGAGCGGCCGGCGCGCCATGCCTTCGACCTCAAGCTCGTCGCCGGTGGGCTCGTCGATCTCGAATTCATCGCGCAGTCGGCGCAATTGCTGGCGGGCGGCGAGATCGCGCGGCCGCAGGCGCCGACTGCCATCGTGCTCCTGCGGCTGGGCGCTATCGGCCTCGTGCCCGAGGGTGAGCGGCTGGCCGAGATCCACGCCACCTATTCGACCGTGCTGCAGGTGATGAGCGCGGCGCTGGCGGATCCGTTCAAGGAGGAAGGCTGGACGCCGGCCTTCCGCGACCTGCTGGCGCAACTGGCAAACATGCCGAGTTTCCCGCGATTGTCCGAAGAGCTGGCGGAGATGCAGGCGGAAGTGAAGGACGCGGCAGCGCGGTGGTACGAGAGGGCGCGAGGCCTTTAGGCCGCCTGCTCGATCCGCGCGCCGCCTTCGAGCAGCGGCAGCGAGATGGCGACGGTGGTGCCGAGGCCCGGGCGGCTGTCGATGGCGAGGCGGCCGCCGCTGAGCTCGGCGATGGCGCGGGAGATGGCGATGCCGAGGCCAGCGCCCTCATGGTCGCGGGTCAGCGCGGCGTCGCCGAAGGCGAAGGGCTGGGACAAGGCGGCGAGCCGCTCGGAATCCATGCCGATGCCGGTGTCGGTGACCTCGAGCACGACGCCGTCGGCCGCCGCATAGGCCGCGAGGGTGACGCGGCCGCCGGCGCGGGTGAAGCGCAGCGCGTTGTCGACGAGATTGCCCAGCATGCGCTCGAGCGAGAAGCGGTCGCCCAGGAGCGCCGCGCCGCAGGGGGCGCCGAGTGTCAGCTGGACACGGGCCCGCAACGCCCGCCCGCCATAGCGGCGCGCCACGGAGACGAGCAGATCGTCGGCGCCCAGCGGCGATTGCTCCAGCGTGCGGCGCCCGCCTTCAAGCTCGGCGAGGTCGAGGATGGTGGCGAAGAAGCCGAGCAGCCGGTCGCCCGAGCTGCGGATCGACTCCACGTAACCGGCGTAATGCGCGTCGCCCAGCGGGCCATAGGTCTGGTGGTGCATCAGTTCGGCGAAGCCGATGATGGCATTGAGCGGCGTGCGGATGTCGTGGCTCAGATGCGCCAGGAACGATGTTTTAGCCCGGCTGGCCGCCTCGGCCCGCAGCTTCTCCTCGTGATAGCGGCGGGCAAGCACGCGCTGCTCCTCGCGGATCGAGGTCAGCGCCTCGACATAGGAGCTGTTGAGCTCGGCCACCGGCTGCAACGGTGGCCGGCGACGGAAGCTGAGGCCCGCCGCGAGCAGCGCCAGCCCGAAGGCGATCGCGGCACGTTGGCCGGCGCCGTTGTCGTTGTCGGCGTCCATGCCGGATGGGGCTGCCGCCGCGAGGCGGGCGACCAGCGCCTGGTGTCGCTGCGCCTCGTCATTGCTGCGGACGGCGTCGCTGGTGACGAACAGCGTCGCGGCGATCAGTGCAGTGATGGCGACTGCGTAGGTGACGGGCGAGATCGACAGCAGCAGGCGGATGAAGGGGGGCTGTTGAGAGGGGCGATCCGCTGCACGGAATCGCTCCTTCCCGACGCCGGATGCCTCCGTCGACCGCATGCAAAGTCCCCGCCAGAAATGTTGAAAAGCAACGCTAGACCACGCCCTGATTTGCAATCTGAATCAGCGGCTTGCGGCTGTCCATAGGGGGGACAGGGGCGGCGGCGCGACCGTGGCGAAATCGTGAGTCGATTGAGTCACTTAGCGGGCAGAGAAAAATTATGCTAAAGTAATGTTCTGTTAACCAGCGGCGACCGAGGCGGCTTCCGCTCCCCGCGAAGGGGAGGGAGGGCCGGGAGTTCAGCATCATCCGGCCAGCGTCCGCTCCAATATCTCGGACACATTGCGGCTCAGTGGGCCGGCGTCGCGCAGGGCGGTGAGCGCCGCTTGCGCGGCCGCCTGCCGGCCGGGCTCGAAGCTGCGCCAGACGCGGAAGGCCGTGAGTACCCGCGAGGCGATCTGCGGGTTGCGGTCGTCGAGATCGGCGACCACGCCGGTGATGAAGCGGAAACCGGCGCCATCGGCGCGGGCGAACTGCGTCGGGTTGCTCATGCCGAAACTGCCGACCAGCGCGCGCAGCCGGTTGGGGTTGCCGCGCGGGAAAGACGGATCGGCGAGGATGGCGCTGATGCGGGCGACCGTGCCCGGCTCGGCCGCGATCGCATTGAGTGCCAGCCATTTGTCGAGCACCAGCGGATCGGCGGTGAACATGGTGCGGAAATTGCCGAGCAGCGCTTCGGCATCCGCGGTCCAGCCGGCGACGGACGTGCTGAGCGCGGCAAAGCGATCCGTCATGTTGGCGGCAGCGTCATACTGCTCGCGCGCGAGGCGAGCCCCGTCGGCGGTCTTGCCGACGACCAGCATGGACAGCGCGGCGTTCTTGAGCGACCGGCGGGCCGACTGCGCGGTGTCGGTGGAGTAGGCGCCGGGCGTGAGATTGTCGCGATAGGTCGCGAGCAGAGCCGGTTCCAGCCGGGCGGCGAGAGCACCGATCAGCTGCAGGCGCACGGCGCGGATCCTGTCCGGATCGACATTGCTGCCGATGGTGCGGGCGACCAGCGATTCATTAGGCAGGCTCAGCGCCAGGGCGCGGAACGCGGCGTCGAGCGTGGTCGAGGCGATGGTGTCCTCGAGCGCCTCGGCGAGCGCGCCGATATCGGCTTCGGCCCAAGGCGAGCCGCCGACGGCACCGAGCATCATCGCCATCGCCACGTCCTGCAGCGACTGCCAGCGATTGAACGGATCGCTGTCGTGGCGCGCGAGGAACAGGCGGTCGGCCTGCGTGGCGTTGGAGACGATCTTGACCGGCGCCGAGAACTCGCGGAACAGCGACGCCACCGGGCGGTTCGGCACGCCCTTGAACTCGAAGGTCGCGCTCTTGCCCTCGAGGACCAGCAGGTCCTGGCGGATGTCGCCGCTCGCGGCGGTCCAGCCCATCGGTGAGCCGTTCGGACCGATGAGGCCGAACTTCACCGGAATCGGCAGCGCCGCCTTGTCGGGCTGGCCCGGCGTCGGAGCGGTGTTCTGGCTGAGGGTCAGCCTGTAGGTCTGCGACGCCGGATCGTAGCTGTCGGCGATGGTGACCTCCGGGGTGCCGGCCTGCAGGTACCAGGTCTGGAAATGCTGGAGGTCGACGCCGTTGGCATCCTCGAACACCTTGATGAAGGCTTCGATGGTGGTCGCGTCGCCGTCATGGCGCTCGAAATAGAGATCCATGCCCTTGCGGAAGCCGGCCTCTCCCAGGAAGGTCGCCAGCATGCGGACGATCTCGGCGCCTTTCTCGTACACGGTCGGCGTGTAGAAATTGGCGATCTCCTTGTACCGGTCGGGCCGCGGCGCATGCGCGAGCGGACCGCCGTCTTCGGGGAACTGGGCCGAGCGCAGCGTGCGCACGTCGTCGATACGCTTGACGGCGCGCGAGCGCTCGTCGGAGGTGAATTCCTGGTCGCGATAGACCGTCAGCCCTTCCTTGAGGCAGAGCTGGAACCAGTCGCGGCAGGTGATGCGATCGCCGGTCCAGTTGTGGAAGTACTCGTGTGCGATGACGCGCTCGACATTATAGTAGTCGTCATCGGTGGCGGATTCAGGGCTGGCGAACACCAGCTTGTCGTTGAAGATGTTGAGGCCCTTGTTCTCCATCGCGCCGAAGTTGAAATCGCTGACGGCGACGATGTTGAAGATGTCGAGGTCGTACTCGCGGCCGAAGCGGCGCTCGTCCCACGCCATCGAGCGCTTGAGCGAGTCCATCGCGAACAGGCACTCATTCTCCTTGCCATGCGTGCAATAGACGCCGAGCGCCACCTTGCGGCCGCTCATGGTGGTGAATTCGTCGTGGATTGCGCCGAGGTCGCCGGCCACCATCGCGAACAGATAGGACGGCTTGGGGAACGGATCATCCCACACTGCATAGTGCAGGCCGCCATCGATATCGCCATGCTCGACGAGGTTGCCGTTGGCCAGCAGCACCGGCGCCACCGTCTTGTCGGCGGTCATGGTCACGCGGAACGGCGCGAGGATGTCGGGGCGATCGTAGGCGTAGGTGATGCGGCGGAAGCCTTCGGGCTCGCACTGCGTGCACCAGGTGCCGCTGGAGCGGTAGAAGCCCATCAGCTTGGTGTTCTTCTCGGGCTCGAGCAAAACCTCGGTCTCGAGCACGAAGCTGCGATGCGGCGGCTGCAGCACCACGAGTTCGTCGGGCGAGGCCTCATAGGCGGTGAGCGCCAGCGGCAGCCCGTCGATGGCGATGGCGTTGAGCTTGAGTTCGTCGCCGGCCAGCACCAGCGGCGTGCCCGGCTCGGTGCCTTCGCGCGGCGCCAGGGTGAGCAGCGCGCGCACCCGGCTGACATCCGGCGCGATCTTCACATCCAGCTCGACCCTGCTGACCGTGTAGGGCGTCGGCGCATAGTCCTTGAGGAAGATGGTCTGGTCGCCTTCGGTGGGCATGCGCGGCTCCAATTGTGAACTTTTGTGACTGTGGCGCGCCGGTTACAGGCACGCCGCCGAATCTTCTTATATTCTGTGCGGCTGGCTCGACCGGGTCACTTCCTCTTTGCGCCAAATGCGGCAGCAAATGGGAGACCCGGCGGCGCCGGCGCGCAACAAGCCTGCGGCATGGGTCCGCGTCAAGCGTTGCGTACAATTGCAATTGTTGGACGCCTGTCATGCTGCGCTGGTTCGAACGCCGCCTCACTCCCTATCCGTCCGATGAACCCCGGCAGCCGCCGGGGCGGATGCTCGCCTTCATGCTGCATTACCTCAGGGGCACCAAGCGCTGGTTCGCCTTCATGATGGTGCTCACGGCGTCGGCGGCGATCAGCGAGATCGCGCTGTTCGGCTTCCTGGGCAATGTCGTCGACTGGCTGGGCAAGGCCGATCGCGCCACGTTCCTTCAGACCGAGGGGCCGCGGCTGCTGCTGATCGGCGCGGTAGTCGTGTTCGTGCTGCCGGTGGTGATCGGGCTCGAGGCGCTGGTCATCAACCAGGTGCTGATGGGCAATATCCCCCAGCGCATCCGCTGGATGCTGCACCGCTACGTGCTGCGCCAGTCGATGACCTATTTCCAGGACGAGTTCGCCGGCCGCATCGCCACCAACCTCATGCAGACCGCGCTCGCGGTGCGCGAGACGGCCATGAAGGTGCTCAACGTCCTCAACTATGTCGTGTTCTACTTCGCCGGTGCCGTGGTGCTCGCGGCGATGAACGACTGGCGGCTGGCCGTGCCGTTCCTCGTCTGGCTCGCCGGCTATGGCGTGCTGCTGCGCTACTTCATTCCGCGCATGGCGAACATCTCCGAGAAGCAGGCGGCGGCGCGCTCGCTGATGACCGGCCGCGTCGTCGATGCCTACACCAACATCTCCACGGTGAAGCTGTTCTCGCATTCGCGGCGCGAGGAGGGGTACGCCAAGGAGGCGATGGACGAATTCCTGCCCACCGTCTACGGGCAGATGGGCATCGCGACGGTGCTCAACGTCCTGCTCTATTGCCTCAACGTGGCGCTGCTGGTGACGGTGTTCAGCCTGGGCGTCTGGCTGTGGCTGCAGGGGCTGATCACGCCCGGCGCCATCGCGGTGGCGGCGGCGCTGGTGCTGCGCTTCTTCGGCATGAGCCAGTGGATCATGTGGGAGATGTCCGCGCTGTTCGAGAATGTCGGCACGGTCAAGACCGGCGTCGATGCGTTCTCGAAGGCGAGCGCGGTGACGGACAAGCCGGCAGCAGATGCGCTGGTGGTGAGCAAGGGCGACATCGTCTTCGACCGCATGACGTTCCACTACGGCAAGGCCGGCGGCGTGATCGAGGGCCTCGACCTGCACATCAAGCCGGGCGAAAAGGTCGGGCTGGTGGGCCGCTCCGGCGCCGGCAAGTCGACGATCGTCAACATCCTGCTGCGCTTCTACGATCCCGAGGGCGGCCAGGTGCGGATCGACGGCACCGACATCGCCAGCGTGACGCAGGAATCGCTGCGCGGCGCCATCGGCGTCGTCACCCAGGATACGTCGCTGCTGCACCGCTCGGTGCGCGACAACATCGCCTATGGCCGGCCGGAGGCGAGCGAGGCCGAGATCGTCGCGGCGGCCAAGCTCGCCGAGGCGCACGATTTCATCCTCGGTCTTGCCGACTCGCAGGGTCGCACCGGCTATGACGCGCATGTCGGCGAACGCGGCGTGAAGCTCTCGGGCGGGCAGCGCCAGCGCGTCGCCATCGCCCGCGTGCTGCTCAAGAACGCGCCCATCCTGGTGCTCGACGAAGCGACCTCCGCCCTCGACAGTGAAGTCGAGGCGGCGATCCAGGGGCAATTGCAACTGCTGATGCGCAACAAGACGGTGATCGCCATCGCGCATCGGCTTTCGACCATCGCCGCGCTCGACCGCCTCGTGGTCCTCGACCAGGGCCGGATCGTCGAGCAGGGCACGCATGCCGAGCTCATCGCGCTCGGCGGCACCTACGCAAAGCTGTGGCAACGCCAATCGGGCGGCTTCATCGAAGCCGACGCCGATGTGGTGGAAGCCGCGGCCGAATGACCTTCAACCACGCCAGGGAGATACCAATGGCAAGCCTGAACGGAACCCGCGATCTGAGCCGAAACCGCGTCCACAACGCTGTGCAACGAAAACCATTTACGCGAACCCGAAGCTGATTCCGATCGCACGGGTTCTCAGATCATGAGAGCCAAATGTTCAATTCCATCATCGCCTGGTTCGACGCGCGCTATTCGCCCGTCGCCCTCGCCGACAACCCGCACCCCCCGATGGGGCTCCGGGCGTTCGTCCTCTATTTCGTCAAGCAGTTCCGCACCGCGTTCCTGATCCGCATGGTGCTGGTCGCCATCGGCTCGATCGCCGATGCGATGATGCCGATCTTCGTCGGCCTCGTCGTGGGCTTCCTCGCCACCACCCAGCCGGGCAACATGTTCGCCGACCACTGGCAGGCTCTGCTGCTGATGGTGGGCGTCGTCGTGCTGATCCGCCCGACGACGTTCCTGCTCGACACGCTGGTGCGCAACCACGCCATCGTGCCCAACATCGTCGACCTGGCGCGCTGGCAGAGCCACTGGCACGTCATCCGCCAGAGCTGGACCTATTTCCAGAACGACTTCGCCGGCCGTATCGCCAACAAGGTGATCCAGGTTGGCGAGGCGATCGAGACCGGCGTCAACCTCGCCATCGATGCGGCGTGGTACGCGCTGGTGTTCGTGGTCGTGGCCATCATCGCGCTGGCCCGTCTCGACTGGCTGCTGCTGGTGCCGATCGGTGTCTGGCTGGTGCTCTACGGCATCCTGTTCGCCATCACTATGCCGCTGATCGCGCGCTACTCCGAGGATCTGTCGGAGGCCAAGTCGGTGCTCACCGGCCGCATTGTCGACAGCTACACCAACATCCAGACGCTGAAGACGTTCTCGACGGGTGGTCACGAAGACAACTATGTGTCGGAGTCGGTCAACGACCACGCCGTGTCCTTCCGCCGGCTGATGCGCGTCTTCACCTATATGTGGTCGATCCTGTTCATCCTCAATGCGGGGCTGGTGGTGTCGATCACCTGGATCGCGCTGGCCGGGTGGAACAGCGGTACGCTCGCCGCCGCGGCGGTCGCTACTGCCATTCCGTTCGCCCTGCAGATCATGAGCATGTCGGGCTGGATCCTTGAGATCGGCTCCAACATCTTCCGGCAGATCGGCACCGTGCGGGATTCGATGGAGACGATTGCCCAGCCGATCACGCTGCTCAATGCACCGGGCGCCGGCGACCTCACCGTGAGCAAGGGCGAGATCGTCTTCGACGATGTCAGCTTCAGCTACTGGCGCGGCGAGACCGGCACGGTCATCGAGCACTTCAACCTGCGCGTGGCGCCCGGGGAGAAGGTCGGGCTCGTGGGCCGTTCGGGCGCCGGCAAGTCGACGCTGGTCAACCTTGTGCTGCGCCTGTTCGACGTGGAGCAGGGGACGATCCGCATCGACGGGCAGGATGTCCGGTCCGTCACGCAGGAATCGCTGCGTGCCGCCATCGGCCTCGTCAGCCAGGATACCTCGCTGCTGCACCGCTCGATCCGCGAGAACGTCAAGTATGGCCGCCAGGATGCGACCGATGCGCAGATGATCGAAGCGGCCGCGGCGGCGCGGGTGGACGAGGTGATCGCGTCGCTGGTAGACCCCAAGGGGCACACCGGCTACGACGCCCATGTGGGCGAGCGTGGCGTGAAGCTGTCGGGTGGGCAGCGGCAGCGCGTGGCGATTGCCCGCGTGCTGCTCAAGAACGCGCCGATCCTGATGCTCGACGAAGCGACTTCCGCTCTCGACAGCGAAGTCGAGGCGGCGATCCAGGAGCAGCTGACCTCGCTGATGCGCGGCAAGACGGTGATCGCGATCGCGCACCGGCTGTCCACCATCGCGGCAATGGATCGGCTGGTGGTGCTGGACGCCGGCCGGATCGTCGAGGAGGGCACGCACGCCGAACTGCTCGCCCGCGGCGGTCACTATGCCCAGCTGTGGGAACGCCAGTCCGGCGGCTTCCTCGATCTGGGCAAATCGTCGACCGAGGAGCGCGAGCCGGAGGCGGCGGAGTAGACAGCCGGCGATTGCGGCGGCGCCCCCAGGTGCCGCCGCTACACTGCGATGGCCGGCTCCATCGGCGGCAGCGCATCGCCCGGGAAGGTTCGCCAGGGCACGAACTCCATGGCGAACAGCCCGGCCTTCACTGCCGGATCCTCGCGCATGATCGCTTCGGCCTCGTCGCGGCCGGTGGCGAAGACACCCAGGCCGGCGTAAGGCGGCTGCAGCAGCGGCCCGACCAGCGCGAGCTTGCCGCTGGCCCGCAGCTCGAAGTTTCGCCTGCCATGCTGCCAGATCGTTCGGGCCTGTTCGGAGTCGCGCGCGGCGGCGCGATCATACTTCTCGGTCATGCGCAGAATGACGACCGTGTACTGGCGTGACTTGCCCAGCATGGACATCATGAAGTCGTCGGTTATTTCCATTGTTCGTCCTTGGCGCGCAGGCATTGGGCCGCTCCGGCGGAGCGGACCCGGAGGGATCACATTACTGGGGTGATCTCGGTGACTTCGATGCTGCCATTGCTCAGCAGTTGCGGGCAGCCCTTGGAGAGCTTCACCGCCTCGTCGAGCGAGGCGGCTTCGAGGATCGAGTAGCCGGTCGTCGGATTGCTGCCGCCGCCATCGACCGTCTTGCCGCCCGGCTGCAGCGTCCTGGCCGCGCCGGTCGGATTGCCGGCGTCGATCAGCGACGGACCGAGCGCTCCCATCCAGTCCATCCACGCCTTCATTACCTTCTCGCCTTCCTCGGGGCTCGAGGGCGCACTGCCGCCGTGATAGACCAGCAGAAATTTCGTCATTTTGTTGCTTCTCCCTGTTGTAGAACCTTGTTCAACCGTTCATGCCGGGAATATCGAGTGGCTTCCCCGTTTCCAGTAGCGTCTTGAGGCCGGCGACGATCATCGGCCAGCCCTCCTCGACACCGGCCTTCGATTTGGCCGCATCGAAATGCGTCATGGTGAAACGGCACACGCCGCCCATGTCCTCGATCTCGTACATCAGCCGGGTGATCTCGCCGTCCGGTGCCCAGACCGGCTTGAAGGTGGTGATAAGCTTGCGCGGCGGATCGATCTCCACCACCTCGCCATCGAGGTTCATCTCGCCCTGCGGATCGAGATAGTAGAACCGCCCGCCGACGCGCAGATCGGCCTGTACGCGGCCACCATAGTAATATTGCCGCGTCATCTCGGGATTGGTCAGGGCGTCCCAGAGCTTGTCGGCACTCGTGCGGATATAGGTCGAGAAGACGAAATCGGGTTTGTCGGCCATCGGCGCTTCACTCTCCAACGCATTTTTCAGGTCCAACGCAAAGCGGGCCAGCGGCTTGGCGTAAGGCGCCATCCAGCGGTCCGCGACCTCCTGGATCGGAAGCGCGTTGAGGTAGTGGTATTTGAACCGCCCATCCCGGCGGGTGACGACGAGGTTTGCCTCCTCCAGCACGTTGAGGTGCTTCATCACCCCGAACCGAGTCATGCCGAGCCCCTTTTCGAGCTCGGTCAGGGTCAGTCCGCCCCTGTCGCGCAGGGTGTCGAGCAATTTGCGCCGCGTGGGATCGCTCAGCGCCTTGAAGACGGTATCCACGTTTTCGACGATAGGTGACCAAATGGTCACGTGTCAAGCGGACTCCGTTTGTTCCGTTCGGACCGGTCAAATCATCATGCGTCTGGAAGTGATGGCGTTGCGCCGAAATCTTCGCGGACCATTGGAAACCGCCATGACCCTCTGTTAGAAGCCGCCGCGGCGCGACGATCGTTACACCCAGCCCGATTCCGGGAAAGATTAGCGCTAATATCAATTGCGCCGGCGATGGCCCGGGCATCAGGGAGTGACCAATGGCGAGGACCGCCGCGGCAGCGCTTGCGCCCAATTCGAGCTATTCCGAGATCGACCTCAGCGGCGAGTTCGCCCTGTCGTCGACGGCTTACAAGACGAAGGCCAGGATCAGCCTGCCGGGCGACGTGCACACGGCGCTGCTCGCCGCCGGCGAAATCCCCGACCCGTATTTCGGGGCCAACGAACAAGCGGTCATGTGGGTGCACGCCACGCCCTGGACGATGGAGCGCCGCTTTACTGCCGGCCGCGACCAGATCGATGGCTATCTGACGCTGACCCTCGACAATGTCGATTGCATCGCGACGGTGTTTCTCAATGGCGAGGAAATCGCCCGCACGCAGAACCAGTTCATCCGCTACGACATCGACGTCACCGGCAAGGTGAAGGCTGGCGCCAACACGCTGCGCCTCGAATTCGCGGTGACCAAGGATGTCGCCAAGGCGCGCTACGACGCCCATCCGTTCCCGATCCCGTTCACCTACAACTATCTGAGCAACGGCCTGCCCGGCGTGCACATGAACTTCGTGCGCAAGACCGCCTGCCATGCCGGCTGGGACTGGGGCATCTGCCTGATGCCGACCGGCGTTTATGGCCGCATGGCGATCCGCAAATCGCGGCTGGCGCGGCAGGAGAGCGTCACGGTTGAGCAGGCGCACGGCAAGAACTCCGTCGAGCTGTCGATCACGACGCGAGTCTTCGCCTTCGCTGAAGGTTCGGTGGAGCTGAGCCACGAGATCGCCGGCCAGAAGCTGGACGACAAGGTCGTCGTTCGGCCGGGCGAGAATGTCTTCGTCCACAACGTCACGATCAAGAACCCGAAACTCTGGTGGCCGAACGGGCAGGGCGAGCAGCCGCTCTATGAGCTCTGGACCACGCTCGACGGCGAACGCACCACGCGCAAGGTCGGCCTGCGCAAGCTCGAATGGATCGTCGAGAAGGACGCGATCGACCATTCGTTCAAGGTGCGCGTCAATGGCCGCGACATCACCGCGATGGGCGCGAACTGGATTCCAGCCGACGCCATCCCGTCGCGCATCACCCCCACCGTCGTGCGCGACCTGCTCGAGAGCGCGCAGGCGGTCAACATGAACATGATCCGCGTCTGGGGCGGCGGGCAGTACGAGCCCGATTATTTCTACGAGCTCTGCGACGAGCTCGGTCTCATGGTCTGGCAAGACTTCATGTTCGCCTGCATGAGCTATCCGTCGGATCGCGCCTTCCTGGCCGACGTGCGTACCGAGATCACCCAGCAGGTCCGCCGGCTCAGCCATCATGCGTGCATCGCGCTCTGGTGCGGCGACAACGAAGTGATCGGTTCGCTGCACTGGTACCCCGAGACCAAGGCCAATCGCGACCGGTTCACCGCCAATTACGATCGCCTCAACTCGATGCTCGGCAACATCGTCGAGGACGAGGATCCGGGCCGGCGCTTCTGGCCGTCCTCGCCGTCGCTCGGCTACATGGACTTCGCCGATGGCTGGCACCTCGATACGCGCGGCGACACGCATTATTGGAGCGTGTGGCACGAGGCCAAGGACTTCTCGGCCTATCGCGACGTGCAGCCGCGCTTCGCCTCCGAGTTCGGCTTCCAGAGCTTCACCTCGATGAACGTCATCGAGACTTTCACCAACCCCGAGGACCGCAATCCGTCCTCGCCGGTGATGGAGAACCATCAGCGCAACACCGGCGGCAATGCGCGCATCCTCGAGACGATGACGCGCTATTTCCGCTTCCCGTCCAATTTCGACCAGATGGTGTTTTTGAGCCAGATCCAGCAGGGGCTGGCCATCAAGACGGCCATCGAATTCTGGCGCTCGACCAAGCCACGCTGCATGGGAACGCTGTTCTGGCAGATCAACGATACTTACCCGGTGGCCAGCTGGGCGAGCCTCGACTATGGCGGGCAGTGGAAGCTGCTGCAGTACATGGCCAAGCGCTTCTTCCTGCCCATCAACGTCGTCGCCGTGCCCGAGAAGGGCACCCATGCGCTGGTGCTCAAGGGTATCAATGACACGGCTGCGAAGGCCGAAGTGTCGCTCGAAGTGCAGGCGGTGGATGTCGGCGGCAAAGCGCGTGTGGTGTTCACCGGCAAGGGCGTCGTCTCGCCCGACGGCGCCTCGGAACTGGCCCGCATCGCGCTGGGCGACCTCCAGCCGAGCGAGTTCCTGTTCTTCGCCTGGCGCGACAAGGCGGGCAAGTTGCTGGGCGAGAATGATTACTTCCCGCAGCCCTACAAGGCCTACGACATGCCGCAGGCGAAAGTTACCTCGCGTTGGGAGAGCAGCGAGGCTGGTCCGGTGCTGGTGCTCAAGGCCGATAGACCGGCGGTGTTCGTCACCGCGACCACCGACGTGCCGGGCTATTTCTCCGACAATGCCGTGACGCTCCTGCCGGGCCGCGAGACGCGGCTCAGCTTCACCCCGCGCCACGGTGCCAAGGTCACGCAGAAAGCGCTGGCTTCGGGCCTCAAGGTCCGGCACCTTCGCGAGACCTATTGAGGGAGGGGCTCGTGCGCGACTCCGAATGGCTGGCGATCGTCCTGGTAATTGCTGGTGCCGGTAGCCGGCTACTGCACCTGCCGCCCAACATTGCGGCAGTGACCGGCGTGACCATCTTCGCCGGCTTCGCCATCCGCAATTTGTGGCTGGCGCTGGCCGTGCCGCTCGCCGCGATGGCGCTGGCCGATGTCGTGCTTGGCTGGTACCCCGACATGGTTTTCACCTATGCGGGTATGGCGGCGGGTGTGTTTCTGGCCCGCGCCCTCCTGCACCCGCTGACGCCGGTGCGGCTGATCGGGGTGACCTTCGCGGCCAGCCTGGTCTTCTTCATTTTGTCCAATCTGGGTGTATTCGTCGGCGGCTATTACGGCTACAGCGTGCAGGGGCTTATCGCCTGCTACGTGGCCGCGCTGCCGTTCTGGCAGAACAGCCTGATCGCGGACTTCACCTCGACGGCCCTCGTCTTTGCTATCTATCTCGCCCTTGGCCGGGCCATTCCAAGCGTAAGGGTTCAGGCATGACCACCAAGATCAAGCGCAGCGACGTCAATCGCATCATGCGCGAGAGCGACAAGTTCATCCGCTCCTTCGGCTACATCATGCCGCCCTTCGCCTATTGGTCGCCGTCCGAGTTCAAGGCGCGCAAGGATGAGGCGCAGGCCATCATCGAGCACAATTGCGGTTGGGATATCACCGATTACGGCCTCAACGAGTTCGACAAGACCGGGCTGTTCCTGTTCACCGTACGCAACGGCAACAACGCCGACCTCAGCAAGGGCCGCGGCATGCTCTATGCCGAGAAGGCGATGATCTCGCGCGACAAGCAATATTCGCCGATGCACCGCCACAACCTCAAGGCCGAGGACATCATCAACCGCGGCGGCGGCACGCTGATCGTCGAGCTGTTCGGCGACACCGGCGGCAAATGTGATCGCTCCAAGGGCGTCACCGTCTATACCGACGGCATCCGCCGCGACCTGCCGGCCGGCGCCCATTTGCGCCTTGCGCCCGGCGAGAGCGTGACATTGATGCCCAACGAGCACTGGCATGCCTTCTGGGGCGAAGGCGGCGATGTGTTCGTCGGCGAGGTCTCGACCGTCAACGACGACAATACCGACAACGTCTTCGAGGACCCCCGCATCTCCCGTTTCGGTGGCATCGACGAAGACGAGGAGCCCTGGCACCTGCTCGTCAGCGACTACCAGAAGTGGCTGGCGTGAGGCAGCGGCGCTATCAGAACTGGCGATATTGCTCGAGCGGCAGTCCGCGCTTCTCTACCCACTCGGCCCAGGCGCGCGCTGCTTCGGCGTTCTCCGCGGCCCACTTCTGAGCGATTGCCACCTCTGCTTCGCTCGGCTGACGAGCAAAGCCTTTCGCCGCTTCAGGACTTGTCGCCGAGGGCGCCAGTTTCTGTTTCGCACTCATAGAGCCAGCCTAGCCGAATTTTGTGATGTCTCCAAGGTTGCGCCGCCGCTGCCCTTCGCCATACCCTGCTACGGGGTTTTGCGAGGGGTGACGTCATGGCCGTGCAACTGATCGACGCGGTGCTGCCCGATTTTGGGGTGCCCGCGGCGCGACCCGAGCTACCGCGCGCCATCTATGCCGAGCGCCTCGATGCGCTGATGAAGGCGCGCCGGGCGGCCGGGCTCGACGTGCTGGTGATCTACGCCGACCGCGAGCACTCGGCCAATCTGGCCTGGCTCACCGGCTTCGATCCGCGCTTCGAGGAGGCGCTGCTGATCCTGGCGCCTGCCAATACGCCGACCCTGCTCGCCGGTCCGGAGAATCTCGGCCGGGCGCAGAAGGCGCAGATCGAGGTGGCAGCGCGGCTCTATCCCCCCTTCGGGCTGATGGGGCAGGACCGCAGCCAGACGCCCGATCTCGAGGAGGTGCTGACCAGCGCCGGCATCGCCCGCAACCAGCGGGTCGGCGTGCTGGGCTGGAAATATTACGGCCTGTCCGAGACCAAGCGTCCCGACAGCTGGTTCGAGACGCCGGCCTTCATCGTCGACACGCTGCGGCAGCTGGTGGGCCATGAGGGCAAGGTGGTCAACGCCAACGCCCTGCTGATGGATTCGAGCACCGGCCTGCGTGCCGTCAATGAAATCGAGCAGATCGCTCAGTTCGAGTTCGGCGCGGTGATGGCGTCGGAAGCGCTGAAGTCGCTGATCGCCAATATTCGCCCCGGCATGAGCGAGTTCGCCGCGGCGCAGGCGATGCATCTCGTCGGGCTGCCGCATTCGTGCCACACGATGCTGTCGAGCGGCGCGCGGCTGTCGGGCCTCGATAGCCCGAGCGGCAAACTCATCGAGCGCGGCGATCCGATCACCACGGCCGTGGGCTATTGGGGCGGCCTGTCGAGCCGGGTGATGTGGATGGTCGAGGACAAGTCCGAGCTGCCCGCCGACGCGTCGGACTGGCTGGAGCGGCTGGCGATGCCGTATTTCGCCTGCGCCGCCGAATGGTACGAAACGATGGGCATTGGCGTCAGCGGCGGCGCGCTCGATGCCATCGCGCGCAAACACCTTGGAGCGCCGTTCTTCAACCTGATCCTCAACCCCGGCCACCTCATCCACATCGATGAATGGATGAACACGCCGGTCTATCCCAATTCGCGCGAGACGCTGCGCTCGGGGCAGGCGATGCAGTGCGACATCATCCCGGCCGTGGGTCCACCCTACCACTCCGCCAACATCGAGGATGGCGTCGCGCTGCTGGACGAGGCGGGACGTGACGAGCTCACGGACAAATTTCCCGAGGTCGCGGCCCGCATCGACGCTCGCCGGGCCTTCATGGGTGACGTGCTCGGCATCCGGCTCAAGCCCGAGATCATGCCGCTCTCGAATCTGGCGGCCGCCTATCCGCCGTTCCTGCTGGCGCCGAACCTGCTGATGGCGCAGCGCTGACGGCCGGCGTAGGCGTGTCCTGCGTGATCAGCCGGGCGCTGCGATAGCCGGTGAGGTATATCCACAGCCAGTTGAGCGCGATGAAGATCCGGTTCTTGATGCCGATCAGGAAGTAGATGTGCGCCGCGCCCCAGATCCACCAGCCGATCCAGCCGGTGAGCTGGATCCAGCCGAAATCGATGAGCGCCCGGCTGCGCCCGATGGTGGCGATGTCCCCGAGATGCCGATAGTGGAACGGCATTTCGGCGGTACTGCCGGCGAGGCGCGCGCGAATGACTTTCGCGGCATGGCGGCCGGCCTGCTTGGCCGCGTCGCCGATGCCGGGGATCGGCTGCGGCAGTAGCGCCGTATCGCCGATGACGAAAATCTCCGGATGCGCCGGAATGCTCTGGTCGGGATTGACCCTGACGCGGCCGGCGCGGTCGGCCTCGACGCCGAGCCATTTTGCCGCCGGCGAAGCGAGCACGCCTGCCGCCCAGATGATGGTTTCGGTATCGAGCCGCTCGCCGCCATAGACGACGCCATGTGCGTCCACGTCGGTCACCGCTTGGCCGAGCGAGACTTCGACACCCAGCTCCTTGAGGGCTTTTTCGGCATAGGCCGACATGTTCGGCTTGAAATTGGCGAGGACGCGCGGCCCCGCCTCGATGAGCACGACGCGCGCCTCCTCGGGATGGATGCGGCGGAAATCCTTGCGCAGCGTGATGCGGGCCAGCTCGATGATCGCGCCCGCCAGTTCCACGCCGGTCGCACCGCCACCGATGATGACGAAGGTCAGCAGCGCGCGGCGCTTGTCGGCGTCGGTCTCGAGCTCGGCCTTCTCGAAGGCCATCAGCAGGCGGCGCCGCATGGCGGTCGCATCCTCCAGCGTCTTGAGCCCGGGCGCGAAGGGCTCCCAGGCATCGTGGCCGAAATAGGCGTGCTGCGCGCCGGTCGCGAGGATGAGATAGTCAAACGGCACCACGGTCCCGTCGCCGAGGCTTACCGTCCTGCCGGCGGTGTCGACGCCGGTGACGCTGCCCAGCAGGGTGGTGATGTCCTGCCGCTTGTGGACGAGCTGCCGGATCGGCCAGGCGATCTCCGATGGGCCCAGCGACGTGGTCGCCACCTGGTAGAGCAGGGGCTGGAAGAGATGGTGGTTGCGCCGGTCGATCAGCGTGATCTCGGTCCCGGCGCCCTTCAGTTCCTCGATCGCCGCCAGGCCGCCGAAGCCGCCGCCGACGATCACGATTTTTGGCTTGTCCGTCATGGTGTTCACCGTTCCGTTCGCCTCACACCGCAAATAGGCCCTGCGGCAGGTTGCCGCAATCGGCCGAGCCATCCCGCTCGGCAACCGAGCCATGCGTTTTTCGCCGCTCCAGTTCACTTTTGGGCGCAAAGCGACTATCTCGGCGCCATGATCTCGCTCACGACAGCCCGGCGCTTTGCCATAGCGCCTATGATGGACTGGACGGACCGGCATTGCCGGTTCCTCCATCGGCTGCTGACGCGCCACGCGTTGCTGTTCACCGAGATGGTCACCAGTCCGGCGGTCATCCATGGACCGCGTGAGCGCCTGCTGGGCTTTGCGGCAGTCGAGCACCCGGTCGCGGTGCAGCTGGGCGGCTCCGATCCGGCCGAGATGGCGGAGGCGACCAGTATCGCCACCGCGTTCGGCTATGACGAGATCAACCTCAATGTCGGCTGCCCGTCCGACCGTGTGCAGTCGGGTCGGTTTGGCGCCTGCCTGATGGCGGAGCCGGCGCTGGTGGCCGATTGCGTGCGCGCGATACACGATGCGACCGACAAGCCGGTCACCGTCAAATGCCGGCTCGGCATCGACGACCAGGATACCGAGGCGAGCCTCGACCGGTTCGTCGACATGATGGTCGAGGCCGGCGTCGACGCGCTCTACGTCCATGCCCGCAAGGCGTGGCTGAAGGGATTGTCGCCCAAGGAGAACCGCGACGTGCCGCCGCTCGATTACGGCCGCGTGTATCGCCTCGCGGCGCGCCTGCCAGTGCCGGTGATGATCAATGGCGGCATCAAGTCGCTCAAGGATGCCGAGGGTCATCTGGCGGCAACGTCTGGCGTGATGCTTGGTCGCCTGGCCTATCACGACCCGATGCTGCTCTCGCTGGTCGACGGGCGCTTCTTCGGCGACACGCGCGCGCCGATCGAACTGCGCGAGGTGATGGTCGCGATGGCCGACTATGCCGAGGCCGAACTCGCCAAAGGCGCGCGGTTGAATAACATCACCCGCCATATGCTGGGCTTGGCCAATGCGCGGGCGGGGGCCCGGACGTTCCGCCAGATTCTCAGCGTCGATGCGGCCAGACGTGGCGCGGGGCCGGAGACGATCATGCGCGCCTTCGAGGCGCTCGAGCCGGAGCTGATGCTGGCGGTGTAGCAGCGGGCGCGAGTGTGGCGACGGTGACTGATGGCAAACACCCCCTCACCAAGCTTGCTACGGGCCTGCGGCCCTAGCGCCGCTATCCTCCCCCACCAGGGGGAAGGATGACCGTGCCGACTTCGCTGTTCGCTCAAGCGGCAGGGCTTGCTCGATGTCATTCTCCCCCCTTGTGGGGGAGAAAGTGAGCCTTGGGTTTGGCGACTAGCCAAACCCTTCGGCGAGCAAGTGAGGGGGTTCTTGGCTTCAGTCGAAGCGCATTCGAATATGCGCTACTTCCCCTTCCAGAAATCCGCCTGCAGCTGCGCGGCTTCTTCCGCCAGCAGCGGCCCGACAATCTCGGTCGGCCGCTGGCCCGCCTCGAAGACGATATGGCAGGGCAGGTCGAGCGTCGGGTTCGCCTCATGCGCCCCGGTCTGCGCCTTGAGGTCGCGTTCGGTCTGGCCGAACACGACGCGGCCGATGCCCGCCCAGTAGATCGCGCCCGAGCACATCGCGCAGGGCTCAGCCGACGTATAGAGCGTGCAGCCCTCCAATTCATCGAGGCTCAGGTTCTTCGCTGCCCATGAGGCCAGCAGCTTCTCGGCATGCGCGGTGCGGTCGCCGCCCTCGGATGTGTAGCCATTGCCCTGCTCGCGCAGGATGTTGCCGTCCTTGTCCGCCAGCACTGAACCGAAGGGATGGTCCCCGCCGTCGCGGGCGCGCCTGGCAATGGTAAAGGACGCCCGCAGCAGGCGCTCGTCATAATCTCTTTGGGCCATGCAAAACTCCGACGCTGCGGACATCATGCCAGCCGTGCCGGCCGAGCGAAAGTCAGTCGGTGAGTTCGAGCCGGTCGCCGGCGACGGTGTAGCGGCTGAGCGTTTCGAGGAACGTCATGCCCAGCAAGCTGCCATCGAGCGCGCCACGCTCGGCGACGAACGCCGTGATGTTGCCGCGCGCGATGCCGCCGACCTCGAGCTTGTCGAGCTGTACCACCGCGGCGCGTCCGGTGCCGTTGGCCGTCGTCACCGGCGTGGTGAAATGCAGGTGGTCGACATCGATCCCGGCCTGCTTGGCGTCGGCGTAGGAAAGCACGACCGCGCTCGCCCCAGTGTCGAACAGCAGGGGCATCGCCGTGCCGTTGACGCTGGCCGCCACGAGGAAGTGTCCGTCTATGCCGCGCCGGAAACTGGCGGTGCCGTTCTTGCTGTCGATAATCGCCGAGGTCGGCGCCAGCTCGCCGAACACTTTTGCCGCAAAGCCCTTGATGTCCTCGCGATAGGCGTAGCCGCCGAGCGCTACCACGAAGATGGCCGCCCAGGCCGCCAGATTGCCGAGGATGGTCGCGAGTTTCTGCCGCCGCGAAAAGGCGCCGGCGGCAAATACCACCAGCACGATGACGAGGAAGATCACCTGCGCGAACTGGCTCTGGTCGAGCCCGATGAGCTTGCCGGCGTCGGCGCTCACGAGGAGCCCGATACCAACTGCAATCAGCAATGCGACGCCCGCGAACAGCATGAGTGAGATAATGGGACCGAAAGCGGCGAAATCAAGCGCGGCGAGCTTGCCGGCGCATTACACGAAGATCATGAAGCCGGTGAGCGCCGCCATTTCGAGCAGCGCCTGCAGCGCGCCGATCAAATCGCCGGTCTGCCCGCCGATCAGCCGGCGGCAGAGCGTCACCCAGCCCCACACCACCAGCACGCAGAGCAAATAGGCCGCGACGAGTTCCAGCACGCCGACCGCGAAGGCGGCCAGCACGAAGCTCAGCACCACCGCGAACAGTGCGCCGATGCCGAAAGCTTGCCGCGTCACCTGGCCGGCGGTGGCCGCCGCGCCGCCGCTCCGGGCTGCCGGCAAAGCGAGCGTCAGCCAGAGCGCACCCGAGCGAGCCATCAGCCCCGCCGCGAGCCACACGCCACCCGCCGCCAGCGGATTGGCGATGGAGCCGATCGCGGTGATCCGCAGCCCGAGCAGCAGCACGATGGCGCAGACGCCATAGGTGCCGTGCCGGCTGTCCTTCATGATGGTGAGACGATCCTCGACGCTGTGTCCGCCGAACAGGCCGTCGGCCGCATCGGCAAGGGCGTCTTCCGCCATTGCGCCGGTGACGATCACCATGAGGCCCGCCGCGAGCGTTGCGGCAAACAGATGGGGGACGCGCAACCATTCGAGCCCCACCAGCAGCAGCGCCGGAGCGATGCCGATGACGAGGCTGGTCAGCGGCAACGCTAGGGCAATGCGCGACAAGTTGGGCCGGACATGCGGAGAGGGGCCGGTGGGAAGCCGCGAATAGAAGCGGATGCCCATCAGCAGGTCGTCGGCGAGGTTGAGCTCGCGCGGCGGCACGGCCGGGCGGTTGTCGTTGTGGGGCGGGGCGCCGAAGGGGCTGCCGGTCAATTGCAATTCGCCGGGGCTTGGATATGACTGGCCACCTTGTTTCACCAAGGGCGTCAGCAAGGCAAGCCGTGGCCGCGACCCGTTTCGAACTTGTGAGCGAGTGGCGCTTCGCAACGCCCGTCGAGCGCATCTGGGCCGAGCTGGTCAAGCCCGAGGCGTGGCCGCAATGGTGGCGCGCGGTCAAGCAGGTGGACCTGATCAGCGACGGCGATCGGGATGGCATCGGCGCAGTACGCCGCTTCACCTGGGGCACCGCGCTGCCCTACACGCTGAGCTTCAACACGACGGCCACCCGGATCGAGCCGATGCGGCTGCTCGAAGCGACCGCCCATGGCGAGCTCGACGGGCTGGGCCGCTGGACGCTGACGGCGGAGGGTGACAGCACAAGGGTGCGCTACGACTGGCTGGTCGATGTAACCAAACCGTGGCAGGTCGCGCTCGCGCCCATCCTTCGCCCCGTCTTTGCCTGGAACCACAATGTGGTGATGGGCTGGGGCTATGACGATCTCAAAACCCGCCTCGCAAAGACTGTGAACTGATGACCTCCCCTTTCGACGAAATCCGCGACCTCCTGACGATCGCCCCCGAGGGCAATGAGGAGGCGGTCGATGCGGTGCGCCAGCACGATGCGCAACTGACCAAGCCGCCCGGCTCGCTGGGCAGGCTCGAGGCGCTGGTGGAATGGCTGGCGCGCTGGCAGGGCAAGGCCAGGCCGACGCTCGCCAACCCCATGGTGGCGATCTTTGCCGGCAATCACGGCGTCACCGACCAGGGTGTCAGCGCTTTCCCCCGCGAGGTGACGGCGCAGATGGTCGCCAACTTCACCGAGGGCGGCGCCGCGATCAGCCAGATCTGCGCACTGCATGAACTGAACCTGCGGGTGTTCGAACTGGCGCTGGAACTGCCCACCGGCGACATCACCCAGACTGCAGCGATGGACGACAGGACCGCGGCCGCCACGGTCGCCTACGGCATGGAGGCGATTGCCGGCAGCCCCGATTGCCTCGCCATCGGCGAGATGGGGATCGGCAACACGACCATCGCGGCGGCGATCTATGCGGCCTTGTTCGGTGGTACCGGCGCCGACTGGGTCGGGCGCGGCACCGGCGTCGACAATGCCGGGCTGGTGCGCAAGGCCGATGCCGTGGATCGTGCGCTGGCCCTGCACAGGGATGCGCTGGGCGACCCGCTGGCGGTGCTGGCGCGCCTTGGCGGCCGCGAGATCGCCGCGATGCTCGGCGCCATCATCGCGGCGCGGCAGCAGAAGATTCCGGTGATCGTCGACGGCTTCGTCGCGACCTCGGCCGCCGCCATCGCGCAGGCGGTCAATCCGGCCGCGATCGACCACTGCATCTTCGGGCACGTATCGGCCGAAGGCGGCCATGCCCGGGTGCTGGCCCGCATGGGCGTCACGCCGCTGCTCGACCTCGGCATGCGGCTGGGGGAGGGCAGCGGCGCTGCGCTGGCCATGGTGATGGCCAAGACCGCCCTGCATTTGCACACGCATATGGCGACGTTCGCCAGCGCGGGCGTGAGCGGGAAGGACTAGCGGTCGGCTACAAATCGATAGAACGCCGTTCGCGGTTCGACCTTAGCGCCGCATCGATCACTTCCTGCGCCTTGGCGCCGTCCGTAAAATTCGGCGTCACCTTGCGGCCGGCGGCGATGCTGTCGATGAACAGGCGGGGGCCGACGGACTCGGTGCGGTAGATGTCGAAGGGCTCGTTGGGATTGCTGGCGCCGTAATAGTGCGCCGGCACGGCCAGCGGCACGGCGGCTTCGCCGTCGCGGACCAGCCGCAGCTTCAGCCCGACCTCGGCGCCGCCGAAGGCATAGTCGAGTTCGATCGAGGCCGTCTCGCCCTCGATCCGCATCATGTGAGTCATGAAGCGGTCGCCGACCGGCACTGCCGCGCCGACGTCGATCAGCGTCTCGGGGCCATCCTCGAAGCTCAGCATGAGCCGGGCGCTGTCATTGGTGCTGCCGCCCTCGTGGCCGGGGATGCGGCTGCGGTCGACCACCGTCTCGAGCCGCGCCGTCACCGATTTGATCTCGCCGAAATACCAGCGCGACAGGTCGACGAAATGCGAGCCCAGATCGCCCAGCGTGCCGGTGGCGCGGCGCGGATCGAGCCGCCATTCGTAGCCGCTCTGGCGCACGAAGCCGTGGAAGAAGCCGAACTGCGCGCGCCGCGGCTTGCCGATGCCGCCGTCGCGGATGAAGTCGCGCAGGAAGCCGAAATGCGGCTGGAAGCGCCAGGTGAACAGCACCATCGTGATGAGGCCGGATTTCTCGGCGGCCTCCTGCATGGCCCAGGCATCGGCGGCATTGGGCGCCAGCGGCTTCTCGCAGAGCACATGCAGGCCGGAATCGAGCGCGGCGAGGGTCATTTCCTTGTGCAGGTCGTCCGGCGGCGCGACGACGACGGCGTCGAGGCCGGCCTTGTCGAACATCTCGTGGTAGTCGGTGTAGATCGAGGGGATGCGGTGCTTTGCGGCAAAGGCCAGCAGCCTGTCGCTGGTGCGGCTCGAAATCGCCGCGACCTCCGCCCCCGGGTGCGCCTTCAGCGCCGGAAGGAACATCAGTTCCGTCCACCAGCTCGAGCCGACCAAGCCGATACGCAGCTTCTCAGTCACGGTCCCACCCTCCGCGCTGCGGGCATCATGCGCCCGCCATTCGAGAGGGAGCAAGTGTTCGGACGCCGAACATATTCGGAGGAGTACGGATGCGCGCTTATGCGCCTTTGGCGATGTCGGCCTCGGAAAATATCCGGAGCTTCTCGCGCTTCTCCACTACCGGCGCGAGCGCATCCATGACGCGGGAGCGGGGGAAGGTGGCGATCACCTCGGTACCGAATCGCAGCTTGCTGAACAGGTCGAACCGGCCCTGGTGGAGCTCCATGATCTTCTGCACGATCGGCAGGCCGAGGCCGGCGCCCTGTTCGGCGGTCTTGTGCGCCAGGCTGCCCTGGCCGAACGAGGAGAGTACGGTGGCGATCTCGTCCTCGGGGATGCCCGGACCGTTGTCGCGGACCGAGAGCAGCTGTCCGCCATCGGTCGAGCGGTTGACCATCAGCGCCACCTTGCCGGACTGCGGCGTGAACTTGATGGCGTTGCTGAGCAGGTTCAGCACCACCTGGCGGATG
>JBEHYU010000003.1:0-125443 GCA_048498015.1 Pseudomonadota bacterium
GGGACAACCGACTGCACCCTCCATTTGTGAGGAAGCATCCATCAGCGGGCACAGAGCTTTCAGTCAGTTCTCCCTCCCCCTTGCGGGGAGGGGGGACCGGCGAAGCCGGTGGGTGGGGGTCGCGGTTGGCCGATCGAGCCTTCTTAGGATCGATCGGACAGAGCAAACAAAGACTCCTTCACAGGAGTGGAGCCCGTCACAAATCCCCTGCATCGCCCTCGCAAAGCCTGAGAAATCCGCTATATCTCGGCCGACGGTCGGGTTTCGATGATTTCGCAAAAGGCAAAATATGCGCTTCGGGCGCTCGTGGCGCTCTGCAAGGCGCCGCCCGAGAGTTCGTTGATGATTGCCGAAATTTCCAAGACCCAGGCGATCCCCAAGAAGTTCCTCGAGCAGATCCTGCTGGAGCTCAAGCGCGCCGGGATCGTGATGAGCCGGCGCGGGCGGCTGGGCGGCTATGTGCTGCTGCGGCCGGCCGACAAGCTGACCTTCGGGGAAGTGCTGCGGCTGATCGACGGGCCGATCGCGCCGCTGCCCTGCCTCAGCAAGATCGCCTATCGCCGCTGCGCCGATTGCCAGGACGAAGGCACCTGCGAAATCCGCCATGTCTTCGCCGGCGTGGTGAAAGCGCAGCGCGACGTGCTCGATCACACGACGTTCGCCGACGCGGTTGCCAGGGGCAGGGTACCGGAACTGGCGGATTAGCAGGGAATTCTCTCCCGCAGGGTCGAGGGCCGTCGCCCGGACCGCGCAAGGTGCTCCCCCCTTCCGTCTCGGCCTGCGGCCGATCCACCTTCCCCCGCGAGCGGGAGAAGGGACCCGGCCGCGCAAATCTTCTCCCGGAACCTTCCGTCGCCAGAAAGCTTTTCCCCTGATCGCCAAAAGGCCGTATTGGAGCGCCCTTCACATAGCCGACTAAACAGGTAGAGTTACGACAGTTAAGCTTCACCACGGAGGTTCTGATGAAGACGACTGCCAGGCTGCTGGCCTACGGGGCGCTGATCGCCTCGGTGGCCCTCGCGGGAGTGGTAACCGCCCGCGCCGCGGATCTGCATTTGCTCAATGTGAGCTATGATCCGACCCGCGAACTCTACGAACAGTACAACCAGCTGTTCGCCGACTACTGGAACAAGAAGACCGGCGACACGGTCACCATCGACCAGAGCCATGGCGGCTCGGGCAAGCAGGCGCAGGCGGTGATCGACGGCCTCGACGCCGATGTGGTGACGCTCGCACTGCAGGGCGACATCGACGCCATCGCGGCCAAGTCCGGCAAGCTCGACGCCAACTGGCGCGGCCTCGAGCCGAACAATTCGACGCCCTACACCTCGACCATCATTTTCCTCGTCCGCAAGGGCAACCCCAAGGGCATCAAGGACTGGGGCGACCTGATCAAGGGCGACACGCAGGTGATCACCCCCAACCCCAAGACCTCCGGCGGCGCCCGCTGGGCGTATTTGGCGGCCTGGAACTATGGCTACAAGACCAATGGCAACGACGACGCCAAGGCACAGGATTTCGTCAAGCAGGTCTATGCGCACGTCCCGGTGCTGGGCACCGGCGCGCGCGACTCGACCGTGACCTTCGCCCAGAAGGGCCTGGGCGACGTCTATCTGGCCTGGGAGAACGAGGCCTATCTGGTGCTCGACGAATTCGGTGCCGACAATTTCGACATCGTCTATCCGTCGAGCTCGATCCTCGCCGAACCGCCGGTGGCGGTGGTGAGCAAGAATGCCGAGGCGCACGGCACGGCCGAACTGGCCAAGGCCTATCTCGACTATCTCTACTCGCCGGAGGCCCAGACGCTCGAGGCCAAGAACCACTACCGTCCGTCGAATCCCGACAGCGTCACCGACAAGTCGCTGCTCGATGCCTTCCCAAAACTCGATCTGGTTAGTATTGATGACCCCGAGTTTGGGGGTTGGGCAAAGGCACAGCCGACGCACTTCGGAGACGGTGGGACCTTTGACCAGATCTACACCGCCAAGTAACGCCGGCTCCCCTGCGCTGGTCGCAGCAGGACCCGAGCGGACCATCGTCCACCCCGCGAGAGCGGGGTGGAGCTTTGTTAAGCCCAGCATGATCCCCGGCTTCGGGCTGACGCTGGGCTACACGATGGTCTATCTGAGCCTGATCGTGCTGATCCCGCTGGCGGCGCTGTTCATCAAGTCGGCGACGCTGCCGTGGGAACAGATCGTGGCGATCGCGACGGCGCAGCGCACCCTGCAGGCGCTGTGGGTGAGCTTTGGCTCGTCGCTGATCGCCGCGGTGGTCAATGTCGTGTTCGGGCTCGTCGTCGCCTGGGTGCTGGTGCGCTACAATTTCCCCGGCAAGCGGCTGATGGACGCCATCGTCGACCTGCCCTTCGCGCTGCCCACGGCGGTGGCGGGCATCGCGCTGAGCTCGATCTATGCGGAGAATGGCTGGATCGGCTGGCTGGTGAGCGCCAAGGGACCGCTGCATCTGGGCTGGAAGATCGCCTTCACGCCGTCGGGCATCGTCATCGCGCTGATCTTCATTGGCCTGCCCTTCGTGGTGCGCACGGTGCAGCCGGTGCTCGAAGAGTTCGAGCAGGAGCTGGAGGAGGCCGCTGCGACGCTGGGCGCCAACCGCCTGCAGACGATTTCGCGCGTGATCCTGCCGCGGCTGACACCGGCGATCCTCACCGGCTTCGCGCTCGCCTTCGCGCGGGCGGTGGGCGAATACGGCTCGGTGATCTTCATTGCCTCCAACATCCCCAACCAGTCCGAGATCGCGCCGCTCTTGATCATCATCAAGCTCGAGGAGTTCGACGTGCCGAGCGCGGCGGTGGTGGCGACGATCATGCTGCTGCTGGCCTTCGCGATGCTGCTCGTCATCAATCTGATCCAGAGCGGGGCGAGGAGGCGTTATGGCGATGTATGAGGAAGACGTCGCCGTCTATGACAGCCGGCGCCCGCCCGAGCCGCCCGAGCACCACACGCGGCCCACCTCGGAGCCCGGCTGGGTCAAGTGGACGCTGATCGGCATCGGCGTGGCCTTCATGGCGGTGGTGATCGTGCTGCCGCTGCTGGTGGTGTTCATCGAGGCGTTCCGCAAGGGCGCGCAGACCTACCTGAAGACCTTCAGCGACCGCAACGCCATCGCGGCGATCCAGCTGACGCTGACGGTGGCGGCCATCGCGGTGCCGCTCAACCTGATCTTCGGCGTGGCCGCCGCGTGGGCGGTGGCCAAGTACGAGTTCTGGGGCAAGGCGTTCCTCGTGACGCTGATCGATCTGCCGTTCTCGATCTCGCCGGTGGTGTCGGGCATGGTCTATGTGCTGCTGTTCGGCGCGCAGGGCTGGTTCGGCCAGTATCTGCAGGACGCGCACATCCAGATCATCTTCGCGGTGCCCGGCATCGTGCTGGCGACGATCTTCGTCACCTTCCCGTTCATTGCGCGCGAGCTGATCCCGCTGATGCAGGACCAGGGCACGCAGGACGAGGAGGCGGCGCTGTCGCTGGGCGCCACTGGCTGGCAGACCTTCTGGCGGGTGACGCTGCCCAACATCAAATGGGGCCTGCTCTACGGCGTGTTGCTGTGCAATGCGCGCGCCATGGGCGAGTTCGGCGCGGTGTCGGTGGTGTCGGGCCATATCCGCGGCAAGACCAACACCATGCCGCTCCACATCGAAATCCTCTACAACGAGTACAATTTCGCCGGGGCCTTCGCCGTCGCGTCGCTGCTCGCCATGCTGGCGCTGCTGACGCTGATCATCAAGACGCTCCTCGAGTTCCGCTTCGGCGACGAGCTCGCCGGGACACGGAGACATTAGTTGGATATTCGCGTCGAAAACGTCCTCAAGGAATTCTCGCGCTACCCGGCGCTGGACGATGTGTCGCTGTCGATAAAATCGGGCGAGCTGATCGCGCTGCTGGGACCGTCGGGCTCGGGTAAAACGACGCTCTTGCGGCTGATCGCGGGGCTCGAGCGGCCCACGGCCGGACGCATCTTCTTCGGCGACCAGGATGCGTCGAGCAAGACCGTGCAGGAGCGCAATGTCGGCTTCGTGTTCCAGGCCTATGCGCTGTTTCGCAATATGAGCGTGCTCGAAAACATCTCGTTCGGCCTCAAGGTGAGGCCGCGCGCCACGCGGCCGCCGCGGGCCGAGATTCGCAAGCGCGCCATGGAGCTGCTCGATCTCGTGCAGCTGAGCGGCATGCATGATCGCTTCCCGCAGCAGCTGAGCGGCGGGCAGCGGCAGCGCGTGGCGCTGGCGCGGGCGCTTGCCATCGAGCCGGGCGTGCTGCTGCTCGACGAGCCGTTCGGCGCGCTCGATGCGCAGGTGCGCAAGGAGCTGCGCAAATGGCTGCGCGAGATCCACGACAAGACCGGCCACACCACGGTGTTCGTGACGCACGACCAGGAAGAGGCGCTGGAGCTGGCCGACCGTCTCGTGGTGATGAGCCGCGGCAAGATCGAACAGGTCGGCTCGCCGGACACGGTCTACGACAGGCCGGACAATCCGTTCGTCTTCGGCTTCATTGGCGAGTCGAGCTGCCTGCCGGTCGAGATCGACAATGGCGAGCTGTGGGTCGGCGGCCGGGCCATCGGGCTCAGCGCCGGCGATACGCCCAAGGGCAATGCGCTGCTGTATTTCCGCCCGCACGATGTCGAGCTGGTCGAAGAAGGCGCCGCGCTGGCCGGCGTGGTCGCCGCCTCGCGCCGCGTCGGCGGCACGCGCCGCGTCGAGCTCGAGATCGGCGGCGATCCCAGCCGCGTCGAGATCGACCTGCCCTTTGACCACCCGGCCGGCGAGAAAACCAGAATCGCGTTCAAGCCGAAGCGCTGGAAGCTTTATCCGACGGGCTAGCGCTTGGGCGGAAAGAGCAGAAGCATGTAGAAGGACCGGCGTTCTGCCACGCTAGCCAGTTCAAGCCTGCGACGTGCAGCCTCTGCCGTGCGGATGGATACGGCGGCATCGAGCGTCTTGAGGCGTACGCCAGGATCATAGTCTGCGGTGTTACGCTTATCCTGCAGGTCTACGAGAGCCGTAGAAAACGCCGCAATTTCTGGGCCGAACCCACCGCCGGCGACAAAGCGCGGGTAAGGATCCGGCAGTTTCGGCTGTTTGGCAAAGCCGCACAAAGTCCGCAGCCTGCCGTGATCGATGGAACGATATACCAGCGCGTAGTGCGGGTCCGAGCGCTTGGTCACTCCGACGATCTGGTCTGCGGCTCCTGCGAGCACGGTGTGAAACACCGCATAATAAGACGCCGAGATCGCGCGCCGAATGTTGACTTGCCGAGGTGGGCCAGCGGGAGGCGGAACGATGAGCTGCCTTGCCTGCTCGAGAAGGTGCTCAGGATTCAGTATCGCCATCGTCCGCCAGCTCGGCTTCTGTCGCGTACGACACGATGGCGAAGCGATTTTCGCCGGCGCTTTGCAGATCGCGTTGTATCTGGACCAAGGTATCCAGCAGTGCATCACCCTCCAGCCGTTCGTCGGAGTCTGGAGCGACGACAATGGTGAGCAACAGTGCGTCCAGGCCTTCGACGTCAACCGTCGGTTCGCTTAGAACGCGCAACACGACATCGCGGCTGAGGTGCGCTTGCGCAGCTCGCTTGGCGATGGCGTTGATCTGGTCGTAAGCAATCATGTTCATGGATCAAGCCTACGCTCTCGGGCGATCTGTTTCCAGAGCCGGTGCGCTGGACGATGTGTCCCTCGGCCGAGTTGCGCCGGTCACCAGCCAGATACCAAGGCTGACGAGCAGCAGCGCGACGAGGTTCTTCCATTCGAGCACGGTTTCGCCGAGCACGAGCGCCGAGAGCAGGGCGCCGAAGACCGGGATCTCGAAGTTGAACACGGCGACGGCGCCGACCGGGTTGTGCTTGAGCAGCAGGCTCCACAGCGCGAAAGCGACGGCGGAGACGGCGGCGAGGTAGGCCACCAGCGCGCCGGCGCCGACGCTGAAGCTGGCAAAATGCCCGCCGCCGATCAGGCCCATGGCGGTCAGTGCCACGCCGCCGAGAAAGAGCTGCCAGCCGGTCATGATGGTGGCGTCCATGTCCTGGCTCAGGCGGCGCCCGTAGATCGCCGCGACCGATGCGGCGAAGGTCGAGATCAGCAGCAGTCCCTCACCCAGCAGCGAGAAGTGGAAGTCGAAGCTGCCGGCGCCGAAATTGACCGCCACCACGCCGGCAAAGCCGATCAGGATGCCGAGGCTGCGTCGCCCGGTGAGCCGGTCGTTGGCGTAGATGAAATGCGCCAGCAGCACGGAGAAGAACACCAGCGTCGAGGAGAGGATGGCCGTCTTGACGCCGGTCGTGTGGGCGAGGCCGATATAGTAGCAGAGATACTGCACCGTCGTCTGGCCGAGGCCGAGCAGCGTCACTTCGCCGAGCCGCTTGGGCGTGAGCCGGATCGGCCGGCCGGTGATGAGCCCGTAGCCGAGCAGCAGCAGGCCGGCGAGACTGAAACGCAGGCCGGCGAACAGCAGCAGCGCCGGCGTGTCGCCGGGCGCGATGCCGATCAGCCCGTAGCCGAACTTCACCGCAGGCACCGCGCTGCCCCACAGCAGGCAGCAGAGCGTCGCGACGGCGAGCAGGGTGCGGCGGTCGGCGAAGGGCGAGGCCACGGCCCTAGCCGAACACCACCGTCTTCTTGCCGTTCAGCATGACGCGGCTCTCGAGGTGGAGCTTGACGGCGCGGGCCAGCACGCGGCTCTCGATGTCGCGGCCGGCGGCGACGAGGTCGTCAGGGCTCATGGCATGGGTGACGCGGCCGGTGTCCTGCTCGATGATCGGACCCTCGTCGAGATCGGGCGTCACGTAATGCGCGGTGGCGCCGATGATCTTGACCCCGCGCTCATGCGCCTGGTGGTACGGCTTGGCGCCCTTGAAGCTGGGCAGGAACGAGTGGTGGATGTTGATGATCTGGCCGAACAGCCGCGTCGCGAAGGTATCGCTCAGCACCTGCATGTAGCGGGCGAGGACGACCAGCTCGGCACCCGACTCTTTCACCAGCCGCAGCACTTCCTGCTCCTGCGCCAGCTTGTTGGACTTGTCGACCGGCAGCAGATGATAGGGGATGCCTTCGTAATCGGCGGTGCCGCGCGACTCTTCGTGGTTGGAGATGATCGCCACGACCTCGGCATCGAGCCAGCCGACGCGGATCTGGTAGAGCAGGTGCAGCAGCGCGTGGTCGAACTTCGACACCAGCACGACGATCTTCTTCTTGCGGCCCTGGTCGACCAGCGTGGTGCGCATGCCGAAGCGCTCGATGGCAGGACGCAGGGCGCGCTCGATGGCGTCGCGGTCGGCGCCGTCGGGCGCGGTGAACGCCAGGCGCATGAAGAAATTGCCGGTCTCCCGGTCCCAGAACTGGTTGGATTCGGAGATGTTGGCGTTGAGCGCGGCGAGCTCGGTGGTCACCGCGGCGACGATGCCGGGGCGGTCGGCGCAGCTCAGCGTCAGGACGAAATCGGCGGGCATTTTGGGGGCTTCCGGTTGAACCGCGGGTTCTATCGCGACCGGCCCGGTCATGGTCAAGGCCCTGCCTCGCCGCAGGCTTAAAGGCCTGCTAGGCTTTTGGCCGGATCGGCAGGGGGAAGATCATGGGCAGGCTGGACGGCAAGATCGCCATCGTCTCGGGTGGCGCGACGGGAATGGGCGGGGCGGCGTCGAAACTGTTCGCGGCGGAAGGCGCCAAGGTTGCGATCATCGATCGCAATGGTGAGGCGGCGGCCGAAACGGTGGCGGCGATCCGCGCCGCGGGTGGCGTGGCCGAGAGCTTCGTTGCCGACGTGTCGGACGAGGCGCAGGTGATCGCGGCGGTGCAGGCGAGCGAGGCGGCATTCGGCAGGGTGACGGTGCTGTTCAACCATGCGGGCACCATCGTCATCAAACCGTTCCTCGAGACCACGCTGAGCGAATGGGAGTGGCTGCATGCGGTGAATGTCCGCTCGATGTTCCTGATGACGCGCGCCGTGCTGCCCGGGATGATCGCCGCGGGCGGCGGTTCGATCGTCTGTACCTCGTCGATCTCGGCGGTGGCCGGCACGCCGATGGAGGTGCTCTACGATACGACCAAGGGGGCGGTGCACATGTTCGCGCGCGCCATCGCGGTGGAGTTCCGCGACCGCAACATCCGCTGCAACGCGGTGTGCCCCGGCTTCATCCGCACGCCGCACGGCCTGCGCGAAGTGGCGGAACTGAGCAAGCTCGGCGTCGATGCTTCCGAGGCCGCACTTGCGGCGCAGCAGGGGCGGATTGGCGAGCCGGAGGAGGTGGCGCGGGCGGCGCTGTTCCTCGCCAGCGACGAAGCGAGCTTCGTCAACGGCACGCATCTGTTCGTCGATAACGGCTTTACGGCTGCCTGAAGATCACGCTCCGGGCGTAGCCGGCGGCGGCGGCGGTGACGTCGTGTCTACCGGCGGCTCCTTGGGGAAGCGTAGAAAGAAGTTCCAGACGCAATAGATGATGCCGAGCGCCGTGATGGTGATCCACATGCCGTCATGGCTGTAGATGGATTCGAGCGCACACCAGACGACCAGCCCCAGCGTGATGCCGACGCGCAGCCAGAGCGGGCGGAAGAATTTGTAGTCTCTCTCGTTCATCCTCCCAGCATAGCGCAAAAGCCGGCTGCCGTAAGGGGTTGAGCCGCGGCGCATCGGCGCGCTATGTGCCGGCGCCTCGGCGGTTGGCTGATCGAGCCCGTTTGGGATCGATCAGTCCAGAGCGCAAAAAAGCGAGAATTCATATGACCACTTCGTTCGAACATTCCGATTTGAGCGGCAAGATCGCCGTCATCACCGGCGCGGCGCAGGGCATCGGCGAGGCGACGGCGCTGCTGTTTGCCGAGCGCGGTGCCGCGGGGCTGCTGCTGACCGACCGCAATGCCGACAAGGGGCAGGCGGTGGCCGCCTCGATCAGCGCCGCCGGCACGCCGGCCGAGTTCTTTGCCGCCGATCTCACCGATCTCGAACAGGTCCAGTCCATCGTGCCGGCGGCGGACCGGCGCTTCGGGCGCGTCGATATCCTCGTCAATGTCGCGGGCCTCACCGATCGCGGCAATGTGCGCGACACGACGCCCGATCTCTGGGACCGCACCTTCGCGGTCAACGTCCGGGCGCCGTTCTTCCTGATGCAGGCGGCGCTGAAAGTGATGGACCGCGAGAAGATCGAGGGCGCGATGGTCAACATCATCTCGGTCAACGCGCATGGCGGCACGAGCTTCCTCACGCCCTACAGCGCCAGCAAGGCGGCGCTGCAGACGCTGACCAAGAATTTCGCGCATTCGGTCACGTGGAACCGCATCAAGGTCAACGGGCTCAATATCGGCTGGGTCGATACGCCCGGCGAGCATGCGGTGCTGAAGCGCTTCCACCACGTGCCGGAGGACTGGCTGGTGGAGACGGAAAAGAACCGGCCGTGGGGCCGGCTGATGAAGCCCGACGAGGTGGCGCGCGCCATCGCTTATCTTGCCAGCGACGAGTCCGGCCTGATGACCGGCGCCATCATCGATTTCGATCAGGTGGTGCAGGGGCCGAACGAATTGATCGGTCCGGCCCCTGTGTGATCAGGCGACGGCGAGCCGGCCCGGCCGCCGCGTCTCGCTGTAGAAGATGAACAGCGAGGCGCCGATGATCAGCGCGGCGCCGAGCCAGAACCACTGCGACGGTTCCTGGCCGAGCAGCGCCCAGCCGAGCAGGGCGCCCAGCGGCACCTTGAGATCGCCGAAGGGCTGGAGGTAGGTGGCGTCGGCCAGCCGGTAGGCGCCGGCCAGCAGGTACTGCGCCACCGCCGTCAGCACGCCCAGCACCAGCAGCAGCCAGAGGCCGTTGCCGGTCGGCAGCGCGAACGGGAAGCCGGTCGCCAGCCCCGCCGGCGTGAGCCCGGGCAGCAGCGTCGACCAGGCGGTCGCCAGCAGCAGGATCAGCAGGTGGTTGGGCGTGATCAGCACCAGCAACGAGACGGTCAGCGTCTCGGGCGTCTCTTCGCGCGACAGATATTTCGTCAGCACGTCGGTGACGGCCCAGAGCGCTGCGGCGGCGATCGGCACCAGCGTCAGCGGACTGAAGCCGTCGGTACCGAAATTGGTGGCCAGCACGGCTCCGACGAATGCCACCAGCGCAGCGATCAGCCGGGTCGGCGAGGCACGCTCCTTGAGGAACAGCGTCGAGCCGAGGATGATGAAGAGCGGCCCGGTCGAGAGCAGCGTCACCATCTGCCAGATCGGCACGCCGGAGGCGAAGCCGTAGACGAAGACGTGGACGCCCAGCGCCGACACGAAAGCGCGGACTTCATGCGCCAACGGATGGCGGGTGCGCAGATTGCGCAGCCCGATGCGGGCGATCAGCGGCAAAGCGAAAACGGTGGCGATCAGGTACTGCCAGAACGCCATTCCGGGCGAAGCCATGCCGTAGCCGCCATACTGGGTCGGCGTCGGCAACAGCGATTGCGGGAGGTTGCTGCCGGCGAGCGCGAGGCTCGCGAGCACCATGAGCAGCGGCCCCATCAGGGTACCGTTGCGGGAAGTCGAGGAAAGCTGGCTCATTTCGATCCTTTCGTAACCAGTTTCCCCAGGGTTACAGACGGGATCGCGGCCAGCGGGCCGCGTTCCTAAAGGAAGACGACGCCGTCCGGCTCAAACCCGTTCTCTTTCATCCGGACTATACCGTCGGCCTGGGGATCGCACCCAAGTCTGCTGACCTGCACTTGCGCGCAGCGCTCGCGGGCTAGGCGTTGCCGCCATTACCGCCGGTGGGGAATCGCACCCCGCCCTGAGAACATTGCCGCTCCATCGTAGAGCGACGATGGACAAATACGCCTGTCCGCGTGCCGGTTCAACACCGGGTTACGCAACAGCCCGGTCGTCCGGCGTTGATAATCCGGAATAATCCTCCGGCGCCCTCTTTGTATTATCGATAACATGGCGTATGCCAGCCGCAACGGCAAAGCCGGTTACGCCAAGGGAGGCAGACAAATGGGCGCGTTCCTCACGCTGGGGCACATCAACTTCAAGACCCGCGACCTCGATGCATCGATCCGGTTCTACGAGACGCTGGGGTTCAAGACCTTCCTCGAGCTGACGGACGAGGACCACAAGCCGTGGATCGTCTACCTGCGCTTCGACGACAACCTCTATCTGGAGCTGACCGGCGGCGGCAAAGAGCGCTCGCCGGGCCCCGAGCCGACCGGCTTCAACCACATGTGCATCACGGTCTCCAACATCGAGGACGCCGCAAGGGAGCTGGCCGCGGCCGGCATCCCGCTGATGAACCCGCTGAGCCTCAAGCGCGGCCTCGACAATAATCGGGGCGCCTGGGTCGAGGACCCGGACGGCAACCGCATCGAGCTGATGGAAATGGACCCGGCCTGCGTGCAGTACGACGCCATCAAGGCGTTCAACGCGGGCGGCGGGAAGCAGAGCCTGGTGCGGCCGCTGAATCCGCGGAAGTAGTGATTACCGACTGAGGGCAAGAACCCCCTCACCAAGCTCCGGTAGGCCTTCGACCAACCTTCGCTATCCTCCCCCACCAGGGGGGAGGATGATGACTGAAACGCTGGTGCGATTGGACAGGGCCGCTTGCACGATGTCATCCTCCCCCCTGGTGGGGGAGGATAGCGCAGCTAGAAGCGCAGCGACGTAGCGGAGCTTGGTGAGGGGGTTCTTGCCCTCAGTCATCTCTATCCCCGCGCCACCTTCGGCCGCCGCAGCTGCGCAATCGTCGCCACGCCCACGCCCAGCGCCACGATGCCGATGATGATCGTCGCCAGCGCATTGATGTCCGGCGACACGCCCAGCTTGATCTTGCTGAATATGATCATCGGCAGCGTGTTCGAGCCGGGGCCGGACACGAAGCTGGCGATCACCAGGTCGTCGAGCGACAGCGTGAAGCTCAGCAGCCAGGCCGAGAGCAAAGCCGGGGCGATGATGGGCAAAGTGATGTCGAAGAACACCCTTGCCGGCGTGGCGCCCAGATCCATGGCGGCTTCTTCGAGGCTCAAATCGAGCTCGCCCAGGCGCGAGCGGATGACCACCGTCACGTAGGCCATGCAGAAGGTCGAGTGGGCGAGGATGATGGTCAGCTCGCCGCGGCCGGCGGGCCAGCCGAAGATCGCTTCCATCGAGACGAACAGCAGCAGCAGGCTGAGGCCGGTGATGACGTCGGGCATCACCAGCGGGGCCGAGACGAGCCCGGCGAGCAGTGTCTTGCCGCGGAAGCGGCGGAAGCGCGTCAGGGCCACGCCGCAGAGCGTGCCGGTGACGAGCGCGATGCTGGCGCTGATCGCCGCGACCCGCAGCGACAGCAGGCCGGCGCTCAGGATCTGCGGGTCGGCGAAAAGCTGGCCGTACCATTTGGTGGAAAAGCCGCCCCAGACCGTCACCAGCTTGTTCTCGTTGAACGAGAACACCACGAGCGAGATGATCGGCGCGTAGAGGAAGACGAAGCCGAGCAAGGCGACGATGGTGACGAACCAGCTGCGCTTCATGTCAGTCGCCCTCGACCACGGCGTTCTGGGCGCGCTGCATCAGCATCAGCGGTCCCACCACGACGATCAGCATGGCGATGGCGACGGCGGAAGCGAGCGGCCAGTCGCGGTTGGCGAAGAACTCGTCCCAGAGCACGCGGCCGATCATCAGCGTGTTGGGGCTGCCCAGCAGCGTCGGGATCACGTACTCGCCGATGGCCGGGATGAACACCAGCATGGAGCCGGCGACGATGCCGGGCATCGAGAGCGGCAGGGTGATTGAGATGAAGGTGCGGAAGGGCCGGGCGCCGAGATCGGCCGAGGCTTCGAGCAGGCCTTCGTCGAGCTTCACCAGATTGGTGTAGAGCGGCAGGATCATGAAGGGCAGGTAGGTGTAGACGATGCCCAGGTACACGCCGAAATCGGTGTACAGCATGGTGATCTGCGGGATGCCGAACAGGCCGAGGAAATTGTTGATGACGCCGTTGTTCTTGAGGAAGCCGATCCAGGCATAGACGCGCAGCAGGAACGAGCTCCAGAACGGCAGGATCACCAGCATTAGAAGGATGTTCCGCCAGCGGTCGGGCGAACGCGCGATGAAGTAGGCGATGGGGTAGCCGATCAGCAGGGCGAAGATCGTCGAGATGAAGGCGATCTTGAGCGAGCTCAGATAGGCGGCGATGTAGAGATTGTCCTGGAACAGGAACAGATAGTTGCTGAGGTGCAGCGTCAGCTGCACGGAGCCGTCATCGCCGAAGGTGAGCAGCGGCAGATAGGGCGGCCGCGCCACGACCGACTCGCTGAACGAGATCTGGAACACCACCGCCAGCGGGATCAGCAGGAAGATGGTCATCCAGATCGCCGGCGGCAGAATCACCACCCAGCGGCCGGTGATGCCCCAGCGCACCAGGAGGCGCCGGGTCCAGGCGAAGAGGCCGCGCGGTTCGGCAGCGGGCAAAGCGGCGTCGGTCATGACACCAGCACCGAGCCGGAGCCGGCGGCCCAGCTGACCCAGACATTCTCGTCCCAGCTGATGGCGTCGGGGTCGCCGCGCAACGCGTTGGCCTTGGTGACGCGGATGTATTTGCCGTTGTCGAGCTTGACCTGGTAGACGGTCATGTCGCCGAGATAAGCGATGTCCTCGACGAAGCCCTTGGTGACGTTGGTGTCGGCTGGAATGTTGTTCTCGGCCGGCGGCTTGTCGCGTGTCAGCCGCATTTTTTCCGGCCGGATGGCCCACCACAGGATCTGCTCGGGGGCGCAGTCGACGCCGTGGTCGACATAGATGTCGGTGCCCAGTTCCGCCGAGCGGATGCGCACATGGTCGGGCTCGTCCTCGGTGACGACGCCCTCGACGGTATTGGCCGAGCCGATGAAATTGGCGACGAAGCGCGAATTGGGGAATTCGTAGATATCGGTCGGCTCGCCCACCATGGCGATCTCGCCTTGGTTCATCACGCCGATACGGGTGGCAAGGCTCATGGCCTCTTCCTGGTCGTGCGTCACCACGATGAAGGTGACGCCCAGCGTTTCCTGGATCTTGACCAGCTCGAACTGCGTCTCCTCGCGCAGCTTCTTGTCGAGCGCGCCGAGCGGCTCGTCGAGCAGCAGCAGTTTCGGCCGCTTGGCGAGCGAGCGGGCGAGGGCGACGCGCTGGCGTTGGCCGCCCGACAGCTGGTTGGGTTTGCGGCGCTCATAGCCCTCGAGCTTGACCAGCTTCAGCAGTTCGGCGACGCGCGTTTCGATCTCAGCCCTCGGGAGATTGTCGCGCTTGAGCCCATAGGCCACGTTCTGCCACACCGTCATGTGCGGGAAGAGCGCGTAGGACTGGAACATCATGTTGACGGGGCGCTTGTAGGGCGGCACGCCGGCCATGTTCTGGCCGTCGATCTCGATGGTGCCGGCGGTGGCGTCCTCGAAGCCGGCGAGCATGCGCAGCAGCGTCGATTTGCCCGAGCCCGAGCCGCCCAGGAGGCAGAACAGTTCGCCCTGGAAGATGTCGAGCGACACCTCGTTCACCGCGGCGACGTCGCCGAACTTCTTGGTGACGTTGCGGATGCGCACGAACGGCCGGGCGGCGGGATCGCGCCATGGCCGGGTGTCGGCGGCGATCGGTTTCTTGGCCATGTGTTCGGATGCCCCCCGAAAGAAAGAGGCGGGGCCGAAGCCCCGCCGGTCGTCGTTTACTGGCCGGTCTTGATGCGCGTCCAGGTGCGCGTCAAGTCGCGGGTGAACTTGTCGCTGTGGGCCTGCAGCGGCACCAGCTTGGCGGCGATGTCGGCCGGCGGATAGATGTTGGGATCGCCCGTGATGGCCTTGTCGGTCAGGTCGAACGCCGCCTTGTTGCCGTTGGCGTAAAAGACGTTGTCGGAGATATCGGCCGTCGCCTTGGGCTCCATGATGTAGTTGATGAAGGCCAGCGCATTCTCGGGATGCGGTGCGTCGGCCGGGATCGCCAGCATGTCGAACCACTCGATGGTGCCCTGCTTGGGGATCACGTAGTTGACGTTGACGCCCTTGGCGGCTTCCTCGGCGCGCGACTTGGCGATGTAGACGTCGCCCGAATAGCCGATCGACAGGCAGGCATCGCCGTTGGCGAGATCGTCGATATAGCCCGAGCTGTCGAACTTGCGGATGTAGGGCTTGATTGCGGTCAGCAGGTCTTCGGCTTTCTTGAGATCGCCGGCATCCTCGCTGTTGGGATTGAGGCCCAGATAGTTGAGCGCGATGGCGACGACTTCGGCCGGCGCGTCGAGCACGGTGATGCCGCAATCGGCGAATTTGGCGGCGTTCTCGGGCTTGAACAGCAGGCCCCAGCTGTCGAGCGGCGCGTCGGGCATGCGGGCCTTGATCAGGTCCGGATTGTAGCCGAGCGCGGTGGTGCCCCACATGTAGTCGACGGCGTAGACGTTGCCCGGATCGAAGGCTTCGGTGGCCTTCATGATCGCCGGGTCCATGTTGGCGAGGTTGGGCAGCTTGGACTTGTCGAGCTTCTGGTAGAGGCCGATCGGGATCTGGTGCTGCAGGAAGAAGCCCGAGGGCACCACGACGTCGAAGCCCGAGCTGCCGGCGACGAGCTTGCCCTCCAGCATCTCGTTGCTGTCGTAGTTGGACTCCACGACCTTGATGCCGGTTTCCTTGGTGAAATTGTCCAGCGTGTCCTCGGCCCGGTAGTCGGACCAGTTGTAGAGGTTGAGGACCTTTTCTTCCTGGGCGAACGCCGCGGTGCTCGAGAGCAGCAGAGCGCCGAGGGTCAAGGCGAGCGATGTCTTCATGTGGGGTCTCCTTGTCACGAACCCGCTCAGGCGCGGGGATGGTGGAAAAGCTGAACCGCCGCAGGGGTCATGTTGCGGCGGCTTGAAACGGTATGGAATCTTGAGCGAGGCAGCGGCAGCGCGCGCCGGGCAGGGGATCGTCGGCAAGGGGCTCGGGGTCGGGCGGCCGGTCCGGACCAGTGACCATGGTATGCAGCGCAGTGCCCCGAAAACGAGGGTGGAGTTGAGGCGGACCCTAGAGCCAAAACCCCGGCCGGACAAGAGTTTGCCGGCCATGATTTGGTAGCTCTTGACGGTATCGGCTTGGGGCTTTCTAAGAAGGCAAATGGCCCGGAAAGGACCAGCCCCGCGTGCCCTCCGACAGCTTTGTGAAGATCAGCCCCGAGGTAGCCCAGGCGCTCGACGCCGGGCAGCCGGTGGTGGCGCTCGAATCCACCATCATTACGCATGGCATGCCCTATCCGCAGAATCTGGGTATGGCCGGCAAGGTCGAGGCGATCGTGCGCGCGGGCGGCGCAGTGCCGGCGACCGTCGCGATCATGGACGGCGCCTTCCGCATCGGGCTCGAGCCGGCCGATCTGCAGCGGCTGGCCGAAACCGGCATGGCGGCCGCCAAGGCGTCGCGCCGCGACGTGGCGGCGCTGCTGACCAACAAGGCGGTAGCGGGCACCACCGTCGCCACCACCATGATGGCGTCGGACATGGCGGGCATCCGGGTGTTCGCGACCGGCGGCATTGGCGGGGTGCACCGGGGCGCCGAGTCGACCTTCGATATCTCGGCCGACCTCGAAGAGCTGGGGCGGACGCCCGTGGCGGTGGTCTGCGCCGGCGCCAAGGCGATCCTCGACATTCCCAAGACGCTCGAAGTGCTGGAGACGCGCGGCGTGCCGGTGGTGGGCTTCGGCACCGACGATTTCCCGGCCTTCTGGACGCGCCAGAGCGGCCACAAGGTCGATCATCGCTGCGATACGGCCGCGGCGGTCGCGGACCTGCTCGACATGCAGTTCTCGCTGGGGCTGGGCGGCGTGCTGATCGCCAACCCGATCCCCGAGGCCGATGCGCTCGATCCCGACATGATCGCCAGCAACATCGAGGCGGCGGTACGGGACGCCGAGCGCGGCGGCATTGGCGGCAAGGCGCTGACGCCGTTTTTGCTGAAGCGCATCTTCGAGCTCACCGGTGGGGTGAGCCTCACCTCCAACATCGCGCTGGTCGAGAACAATGCGCGCGTCGCTGCCGCGATCGCGGTGGCGCTGAGCGCGAGGGCGGCGGCATGAGCGCGGATGTCCTCGTCGTCGGCGATACCATCACCGACATCATCGTCATGCCGGAGGGCCCGATGGTGCGCGGCTCCGACCGGCGCGCCACCATCCGGCAGCGGCCGGGCGGTTCGGGCGCCAACCAGGCGGTGTGGCTGGCCTCGCTCGGCGTGAAGGTGCGGTTCGTGTCGCGCGTCGCGGCGGCCGACCTCGATGCCTCGGTGGCCTATTTCATCGGCAAGGGCGTCGAGCCGGTGTTCGGCGCCGATCCCGATCTGCCCTCGGGCGTCTTGATCTCGATCGTCGATGCCGATGGCGAGCGGAGCTTTTTGACCGATCGCGGCGCCAACCTGAACCTGTCGCCGGATGACCTGCCGTTCGAGCTGCTCGACGGCGTCAGGATCCTGCTGGTTTCGGGCTATTCGTTCTTCACGCCCGGGCCGCGCGCCGCCGTGCTGGCGCTGCTCAAGGAAGCGCGCGAGCGCAAGATCGCCACGGCGCTCGATCCGGCCTCGGTCGGCTTCCTGCGCGAGGTGGGCGCCGAGGCCTTCCTCAAATGGACGAGCGGCACCGGCACCATCTTCGCCAATCTCGACGAGGCGCTGGAGCTCACCGGCTCGGTCGACCTCAATCTCCAGATGCAGACGCTGGGCCGCTTCTATCCGCGCGTCATCATCAAGCGCGGCGTCGCGGGCGCCGCCGTGGGCGGGCGCAACGGGGTGCAGATCTCGATGCCGGCGCCGGTTTCCGATGTCGTCGATACCACCGGGGCAGGCGACGCCTTCGCGGCGGCCTTCATCACGGCCGAGCTCGGCGGGCAGGGCCTCGATGCCTGCGTGCGGGCCGGAATCGCCGCCGGCGCGGACGCCGTGGGCTATATCGGCGGACAGCCGCCGCGCAAATAAGCGAACCATCGCGGCGCCGGGGCGTTTCACCTCCCAACCCGAGGAGGCCGCCATGTTCCATGTCGAACTCGAAGCCGAGCGCTATTTCTCGTCCGACGAAGTGGTCCGCCAACTGGCCGACGCCGATATCGACGATGCCGAGGCGATGCTGCGAGCCGGCCTCGCCGAGATCGACCCGGCGCTCACCATCACCAGCCTGGGCGAAAAGCCGCGCGGTGTGGTCCGCGAAATCGAACTCAGCTGGCGCTGCGGCCGCGGCGAAGAACACCGCCGCGTGATCCCGCTGCCGGCGGTGGCAGCTTAGCCTGCGATTTCGGGGAAAACCGTGCGTTGGTGGAGCTGAGGGGAATCGAACCCCTGACCTCATCATTGCGAACGATGCGCTCTCCCAACTGAGCTACAGCCCCGTCCGCACGGTGGGCGCTTCATAGCGAATGGAGGGCGCGCCGCAAAGCCCTTTTTTCGGTAGGTTTGCTCAGGCGACGCCGTGCGCGATCAGGGTGCGGGCCGAGGCGATGAGGGAGTCGTCGGGGCTGATCAGCGGGCGCCCGAGCAGGCGCTCGACGGGAGCGGAATCGGCCTGTTTCACCACGCCGAGTTCGCCCAGATTGCCGCGGACATCCTTGTCGAACGCCCCCACAATGCGGACCAGCCAGTCCGGCACCTCGAAGCGCGGCATCCTGGCGGCGCGCTCGGGGATGGCCGGGCGCAGCACGTTGGCCATCTGCATCAGCGAATAGGTGCCCGAGCCCATGACGAAGCGCTGGCCGCGCGCCTCGGGCGCCGTCATGGCGGCGACGTGGGCGGCGGCGACATCGCGGACATCCACGACCACGAAGGCGATGCGGGCGGCGGCCGGGAGCGAGCCGTCGAACAGGCGCTTCACCAGCGCGACCGAGGTGCCCGGATCGTCGTCGAGCAGCGGGCCGAAGATGGCGCCCGGATTGATGGCCGTCAGGTCGTCGTGCCGGCCGGCGCTGTCCACCAGCAGCCAGGCCTGCTTTTCCGCCCGGGTCTTGGATTCGGTGTAGGCGTTGACGTCGCGGCCGTTGAGATCGGTCCAGTCGGCGGCGGTGAAGGGCGCCGTGCGGGTCTTGGGATGGCCGTAGAGCACCGAGGCGGTCGAGGAGGTGAGGACGATGTGCTCGACCTCAGCCTTGAGCGCGGCGCTCAGGGCCCGCCGCGTGCCGTCGACCGCGGGGGTGATCAGCTCCATCTTGTCCCTGGGCATCTGGGTCACGAAGGGCGAGGCGGTGTGCTGCAAATAGCGCACGCCCGCCATCGCCTCGGTCCAGCCGGCATCGGATTTGAGGTCGAGGGCGACGAATTCGAGCTTCGAGACATCTGCGCCGGCCTTCGCGAGGGTGGCGCGCACCTTGTCGCCCTTGCCCAGGTCGCGCACCGAGCCGCGCACCGCATAGCCCTGCCGCAGCAGCTCGAGTGCGACATGGCCGCCGAGAAAGCCGGAAATACCGGTGAGGAGGACGAGATCGGCCATGTGGGTCTCCGCTGTTGCGGGGAGTGGTTTATCCCGAACCGGCGGCGAGGGGGAGGGTGGACGCCAGGGTAGTGCGGCTGAAGCGGGGCGTTCCGACTGAAGCCAAGAACCCACTCACCAAGCGGCGCTAGGGCCTTCAGGCCCGTAGCAAGCTTGGTGAGGGGGTGTTTGCCCTCAGTCAGGCGACCACCGAGTTGCCCACCATCAGCAACGCCAACGTCCTGCCCCAACAAGTCTTCCCGCTCTCGCTACCGCAAATCCCCGCCGCTGAGCTGCCCGCCCCCCAGCATGCCTTACATTCACCCCCGCGTCCGTCATCTACCGCGGGGTGCCGACGAAGCGCCGGCGGACGCGTGGGGGAGCGGCAGTCGTGCTGCTCCAGGTCCAGCCTTCGGGTCGCGGCAGGTTCACCCTGCTCCCTGCCTGACTGTTCCAAAAATCCCGCGCGGAGAAGCGCTGGGCGTCTCGCCTAGCTAAAACATTCGGAGGCGCCCGGCGCTCTCCGTCCGTGGCGAAGCTTTGCGCCACGGCAGGGTAACACCCGGAGGCTCATGGCCGTCCGGACCTTCCACTCGCCTGCTGTTCAGGGGAGAGTTCTTTGAAAACGTTCAGTCACCACAGAGGTCCCACCCCCACAACGTCATTCCCGCGAAGGCGGGAATCCAGACCGGGCCCTCGGACGTCCGAACCATCGCCTGGATTCCCGCCTTCGCGGGAATGACGCAGTGGACGGGCAGGTTGCGGAGTACTAGAACCCCGCCCTACATGCGCCTACCGCATCCGGTTATACGCATCGAGCGCGGCGATCTTGTACGCCTCGGCCAGCGTTGGATAGTTGAAGGCGTTTTCGACGAAATAGTCGACCGTGCCGCCCAGCGCCAGCACGGCCTGGCCGATATGGACCAGTTCGGTGGCGCCTTCGCCGATGATGTGGGCGCCCAGCAGCTTGCGGCTCTGCAGGTCGAAGATCAGCTTCATCATGCCGCCTTCGATGCCCATGATGTGGCCGCGCGAGGTTTCGCGGAAGCGGCCAATGCCCACTTCGTAGTGAAAGCCCTTCTGGCGGACTTCTTCTTCCGACAGCCCGACGGTCGAAATCTCCGGCACCGCATAGATGCCGTAGGGAAAGATTTCGGGCTTGGTGGGGATGGGGATGCCGAAGGCGTGGCAGGCGGCGGTGCGGCCCTGTTCCATCGAGGTCGAGGCGAGGCTGGGGAAGCCGATGACGTCGCCGGCGGCGTAGATATGCGGCACGGCCGTCTGGTAGGTCAGCGGATCGACCTTGAGCCGGCCGCGTGCATCCGGCGTGATGCCGCAGGTCTCGAGCCCGAGATCGGCGGTGGCGCCGACGCGGCCGGCGGCATAGAGCAGCATTTCAGTGCGGATCTTGCGGCCATCGCTCAGCGTCGAGACGGTCCAGCCGGCTTCGTCGAGCTCGACCTCCTCGACCTTGACGCCGAGACGGAGCTGCATGCCGCGCTTGCGCAGCTCGTGCACGAATTCCTCGATGATCTCGCGATCGATGAATTCGAGGAAGTGCTCGCGCGGCTCGACGATGGTCACCGGCACGTCGAGGGCAGAGAAGATGGTGGCGTATTCGAGCCCGATAACGCCGGCGCCCACCACGGTGAGGCTGCGCGGCACCCGTGGATCGGAGGCGACATTGTCGCTGTCGAACACGGACGTATCGTTGAACGGGATATTGGCGGGACGGAAGGGCGAGGTGCCGACGGCGATGACGATCTTGTCGCCCTCGATCCTGGTCTCTTCCTCGGCATTGGTCACCGCCATGGTGTGCGGATCGAGGAAGCGAGCCCGGCCGGCCAGGGTCTTGACGCCGTTGCGGGCGAACTGGTGCTCGAGCACGTTGATCTCGTGGTCGAGCGTCATGCGCAGGCGGGCGCCGAGGTCCTTGCCCTCGATCTCCTTCTTGACGCGATAGGCGAGGCCGTAAAAGCCGCGCTCGCGCCAGCCGGAAAGGTTGAGCACGGTTTCGCGCAGCGTCTTGCTGGGGATCGTGCCGGTATGCACCGATACGCCGCCGACGCGCAGGCGGTTCTCGACCACCAGGACCTGCTTGCCGAGCTTGGCCGCCTGGATGGCGGCGCGCCGTCCGGCCGGGCCGGAACCGATGACGATGAGATCGTAGTGGTTCATGCGGGAGCCCTCGATGAGCGGCAGATTAGCGGGGTTGGGTGACGTTTGTCCTGTGCGGCGGCTGGATGCGTCACGCGCGGTGCCCTTCTCCCCTTTGCGGGAGAAGGTGGCGCGCAGCGCCGGATGAGGGGTTGGTTCCACATCCGCGACGGTCGAGAAAACCCCCTCATCCGTCTCGCGCTGACGCGCGATCCACCTTCTCCCGCAAGGGGAGAAGGGGTGCTGGCTGCCCGAAGTCAGTACTTCTCCGGCACGTACAGTTCCGGCGGCACCGGGTGGCGGACATAGTCGGGGTGATGGATGCGCGGCGGCAGCGAGACGTCCTCCTTGGGCACATCCTCGTAGGGGATGAGGCTCAGCAGATGCGAGATCATGTTGAGGCGGGCGCGCTTCTTGTCCACCGCCTGCACCACCCACCAGGGCGCCTCGGGCGAGTGGGTGCGGGCCAGCATCTCTTCCTTGGCCTTGGTGTAGTCCTCCCAGTGTACGCGGCTTTCCATGTCCATGGGCGAGAGCTTCCACTGCTTGAGCGGATCCTGGATGCGCATCTTGAAGCGGAACTCCTGCTCGGAGTCGGTGATCGAGAACCAGTATTTGATGAGGACGATGCCCGAGCGGACGAGCATGCGCTCGAATTCGGGGACGGAGCGGAAGAATTCCTCGACCTCGGCGGCCGAGGCAAAGCCCATCACCCGCTCGACGCCGGCGCGGTTGTACCAGGAGCGGTCGAACAGCACCATTTCGCCGGCGGTCGGCAGATGCGGCACGTAGCGCTGGAAATACCACTGGTTGCGCTCGCGCTCGGTGGGCGCCGGCAGGGCGACGACACGGGCGACGCGCGGATTGAGGCGCTGGATGACGCGCTTGATGGCGCCGCCCTTGCCGGCCGAATCGCGGCCCTCGAACAGGATGACGACCTTGAGCTTCTTGTACTGGATCCAGTCCTGCAGGCGGACCAGCTCGTGCTGCAGCTTGAACAGCTCGCGGAAATAGGCGTGGCGGTCGATGTCCGGCGTGCCGGGCGTGCTCAGCTCGTCGGCCACGAGTTCGTCGACGCGGTCCTCCTCGAGCTGCATCTCCAGCTCTTCGTCGAAGGAATCGGCGATCTCGGCCTTGATGCGCTCGATCTGCGCGGCTTCGGACTGCTTGAAGTTCTCGGTCTCGTCGATCTCGGACATGGGCGCCCCCGGGCTTGGATGGCGGCGAGCAAAAGCGAGAGTTTGCAACAGTCGTGTGACGGCCTGCCGGCCGGCCGCAAGGATCGTCTGCAAGCCCATCGCCGCTCCTCCGTTTCGGGCGATTCCTTAGCTTATCCGGGTCGCGAAGGCAGGAGCCAAAACGCCCCTTGCAACTAACTGACCAGTCGGTTATTTATATCTGACCGAAGAGTCATTTATTGGAGCGGCACGCTTGGCCGACCCTGTGCAGGAAAAAGGCCCGAAATTCCGCCGTCGGGCAGAGGCGCGTCCGGACGAGGTGCTGGATGCGGCGCTCGAGCTGTTCGTCGAGAAGGGCTTCGCCCAGACGCGGGTCGAGGACATCGCGGCGCGGGCCGGGCTGAGCAAGGGCGCGGTCTACCTCTATTTCCCCTCCAAGGAGGCGGTGCTGGAGGGGCTGGTGAAGCGCGCGGTGGTGCCCATCGCCGACAACGCGCTGGGGTTGCTCGAGAATTACGCGGGCGATCCGCGGCTGGTGATCGGCACGGCGCTCAAGCTGGTGGCGGGGCGGTTGAGCGACCCCAAGGTCGCGGCGATTCCGCGGCTGCTCATTCGCGAGATGATCAACTTTCCCGAGTTCGCCCAGATGTATCGCGAGGCGGTGCTGGACCGGGTGCTGCCGGTGATCGAGCGGCTGATCGCCCACGGCATCAGCGAAGGCTATTTCCGTCCGGTCGATCCAGCGCTGACCATCCGCTCGCTGGTCGGGCCGCTGGTGCTGCACATGATGCTGGCGGAGGTCTTCGGGATCATGCCGGCGGGGGGCATCGAGATCGGCAGGCTGATCGACAACCATCTCGCCATCCTGTTCGACGGGCTCAGCCTGCCGGCCAGCGATCGCCGGTTCATGTCGTCATGAGCGCGATGTTCGGCCCCAGCGTCAGGGAGTTTGAGTGATGAACGAATTTTTCGCCTGGGCCATGGGTCTGCTGGCCTTCGTTCCGGGGTTGGGCCATCCGGCGCCGCCGAGCTGGAACGGCTATGTCGAGGATGACTATGTCTACGCCGCGGCCCCCACGGCCGGCACCATCGCGTCGATCGCGGTGAGCGAGGGGCAACTGGTGCGCAAGGGCGACGTGCTGTTCGTGCTGGAGACGAGCCAGCAGCAGGCGCAGTACGACGCCGCCAAGGCGCGCGCCGATGCGGCGGACGCGACGTTGCAGAACCTGCAGACCGGCAGCCGGCAGGAAGAGATTGCGGTCACCCAGGCGCAGCTCGACAAGGCCAAGGCCGATCTGAGTCTGGCGCAGCAGAATCTGGCGCGCACGCAGGACCTGTTCGATCGCGGGCTGACGCCGGTCGCCAATCTCGACCAGAGCAAGGCGACGGCGCAGGCCGCGCAGGCGGCAGTCGACCAGCTCGAGGCGCAGCTCAAGGTATCGCGGCTGCCGGCGCGCGACGCGCAGGTGATCGCCGCGGAAGCCAATCTTGCGGCGGCCAAGGCCGATGCGGCGACCGCCAGGGCGGCGCTCGACAATCGCAGCGTGGTGGCGCCGGAAGATGCGCGGATCGAGAAGCTGTTCTTTTCGGCCGGTGAGGTGGCGGGTGCGGGCGTGCCGGTGGCCTCGCTGAGCGGCGCGGCGGCGATGAAGGTGATCTTCTATGTCAACGAGGCGGACCGCCAGCAATTCGCCCTGGGCCAGCAGGTGAGCGTCACCTGCGACGGCTGCGCCGCCGGGCTGATGGCGACGATCAGCCATTTCGCGTCGGACCCACAGTTCACTCCGCCGATCATCTATTCGCGCGATGAGCGCAACCGGCTGGTGTTCGAGACCGAGGCGGTGCTGACCGAACAGAACGGCATTCTGCCGGGCCAGCCGGTATCGATCGGGCTCACCCCATGAGCGAGGAGCCCGTCATCGACGTGCGCGGGCTGACCAAGCGGTTCGGCGAGCGCACCGTCGTTGATCATTTCGACATCCGCGTGCCCAAGGGGGCGATCTACGGTTTCCTCGGACCGAACGGCTCGGGCAAGACGACGACGATCCGCATGCTGTGCGGGTTGCTGACGCCGGACGAGGGCGAGGGGACCTGCCTCGGTTTCGACGTGCGGCGCGAGGCGGCGCGGATCAAGGAAGAAGTCGGCTACATGACGCAGAAATTCTCGTATTACGAGGATCTGACGATCCGCGAGAATCTCGATTTCGTGGCGCGCATGTACCGGCTCGACAAGCGCAAGGAGCGCGTCGACCAGGCGCTGGCCGATCTCGGGCTGGCGGACCGGCAGAGGCAGCTGGCCGGCTCGCTGTCGGGCGGCTGGAAGCAGCGGCTGGCGCTGAGCGCGTGCCTGCTGCACGAGCCGCAATTGCTGCTGCTCGACGAGCCGACGGCGGGCGTCGACCCCAAGGCGCGGCGCGATTTCTGGGACGAGATCAGGCGGCTGAGCGCCCGCGGCGTCACGGTGCTGGTCTCGACGCACTACATGGATGAGGCCGTGCAGTGCGATTTCATTACCTACATCGCCTATGGCAAGAAGCTGATCGACGGGCCGTCGGCGAAGATTCCCGAGATGGTGGGGCTCGAGACGTGGCGGGTGGAAGGCCCCGATCTCGCCGGACTGGAGCAGCGGTTGAAGACGGAGCCGGGCGTGGAGCAGGTAGCGCGCTTCGGCGCCGTGCTGCACGTGTCGGGGACCGACAAAGCCAGGCTCAACGAAACGGTCGAGCGGCTCAAGGCCGAGGGCACGCATCGCTGGACGCTGCAGGTTGCCGGGCTCGAAGAAGCCTTCATCTACCTGATGGCGGGCGCGCGCGACAATTTCGCCGCCGACCCGGCGGTGGCGGCATGAACATCCATTTGCCCAGACATACGAAGGCCGAGGCGCCGACGACGCTACCGGCCAAGGCCGCGCCGGCCAGGAGTCGCGCGGGCCACGGCTTCTCCTTCCGTCGCTTTGGAGCGGTGCTCTACAAGGAATTCATCCAGATGCGGCGCGACCGCGTCACCTTCGGGATGATGATCGGGCTGCCGCTGATCCAGCTGTTCCTGTTCGGCTTCGCCATCAATGCCGATCCGCGGCATCTGCCGACGCTGGTCGAGATGGGCGACAACGGGCCGCTAAGCCGGGCGGTGATCGCCGGCATGCAGCAATCGGACTATTTCGATTTCCGCGGCCAGGTGGCGGGGACGGCCGCCGGCGAGGAGGCGCTGCGCCGCGGCGAAGCGAACTTCGTGGTGGTGATCCCGCAGAATTTCGAGCGCGACGTGGTGCGCGGCCGCTCGCCGCAAATCCTTATCGCGGCCGACGCCTCCGACCCATCAGCGGTCGGCGGGGCGGCCGCGGCGCTGTCGGGCATCGTCAATGTGGCGACGCAGCAGGTGCTCGTCGGACCGCTGGCGATTGCATCGGCGCCGCCGCCTTTCTCGATCTCGGTACACCGCGAATACAACCCCGAGGGCAAGACCTCGACGAACATCGTTCCAGGCCTGCTGGCGATCATTCTCTCGATGACCATGGTGATGATCACCGCGGTCGCCATCGTCAAAGAGACCGAGCGTGGCACGATGGAGATGCTGATCGCCACCCCGGTACGGCCGTTCGAGGTGATGCTGGGCAAGATCCTGCCCTATGTGTTCGTCGGCTATGTGCAGACCATCGTGTTCCTGATCTCGGCCTATCTGGTGTTCCACGTGCCGTTCGATGGCAGCTGGTGGGCCTTCTTCATCGGCTTCAACCTGTTCATCGTGGTCAATCTGGCGCTCGGCTTCCTGATCTCGACGGCGGCACGCAACCAGATGCAGGCGATGCAGCTATCGTTCTTCACCATCCTGCCCTCGATCCTGCTCTCGGGTTTCATGTTCCCGTTCGCCGGCATGCCGGGCTGGGCGCAGTTCATCGGCCAGGGTGTGCCGGCGACGCATTTCCTGCGCATCATCCGGGCGGTGATGCTGAAGGGCGGCAATATCGGCGATGTCGGCGGCGCGAGCCTGGCGCTGACGGCGATCCTGGTGGTGATCTCGCTGATCGCGATGCTGCGATATCGGCAGACGCTGGATTGAGGCGTTGCAATCGACTTAGATCGCGAGATGTCGCCGGTGGTCTTCGATCCAAAGCCGCTCGCACCATGCGTGCTCGCCGTGGTGTTCAATCTGTTCGAGCGCTGTTTGGGGCGACATCTGGTGGGCCCACGGAACAAACCTGCCCTCGATCAACTGGCAAAGCGAAGCCGCCCAGTTCTTGACTTCCGGTAGCGATGCTTCGTCCCACGCGAAGCGCCCTTTGGGGAAGTGCAAGTTATGAGGTGAGTAGGTCCAACTGGATGGCTGGACCGAGAGTAGCGCTGCGGGGTCGAACTTGAACGGGTAGTCGAAAGGGTTTGAGGATGGCTCTCGTGGTATCTGCTCGGAAAGGTCCCGCAAGAACGAATGCCTAAAGCAGAGAACGTGTGCAGTCGTACCCGGACTTGCCATGCGCCCGCCCAACCGGATCAGCGCGATTGTGGTCGAGTCATCCGAAAAGTGGAGCGACTTTCCCTTTGACCGAAATCCGATGTCAGAAAGCGGGTCGAGGACAAGGCTGTCGAACAAGCCGTCAAACTCCGCCTTGTCCATCGCACTACCCCGCAAGCCCCAGCATCTGATCCTGCCGCTGGCGCAAGGCGTAGAGGCGCGTGGACTGGTCTGGTGCGGCGTTCTTCTGCGTGAGGAGCACGCCCTTTTTCACGGGGGCGATGACCTTGCCGCCTTCGAGCAGGCCGACCGGGACGGCGTGCTGCGCCCGGGCGTCGCCGATGGTCATGATGTAGCTGCGATAGCAGGTTTCGCCGATGGCATCGAAGGTTTCGCCGACGCTCAGGTCGCGCTTGGCCACGGCGCAGACTTCGGCCACCGGGTTGGGCAGCGGCACCATGTCGGGCTTGCCGTAGAGCATGATTCTGGCGGCGGTGAGCGGCACCTCGAGCGAGGTCAGGTGGTAGGGCCGGAAGAAGGAGTAATAGGGACCGGTGCCGACATGGAGATCGTCCATGCGCTCGATGATGCGCGGGTGCTCGGCCTCGACGATGACGAAGACGCCCGGGGCGACGCCCTTGCCGATGGTGAAGTCGACGACGCCCTTCTTGTCGAGGATGCCGCCATCGGCCTTGGGGATCAGCACCTTGACCATCTGGTCGCGATCGGCTTTCGGGCCGTGCATGCCCGGGATATCGGGGACGAGGCCGGTGGCATTGGCGATGGCGCACATCTCGACCATGGTCTTGGAGCCATCGACGAACTCGACCAGCATGCGCGGGTTCATGTTCCGGCGCTGCGCCTCGATGCGGTAGTCGTCGGGCACGGCGTCGTGGTTCAGCGCGTTGTTCTTGCCCTTGCCGGCCGACACGATGCGGTAGCCGAGCGCGGTGGCGAATTCGATCAGCTCCATGCAGGAGCTCGGTTCGTCGCCGGCGCCGACGGAGTAGATCACGCCCAGCCGGTCGGCTTCCTTCTTGAGGTAGGGCCCGATGGTGACGTCGGCTTCGACGTTCATCATCACCAGATGCTTGCCGTGCTCCATCGCCATGAGGTCGTAGTCGGCGGCGACGCCGGGCTTGCCGGTGGCGTCGATGACGACGTCGATCTCGGGGGTCTGCACCAGCGTTTCGGCGGAGGTGATGGCGAGCTTGTGCTGGCCGATGGCGGCCGAGACCTTGCTCAGCGTGTCGGCTTCGACGGCGTGGCTGGTGTCGCCATAGGCGATGGCGGTGGCTTCGAGCGCGGTGTGCGGTCGGCGGGTGGCGATCGCGGCGATCTCGACGCCGCGCATCAGCATGCCCTGGGTGACGAGGTCGGTGCCCATTTCGCCCGAGCCGATGACGCCGATGCGGATGGGCTTGTTGTCGTCGGCCCGTTGGGCGAGGTCGCGGGCGATGCCGGTGAGATGGACGTTGGTCAGCGGGGCGTAAGGCATGGCGCGGGGGATAGCATTGATGCGGGTGGCGGGGAACGGGAGAATGAAGGGGAGGATCGAGGGCTCCACTTCTGTGGCTACCCCCACCCACCGGCTTCGCCGGTCCCCCCTCCCCGCAAGGGGGAGGGAGAATTGACTGAAGGTTTTGTGCACGCTGATGGATGATCCCACGCAAACGGACGGTTCAGTCGGTTCTCCCTCCCCCTTGCGGGGAGGGGGGACCATGCGACGCATGGTGGGTGGGGGGAGCCGCTTGCGCGGACAGTTGAGGTTGGCGCTCGCTCAACCTCCCGCTAGAACACCCCGCATGACCGACGAACTCGATATTGCCACCGACGGGCCGCTGGGCCTCATTGCCCTCAACCGGCCGCAGGCGATCAATGCGCTGTCGCGCGGCATGATCGACGGGATTGCGGCCGCGCTCATCCGCTGGCGCGACGATCCGGCGGTGACGGCGGTGCTGTTCACCGGCAACGGGCCCAAGGGCTTTTGCTCGGGCGGCGATGTGCGGGCGGCGCGCGCGCTGGCGGTCGCGGGGAAATTCGACGAAGCCGAGGGCTATTTCGCGGCCGAATACGAGATGAACCGGCTGATCGCGACCTATCCCAAGCCGCTGGTGGCGCTCAGCCACGGTATCGTGATGGGCGGCGGCATCGGGATTGCCGGCCATTGCGGAATCCGCGTCACCCAGCCGGGAGCGCGGTTTGCCATGCCCGAATCGGCGATCGGGTTCTTCTGCGATGTGGGCGTCAGCGCCATCCTCGCCAAGGCGCCGCTCAACCGGGCGCTGCTGTTCGCCATGTCCGGCGTCAGCGTCGGCGCGTCCGACGCGGTGGCGCTGGGGCTGGCCGATGCGGTGATGGCGCCGGAGCGGGTGCAGGATTTCCGCGCCGGGCTCAGGCTTGCCGCCGAATCGAGCGACCCTAGGACGGCCATCGTACGGCTGCTCGAGGCCGAGACGATCGTGGGTGGCGATGCGCCGTTCTGCGCTCTGGCCGACCGGCTGGTGGGCGAGGCCGAATCGCCGGCCGATTTCCTCGATGCGGTGGCGGCGGTGCCGGAACTGGCCGAGATTTCGGCGCTGTTTGGGACGCGCTCGCCCGGCTCGCTGGTGGCGACGTTCTTTGCCCAGCACTATGCCCGCCGCTGGATGGACGTGACCAGGACGCTGGCGATGGATCTGCGGCTCGCCGGCACGATGGCGCGGCGGCCGGACTTTGCCGAGGGGGTGCGGGCGGTGCTGGTCGACAAGGACCAGAAGCCGGCGTGGTCGCCGCCGACGCTCGAGGCGTTCGATGTGGAACGCGATGCCGGGCCGATCCTCAGGGCGGTCAAAGGGGCCTGAAACCGGCGATTTTGGCCGTGCCACGGCCCGTACGGTTAGCACTTCTTAAACCGTTCCCATGGACACTCTCCCTAGGGGAAACTCCCTTGGGGTTTGGGTGTCCATGGCCGAAATGGCGCAAGGCAAGATCGTGGCGCTGCCGGCGATCGTCGATCTCGACGCGCTCGATATCGTGCGCGACGGGCTGATCGACGCCGTCGAGCTCGGTGCGGTCGAGGTCGATGCGAGCCACGTCGAGCGCGTCGCCACCAATGCCCTGTTCATGCTGGTCAGCGCGGCGGAAACGTCGCGCCGCAACAGTTTTGCCTTCGCCATTGCCGGGGCCAGTCCCCCCATGCTTGCCGCCATCGACCGCCTGGGTCTGCGCGACAGCTTTTCCGAATTGATGAAAGGGTAGGCGCATGCGCGTCCTCACGGTTGACGATTCCCGCACGATCCTCGCCATGCTGCACCACACGCTTTCCAATGCGGGGTTCGAGGTGCTGCAAGCCGAGGACGGCCAGAAGGGCCTCGACGTGCTGGCGTCCGAAACCGTGGACGTGGTGATCACCGACATCAACATGCCGGTGATGGACGGCATCGAGTTCATCAAGCATGTGCGCGCCTCGGGCGAGCACAATTCACTGCCGATCCTGATCCTCACCACCGAAACCAGCCAGGACAAGCGCGACCAGGGCCGCGCCGCCGGCGGTACCGGCTGGATCGTCAAACCCTTCGACCCCGAAAAGCTGATCTCGGTGATCCACCGCGTGGTGCACTGATTTTGGGCGCTGACCCAGAAGGGGAAAGCCTCTCTTGAGCGATCTGGACGACTTCAAGGCCACCTATTTCGACGAATGCTCGGAGCTGCTCACCGATCTGGAAGAGCAATTCGCGGCGATCGAAGCGGGTGAGCGCACTTCCGACCGGCTGAACGCGGTGTTCCGCGCCATCCACTCGATCAAGGGCGGCGGCGGGGCTTTCGGCTTTTCCGAGCTGGTGGCGTTCGCGCATGCCTACGAGACGCTGCTCGACCATGTGCGCGAGGGCCGGGTCGAGCTGTCCGATTCGACCACGGCGCTGTGCATCCGCGCCAACGACCTCGTCGCCGACTTCGTCAATGCGGCTAAATCGGGCGCCAAGCTGGGCGCCGAATATGGCGCCGACGAGCGCCGGCAGTTCGACGCTTTGAGCAACGGCACCGCCGGCGAGGCCAAGGGTGGCGATGACGAGGCGGGCGGCGAGGCGATCGACGAGTTCGACATCGATTTCGTGCCGGTGATGGTCAATCTCGATGGCGGTATCGGCGCGGCCGAGCCCGAGCCGGTCGAGGACAGTTTCGTGCACATGCCGCTCAAGGTCGAAAAGGGTCATTGGGAGATCCATTTCGCGCCGCACAGCGAGCTCTATGCGCGGGCCAACGATCCGCTGCTGCTGTTCCGCGAGCTGGCCAATCTGGGCGAGCTGTCGGTCGAGGCCAAGCTCAGGGAAGTGCCGCCGCTCGCCGATTTCGAGCCGTTCGGCATCTACTGCACGTGGGACCTGACGCTGGTGTCGCCGGACGCGACGCATGAATCGATCGCGGAAGTGTTCGAGTTCGTCGACGGCAATTGCGAGCTGTCGATCACGCAGCTGACGAGCAAGGCCGCCGCCGTGCCGGCATCGCTGGTCGAGCTTGCCGCCATCGTGACGTCCCCCGCCGCGCCCGAGCCGGCCGTGGAAGAGGCGCCGCTGAGTTTTGCCGATCTCGCCGACGTGGTGAAGGCCGAGGCGCCCAAGCGCGCAGCGCCGCCCCCGGCCCTGGCACCGGCACCCAAGCCGATGAAGGCGGCCGAGCACGAGTCCGAGCATGCCCCGGTGCTCTCGGTGGTCGACGAAGACGATCGCCGCACCGGCCCTGACGAGCGCCGCGGCGGCGTGCAGTCGATCCGCGTCGATCTCGACAAGGTCGACCGCGTCGTCAACATGGTGGGCGAGCTGGTGATCACCCAGTCGATGCTGACCCAGCAGATGGACGATACGCTGCGGGCCCGCTACACCGAACTGGTGCGCGGCCTCGAAGTGCTGGCGCAGACGACGCGCGGCCTGCAGGATTCGGTGATGGCGATCCGCGCGCAACCGGTCAAATCGGTGTTCTCGCGCATGCCGCGCCTGGTGCGCGAACTGGCCACCAAGACCGGCAAGAAGATCAAGCTCGAGACCATCGGCGAGACCACCGAGATCGACAAGACGGTGATCGAGCAGCTCAGCGATCCGCTGACGCACATGATCCGCAACTCGGCCGACCACGGCATCGAGACGCCGGAGAAGCGCCGCGGCATGGGCAAGCCCGAGATCGGCACCATCCGGCTGTCGGCCGAACAGGCGGGCGGCAACATTCTGATCGCCGTCGAGGACGATGGCGGCGGGATCAACCGCGAGCGCGTGCTGCAGGTGGCCCGCAACAAGGGCATCGTGGCGCAGGACATCACGCCGACCGACGAGCAGATTGATCAGCTGATCTTTGCGCCGGGCTTCTCGACCGCTGAAGCGGTGAGCGACATTTCCGGCCGCGGCGTTGGCATGGACGTGGTGCTCTCCAACATCAAGAAGATCGGCGGTTCGGTGCACGTGAAATCGCGCACCGGGCAGGGCACGCGCATGACGCTGCGCCTGCCGCTGACGCTGGCGGTGCTCGACGTGATGCTGGTCAAGGTGGGGCCGTCGCCCTACGTGGTGCCGCTGTCGTCGATCGTGGAAACCATCCAGTGCTCGCGCGCCGATTTCGGCAAGGCGCCGTCGGGCGCCAAAGTGCTGCGCGTGCGCGGCGAATATGTGCAGGTCGTCGACCTCGCCGAACGCTTCAAGCTGGGCGACGGCACTGAGCTCGCCAACCGCTTCGTGGTGCTGTGCGAAGCCGAGGGCGGCCTCAAGGTGGCGCTGATCGTCGATGACATCATCGGCCAGCAGCAGGTGGTGATCAAAAGCCTCGAAGAGAATTTCCAGTCGATCGAGGGCATCGCCGGCGGCACTATCCTGGGCGATGGCAATGTGGCGCTCATCGTCGACGTGCAGGGCCTCAAGGCCCAGACCATTCACAAGAACGCAGCCTAGAACGGGCGACAGAAGGAACCGAAGATGGAAAACCTCGCACTCAAGGACGATTACGGCAGCAACGCCCAGGTCAATGCGCAGAACTCGCTGCAGCTGATCGCGTTCTCCATCGGCGAGCAGACCTATGGCGTCGAGATCACCACGGTGCGCGAGATCCGCGCCTGGAACGGGGCGACGCCGCTGCCCAACACGCGCGACTATGTGCGCGGCGTAATCAATCTACGCGGCACCATCGTGCCGATCTTCGACCTGCGCGCCCGCTTCGGCGAAGGCCAGACCTCGCCCACCAAGAACCATGTGGTGGTGGTGATGTCGGTCGGCGACAAATGGGTCGGCATCCTGGTCGATGCTGTCAGCGACATCCTCACGGTCAGCAAGGACGACATCCACAACGTGCCCGAGGGCAACACGATGGATACGGAATTGCTCAACGGTATCGTCACGCATGAGAGCCGCATGGTCGGATTGATCGACCTGCATGCGGTGGTGTCCGGCGCGAAGATGGACAGCTAGAACGGCAGTTCAGTTCAGTGAATGAGGGCGCCATCAGGCGCCCTCTTGTTTTCGCCCGACTGAGAGCAAACACCCCCTCACCAAGCTGCGCTAAGGCTTCGCCTGAGCTCCGCTATCCTCCCCCACCGAGGGGGAGGATGTCAGTGCCGACTTCATCGCCATCAAGAGGTGCCGCTTGCGCGATGTCATCCTCCCCCCTGGTGGGGGAGGATAGCGAAGCTAGGGCGCTAGCCCGTAGCGGCGCTTGGCGAGGGGGTGTTTGGCTTCGGCTCTATCGAGCCCTAGAACAGATCCACGTCGCCGTTCGACGGGCTGGCCGCGATGCCCGACAAGGCCGGTACACGCAGTTCGTCCAGCACGAGGTTGGCCCAGATTTCGTCATAGTCGGATTCCGGCGCAGTGGCCGGCAGCAGGGCGAACTGGCGGACGGCGAGGGCCATGTTCTGGCAGCGCTGCTCGATGCGGTCCTGGCCCTGCAGCGCGTTGACGATCATGGTCACGGCTTCCTTGCGGCCGTCTTCGCAGCCCAGCGAGCGATCGGCGAGGACCTCGAGCGCGTAGGTGATGCCCTCGACCATCGCGGCGGTCTGACGCGCGGTTTCTTCGAGTTCACGTGCGAGCTTCTGCAGCGACATAGACGGCCTGACCCCTGTACACACTACCTATACGGCAGAAGTCTAAAGCTCTTCTTGCCAGGCGGGTGTTTCGATCATGGTTGCCGAAACTGGTTAGAAGTTCCCTAAGGAATCGGCCCCTATTCTGATGATATCCTTGTCAGGGTTCTGAAAAGACTATGAGTTCCAGCCCGACCGCTGCCCACGCCTTCGATCGCGGCGTCGTGACCACGATCCACCAGGGCGATTGCCTCGTGGGAGGCGAAGAGGATCTGACGTTCTCGACCATCCTGGGGTCGTGCGTTTCGGCCTGCGTGCGCGATACCGAAGCCCGGGTGGGCGGCATGAACCACTTCCTCCTAGCGGAACCCTCCGGCAACGCCAAGGACCGCTACGGCGCCTCGGCCCGCTACGGCGCGTTCGCCATGGAACAACTCATCAACAAGGTGCTGACACGCGGCAGCGGCCGCAAGGGCAACCTCGAGATCAAGGTGTTCGGCGGCGGGCTGATCAATTCGGCGCTGACCGATGTGGGCGCCAAGAACATCGAGTTCGTGCACGAGTTCCTCACCAATGAAGGTTACCGCATCGCCGGCGAGGACGTCGGCGGCGCCTTTGCCCGCCGGGTGATGTTCAAGCCGTTCTCAGGGCGGGCTTTCGTCAAGCGGCTCGACAGCGCCGCGGCATCGACGGTGGAACGGGAAGAACTGTCGATCGTGGGCAGCCGCCGCGCCGCGGTCACACGGCCGCCGGTGCAGGACGACATCGAACTCTTCTAAGCTGGGGGAAACCCGGCGGGTCTTGCCGAAATCTTACCGGGGAAAGAACTCGGTTAGATTTGGTTAACCATTCCGATTTTAGGGTCGAATCGCAGAATTCGACCCGTCAAAATCCGGATGCGCCGCACCAGAGTCGCGCTCATCGTCAACCTGATCTGGCTCGCAGGCTTCATTGCTGCGGGGGCAGCGCTGACGACTTTCGGTCTGGACTGGCTGGGCGTGCTGGCGGCCGTGATCGCGGCATTTGCGGCGTTCTGGGCCAGCCTCACGGTCGGCCGGGTGACCGAGCGAGCCTATCAGCGCAAGCTGGCCGAACTCGGCCGGGCGGTGGGCGCCGCGAGCAAGGCGGATTTGCGCGACGGGGTGACGATCGAGGCGATCGTCGCCAATCTCGCCGGGCGGCTGGAGCGGGCGAGCCAGTTCAAGATGGCCTTCATGGGGCTGAGCCAGCCGGCGCTGGTGGCGACGGCGGAGGGTGAAATCCTCGGGGCCAGCCGCGGGCTGACGGCGCTCGAGCCGCGGGCGATCGAGGGCGCGAGCCTCGATGTGCTGTTCGGGCCGGGCTACCGGGCGGGCGGCGGCATGGCGGATGAGGAGCTGGTGCGGCTCGGCGATGTGCGCCACGCGGCGCAGCACCGGCCGGCGGGCGGGCGCACGGTGATCGAACTGATCCCGGCGGGCGCCTTCATCGACGACGACGATCTCGATGCGTTCGTGGCGGCGCTCGCGGGCGGGCAGACGGGCTTCCGCTTCGATGCGCGGGCGCTGGCCGGCTCGCCGGCGCTGCGGGCGCTGATGGAAGGGCTCGAAACCCTCGACGCGGGCGTATCGGCGCTGGCGCGGCTGGGCAATGGCGAGGCCTTGCCGGCGACTTTGCGCACCGCCAATTCGGGCATCGCCCCGCAGGTGCGCGACATTGCCGACCTCATCGCGGCCCTGAGCGAGGAGCGCGACGAGCACGCCGAGGCGCGCGAGCGGCTCGAGCACAAGATGGACGCGGTGCTCAACGCCATCGACAAATATCGCGACGCCGTGCAGGGCATGTCGCTGGCGGTCAGCACGACGCGCGGCGGGCTCAAATCGGCGGGCGACGCGCTGGAGCGCGGCCGCGACCGGGCCAAGGCGGCGCGCAGCATCGAGCGCGAAGCGCGCGGCGCGCTGGGCGAAGCGGCGCACGCGGCGCAGCGCTCGAGCGCGGCAGCGGGCAGCGCCCAGGGCACGGTGGTCGAGATCGACCGGCTGGTGGCGGCCATCGAGGATGTGAGTTTCCGCACCAACCTGCTCGCCCTCAATGCAGCGGTAGAAGCGGCGCGGGCAGGTGAAAAAGGCGCCGGCTTTGCGGTGGTGGCCGACGAAGTCCGCACGCTCGCGCAGCTCAGCCAGAAGACGGCACGCGAAATCCGCAGTCTCGTCGGCACCAGCAAAGGCCAGTCGGAAAACGGCGTGGCGGAAGCGGAAGCACTCAAAAATATTCTGTTCGGCCTTACGGTCCATTTAGAGAATCTAAGCAATGAGACCGACATGATTGCCGGCGCTCTCGATGAGGGCAGTGGGGCGATCAGCCGGCTCGACACGCAAGTGACCTCGCTCGAGGGGCAGGCGGAACGGGCCATGACGCTGCCGGCACGCCGGCAGCAGAGGGCGAACGGGGGATGATGGATCCAAACGAGTTTGCGCTGGGCGAGCGCGAGTTCGAACGCATCCGGACGCGGCTTTATGAAGTCGCGGGTATCTCGCTTTCCGATGCGAAACGGACGCTGGTCATCGCTCGGCTGAGCAAGATCGTGCGCGGCATGAAGCTGCCGTCGTTCGAGGCCTATCTCGATTATCTCGAGCGCTCGGGCACGCCGGACGACGCGCAGGACTTCGTCAACGCGCTGACCACCAACCTGACGCGCTTCTGGCGCGAAGAACATCATTTCACTCACCTAGTCGACTATGTCGGCGAGCTGGTGCGGAGCCGGACATCCGCTTCCTCGAAGCGCCTGCGGATATGGTCGGCCGGCTGCTCGACCGGGCAGGAGCCCTACACCATCGCGCTGTCGCTGCTGGCGGCCTACCCCGACCTCAAGCGCTGGGATTTCCGCATCCTCGCCACCGACATCGACACTTCGGTGATCGCCAAGGCGGCGAGCGGCATCTATCCCGAATCCGAGCTCAACGGGCTGTCGCCGGAGCGGGCGCGGCTGTTCGAGCGGATCGATGGCGGGCGCGTGCGGGTACCGCAGGGGGTGGCCTCGCTGGTCTCGTTCAAGCCGCTCAACCTGATGGGCGCGTGGCCGATGAAGGGGCCGTTCGACGCCATCTTCTGCCGCAACGTGGCGATCTATTTCGACAAGCCGACGCAGGGCGAGGTGTTCGGCCGGCTCGGCCAGATCCTGGCGCCGGGCGGCTTCCTCTATATCGGGCATTCGGAAAATCTGGGCGCGGGCGGGGCCGGCTTCCGGCTCGTCGGCAAGACCATCTATCAGGCCCGCAGCGAGCGGGCGAAGGACGCGGCATGAGCATCAAGGTACTGGTCGTCGACGATAGCGCGGTGATCCGCGAAGTGCTGAGCCGCACGCTCGGTCGTGACGGCGACATCGCGGTGGTAGGCACCGCGGTCGATCCGATCGATGCGCGCGAAAAGATCAAGGCGCTCAATCCGGACGTCGTGACGCTCGACATCGAAATGCCCAACATGAACGGGCTGGCCTTCCTCGACAAGCTGATGCGCCTGCACCCGATCCCGGTGGTGATGGTCTCGACGCTGACCACCAAGGGGGCGAGCGAGACGCTGCTGGCGCTGGAGCTGGGGGCGGTGGATTTCGTCGCCAAGCCGTCGACCGATCTCGCCGGCGGGCTCGAAGCGTTCGGCGCCAATCTGCGCGAGAAGGTGCGGGCGGCGGCGACGTCGGATGTGCGGCGCGGTCTCGTGCCCAAGCCGGCGGCCAGCCAGAAGCTGCGCACTGCGGCAGGCCCGGCGGGCTCGGTGATCGCCATCGGTGCATCGACCGGCGGCGTCGAGGCGATCCGCGTCGTGCTGGGCGACATGCCGCCCGACTGCCCGCCCATCGTCATCGCCCAGCATATGCCGGCCGGCTTCACCACGCGCTTTGCGGCGCGGCTGGACGAGCTCAGCGACGTGCGGGTGTTCGAGGCCGAGGATCGCATGCCGCTCGAGCCGGGCAAGGCCTATGTGGCGCGCGGCGACTGGCATTTGCGGGTCGAGCGCAGCTCGGGCCAGCTCAAATGCCGGCTGACGCAGGACGAGCTGACCTCCGGGCATCGACCCAGCGTCGACGTGCTGTTCGAATCCGTGGCGCAGACGGTGGGCAGCATGGCGGTGGGGACCATCCTCACCGGCATGGGCCGCGACGGCGCCCGCGGGCTCAAGCTGATGCGCGAGCGGGGCGCCTATACCGTGGGGCAGTCGCAGGCTTCGGCGCTGGTCTACGGCATGCCGCGCGTCGCCTTCGAGGAAGGCGCGGTGGTCGAGCAGGCGCCGGTCGAGGCGATCGCCCTCAAGCTCGCGACGGCGCTCAGCCGGCTCAGATCGGCGGCGTAAGGCGAGCAGCGCGGTTGAGGGAATGGTAACGCTTTGCCCCTAGCTTCGGGCATGTGCCGCGTTCCGTTTTCTGGCACCTGAAGGGTTCTGCGTAGAATGCCCAAGGCGAGCGATGTCAGCGTCCTGATCGTGGATGACCAGCAGTCGATGCGGGGCATCTGCAAGTACATCCTGACCCAGTTGGGCTTCAAGGACATCATCGAAGCCAAGAGCGGCCGCGATGCTTTGGGCAAGCTCGAGAAATCCAATGTCCATCTGATCATTTCGGACTGGAACATGGAGGATATCGACGGGCTGACGCTGCTGCGCGTCATCCGCAAGCATCCCAAGACCGCCAGCATGCCGTTCATCATGGCGACCGGCCGTTCCGACAAGGAACAGGTGAAAGAGGCGATCTCGTTTGGCGTCAACAACTACATCATCAAGCCGTTCGACGCCGGCACGATGAAGAAGCGTATCGAAGCCGTCATCGGCGCGCTCAGCTAGTCGCGGATCTACCGGGTCCGGACGCAAATCTCCTTAGGGAGTTGTTCACCCCCCACTGCCTATAGTTTCGGCATAAATTTCGGTCCTTTTGGGGGAGGGATCGGCTGCGCGCAATTGGCGCGACCAGTGGCTCTCCTCCCTGTCATACGGAGCAGCCGTCGATGAGCTTCCTGTCCAACTTCAAGATCGCCCACAAGCTGCCGCTGGCCCTGATCGGTTCGGCACTGGTGGTCGGACTTGGCATCGGCGCGGCGGCTTACACGATCGGCCTGCAGACGGTCGAGCAGCAGCGGCAGGAGCGCATGGACGCCTCGGTGCAGTCCGGGCTCGATCAGGTGCAGGCCTATTTCGACAATGTGGCGGTCGACCTCAAGCTGTTCGCGACGCGCGCCGATACGGTGACGCAGATCGAGAACATGACGCGCGCCTTCACGGCACTCGATATCCAGGGCCAGGGCACCGAGATGCTGCAGATGTCGTTCATCACGAACGACCCGCATCCGGTGGGCGAGAAGCTGCTCTCCGACAGCGCCGGGCAGACGGCCGGCGACTATGACGGCCAGCACCGCCGCTTCCACCCGGGCTGGCGTACCGTGCTGCAGGAGCGCGGCTACGACGACATCATGCTGTTCAATCCGGCTGGAATCCTGATCTACTCGGTGCAGAAGAACCCGGATTTCGTCACCGACTTCTCTAAGGGCAGTGGCAATCCGCTGAGCGAAGGCGATCTCGGCAAGCTGTTCCGGCGCACCGCCGAGCTGCCGGCGGGCAGCGTGACGTTCGCGGATTTCTCCGCCTATGGGCCGGTGGGCGACAAGCCCGAGAGCTTCATCGCGACGCCGGTGTTCAAGGCCGACAAGCTGGCGGGCGTGCTGGTGTTCGAGATTTCGGCCAAGCCGATCTCGGACAAGGTGCGCTCGATCCAGGGGCTGGGCGATACGGGCGAGGCGGTGATCGTGGGCGCCGACGAGCTGATGCGCAGCCAGTCGCATTTCTCGGACGACCCGAACGTGCTGATCACGCCGATCCGCAGCGATATCGTGACGAGCGCGATCGGCGGGCAGCGCAGCACCGGCAATATCGATTTCCTCGGCCAGCGCATGGTGGCACTCGCGGCGCCGTTCGAGCTCGATGGCACCAAATGGGCCGTCGTCGCCATGCAGGCCGAGAGCGAGGTGATGGCGCCGGTCACGGCAATGCGCAACTGGATGCTGATCATCGGCATCCCGCTGCTGCTGATCGCTGCGGCGATCGGACTGTGGTTCTCGCGCTCGGTGACCAAGCCGATCACCCAGCTGACCGGCACGATGAAGGCCCTGGCCGAGGGCGACCTCGATATCGAGGTCAAGGGCGCCGGCCGGGCCGACGAGATCGGCGAGATGGCCAAGACCGTGGAGGTGTTCCGCGAGAGCGCCCTCAAGGTCAACTCGATGACCGAAGAGGAGCGCGCCGGGTCGGAGCGCCGCCGTGTCGAGCGCACGACGATGATGCAGGCGCTGCAGCAGTCGTTCGGGCAGGTGGTGGATGCCGCCGTGCAGGGCGATTTCTCCAAGCGCGTCGAAGCCGAGTTCCCCGACCGCGAGCTCAACGAGATCGCCGCGAGCATCAACAATCTGGTCGGGACGGTGGATCGCGGCCTTGGCGAGACCGGCCGGGTGCTGTCGGCGCTGGCCAACACCGACCTGACGCATCGCGTCGAGGGCCAGTACCAGGGCGCCTTCGCGCAGCTCAAGACCGATACCAATGCGGTGGCCGAGAAGCTCGGCGAGATCGTCGGGCGGCTGAAGGATACCTCGCGCACGCTGAAGACCGCGACGGGCGAGATCCTCTCGGGCGCCAACGACCTTTCCGAGCGCACCACCAAGCAGGCGGCGACCATCGAGGAGACCTCCGCCACGATGGAGCAGCTGAGCGCCACCGTGCTGCAGAACGCACAGCGGGCCAAGGATGCCAGCGTCGTCGCGGCCAGCGTGACGCGCACCGCCGAAGAGGGCGGCGAGGTGATGCACAAGGCGACCGACGCGATGGAGCGGATCACCGCCTCGTCGGGCAAGATTTCCAACATCATCGGGCTCATCGACGATATCGCCTTCCAGACCAACCTGCTGGCGCTCAACGCCTCGGTCGAGGCGGCGCGTGCCGGCGAGGCCGGCAAGGGCTTTGCCGTGGTGGCGGTGGAAGTGCGGCGGCTGGCGCAGAGCGCCGCGCAGGCGTCTAGCGAGGTCAAAGGCCTGATCGAGCAGTCGGGTTCCGAGGTCAAGACCGGCTCCAAGCTGGTGCTGGAGGCGGCATCCAAGCTCGAGGCGATGCTGACGGCGGCGCGGTCGTCGAACGAGCTGATGGATGGCATCGCCAAGCAGAGCCAGGACCAGGCGGCTTCGATCGAAGAGGTCAATGCCGCCGTCCGGCAGATGGACGAGATGACTCAGCACAACGCCGCGCTGGTCGAGGAAACCAACGCCTCCATCGAGCGTACCGAGGAGCAGGCGGTCGAGCTCGACAACATCGTCGAGGTGTTCACTATCTCGACGCAGGACGCGGCGCCCGTCCGGGTCAGCCGTCCGGCTCCGGCCCCGCAGCCGGCGCCCGCCCCGCGCGGCATCAAGGCGCTGCAGGAGCGGGTCAAGAGCGCCGCGAAGTCGTACCTGACGCAGGGCAACGCGGCCGTGGCGGACAAGGACTGGGAAGAGTTTTGAGCTAGCAGTCGGGCCCTCCCCTACGGCACAGCCGTGGGGGAGGTGGCACGCGCAGCGTGACGGAGGGGGCGGCCGCTTGCTCAATGCTTGTGGCCACCCCTCCGTCGCTTCGCGCCACCTCCGCCATCGCTACGCGATAGGGGAGGACCCGACTGAAAACCCTGACACGCCCTGTCACCCCGTCGTGCCATAATCCGCATCATGCTCGACGATGACATCGACCACCTGCTGGCCCCGTACGACCTCAAGCTGCAATTGCTGGCGCGGGAGCTTTATGCGCTGGTCCGCGACATCCGCCCGGATTTCACGGCGAAGACCTCCGCCGCCTGGGCGACGATCAATTTCCATTACCGCAAGGGGTTCATCTGCGCGATCTACCTGCGCACCCACGTCTCGCTGGTGTTCCAGGACGGGCGGCTGCTCGACTCTCCGCTGCTGACCGATGACGGCAAGGTCAAGAAAGTGCGCTGGATTCCCTTCAAGCCGGGCGACAGGCTGCCGGTCGACGATATCGCGATCCTTCTGGCAGAGGCTGTTGCGCTCCGTAGCTGAGGCTGTATCAAGGCCGGAACACGGAGGTTGCCATGGCCCGCATTGGCCTCGTTGCGCATGACGACAAGAAGGACGAGCTGGTCGCCTGGTCGCTGAGGCATCGCGACGTGCTGGCGCAACACGAGCTCTGGGGGACCGGCACGACCGGCGGCCGGATCGTCGAGGGCACCGGGCTCAACGTCGTCCGGCTGCTGAGCGGGCCGCTCGGCGGGGACGCGCAGTTGGGCGCCATGATCGCCGAAGGACGGCTCGATGCGCTGATCTTTTTCGTCGATCCGCTGACGGCGCAGCCGCACGACGTGGACATCAAGTCGTTGATCCGGCTGGCAACGCTCTACAACACGCTGCTGGCCGTCAACCACGCCACGGCTGATGCGGTTTTGTCGCAAATCCAAGCTGGTTGACCCCATTCCCCGCATATGAACATTTAGCGACCAACGGCCGGGCATAATCCAAGAGCCGGAATTTCAGGCGGGGGCGGATTGGCCATCGACGCAGTTATCGACGTCCAGAACGTCTCAAAAAGCTTTGGCGGCCTCGCGGCCGTGCGGAATTGTTCGCTGCAGGTCGAGCGCGGCTCGATCACGGGACTGATCGGCCCGAACGGGGCGGGCAAATCGACCTTGTTCAACCTCGTGGCCGGCAATATCACGCCGGACAGCGGCAAGATCGTCTTCGACGGCCAGGACGTGACAGGCCTCAGGCCCTATGAGCTGTTCGGCCGCGGCATGCTGCGCACCTTCCAGATCGCGCATGAATTCTCCAACATGACGGCGCTCGAAAATTTGATGGTCGTGCCCGACCACCAGGACGGCGAAAACATCCTCGCGGCCTGGTTCACTCCCGGCGCCGTCAAGGCGCGTGATATGGCGGTGCGGCAGAAGGCCAACGACGTCATCGATTTCCTCAAGCTCGCCCACGTCAAGAACGAGCTCGCCGGCAATCTGTCGGGCGGGCAGAAGAAGCTGCTGGAGCTGGGGCGCACCATGATGGTGGACGCCAAGGTGGTGCTGCTCGACGAGGTCGCAGCGGGCGTCAACCGTACACTGCTGCAGGATTTGGCGGCCAATATCGAGCGCATGAACCAGGAGCTGGGCTATACCTTCTTCGTCATCGAGCACGACATGGATCTGATCGGTCGGCTCTGCGACCCGGTGATCGTGATGGCGGCCGGCGAGAAGATCGCCGAGGGCCCGATGAGCGAAATCCGCGCCAATCCGGCGATCATCGAAGCCTATTTCGGCTCGCCGGTGGAAGCAGCCTGATGCCCATCATCGAGGTCAAAAACGTCGTCGGCGGCTATGGCGGGGCGCCTATCCTCAACGGCGTCAACATCGCCATCGAGCAGTCGGATATCGGGGTGATCGTGGGGCCCAACGGGGCCGGCAAATCGACCACGCTCAAGGCGATCTTCGGGCTGCTCAAGGTCACCGGCGGCAGCGTGGTGTTCGAGGGGCAGGAGATCACCAATGCGCTGCCCGACAAGCTGGTGCCGCTGGGCCTCAGCTTCGTGCCGCAGGAAAAGAACGTCTTCACCTCGATGAGCGTCGAGGAAAACCTCGAGATGGGCGCCTTCATCCGGCGCGACGACATCTCCGGCACGCTCGAGGAAGTCTACTCGATGTTCCCAGTGCTCAAGGAAAAGCGCCGGCAGCCGGCGGGCGAATTGTCGGGCGGCCAGCGCCAGATGGTCGCCATGGGCCGGGCGCTGATGAGCAAGCCGCGCCTGCTGATGCTCGACGAACCGTCGGCCGGCCTGTCGCCGCGCTACGTGCTCGAGATCTTCGAGCACATCGTCACGGTCAACAAGGCGGGCATCGCCATCCTGATGGTCGAACAGAATGCGCGGCAGGCGCTGGCCTTTGCGTCGCGCGGCTTCGTGCTGGCGCAGGGGCAGAACCGTTTCACCGGCACCGGGGCCGAGCTCATCGCCGACCCGGATGTCGCCAAGAGTTTCCTCGGGGGCTAGCGATGGACCAGCTGGTTTTCTTCATCAACAAGGTGGTCATCGCCGGCACGGTGCTGGGCTCGATCTATGCGCTGGGGGCGATCGGCGTCACGCTGATCTTCGGCATCTTGCGCTTCGCGCATTTCGCCCATGGCGACATGATGACGCTCGGGGCGTTCTTCGCGTTCCTGCTGGCGCTGGTGTTCTACCACTACGGCATCTACCTGCCGATCCCGATGGGCTTCGTGGTCCTGCCGATCGCCATGGTGCTGACGGTGGCGGTGGCGCTCGGCATCGACAAGACCATCTATGCGCCGCTGAGAAAACGCGGCGCCAAGCCGGTGACGCTGCTGATCGCCTCGATCGGCGTGACGCTGATGATGCAGGGCCTGATCCGCCTGTTCTTCGGCACCGGCCAGTACAGCTTCTTCGACTATGGCGAGACAAAAGCCATCCTCAAATTCGACCTCGGCTGGCTCGGGGCGACGCGGCCGATCACCTTCACGCAGCCGCAGCTGTTGATGGTGATCGTCACGGCGGTGCTGATCATCGCGCTCAACATCTTCCTCACCGGCACGCGGCTGGGCAAGGCGATGCGCGCCACCAGCGACAATGCCGACCTGGCGCAGATGTCAGGCATCAACACGCAGCTGGTGGTGCGGGTGACCTGGGTGATCGGCGGGGCGCTGGCCTGTGCGGCGGGCACCATGCTGGCGCTCGATGTGTCGCTGAAGCCGGACCTCGCCTTCAACATCATCCTGCCGATCTTTGCGGCGGCGATCGTGGGCGGGCTCGGGCAGGCTTATGGCGCCATCGCGGGCGGCTTCCTGCTCGGCTTTGCCGAGACGGTGGGCATCTTCAACTGGTCGACGCTGCTCAAGCCGCTGCAGGGCTCGCTGCCCAGCTGGATCGTCATTCCACCCGATCTGGCGCTGGTGCCCACCGAGTACAAGCTCACCATCTCGTTCATCATCCTGGTGATGACGCTGCTGTGGCGGCCGACGGGTATCTTCAAGGGAGCCTCGACATGAGTGCGGTCTCCCGCGCCGTCGCGCTCTATATCGGCCTGTTCGTCCTGATCATCCTGATCGGGTTGTGGCAGGGCGCCGCCAACATCTCGCTGCTGCTGCTGCAGGCCAGCGCCTTCGCGCTGGTGGCGCTCGGGCTCAACATCCAGTTCGGCTATGGCGGGCTGTTCAATTTCGGCATTCTGGGCTTCCTGATGATCGGCGGCTTTGCCGTCACCTTCGTGTCCTATCCGGTCAATGCCGGCTTCTGGACCGGCGAGGGGCCGGTGCTGCTGCTCAAGGCGTTCGTCGCCTTCGCGGCGGGCTTCGCGCTGGTCTGGGCAGCGAGACGGGCGCCGCTCAAGGGCGGCTGGAAGGCGGCGCTGGTGCTGCTGTGCTGGTTCATCGGCTATGTGCTCTATCGCAGCCAGATCGATCCGGCGGCCGACTACATCGAAAAGAACAACGGCTTCGTCGGCGGGCTCGGCCTGCATCCGATCCTGGGCTGGGTATTCGGTGGCATCCTCGCGGCGGGTGTGGCGTGGATCATCGGCAAGATCGCGCTCGGGCTGCGCACCGATTACCTCGCGATCGCCACCATCGGCATTTCCGAGATCATCCGCGCGCTGATCAAGAACATGGACTGGCTGACGCGCGGTACGCTGACAGTGTCGCCGATCCCCTGGCCGGTGCCGACGCCCGACAACTACCAGTCCAACGGCGTCGATATCGCGAGCTCGTTCGTTTACGCGCGCGCCGGTTATTTCGTGCTGGGCGCCGCCGTGGTGCTGCTGGCGCTGTTCCTCGTGCAGCGGGCCTATCGGGGGCCGTGGGGCCGTATGATGCGCGCCATCCGCGACAACTACATCGCGGCCAATTCGATGGGCAAGAACGTCACGGCGCGGCAGCTCGAGATCTTCATCCTTGGCGCGGCGATGATGGGCATCGGCGGCGCCATGCTGGTGTCGATGCTGCAGATCTACGATCCGGGCAGCTACCAGCCGATCAACAACACCTTCCTGTTCTGGGTGATGGTGATCGTGGGCGGCGCCGGCAACAATTTCGGCGTGCTGCTGGGCAGCGTGTTCATCTACCTGATCTGGACCCTGTCGGGACCGCTGAGCCAGGCGCTGTTCTACACCATCTCGAACTGGACGACGCAGATCGGCTGGGGCGCCATCCCGGACATCGATTCGCGCTCGCTTCAGATGCGCGTGTTCGTGCTGGGCGTAGTGATCGTCCTGGCGCTGCGCTACGCACCCAAGGGGCTTATTCCCGAGACGGTGAAGCAGGAAGGCTAGCCAGCAGGGCCCGCGTGGCGCGCTCGAGGTCGTGCTCGATCGAGGGCTTGAGGTGGGCGAACTCCGGCATGGCGAGGACGCGCCGTGCCGTCTCCGACGGATGCGCGGCGGGCCACATGCCGGCGACGATGGTGCCCACCATGGCGGTGACCCAGGCGCAATCTTCGGGTGTCGAGCCGGGTAGTTTCGCCTGTAGAAGGATTGCCGCCTGCGCGATCAGCGCCCCCATGCCGCGCTTGAGTGAAATCACCGCCGGCTCCGAGACGTTCTGTTCGACCGTGCTCGAGACGATCGTGCTGAGGCTCGACAGGCGCGGGCGGCTGATGAAGGTCGAGGCGATGGCGGCGGCGATGGCGTCGATGTCGCCCGGCGCGATCGGACTGAATCGCTGTTCCAGGTCCGGGACCATCTGTTCGAGCTCGGCGAGGAACAGGCTCAGCAGTACGTCCTCGCGGCTCTCGAAATAGCGGTAGACGTTGGATTTGGTGAAGCCAGCCTTCGCGGCGATGGCATTGAGGCCGGCGCCCTGCGGGCCTTCGGCATCGAACAGCTCTGCGGCCGCCGCGAGGATGGCCTCGCGACGGAGTTCACGTTCCTGGGGTTTGCGCGCGCGCTGGAAGTTGAGAGAAATCGTCACCGGTCCATCTTATGCGGCGGAAGCGAGGGCAGGGAAGCGCACGCCTGCAAGGTCTTCCGAGACGGCCCAGAGGCGCCGGGCGACGTCGCGGTCGAGCGCCTGGCGGGGCGGTTTGGCGACGCCGGTGACGCCGCGGATTTCGCCCATGCCGGTGGGGCCGTAATAGCCGCCCGGGACCGCGTCGGGCATCGTGGCCGCGTAAATCTGCGGCAGGGCACCGGCGGCGGGATCGTGGCCGAAGATGCCAACGAAGGTCCGGCCGAGCGAGCCGACGATGCTGGGGATGACGCCGCCCTTGCCCATGCCGTTGCCGATGAGCGCGGTGCTCGATACGCCCGGATGGGCGCCGATCGAAGTCAGCCCCCAATGGCCGGCCTCGCTGCGCCGCTCGAGCTCGAAGGCGAACATCAGCATGGCGAGCTTGGACTGGTCGTAGGAGGTGAAGGGGCGGTAGCTCCGCTGGGCCTGCAGGTCATCGAAATGAATCTGGCCGGTGCGCGCCGCGATGCTCGAGAGCTGCACCACGCGGGCATGGCCGGCGCTGAGCAGGGGCAGCAGCCGGGCGGTCAGAGCGAAATGGCTCAGATAGTTGGTGCCGAACTGCAGCTCAAAGCCGTCGGGGGTCGTCTGGCGCTGCGGCGGCGCCATGACGCCGGCATTGTTGACCAGGATGTCGATGCTGCGGTGCCGCGCGGCAAAACTGTCGGCAAACTCGGCGACCGTGGCCAGCGTGCCGAGGTCGAGCGTCTCGTAGCTGATGTCGGCCTTGGGGTGGACGGCCCGTATGGCCGCCAGTGCCTTGGCGCCCTTCTGGGCATTGCGACCGGTGACGACCACGCTTGCTTTGGCGCCGGCCAGAGCGAGCGCGGTTTCATAGCCGAGGCCGCCCGTGGCTCCGGTGATGACGGCAAGCTTGCCGGAGAGATCCGGCAGGTCGGCGAGAGAGAAGGGCATGGCGGGGACTCGATTAAGAGAACAATGGTCTGTAATTAAGAGACTAGTGGTCTGTTGTCAAGCCACCAGCTGACGGCGGAGATAGAGGCGCCAGGCGGCCAAGACGAACGCAACGCACAAAACGAAGATCAGCGCCTGCATGTCGGCGTGGAGGGCTTTGATCAGGAGGGGCGTCAGGCCAAACGGCTGATACAGCCCGCTCGCTACGGCCGCGACGGCGCAGACGGGAGCCGTGCCCCAGTTCGCCCAACCCCGCCACCCCAGCAGCGACATGGCGACGGTGAAAATGACGAGGACAACGACCGCAGCCTGGAAGGCTGCGATTGCGCCGGGAATGCCCAGCAGCAGCGACCAGTCACCGGCTCCCTGGCTGGCGAGATAAAGGAAAATCGCCAGCGTGCCGGCAAGCGTGCCGACTGCAATGGTTGCGGCGGCGAAGCCCAGCATCGGGAGCAGGCTAGGTCCGGCTCTGTCTCTGGTATCCATCGGGCCGAGCATAGGGCTCGGACGTCAACGGCCGATGAGCGAATTGCCGAAAAGGCGCCGGACAAGCAGGGCAAACAAAAGGCCCGGGGTTGCCCCCGGGCCTCTGAACTTCAGCGAATGTCAGCCGATCACTTGACCGGGCCGACTTCCACCCACTTGCCGTCCTGCACGTCGACTTCGACGATGACGCCGGCCACGTCGCCGGCCGCGTCGAACTCGACCGGGCCCGAAGCGCCTTCATAGTCGATGTCCTTGCCGGCCTTGATCAGCTCGACGGCCTTGGTCCACTCGCCGGGCAGGATCTTCTCGCCCGGGGCGGTGGCGACGTCACGCAGCGCCTGGCTCAGGCCGGCGCGGTCAGCCTTGCCGTTCTTCTCGATCGCGAGGCCGAGCAGGAAGGCGGCATCGTAAGCCTGCGGCGCATAGGTCGCCGACGGGTCGAGGCCGGCATCCTTGCTGAGCTTGGCGAAGGTGTCGGCCGATTCGCCCGCATAGGCGCCGCCGCGGGTGGCGAACAGCTTGCCGTTGACCGCCGCCGGATCGATACCGGTCAGCAGTTCGTCGCCGATCACGCCGTCAACGCCGATGAAGGTGTTGAAGTCGCCGGCTTCCACGGCCTGCTGCAGGATGGTGTGGGCCGAACCCGAAGCGTAACCGATGATCACGAGGTTCTGGCTGCCCGAACCGGCCAGCGTGCCGAGCTCGGCGCGGTAGTCGGCCTTGCCGTCTTCATGCGAGACGTCGGCGGAGATGGTGCCGCCTTCCTTGGCGAACTGCGCCTTGAACACGTCGGCCAGGCCCTTGCCGTAGTCGTTGTTCACGTAGGTGAGCGCGACGTCCTTGATGCCCTTGGAGATGAGCAGATCGGCGAGCTTGACGCCCTGGAACGCATCCGACGGCGCGGTGCGGTAGACGAGATCCTTGTCGTCGAGGGTGGTGAGCGCCGGGGCCGAGGCGGCCGGGGAGATCATCACAACACCGCCCGGGATGCCGGCAGCGGTCGCGGCGCCGATGGTGGCGCCGGTGCAGAAGGCGCCGACGATGCCGACGACCTGCTCGGTGTTGACCAGCTTGTCGGCGGCCGGGCCGGCGACGGACGGGTCACAGGCGGAGTCGCCGGTCACGACGACCAGCTTGCCATCGAGGATGCCGCCCTGGGCGTTGATCTCGTCGAAAGCCAGCTGGGCGTGCTTGACGATCGGGGGCGCCAGGCTTTCGATCGGGCCGGTGATATCGCCGAGGATACCAACCTTGACGTCAGCGGCCAGCGCGGGGGCGGCGGCCATCACGGCCGTCACGGCCACGAGACCGACGAGTTTGTTCACATTGATCATGATGTCCCTCTGTGTGGTTGCGTCATCCGGCGGGCCTTTGACGGTCCTTGTTCAGTCGGCGCAACGTCTTGTGGGAGCCCCGAAAAGGCGCTCCGCTGCGGGCGATATTGCACAATTCGCAATGGCGAGTCATCCGGATTTGATCGGCTGGTCAAGGCCTCGCGGGCGTTGCTTAACGGGGTTGGGAGCGCATAGGGTCGCCGCCGTCCAGGATGCGGCAAGGGCCTCGAGCTTGCGGATTTTACTGTCGATGGTGCTCGCGGCACTGCTGAGCCTGCCCGTCGCGGCGCAGGACTCCGTCACCTCCCTGCCGCTGCCGGACCAGCCCGATGCCGCCTCGGCGGCGTCCGAGGAGCCCGCCGCGCCGGCGCCGTGCAGCGGCCAGACCATCACCATCGCCCGCATGCAGTGGCCGACGGCGCAGCTACTGGCGGAAATCCACGCCCGGCTGATCAAGCAGAATTTCGGCTGCGACGTCGAAGTGGTGCCCGGCGACCTCGCCGCCACCGCCTCCTCGATGGGCGTCAACGGCCAGCCGGCGGTGGCGCCGGAACTGTGGATCACCCGCGTCCCGGATGTATGGAACAGCGCGCTCAAGACGCAGGAAGTGCGGCAGGCCGGCACCGCCTATGCGGAGCCGCAGTTCGAGGGCTGGTTCATCCCCGATTACGTCGCGGCGGCGCATCCCGATCTCAAGACCGCCGCCGACCTCAAGAACTTCTACAAGGACTTCATTCCAGCGGGCGGTAAGAAGGCGCGGTTCATCTCCTGCCCACCCGACTGGGCCTGCTCGGTGATCAACCGCAACCTCATCCGGGCCAACGGCCTTGCCGATCTGTTCGACGTGGTCGAGCCGGCCAACCGCTTCGAGCTCGATACGCTGATCTCGGAGGCCGAGAGCCGCAAGGAGCCGATCCTGTTCTACTACTGGCAGCCCAATGCGGTGCTGGCGCAGTTCGGCTTCAAGGCGCTCGACCTGGGACCGTTCAACAAGGACAATTTTGTCTGCCTGGCGCGCATTGCCTGCGCCGACCCGAAACCCTCGAGCTTCTCGCCGGACCCGGTGATCATCGCGCTGGCGCAGTGGGTCTATCTCGACGCGCCGGAGGTGGCCGCCTACTTCCAGCGCGCCCACATGCCGTTCGCCGAAATGAATGCGCTGCTGCAGAACCTCAACGAGCCCGGCTCGACCATCGAGGGCGTCGCCGATGCCTTCGTCGCGGCGCGCGGCGAGGTATGGCAGCAATGGGTGGGCAAGCCGGTCAATTAAGGCGGCGTTCACGACGCGGACGAGGAATCCCGGCGGCGGTACGCGTTTGTAATATGCGCGTCACGGGACTGACATATGGTCCACGGTTTCAGTTTAAGCCTTTGATATTGCTGATCAATTCTGTGTAGACGTCAGCCTTTCTTAACCCGCTGCGTGGCAAGCTCGCCCGTCATCATCGCTGGGGCGCCAATTGCGCGACGACTCTTCTCTCCGCTCGGTTCTCGACATTTACCGCACGGTCTCCATCGCCGGCGGCAGCCTTGTGGCGGTGGCGCTCGGCTTCAGCGCGGCGGCGGTGCTCGCCGATATGGGGGCGCTGCCGGCCAGTGCATGGTGGCCGGTCGGCGCCGCGCTCACGCTGCTGCTGATGGCCTCGCTCTGGCGGGTGGGCTACCGGGCGCTGCGCGGGCAGCTGGCGGACGCCGATACGCAGCGGCTCGAGGTGATCGCGATGGCGCATCGCGACGCGCTGACCGGGGCGTTCACCCGGTCCTATTTCATCGATGAGCTGAAGCGGCATGTGCGCTCCGACGCCATCGTGCCGGTCGGTTACCTGCAGCTCGACATGGATCATCTCAAGGCCATCAATGACGGCCAGGGGCATGGCGCCGGCGACGCCGCGCTGCTCAGGCTGATCGAGACCATCCGAGAGATCATGCCCGAAGCCATCATCGGGCGTCTGGGCGGCGACGAGTTCGGCATCGCGCTGGTGGGCGCCGACAGCAAGCGCACGCTGACGCGTCTGGCCGAAACGGTGCTGGCGGAACTGCGTAAGGAATCCAGGATCGGCGATCGCATGACCCGGCTGTCGGCAACCGTCGGCGTCGCGGTGGCGCCGGCCGATGCGGGCGATGTGGTCGAGCTGATGAGCCGGGCCGATCTGGCGCTCTATCGCGGCAAGAGGCAGGGCCGCGCCATGGTGATCCCCTACGACCACGACATGCTGGTCGACGAGCGGCATGCCCGCAACATCCTGCGCGAGCTGCGCGGCGCGCTGCTGCTCGACGAGATCAAGGTCTATTACCAGCCGGTGTTCGCCGCCGATGGCGTGACGCTGCGCTCCTACGAGGCGCTGGTACGCTGGCACCACAGCCATCGCGGCGTGGTACTGCCCGGCCAGTTCATCCCGGTGGCCGAGCAGTCCGACATGATCGACCGGCTGGGCGAGACGATCCTCAGGCAGGTCTGCGCCGATATCGGCGAGCTCGGCGTGCCGGTGGCGATCAACGTGTCGCCGATCCAGCTGAGGCGACCGGAATTCGCCGAACGGTTCACCGATATCCTGTTCGCGGCGGGGGTGGCCGGGCACCAGATTGCGGTCGAGGTCACCGAGAGCGTGCTGATGAAGGCGGGCGGGGTGGAGACGGCCAATCTGGTGGCGCTGCGCGGGCATGGCATCCGCATCGCCATCGACGACCTCGGCACCGGGCATGCGAGCCTCGAATACCTGCGCAGCTTCGCCTTCGACATCATCAAGATCGACCGCTCCTATGTGGCGCATCTGCTCAAGAGCCGGATCGACAAGGTGATCGTTTCGGCCGTCTGCGACGTCGCCCGGGCGCTGGGGGTGGAAGTCATCGCCGAGGGCGTCGAGACGGCGGAACAGCTCGAAGAGCTGCGCCGGATCGGCTGCGGGTCCGTGCAGGGCTATCTGCTCGGCCGGCCGGCGCCGCTGGCGGCGCTGAAATCGCATCCGGCCCAACCGCGGGCGGCCTAGAGCTTCGGCGGCTTGACCCTGTGCGGGGCCGGCCTTAGCGTCGCCCGCGCTCGTGGGAGGGGACCGATGGGCAAGGCAAGCATCGTCGACGGATTGATCGTGCTCGCGGACATCGAGGGCGACGCCGCGCTGCGCCAGCGGCTCGAGGCGCTGACCGCGGTCGACAGCATCGACCTGCTGGTCGGCGGGGTGCGCGGCTATTGGGAGCCCGTGATGGCCCGGTGCGGCGGCCATGCCGTTGCGGCGATCCGGCCGGTCGAGGCGATGCCGGGCCCTTCAGTGGGCGGGGTTGTCGAGATCGAGCTGCCGGCGCGGGACGACGGGCTCGCGACGTTCGGCATGCGCTTGCAATACTGGGACACGCAGGACAACCAGATCCACTAGATGGATTTTCTGCATAGCTCGGACCGGGTGGTCGCCTAGGCCTTCCGGCGAGGTTGCTTCTGGCTTTGCGGCCCGTCTATAACGGGGCCGGGAAGCCTGGACGCGTAGCTGGAGTAAGACGATTTTGGACGTGAAGCGGATCAACGAGAAGGTCTCTGTCGCCTCGCAGATCAGCCCCGATGACATCCCCGCCCTCAAGGCGGCCGGGTTCACCACCATCGTCAACAACCGGCCCGACGGCGAATCCTTCGATCAGCCTGCCTCCGACGAGATGAAGGCGGCGGCGGAGGCGGCGGGACTTTCCTACCACTACATTCCTCTCGGCCGGGACGGAGTTTCCTCCGCGATGGTCGAGGCGACTGTGGCCGCGCTCGAGGGGAGCAGCGGCCCCGTACTCGCCTTCTGCCGTTCCGGCACGCGCTCGACGACGCTATGGGCCCTGGCCCAGGCGGGGAAGATGCCCGCGCAGGAGATCGTCGCGGCAGCGGCGCATGCGGGTTACGACATGTCCCACCTCTTGGGTCATCTGAGCCAGAAATAGGGGCCGCAGGGCTCCTTTTTCTTATCCGCCTACCCCTCACGCTCGGGTCACATCACCATGCCGATCAAGAAGATCCTCGTCGCCAACCGCAGCGAAATCGCCATCCGGGTGTTTCGCGCCGCCAACGAGCTCAACATCAAGACCGTCGCCTGCTACGCCGAAGAGGACAAGCTGGCGCTGCACCGCTTCAAGGCGGACGAGGCCTATCTGATCGGCAAGGGCAAGGGGCCGGTCGAGGCGTATCTGCAGATCGACGAATATATCCGCGTGGCGCGCGTCAGCGGCGCCGATGCGATCCATCCGGGCTACGGCCTGCTGTCGGAATCGCCGGAGTTTGCGGAGGCCTGCGAGGAAGCCGGCATCATCTTCATCGGCCCGCGGCCGCAGACGATGCGCGACCTGGGCAACAAGGTCGCGGCGCGCAACATGGCGATTGCCAGCAAGGTTCCGGTTGTGCCGGCGACCGATGCGCTGCCCGACGATATGGACGAAGTGCGCCGCATGGCGGCGGCGATCGGCTACCCGCTGATGCTCAAGGCGAGTTGGGGCGGCGGCGGGCGCGGCATGCGCCGCATCATGGACGAGGGTCATCTCATTGCGGAGGTTTCCGAAGGCAAGCGCGAGGCCAAGGCGGCGTTCGGCAAGGACGAGATGTATCTCGAAAAGCTGATCGAGCGCGCCCGGCACGTCGAGGTGCAGATCATCGGCGACGACCACGGCAACCTGGTGCACCTGTTCGAGCGCGACTGCTCGGTGCAGCGGCGCAACCAGAAGGTGGTCGAGCGCGCGCCGGCGCCTTATCTCAGCCAGCAGGTGCGCGACGATCTCACGGGCGCGGCGCTGCGGCTCGGGCGCGCGGCGAACTACCGGGCGGCCGGTACGGTCGAGTTCCTGCTCGATGCCGACACCGACAAATTCTACTTCATCGAAGTGAACCCGCGCATCCAGGTCGAGCACACGGTGACCGAAGTCGTCACCGGCATCGATATCGTCAAGGCGCAGATCCACCTGCTCGAAGGCGCGGTGATCGGCACGCCGGAATCGGGCGTGCCCAGGCAGGAAGACATCAAGCTCAACGGCAACGCCATCCAGTGCCGTATCACCACCGAGGACCCGGAAGAGAACTTCATCCCGGACTATGGCCGCATCACCGCCTATCGCGAGGCAACCGGTTTTGGCGTGCGGCTCGACGGCGGCACCGCCTATGCGGGTGCGATCATAACGCGGTTCTACGATCCGCTGCTCGAGAAGGTCACCTGCTGGGCGCCGACGGCGGACGAAGCGATCGCCCGCATGCATCGCGCGCTGCGCGAGTTCCGCATCCGTGGCGTCAGCACCAATCTGGCGTTTCTCGAAAACATCATCACGCATCCGGATTTCGTCAACAACCGCTACACGACGCGCTTCATCGACACGACGCCGGAGCTGTTCGATATCCCCCGCCGCAAGGACCGGGCGACGAAGCTCTTGACCTACATCGCCGACGTCACCGTCAACGGCCATCCGGAAGTACGCGACCGGCCGCGGCCGCCCGCCGGGGCGATCGAGCCGGTGGTGCCGCTCTACGAGCCGCTGATGATTGTCGAGGGCTCGCGGCAGGTGCTCGAGCGGCACGGCCCCAAGGGCCTTGCTTCGTGGATGAAGGAGCAGAAGGGCGTTCTGTTCACCGACACGACGATGCGCGACGCGCACCAGTCGCTGCTGGCGACCCGCATGCGCAGCTACGACATCACGCGCATCGCCGAGGCCTATTCGCGCGGCCTGCCCAACCTGTTCTCGCTCGAATGCTGGGGCGGCGCGACGTTCGACGTGGCCATGCGCTTCCTCAACGAGGACCCGTGGGAGCGGCTCGCGGCGGTGCGCGAGGGCGCGCCCAACATCCTGACGCAGATGCTGCTGCGTGGCTCCAACGGCGTCGGCTACACCAACTACCCCGACAATGTCGTAAAGTTCTTCGTGCGCCAGGCGGCGAAGGGCGGCGTCGATGTGTTCCGCATCTTCGACTGCCTCAATTGGGTCGAGAACATGCGCGTCTCGATCGACGCGGTGGCCGAGGCCGACAAGGTGGCCGAGGGCGCCATCTGCTACACCGGCGACCTGCTCGATCCGAACCGCAGCAAGTACGACCTCAAATACTACGTGGCGCTGGCCAAGGAACTCGAGGCGGCCGGCGCGCATGTGCTGGGCCTCAAGGACATGGCCGGGCTGCTGAAGCCGGCGGCGGCCAAAAAGCTGGTCGCGACGCTGAAGCAGGAGATCGGCCTGCCGATCCACCTCCATACGCACGACACCTCGGGTGCATCCGCCGCGACGATCATCGCCGCGGTGGAAGCGGGCGTCGATGCGGTGGATGCGGCGATGGACGCGTTCTCAGGCACCACCAGCCAGCCCACCTTCGGCTCGCTGGCGGCGGCGCTGCGCGACACCGATCGCAATCCGGGCTTCGATGCCAAGGTGATCCGCGAAATCTCGTTCTACTGGGAAGCGGTGCGCACGCAGTACCGTGCCTTCGAGAGCGACCTCAAGGGCGGCGCCTCGGAAGTCTACCTGCACGAGATGCCGGGCGGCCAGTTCACCAATCTCAAGGAGCAGGCACGTTCGCTCGGGCTGGAGTCGCGCTGGCACGAGGTCGCCAAGACCTATGCGGACGTCAACCAGATGTTCGGCGATATCGTGAAGGTGACGCCGTCCTCCAAGGTCGTTGGCGACATGGCGCTGGCGATGGTTTCGGCCGGTCTCACCCGCGCCGATGTCGAAGACCCCAGCCGCGATATCGCCTTCCCGGATTCGGTGGTCGGCTTCTTTGCCGGCGATCTCGGGCAGCCGCCGGGCGGCTTCCCCAAGGCACTGCAGGCAAAGGTGCTGAAGGGCCGCACGCCGCTCACCGAGCGGCCCGGCTCCTACCTCAAGGATGTCGACCTCGAAGCCGAGCGCCAGAAGGTCGAGAAGGAGACGGGCGAGACGCTGGACGACCTCCGCCTCGCCTCGCACCTGATGTACCCGAAGGTCTTTGCCGACTACCTCAAGACGCAGGATCGCTACGGCCCGACCGCCGTGCTGCCGACGCCGGTCTATTTCTATGGGCTGGCGCAGGGCGAAGAGATCTTCGCCGAGATCGAGCACGGTAAGACGATGGTGATCAACTATCTCGGCCGCGCCGAGACCAACGAGAAGGGGCAGGTCCGCGTCTTCTTCGATCTCAACGGCCAGCCGCGCACCATCACGGTGCCCGACCGGCTGAAGGTCGGCGAAGTCACGGTGCGCGCCAAGGCGGCGCTGGGCGATGCCAAGCAGATCGGCGCGCCGATGCCGGGCGTCATCTCGGGCCTCCTGGTCAAGGTCGGCGACAAGGTCGCGGCCGGCGACGTGCTGCTCTCGATCGAAGCCATGAAGATGGAAACCGCCATCCACGCCGAAGCCGATGGCGTGATCGCGGAAGTCACCGTGAAGCCGGGCGACCAGATCGACAGCAAGGATTTGCTGGTGCGATTCGAGTGATCAGCCGCCGCGTATGAGGGTCAGTACCACATACGCGGCGAGCACCACGAAGGCCCAGAGGTCCGACAGCATCGCCCAATTCTCGGTGCGATTGCGGTCATGGCCGAAGACGTGCAGCCCGCCGGCGAGGCCGTAATAGAGGCCGGTGATGATGGCGGCGGGCAGCACGAAATCCGGACGCAGGATCGAGGCGACGCTCAGCAGGCCCATCGCGGTGTTGCCGAAGCCGAGCTCGGTGACGATCTTCTCTGCGCCGGACGTCTCGATCTTGAAGATATCCCTGGCGGTGAAGGCCGGGTTGAGCATCTGGCGCACGCCGGCCAGCAGCAGCCGCACGCCGCTCGCCCAGAACACGAACCAGCGGCCGACCAGCAGCAGCCAGTCGGCATTGTCGATGGCGTGTTCGATGACAATCGAGGCGATGGGGAGCACGCCCATCAGCAGCACGATCATGGCGTAGTACATCGCAGCCCCCCGCTTTGCTCGTGCGTTCTAGCGCGGCGCGCGAGAGGCGTCGATGGCTCAGACCCTGGCGCCCATCGCTTCGGCAATCAGCGCGAAATCGTGCTCGGTGATTTCGAACAGGCCGAAGCGGAGCTTGTAGCCCCAATTGGCCTGGCCGGCGGTGAAGTCGAGCTCAGGGAGCAGCGGCGCGATCGGGGCGTCATCGGCGTCCGCCCAGGCGACATCGCGGCGGTGCGCCTGCCAGCCGCCCATTTCGCCTGCGTAGATGTCGCCATCCTTGACGCGGCCGATCAGGGTGAAGGCCTGCAGCTTGTCCTTGCCGCCATAGCTGACGGTCGGCGAGTAGTAAGCGACGCCGTCGCCCGGATGGATGCGCCGGAGCGGCGCCTCCTTGCCGTGATTGACCTGCATGAAGCCGCCGGCGCCGCCGCGCCGGACATGGTCGGCGGATGCGACGGCGATCCAGAATTTGGGCATCAGCGCCTCCTCGTTATCGATGCGAGGAGACTAGCGCGAGGCACTGCCAACAATTGGCAGTGGGCTACATCCGCCGGTAGTCGCCGTCGATGACGGTGTGGCCGTCCGAGCGGGTCCGCACCGGCGCCGGCTGCGGCACCAGGCGGACGAGCAGGCTGACCAGCAGCGGGATGATCAGCGCATCGTCGACCCAGCCGATGACGGGCAAGAAATCCGGGATGAAATCGAACGGGTTGATGAGATAGGCCGGGATCAGCAGCATCAGCGCCTTGAGCCACAGCGGCGTTTCGGGCGCGAGGAATGCCCGCCACAGCGTCATCAGTTCGTTCCGGAATTGCAGCAAACGGCGCATGGGCGACCCTCCAGTCTCACATTGAAGTAGGGCCCAACGGCCGCGATTCAAGGATCGGCCATCTTGCCGCCGCCTCCTGTGGCAAATGTGATCGCCGCGCATGTCGCGCCAGCGTCGAGGCCTCATGTTTCCCTACGTCACCCGGATTTTCTGGCTGCTGTTCCAGCCGCTGTCGCTGATCGTGGTATTTCTCGGGCTGGGCCTAGTCCTGGCCCTGTTCCGGCGCCGCCGGACGGCCTGGACCCTGGTGACGCTGGCGACCCTGATACTGGTCGTTACGAGCTTCACCACCTTCGGCTATGTGCTGATCAATCCGCTCGAGAACCGCTTCGTGCGGCCAGCCGAGCCGGCGCATGTCGATGGCATCGTGGTGCTGGGCGGCGGCATGGATGGCGAGGTCGATACGGCCCGCGGCGCATGGGAGCTCAACCGTTCGGGTGACCGGATGGTCGAGGCGGTGCGGCTGGCGCTGCGGCATCCCGAGGCGAAAGTGGTGGTGGCGGCCGGGCCGGGCGCGCTGGGCACCGACGAGGAGCCCGAAGCACTGGCGGCGCAGCGGATGTTCACGGCGTTCGGCATCGCGGCCGAGCGGGTGGTGATCGACGACAAATCGCGCAATACAGAGGAGAACGCCGCCTTCGCCAAGGCGCTGGCTGGCCCGACGGCGGGGCAGACCTGGCTGCTGGTGACCTCGGCCTTCCACATGCCGCGGGCGACGGGGCTGTTCCGGCAGGCCGGGTTCGCGACCATCGCCTGGCCGGCGGACTACCTCGCGGGCGGCGATGAATGGTTCACGCTCAAGCCCGACCAGTCGACCGAGAACGTCGCCGTGGCCAATCTGGCGCTGCGCGAATGGGCGGGGCTGATCGGCTATCGTGTGCTGGGCAAGATTCCGGACCTGGTGCCGGGGCCCTAGCGCCCGGTCAAATCCACCACGTCATTCCCGCGAAGGCGGGAATCCAGGCGATGTTTCGGACGTCCGTAAGCCTGGTCTGGATTCCCGCCTTCGCGGGAATGACGCCGCGGGTGTTGCCAATGATGTACGAACCGACCTAACCTCTCATGGCCGGTTCGTCCGGCTCAGGCGGCTGCCAGCGGCGCCCCTCCCGATTTCTCCCCCCAAACCTGCCATCGCCCCATTCGGGGCCATTTGCGTTTCCAGCACAGGAGCGATCGATGGATCGTGTCTCGATTATTCTCGTCGGCGGGCTGTTTCCCGCCTTTGCGTTCGGCATTTCGGCACTGTTCCAGAAGGGCGCCATCCAGGCCGGCACCGGGCCCGGCAGCTACATGGTGCTCGAAGGGGCGATCGCCATCGCCATCGGCCTCACCATGCGGCCGATCCTGGGTGAAACCGGCTTCGGCTCGCTCGGCTCGATTGCGCTCTGCCTCATCGGGGCGCTGCTGTTCGGACTGGCCTCGGGCGCCATCAGCTTCGCGCTCCGGCAATGGGCGGCGCCGATCTCCCTGATCGCCCCGATCACGGTGATTTCAACGCTGGTGACGGTGGTGCTGAGCTTCCTCATCTTCCGCGAATATGAGGGCGTGCGGGCCTGGCAGCTGATGGGCGGCGCCCTGCTGGTGGTGGCGGGTGCAGGGCTGGTCGCCACCAGCTGAGATTGCGCATGACGGCGCGAGGGCTTATCTGTCGCGCCGTCATGAGCATTTCCGAGCGCAAGCACACAGTCGGGGTCGATGTCGGCGGGGTCCTGGTCGGCGGCGGCGCGCCGATCGTGGTGCAGTCGATGACCAACACCGACACGGCCGATATCGATGCGACGGTCAAGCAGGTGGCGCAGCTCTGGCGCGCCGGCTCGGAACTGGTGCGCATCACCGTCGATCGCGACGAGAGCGCGGCGGCAGTGCCCTATATTCGCGACAAGCTCGCACAGCGCGGCATCAACGTGCCGCTGATCGGCGACTTCCACTACATTGGCCACAAGCTGCTGACCGACCATCCGGCGGCCGCCGAGGCGCTGGCCAAGTACCGGATCAATCCGGGCAATGTCGGCTTCAAGGCCAAGCGCGACATGCAGTTTTCGACGCTGATCGAGCTGGCGATCAAATACGGCAAGCCGGTCCGCATCGGCGTCAATTGGGGCTCGCTCGACGAGGAACTGCTGACCCGGCTGATGGATGAAAATTCCGCCTTGCCGAATCCGGTGTCGGCGGCGGCGGTGCAGCGCGAGGCGATCATCCAGTCGGCACTGCTCAGCGCACAGCGGGCGGAAGAGATTGGCCTCGGGCGCGACCGGATCATCCTGTCGACCAAAGTGTCGGACGTGCAGAATTTGATCGCGGTCTATCAGGAGCTGTCGGCGCGCTGCGACTATGCGCTGCATCTGGGGCTGACCGAGGCCGGCATGGGCTCCAAGGGCATCGTGGCGTCGTCCGCCGCGATGGGCATCCTGCTGCAGCAGGGCATCGGCGACACCATCCGCGTTTCGCTGACGCCCGAGCCCAATGGCGACCGCACGCAGGAAGTGCGCGTGGCGCAGGAGCTGCTGCAGACCATGGGCTTCCGCCAGTTCCTGCCGATCGTGGCGGCGTGCCCGGGTTGCGGGCGCACCACGAGCCAGACCTTCCAGGTGCTGGCGAAAGAGATTCAGGACAACCTCACGACCTCCATGCCCGAATGGCGCGAGCGCTATCCGGGCGTCGAGGCGCTGTCCGTCGCGGTGATGGGCTGCATCGTCAACGGCCCGGGCGAAAGCAAGCACGCCGATATCGGCATCTCGCTCCCCGGCACCGGCGAGACCCCCGCCGCCCCCGTATTCATCGAGGGCAAGAAGGTCGCAACGCTGCGCGGCGCCGACGTGGCCGACCAGTTCAAGGTGATGGTCGCCGACTACATAGAACAGCGTTTCGGCGCCGGGCCGAAGGCTACGGCGGCAGAATAGCTGATGGAAACAGCGATGGCCTACAGCCGAAAGCAGTGGGTCCTTGCAGTTAACCTCGCGGCTGTGGTCGGCTGGGCGGCCTTTCAACTGTCGAACCTCCTGGAGGGAGGCCCCGCCAGCCTCCTTCGCAATGGTTCGCAGGTCATCGCGATGCTTCCCTTGACGGCGGTCATCGGGCTACCGATTGCGCTCGGAGCGTGTTGGCTGATCGCCGCTCCCATCCTGCGCCGGCTGATGCGGCGACCGATTACCTGGCCCAGGGCGGCACTCTGGGGACTGATTGTCCCTGCGGCGATGGCCGCCGTGGGCGTGTTGATCTGGCGCCTCTGCGGCCTTTGGGCCCATTTCAGCCCCGGATACTCTCAGGCGGGTGGTGGCGCCCAGATCATCGAGATCGACGGTATCCTGACCCCATACGGGTGGTGGGCGACACTGCGGGGCAATTTGATCTTCGTCGCCGCCGGCTTCTGCGTTGCGCTCATCGTGCGGGCGATCATCGGACCGGGAGCAGCGCCCGCGAAAAGCCCGGAGGCTTCATAGCCATGCCCAAGGCCGTCAACGAGACCGATCCGAAAGTCCTCGCGGCGTTCGAGCTGATGATCGCCGGGGTCAAGGATGTCGAGCGCAAGGGCGCGGCGATGCCCTACACCTCGATCAACGGCAATATGTACGCCATGGTGAGCAAGGCAAACGCCATCGGTGTCCGGTTGGACAAGGACGATCTCGCAGCCTTCTTTGCGGCGGGCGCGACGCCCTTCGAGGGCACGCCCGGCTTCATCAACAAGGAATATGCGGCGGTGCCGCCGAAGCTCTACAGCGACAAGGCGGCGCTGCAGGGCTGGTTCAGGAAGAGCCACGCCTTTGCCGCGGCGCTGAAGCCCAAGAAGACGACGCGCTGAAGCGCCGATAGAGTCGTGTTCCAGCCGATGCCCGACGGATGCTGCGGGACTATGCGTAACGCTCAAACGCACAAATCGTAGGTGGCCAGCGCCTGGCGGATGGTCTCGTTGACCGACGCGTCGGCGCAGGACGAGCCGAGCACCGCGCGGCCGTCGGCAGGTTTGCCTTCGTCGACGAGGACCAGCGCCAGCATGGCGCGGACGGTGTTTTCGACGGTCGCCGGGAACTGCTGGAGCAGGTCGGTTTCGGCGAGGGCGGCGCGCAGCTGCTTTTCGGCTTCGGGCTCGCGCCGCTGCGTCAGCAGGATGCCCGCATAGGAGAGCCGAGCGCGCGGATCGTGCGGGTATTTCTGCACCAGCCCGGGCATCTGCCGCAGGATCGCGGTGCGCTCGGTGGGGAAATCGGGGATGAGCAGGCCGGATTGCGCAGTGGCGTGGGTGATGGGCGTCAGCCCGCTCGCGGCCAGCAGGAAGAACAGGCCGGCGAGGAGGGCGGTCCAGACGGCGCCGTCGGGCCGGCTCTCCCAGCGCGGCCAGGAGCAGAGCGCGAGATAGCCCATGACCAGCCCGCCGATGGCGCCGCCGAAATGGGCGCCATAGTCGATCGGCGTGTCGTGGGCGCCCGCGGCGTTGAGGAAGGGCAACAGGGCCGGCGCCAGCGAGATGGCGGCGGCGGCGATCAGTCGGACCTGCGCCTTGCGCTCGGGCAGGCGGTGGAACACCAGCAGCGACGCCGCGAACAGCCCGACGATGCCGCTTGAGGCGCCGATGCCGACGACCGTGGGCGGGTTGATCAGCATCGAGAGCAGTGAGCCGCAGAAGGCGCTGATGGCGAAGACGCCGGCGAACCAGCGACTGCCGATCAGCGGCTCGAGCCGTACGCCGATGATGAGCAGCGCCACCGAATTGCCGATCAGGTGACCCGGATCGGCATGCAGCAGCGGCGCCGTGAAGATGCGCCACCAGTCGCCGGCGAGCACCAGCGGGCGCATCAGGCCGCCCAGTTGCACCAGCGTTTGCGGCGAGGGCGAGAGGTCATGGCTGATCTTGATCTCGACGACGAAGGCGGCGGCGAGCCCGGCGATCAGCAGCAGCGTGAACCTGGGCACGCCGCTGGCGCGCACGGGGCTGATGATCTCGTCGTCCTGAGGCAGGCTGTCGATGGCCATGGCGATCTCCCAGCCGGCATGTCGCTCCGGGCAAGGATCACAATCAACCGGCGGGTCCGCGCTAGGTTACGAAGGTATTTCGCAGGCGTCGGCCCAGCGGTTGCCGCAGAGCTCGGCGAGGCGCGCGACGGACAGCCGGACGGAGGCGTGGGTGTCGCCGCCCGCCGGGATCACCTCGTCGTAGATCTTGAGCGAGACGTCCATGTAGATCCTGAGCGGGCCGGGCAGGCCGAAGGGGCAGACGCCGCCGACCTGGTGGCTGGTCAGCCGCAGGACGTCCTCGGGTCCAAGCATGCGGGGGCGGCCGCCGAAGGCTGCCTTGGCCTTCTTGTTGTCGAGCCGGGCATCGCCGCGCGTCACCAGCAGGAACTCTTCGTCGTTGACCCGGATGGCAAGGGTCTTGGCGATCTGGCCGGGCGCGACGCCGTGCACGTCGGCGGCGAGCTGCACGGTGGCGGTGCTGCCTTCGGTGACGATGACCTGCAGGTCAGGAGCGCGCGCGGCGAGGTCGGCGCGGACGGAATCGAGGCTCATTGCGGAGTGTCCGGGAGGGCGAATTTGTCGGCCAGCTGCGAGGAAAATGCGACGCCCAGCAGCACGGCGAAAATGACCCCGACACCGAACGCCACGGCAACCGCGACATCGGCGCTGTCGCTGCCGAACAGGAGGACAAGCAACACGGCGCCGGCGAGCATCGCCGCGGCGACCGGCAGGATCACGAGGAGCGTCGCGCCGACGATGTACCAGAAGCGGCCACGGGTTTCGGCGAACGCGACGGCAAAGCTCATGCGGCGTCCGGCGGCCACGGCCGCCAGCAGCGTGACGATGCGTGCGAGGAACACCAGCGTGGCGGCGTAGAGCACCAGCATCAAACCGGGGGCGAGACGGAGATAGGCGGCTTCGTCGGCCGAGAAGTCACGCCAGACCACCAGCACGAAGCCGGGAATGGCGATGATCGACTGGATCACGGCGGCCCAGGCAAAATACTGGATCGTCGTTTCAGATTGCCAGGACGGCAAGCTGCGGTCGCCATTTCGGACGAACCGGTAAAGCGCGATGAAGCACGGCGCGGTCAGCCAGCTGGCCAGCATCACGCCGAGCAACTCGACCACGGTCTCGCCGAGGCGTGTATGAACCAGCCGGGTCAGCAGGCCGGTCAGCAGGCCAACGCCGAAGCTGAGCCCGAGAAGCAGCAGGAGGCGCGTCCACATCTGCCTGAGCAGCAGCAGCGCATCGCGATAGGACCGGGTGAAGATGTCGCGCATCAGCTCTCTCGCGTCGCGACATAGCGCGCGGCCTCGCGCAGCAAGTGCGCCTCCGGCCCGAACGGGGTCAGCGCCGTGATGGCGTCGTGCACGATGTCGCCGAGGTGCCGGCGCGCCGCATCGATGCCGATGCGGGCGACCAGCGTCTGCTTGTTCTGGCCGGCATCCTTGCCCGTGGCCTTGCCCATGGCGCCGGGCGAGGCGGTGACGTCGAGCAGGTCGTCGGCAAGCTGGAAGGCGCGGCCCAGATAGTCGGCATAGGCGGTGAGATGGCCGAGCGTATCGGGGGTCGCGCCGCCCAGCACGCCGCCCATGCGGATGGCGGCGCGGATCAGCGCGCCGGTCTTCATGGCCTGCATGCGGGCGATCTCGGTATCGTTGAGCGGGACGGTCTCGCCCTCGATGTCGCGCATCTGGCCGCCCACCATGCCGCCGGCCCCGGCGCCGGCAGCGAGCTCGACGACCAGCCGGGCGCGGATGGCCGGATCGGCCGCGCCGTGTTCGCCCAGATGGCCGAAGGCCAGGGTGAGGAGCGCATCGCCGGCGAGGATCGCGGTGGCGTCGTCATAGGCGCGATGCACCGTCGGCCGCCCGCGGCGCATATCGTCGTCGTCCATCGCCGGCAAATCGTCGTGGATCAGCGAGTAGCAGTGGATCAGCTCGACCGGCAGCGCCGCCGCGAGGCTGAGGTCATGGGCGACGCCGAGCATCGCGGCGGTCTCGCGCAGCAGCAGCGGGCGGAGCCGCTTGCCGCCATTGAGCGTGCCGTGGCGCATCGCCTCGATCAGCCGCAGTGCCGGCTCGCCGGGGCCGCTCAGCGCCTCGGCGCGCAGCAGCGTATCCAGTGCACGCTCGATCTGGGCGGCATTGGTCTGGAGCCGTTCGGCAAACTCGGCAGCGGCGGTCATGCCGCGGTGCTAGCCAATACGCCTCGTTGCCGCAAGCGCCGGCGCGTCGATCTCGGGCGCCCGGAGCGGGCCGGTATCGACGAAGATCGAGTCGCGGGCACGCAGCAGGGTGTGGCTGGCGAGGCGCCGGGCCTGCCAATAGAGCGACTGGCCGGTGGCGAGCTGGCGGCCGATGCGGCTGCTCTGCATGGACGTACTGTCGAGCTCGGTCTTCTGCGGATCGGCGTAATATTGTGCGATCTTGCCGACGGACGCGCCGGGCGTGCCGAGCCAGGCCGGCAGATAATGATGGGCGAAGCGGTCGGCGTCGTTGACGGCCTTGGCCATGCCCGTCCCCGTGATCGGGCAGACCACCGAGAAGGCGTCGCCGAGCAGCACCACGCCATCGCGCTGGTGCTTGCGGGTTTCGACGAGGTCGATGGGCCGGACGACGACATCGGCCTTGGGCGTCATGGCGCCGAGGCGTTCGGTCAGCGCCGGCATGGCGCGGCGCAGCGCCGTGCGCGGATCGCGGCGGAAGGCCTTGGTCCACTCATCGGCCGCACCGCGATAGACGAAGAGATTGCCCCGCATGGTGTCGCCGATGGGGAAAAGCGTCAGGTAGCTTAGCAGCGGATCGGCCGGCTCGCGGCCCCAGACCATCGAGGGAAACGCAAAATTCGATACCGGCTCCTCGAGATCGTAGCCGATCGACAGGGAATGGCCGGCGCTGGTGACGACCCGCTCGATGCCCAGCATCCGGCGGATGGCGTCGCCAAGACCGGTGGCCACCGCGAGGATGCGGCCGGTAAAGGCGCGGCCATCGTTCAGCGTCACGGTCTGCAGTTCGGCGCCGGTCTCGATGGCGGCGACGCGGCCGGTGATGCGCTCGACCTCATGCGGCAAAGCGGCGCCCAGTGCGTTCACCAGGCCGGCATATTCGCTCGAATATTCGCGCTCGGCGCTGCGGCCGACGAGCCGGCCATAGCGGTAGCTCCAGACGCCCTCGATCGTGGTCATCTGCTTGCGGGCGGCCTCGCCCACGCCCATGCGGTCGAAAGCCGCCATCTGGGTCTCGCCGAGCTTTTCGCCGCGGAAATCGTTGGGGTGGCGGTCATGGGCGCTGATCAGGGTGACGGCAAAGCCCTGCCGTACTGCCGCCGTGGCGGCTGAAATGCCCGCCAGGCCCGCCCCGACGACGATGAGATCGCGGGCTTTCGCCTGCATGTGCCGCACTCCGGCGCGCCGCGCGCCTTGGCATCCGCCGTCGCATGGCGGGGCTGGGGCTTCAACGAAAGCCCTGCGCGGTGGTAAACGCCGGGGTGCTCCCGAATCGCGGATTCGGCCCTAGCCAAAGCCGGTTTTCTTCTCTATAGAGCCGCGAAATCCCAACAGACCCCGGTCTGTGGCGCCGGTCGCCCGGCGAAATCGAGAAATTACGGAGACCAAGATGGCCGTTCCAAAGCGCAAAACCTCGCCGATGAAGCGCGGTTTCCGCCGCTCCGCCGATGCGCTCACCGCCCCGGCCTATGTCGAAGACAAGGATTCGGGCGAGCTGCGCCGTCCGCACCATGTCGATCTCAAGACCGGCATGTATCGCGGCAAGCAGATCCTCGAGCCGCGGAAGGCCTGATCGGCTTTCGTTGCGCTTGAACATTCTTGCGGCCAGTCCCAAAAGGGCTGGCCGTTTCATTTGGGGGTATTGGCAGTGAGCAGCATTCGCGTCGAATCGGACTCGATGGGCACCATCAACGTGCCGTCCGACAAGTATTACGGCGCGCAGACGGCCCGCTCGCTGGCCAATTTCGACATTGGTGGGCAGAAGATGCCCGACGAGATCATCCGCGCCTTCGGTATCCTCAAGAAGGCTGCGGCGCTCGCCAATTTCCGGCTCGGGCTGATGAACGAGACGACCCGCGACCTGATCGTGCAGGCGTCCGACGAGGTCATCTCGGGCAAGCTCCGCGAGCATTTCCCGCTGGTCGTGTGGCAGACCGGTTCGGGCACGCAGTCCAACATGAACGTCAACGAGGTCATCTCGAACCGCGCCATCGAGCTGGCTGGCGGGGTGATGGGATCGAAAAAGCCGATCCATCCCAATGACGACGTCAATATGAGCCAGTCGTCCAACGATACCTATCCGACCGCGATGCATATCGCTGCGGTCGAGGCGCTCGAGGGCTATCTGTTCGATCGCGTGCAGCTGCTGCGCGACACGCTGGACGGCAAGTCCAGGCAGTTCATGGATATCGTCAAGATCGGCCGCACGCATCTGATGGATGCCACGCCGCTGACGCTGGGGCAGGAAATGAGCGGCTGGGTGGCGCAGCTCGACCTCGCCCTCAAGGCGATCCGCGCCACCCTGCCGCAGCTCTACGAGCTGGCGCTCGGCGGCACGGCGGTTGGCACCGGCCTCAACACGCATCCCAAATATGGCGAGACGGTCGCGGCCGAGATCGCCACGCTTACCGGCCGGCCGTTCGTGACGGCGCCCAACAAATACGCCGTGATGGCCGGGCACGACGCGTTCGTGGGCACGTCGGGCGCGCTCAAGCAGCTCGCCGTGGCACTGATGAAGATCGCCAACGACGTGCGCTGGCTGGCCTCCGGGCCGCGCTCGGGGCTGGGCGAGATCACCATCCCGGAAAACGAGCCGGGCTCCTCGATCATGCCCGGCAAGGTCAACCCGACGCAGTCGGAAGCCATGACCATGGTGGTGGCGCAGGTGATCGGCAACGACGCCGCCATCGGCTTTGCGGCGAGCCAGGGCAATTTCGAGCTCAACGTCTTCAAGCCGGTGATCGCCTACAATTTCCTGCAGGCGGTGCGGCTGCTGGCGGACGCCTCCAAGAGCTTCAACGACCATTGCGCCATCGGCATCGAGCCGAACCGCCCGCGCATCCAGCAACTGGTCGACCAGTCGCTGATGCTGGTCACCGCGCTCAACCGCAAGATCGGCTACGACAACGCCGCCAAGATCGCCAAGAACGCCCACAAGAAGGGGTCTACCCTGCGCGAGTCGGCGATCGAGCTGGGGCTGCTGACCGGCGAAGAGTTCGACGCGGAAGTGCGGCCCGAGAAGATGGTCGGGCCGCTGAACATCTAGCGGGGCTCCTGATGGACGATGAAGGGCGCTGGATCGAGCTGATCAAGAGCCTCCGCGCCGCGCACGGCATCGACATCTTCGAGGCTCATAAGCTTGCGGCCGCAATGCCCGAATGGCGTCGCTGGGTTGAGAGGCGGATTAACACCGATGTCCGCTGTCGCAGACAGGCACTCCGCCACATCCGCGACCACGGCGCCGCTGGGTTGCTCGAAGAACGCGATGGCCGGCTAGTCGTGCGATAGCGGCCCCTACCTCGACCAATAGCTCCGCGCCATCAGCACCGCCCCGAACAGCATCAGCACGGCCGGCCAGACGAAGCCCCAATTGGCGCCGAAGAAGAAGGCGCAGGCGAGGATCAGGAACAGCACACCGCCGGCCAGCGAGCCGGTGACGCGCGCCGTCATCCGGCTGTCCTCGCGCCAGAAGCGGATGGCGGAGACCAGGGCTCCGGCCGCCGGGATCAGCAACAGCGCGGCCCACCAGTTGGGCGGCAGCTCGTAGCCAAACTGCCGTGCGAGAAAGACGGCACCGATGACCAGCAAGATCAGCCCGCCGATAGGGGCGCCGCCCCAGATCTCGCGGCGGCCTTCGCGGCGCGCGGCACGTTCTGCCCGGCGCGCATCACGCCAGTCGCCAGTCGGATTGCTGTTGGGATCGGTCATGGGCGCCTCCTCGGTTGGGCGGAATATCGGGGGCAATGCGGCGCGGCGCAAGGGAGGGGCTGGCGGAGACAGGCGCTCTTTGCCATTGTCGCGCCAATACTCAGCCGCAGGAGTTTGGGATGACCGAGACCGTGATCGTACCGCCGCGTGGAGGCCTCGTGCGCCGGCGCGGACCGTTCATTCCGCCGCTGCTGGTGATCCCCTTCATCATCTACAACATCCTCGCCTACACCCTGTTCGGCGGCTCGCCGGCGGGCTGGGCCAACGAGGTGCTGCACATCACCATGGTGTCGGGCGTCACCTGGGTGCTGAGCTGGGGCGATCTGCTGCTGGTCGTCGGGCTGGTCTGCCTGTTCTTCGAAGTGCTGAAATCGACCAATACCGGCCGCAGCTCGATCGTCGAGCACATGCTCTCGACGCTGCTGTTCGTGGTGTTCCTGATCGAGTTCATTCTCGCGGGCGCCGCCGCCAGCTCGGTGTTCTTCCTGCTGATGGTGATGTCGATCGTCGACGTCGTCGCCGGCTTCTCGATCTCGATCACCGGCGCCGGCCGCGATGTGACGATGGAATAGCCGGAGCTTCTTTGCGCTGCAGACTGTCTGCTCATCCACAACGTCATTCCCGCGAAGGCGGGAATCCAGACTGAGCTCTCGGATGTCCGAAAGCCTCGCTTGGATTCCCGCCTTCGCGGGAATGACGCGGTGGTAAGTTACGGGAATGACGCGGTGGGCGTTACTGTGCCGTCAGGCGTCGATGTCCATGCGATAGCCCGGCGGCATCCGCCGCACGGCCATCCGGCCGGCCGCATCGTAGGTGCGCAGCACATCCTCCACCGGCAGCTGCCGTTTGGCCCGCTGCGGCGCCATGTGGTGCCGTTCGGCGATCAACTGGCTGACGAAGGCAGCGCGCGAGGCGCCGCGATAGGACGAAAAGCCGGGGCTCGCCGCGGTGGCGACGGGCAGGTTCCGGGGATTTGTCTCGCTTAGGCGCATTTCGTCCCGCTGTGATGCAGTTGTGCCGAATTGGCACAGTCTGCGCCGTTATCTGACGGTATCGTCGCAAGCGACGTGCCAGGCAGCAAGGATTTGTTAACCTTTTGCGGCCTTTTCGAGTCCGCTGGTTAACGTGTCGCTAACCATAAGGCTGCGTGGCTAGAGTTCGAGCCGCATGATGTGGCGGCGCGAACCGGCCTTGCCGGCGGGCTTGAAGCCGAGCTTCTCGAAGGCGGGCACGAAGCCCATGAAGCGGTAGCTCGGTGAGTCGGGATCGACCGGATAGGCCTCGATCACGGTCGCGCCGCGCTTCTTCGCATAGGCTTTGGCGGCCCCGATGAGTTCCGTGCCACGGCCTTCACCGCGTAGCGCGCGATGGACGTACATGCAGGCGAGCGACCAGATGACCTCGCCGTCCTTCGCCTCGGGTCCGCCGAGATCGCGATAGGTATCACGCGGTGCGATCGACACCCAGGCGACGGGTTCGCCCGCGAGGCTGCCGACGAGGCCCACGGTGGTGCCGGCATCGATGCGCGCCCTGATCATCGGCTTCCGCTCGGCGCCGGAGTGGTGCTTGGCCTCTTCGGGCGTGGTGCGCCAGGCCATGCACCAGCAATAGCTGGGCGCGCCCTTGCGCGAGAACAGCGCCTCGAAGACCGGCCACGAGGCCTTGGTCACCGGCTTGAAGGCGAGCTTTTGGGTCGCCTCAGCCAAAGCTGTCCTTGGCCTTGCGCAGCGCGCCGAACACCATCGCCGGGTCGGTGTCGCGCGCCAGTCCCATGGCGGTCGCCATCGTCGGCTGGTCGGCGCGCAGGAACGGGTTGGTGCGCTTTTCCATGCCCATGCTGACCGGGATGGTGAAGCGGTTCTCGGCCCGCATGCGGGCAACTTCGGCAGCGCGGATGCGGAGCGCCGTGTTGTTCGGATCGACGCTGAGGGCGAATTTGGCATTGGCGTCGGTATATTCGTGGCCGCAATAGACCAGCGTCTCGTCGGGCAGGTCGCGCAACGTCTTGAGGCCCTCCCACATCGGGCCGGGCTTGCCCTCGAACATGCGGCCGCAGCCCAGCGAGAACAGCGCGTCGCCCGAAAACAGATGCCGGTCGGCCGGGTTGTGGTAGGCGATGTGTCCTGCAGTGTGCCCCGGCGTCGCCAGCGCGGTGAACATCGTGGCGCCCAGCATGACGATCTCGCCCGGCGCGATGGTCGAATCGAGGCCGAGGATCTTCTCCGCTTCGGCGCGTGGCCCGATGACTTCGACCTTGAAATCCGACTTCAGCACCGGCAGGCCCTCGACGTGGTCGCGGTGGTGGTGGGTGATGAAGATGTCGGTCAGCGTCCAGCCGCGATGGTTGAGCGCGGCCTTGATGGCGCCGGCGTCGGGCGCATCGATCGCGGCGGTGCGGCGGGTTTCGACGTCGTGAACCAGATAGCCGTAATTGTCGGTGCGGCAGATGAAGAGATCAACCAGAACTGCCAATGTAGCCTTGCCCCCGCCGAACGACGCAGGGCAAACTCTAGCGTCTCCATCGCGTCAAAGCCATGACCCCCGACGTCAACCGCCTGATCGGCTTTTACAAATCCCCGCTGGGCAAAATCTCCCGCGCGCTGGTGCGCGAGGAGATCATTCGGCTGGCCGGATCGACCGAGCGGCGCCGCGTGCTGGGGCTGGGCTTCGCCTCGCCCTATCTCCGCTTCGCGCTCGACAAGGCCGAGCGCGTGCTGGCCTTCATGCCGGCGCGGCAGGGGGCCGATGCCTGGCCGCGCGAGAGCCCGTCGCACACGGTGCTGTGCGATCCGCTCGAAATGCCGCTGACCGACGCGGCGGTCGACCTCATCATCGCTGTGCATGCCTTCGAGCATATCGGCGATGCCGAGGAGCTGATGCGCGAGCTCTGGCGCGTCGCGGCGCCCAATGCCCGGTTGATCGTGGTGGTGCCGCGGCGGCGCGGGCTGTGGGCGGCGGCCGACAACACACCCTTCGGCGACGGCAATCCGTTCAGCCGCACGCAGGTCGAAAAGCTGCTGCGCGCGCATTCCTTCGTGCCCGAGGCCTGGCGCGAGGCGCTCTATCTGCCGCCCACCAGCAGCCGGTTCGTGCTCAAATTCGCCCGCTTCTTCGAGCGTTTCGGCCGGCTGTTCGGCCCGACCTTCGCCGGCGTCATCGTGGTCAGCGCCCGCAAGGAGCTGTTCCCCGCCGTGCCGCGCCGCAAGAAGCTCGAACGCTATGTCCGCATCCCCAATCTGGCGCCGCAGACGGCGATGGAAGGGTTCGAGCGGTAGAACGTCATTCGGTGCGGGTGACGGTGCGCAGCTTGCCGGCTCGGATATTGGCTTGCAGCGATTTAATGACTTGCCGGAAGAGGGCTGTCGGCAGTTCGCCGTAGACGGCCGTTTCATCGACCAGTTGCAGGTCTGGGCCGGGCCAGTAGAAGCGGTTCACCTCGGCTGTAATGATCCAGCTCCGCTCATCGTCAAGTCCGAGCTGTTTCTTGACGTTCGGCGGAATTTCGACGGCAATGTCCGGATGAGTCGGTGCACGATGCGTCACCGGAACGACGAGCACCTGGTTGCGATTCCCCGGCGCGACGAGAACGATGGCGCAGGGGCGATCCTTGCGACCCTGTTCGCGGCCGGTATTGGCCTCTTGGTGCCAAAGATAGCTGTAGCGAACGACCTGGCGTTGGCGTGGCTCGTCGATCTTCACTCGGCGGCCTGGGCCTTGCTTTCCTCGCCTTCGGTTTCATCGTCCTCGGGAACCTCGATAGCGAGGATCGCCTCCGCGATATCATTGGGCAGATCGAACACGGAATAAGACTCGCGTGTGTCGAACGACTTGAGGCGCTCGTAGTCGGCGACAGATAGGAGAACGACGCTGTCGCGTCCGTGCTTAGTGATAGTCACCGGCTCGGTCTGCGCCTTGTCCGCATATAGTCCAAACTGCTTCTGCACTTCCGCCGCGGTGGCCCTGACCATCTGAAATCTCCGTATTATCCGTAATATCCGGATAATCCATAATATGCGCATTCGCATATTCCGTGCAACTGCGCCTTTCCTCCGGCGGCTGCTCTCTCTATGGTCCGGCCGATTTTTCCGGCCTACCGAACCATGACCGACACGCCCGACCGTCCGCAGCCGCAGCCCGGCATCCTCAAGATTGCGCCCTACACGCCCGGCAAATCGCAGGCGGCGCCGGGGGTGGTGGCAGTGAAGCTGAGCGCCAACGAATCCCCGCTGGGGGCATCGCCGGCGGCGATCGCGGCGTTGCAGCAGGCGGACCGGAACCCCGAGATCTATCCCGAGGGCACGTCGCGCATCCTGCGTGAGGCGCTGGCGGAGGTGCACGGGCTCGATGCCGAGCGCATCGTCTGCGGCAATGGCTCGGACGACCTGCTGCATCTGCTGGCGCAGTGCTACCTCGGCGAGCGCGACCAGGCGGTGATGAGCCGGCATGGCTTCAACGTCTATCCGATCATTACCATGGGGGCGTCGGCCGAGATCGTCATGGCGCCCGAGAAGGACTATCGCGCCGACGTCGATGCGCTGCTGGCGGCGGTGACGCCGGCGACCAGAATGCTGTTCCTCGCCAACCCGAACAACCCCACCGGCACCTATCTGGGCGGCGACGAGTTGGCGCGGCTGCATGCCGGGCTCAGGCCCGACATCCTGCTGGTGGTCGACAGCGCCTATGCCGAATACGTCACGGCCGAGGACTACGACGTCGGCATCGAGCTGGTGAACCGCGCCGAAAACGTCGTGATGGTACGGACCTTCTCGAAGATGGGGCTTGCGGCGTCGCGCATCGGCTGGATGTATGCGCCGGCGCATATCGTCGATGTGGTCAACCGCATCCGCGGGCCGTTCAACGTCAACCGTGCGGCGCAGTTCGCCGGGGCGGCGGCGGCGCGGGACACCGCATTCACCGCCAGGCTCAATGCCTATAATGCGCAATGGCGCGGCTGGCTGACGCGCGCGCTGCACGGCAACGCCATCCGGGTGATTCCGAGCGAGGGCAATTTCATCCTGGCGCTGTTCGACAGTGCCGAGACCAGCCGGGCGGCGTTCCAGGCGCTGTTCGCCGAGGGCCTGATCGTGCGCGAGATCGGCGTCTACGGCATCGAGAACGGCTTGCGCATTTCGATCGGACCGGAGGCGGCGATGCGGCGGCTGGTCGACATATTGAAGGCGTTCGGCGCGCCGGGGGCAGGGGACTGAAATGATGTTCGAGAAACTGGCGCTGATCGGCATCGGGCTCATCGGCTCGTCGATCGCCCGCGGCGTGCGGCTCAAGGGGCTGGCGCGGCACATCGCGATTTCCACCCGCCGGCCGGAGACCCTCGATGAGGCGCGGGCGCTGGGGCTCGGCGACAGCTACACGCTCGACGCCATCGAGGCGGTCAAGCATGCCGACCTGGTGATCCTGTGCATCCCCGTCCAGTCCTACGGGCCCGTGATGGAGCAGATCGGGCCCTGGCTCGAGCCTGGCGCGATCATCTCGGATGTCGGCTCGGTCAAGCAGCACGTCATGAAGGCGATGGCGCCGCACGTGCCCAAGGGCGTGCATTTGATCCCCGGCCATCCGATTGCCGGCACCGAGCACTCGGGACCATCGGCGGGCTTCGCCGAACTCTTCATCAATCGCTGGTGCGTGCTCACGCCGGACAAGGGCGTCGATCCGGCAGCGGTGGCGAAGCTCACCGCGTTCTGGACGGCGCTGGGCAGCAATGTCGAGGTGATGGAGCCCGCTCACCACGACATGGTGCTGGCGATTACCAGCCATATCCCGCACCTGGTCGCCTACAACATCGTGGGCACGGTGGCCGATCTAGAGCAGGACACGCAGTCCGAGGTCATCAAGTTCTCGGCCTCCGGGTTCCGCGATTTCACCCGCATCGCGGCCAGCGATCCGGTGATGTGGCGCGACGTGTTCCTCACCAACCGCGATGCGGTGCTGGAGATGCTGGGGCGCTTCCTCGAAGACCTCAGCAAGCTGCAACGCATGGTGCGCGTCGGCGACGGACCCGGCATGGAGGCGCTGTTCACGCGCACCCGCAAAGTCCGCCGGTCGATCATCACGGCGGGACAGGAAACGGCCGCGCCCGATTTCGGCCGGCCGCATGCGAACGCCGCGACGGTCAGCGGGCCGTCGGGGACCGCCACGGTGGATGGCGCCGCGGCGCTGGTGGTCGAGACCAATGTCGAGCCGGACCATTCGGTGCGCGAACATGGCGGCGGCGACGACGCCTAGAGCAACAGGGTCGGACTCCATGCAGCATAGAATTGCAAATGTAGTTTACTTGGTGTCGGTCGTCGTGGCCTGCCTTGCCGTCCCCTACATTGCCTTTGCGATATTTAGCCTGGGCACGAACGGGCAGTTCCAGTCGGTCGGACCCGTTGTTGTTGTCGTCGTCTTCCTCGCCGTTGTGGTCTGGGGCGTGGGTTGGTCACTTCGGTATATTCTGACCGGGAAAAAGGGCTTGAGGCCTGAACTCTAGAGACGCCAGAATGCGAAAGGTGACGACGCCTAGAGCAGCGCTTCAATCTCGGCGCGGGTCGGCGCGCCCAGCCGCCCGCCGAAGCGGGTGCATTTGATCGCCGCGGCCGCGGAGGCGAAGCGCAGATTGCGCTCCAGCTCCCAGCCCTGCGTCAGGCCGAAGGCGAAGGCGCCGTGGAACACGTCGCCGGCTGCGAGTGTGTCGATGGCCTCGACCGGCAGGGCCGGCATGTGCCCGCCACGCCAATAAGTGCCTCGCTCTCCGGCGGTCACCACGACGACCGAAGCCGTCGCGTTGTAGCGTCGCGCAATGGCGTCGACGGCGGCCTCGGGCGTCATGCCGGTGACCTGCGCGGCCCCAGCCTCCGATGCGATGATGTGGCTGGCGAGCGGCACCAGTCGCTCCAGCACCTCGCCGGGCGCCGCCTCGACGTCGAGCAGGCCGGGAATGCCGCGCTCGCGGGCGGCGCGCAGCGCCATCTCGGCGGCGTCGGGCCAGCGCACATCGGCGCTGACCACTGCGATATCGTCGAGGCCGGGCAGCGTGTCGGGCGCGCTGCGGATGGCGGGATCGTAACGCGGCACGATCATGCGCTCGCCGGCCGCGTCCATGAAGATCGACGAGAAGCCCGAGCGGGCCCCCGGCACGCGGCGCAGGGCGGTCAAATCGACACCGGCCTCGGTGAGCTGGGCGACGATGCGGTCGCCGGTGGCGTCGTCGCCGCATGAGGCCCAGAGGCGGGCGCTGCCGCCCAGCCGGACGATAGTCGCGGCCTGCGCCGTCGCCATGCCCTGGGCCACCTCGATGGCGTCGGTCGGTAGGAACTTGCCCGGCCCGCGCGGCAGCGTCTCGAGCCGGAAGATCGTATCGAGGCTCAGCGCGCCGACGCAGAGCACGGTTCCGGTCATATCGACTTCAGCGCCTTGATGACGTTCTCGCCGTCGGGCGAATCCCACACGGCAGGGCCCTGCAGCACGCCGATCTCGCAGCCTTTGGCGTCGAGCAGCAGCGTCGTCGGCAGGCCCAGCGCCACTGCGGTGGTCTTCAGTCGCTCCAGCACCGCGAAGGCCGGATCGATGTAGAGCGGCAGATGCGCCCAGCCGCCCGCCTTGAAGAAAGCCGGACCCTTGTCGGGCTGGGCCTCGCCGGTGTTGATCGGCAGCACCATGAACTGATCGTCGTTCTGCTGGGCCGCCAGTTTGTCGAGCGCCGGCATTTCGGCCCGGCAGGGGATGCACCAGCTGGCCCAGAAATTGACCAGCAGCTTCTTGCCGGCGAAATCCCGGATGGTCATCGGCTTGCCGGCGGCGTCGGTGAAGGCGAGGTCGGCATAGCCGCGGCCGGTGCCGGTGCCGTTGAGGGCGGCGAGCTGGCCGGTGGCCGCAGCGTCCACGGTTTTGGCCGCGGCGGGCTGTGGGATGCAGTCGGAGGCCTTGGGGGCGCCGGCATTGCCCACCCAAAACACAATCGCTATAGCTAGCGCCGCGATCACGAGGGCCGCCAGACCGAGGCGGATGGGTGTCAGTCTCGTAGGCGCTGCAACGGGTTCGGACACTCGGAACTCCAAGGGACTTTTGGCGATGAGCAATCGCATGTGGGGCGGCCGGTTCTCGTCCGGCCCCGACGCCATCATGGAAGAGATCAACGCCTCTATCGGCTTCGATCAACGGCTTTACCGGCAGGATATCGCCGGATCAATCGCCCACGCCACCATGCTCGCCGAGGCGGGCATTCTGACGCAGAACGACCGCGACGCCATTGTGGGCGGTCTAAACGCGGTGCTGAGCGAGATCGAATCGCAAAAGTTCAACTTTTCGCGTGCGCTCGAAGACATCCACATGAACGTGGAATCGCGGCTGCGCGAGTTGATCGGCGACGCCGCAGGCCGGCTTCACACCGCCCGCTCACGCAACGACCAGGTAGCGACCGATTTCCGCCTCTATGTCCGCGACGCCATCGACACGCTGCTGGCGCAGATCAAGGTGCTGCAGCTGGCGCTGGTCGAGCGCGCCGATGCCGAAGCCGAGACGATCATGCCAGGCTTTACGCATCTGCAGAGCGCCCAGCCGGTGACCTTCGGCCATCACCTCCTGGCCTATGTCGAGATGCTGGGACGCGATTCCGGCCGGCTCACCGATGCGCGCCGCCGCTTGAACGAGAGCCCGCTCGGCTCGGCGGCGCTGGCGGGTACGCCGTACCCGATCGATCGCCAGATGACCGCGACGGCGCTGGGCTTCGACCGGCCGACCGCCAACTCACTCGATGCCGTCTCCGACCGCGACTTCATCCTCGAGACGCTCGCAGCGGGCGCCATCATGGCGATGCATCTCAGCCGCTTCGCCGAAGAGCTGGTGATCTGGTCGTCGGCGCAGTTCAACTTCGTGCGCCTGAGCGACAAGTTCACCACCGGCTCGTCGATCATGCCGCAGAAGCGCAACCCGGACGCGGCTGAGCTGGTGCGCGCCAAGGTGGGCCGCGTGCTGGGCGCGCTGACCTCGCTGATGGTGGTGATGAAGGGGCTGCCGCTCGCCTATTCCAAAGACATGCAGGAAGACAAGGAAGTCGCGTTCGACGCGCTCGACGCACTGTCGTTGAGCCTCGCTGCCATGACCGGCATGGTGCAGGACCTTGAGGTCAATCGCGACAGGATGCGGCAGTCCGCCTCGATGGGCTTTTCGACCGCCACCGACGTGGCCGACTGGCTGGTGCGGCAGGCCAACATCCCGTTCCGCGACGCGCACGAGATTACCGGCCACATCGTCAAGCTGGCCGAGGAGAAGGGTATTCCACTGGACGGGCTGACCATCGAGGATTTCAAGCTGATCGATCACCGCATCGACAGCCGTATCCACAAGGTGCTGTCGGTGGAGGCCTCGGTGCGGGCCCGCCGCTCCTATGGCGGCACGGCGCCCGAGAATGTACTGGCGCAGGCAGCGCGCTGGAAATCGCTGCTGACTGGCACGCAGGTCGAGCCACGCAAGCCCGTGGTCAAGCTCGGCGGCGGCCACGGCGACGGCGGGATCGAGTAGCCGATTGCGCTCGCAGCGACGCGCAGCATGACGAGTTCAATGGAAGGGTAGAATGTCGTTTCTGACGGATGAGCAGGTCATCAGGCTGGCCGAGCACTATCACACGGCGCTGTACGTGTTCGACGAGGCGACGATCCGGCGGCGCTGCGGCGAGCTCAAGGCGGCCATTTCCTATCCCAATCATCGCATCCGCTATGCCTGCAAGGCGCTGACGCTGCAGGCGGTGCTCAGGATCGTACGCGACGAAGGGCTGTGGATCGATGCCTCCTCGGTCAACGAGGTGCACCGCGCGCTGCGCGCCGGCTTCAGCCCGGAGGAAGTCTACTACACCGGCGAGGGCGCGACGGCCGACGTCTACCGCTTCCTCGTCAGCCGCGGCATCCTGATCAACTGCACCTCGATCGAACAGATCGCGCTGCTCGGCCGCGTGGCGCCCAATCATCACTGCTCGATCCGCATCAACCCGGGCGAGGGGCACGGCGAGACCAAAAAGACCAATACGGGCGGGCCGAGCAGCAAGCACGGCATCTATTTCGACCAGCTGGACGAGGCGAAGCGCGTCGCTGCAGCCGCGGGCATCAAGCTCATCGGCGTGCACTCGCATATCGGCTCGGGCGCCGATCTGGGCCATTGGCTGAAGATCAAGGATCTGACGCTCAATTTCGCCAAGGGTTTCCCCGACCTGCAATTCGTCAATCTCGGCGGCGGGCTGCCGGTCGTCTACAACCCGGCCACCGACCGGCCGATGCCGCTCGCGGCATGGGGCGCGGCGCTGTCCGAGAGCATGGCGGCGTTCTCGGCCGAGATCGGCCGCGACATCCGGCTGTTCATCGAGCCGGGCCGCTTCGTCGTCGCCGAAAGCGGCGTGCTGATCGCCGAGGTGCAGGCGATCAAGTCCACGCCCGACTACAATTTCGTCATCGTCAACACCGGCCATAACCACAATATCCGGCCCGCTATGTATGGCAGCTACCATCCGATCTCGTTCGTGGCGCATGACGGCCGGAAGCCCGGCCCGGTGTCCGACTATGTGGTCGCGGGGTATCTCTGCGAATCCGGCGACGTCTTCACCGTCGGGGCCGACAGCACGCTGGCGCCGCGGCCGTTCCCGCAGATCGCGGTGGGCGATTTGATGGTGATGGGCAATGTGGGCGCCTACTCGCATGCCATGAAGAACGAGTACAACTCGATGAACCTGCCGGCCTCGGTGCTGATCAGGGCCGACGGCAAGGTCGTGGTGGTCGAGCGGCGCGGCAATCTCGCCGACATCATGCGGCGCGAGCTCGAAGCCTATTCGGAGGGCGAAGACATCTCGATGTAGCCTGCTGACGCGCTTTGTCAGCAGGGTGCGTGCAGCCTCCACCCATGCCAGAGTGGAGACCGACGATGTCCAGCGAAATTCTCACCGATCGCCAGCTCAATCGCGCCACGCTCGCGCGGCAATTGCTGCTCGAGCGGTCGGACATGGGCATCGTCGAGGCCATCGACTGGCTCGTCGGCCAGCAGGCGCAGCAGTCGAACGATCCCTATATCGGCCTCTGGTCGCGCCTGGAGGGTTTCCGCCACGAAGACCTGACGACGCTCATCACCGACCGCACGCTGGTGCGCGCCACGAGCTTCCGCTCGACGCTGCATCTGCACACGGTGGACGATCTGCTCGGCATCCGCCCGCACGTGCAGCCGGTGCTCGACCGCATGTGGAAGAGCGCTTTCGGTAATCGCCGCTTCGGCGGCAACGACGTCGGCAAGGTACATCGCGCCGGCGTGAAACTGCTCGACAAGGGCCCGATGACCGGCGGACAGCTGGGCAAGGCGCTGACCGAGCAGTTCCCCGAGGGCGAGCCGCTGGCCAAGGCGGTGCTGCTGCAGGTCAAGGAGATCCTCATCCAGATCCCGCCGACGCGCATCTGGGGCTCGGGCCACGCGCCGATCCTGACGCGGGCGCAGAACTGGGTGCCGGCCCCGCATAGCCGTGACCTCGATCGCCAGGACCTCGTCCGCCGTTACCTCCGCGCCTATGGTCCCGCGAGCGTCGCCGACATGCAAAGCTGGAGCGGACTGAGCAAGCTGAGCGAAATCTTCGCCGCCATCGCGGACGAACTCATCACATTCGAAGCCGAGGACGGTCGCACCCTCCATGACCTGCCGGATGCACCGCGGCCCGCGGCCGATACGCCGGCGCCGATTCGGTTCCTGCCGCTCTACGACAACTCGTTCCTCGGCTACGACAATCGCCGCCGCATGCTGGAGGAGGCCGACATCAGACGCGTCAACGTGCTGGCCGAATACAAGCCGGCGGTGCTGGTAGACGGCATCATCTCGGCCGGCTGGGCCATCGAGAGCAAAAAGGGCAGCGCCCGCCTCACGATCGAACCCTACCACAAGCTGCGCAAGGCCGACGTCCGGGCGATGGAGAAGGAAGGCGAGGCCTTCCTCCGCTTCATGGAACCGGATTCCACCGACACCGATATCGAAGTGTTGCCTGCGCGGGCCTAGCCCATGGCGCGCGTCAGGCTCGGCATTTCGAGCGGTTTGCCGCTGAGCGCATCGGCGACCTTGTCGAGCAGCATCTGCAGCGAGAACGGCTTTGGCACCACGTCGTAGATCAGCGCCTCGAGCCCGTGGGCGCGCTCGCGCTGGTCGGCGAAGCCGGTCATCAGCAGGATGGTGAGATCGGGGTATTGCGCCGCCACCGTCAGGGCGAGCGTGATGCCGTCCATCACCGGCATCTTGATGTCGGAGAGCAGCAGGTCGAACTCGCCATTGCGTTCGGCGCAGATTTCGGCGGCGAGGCCGCCATCTTCGGCCTCAGTGACCTCGTGGCCCACATGGGCGAGGGCGCGGGTCACGAAGGCCCGCACGGTATCGTCGTCTTCGGCAACCAGGATGCGGGCCATGTCAGGAGGCTTTCGTCGCAAAGGTGAGGCGGACATTGACCGCGCCGTCGGGCGGGGAGGTCACCTCGGTGGAAAAATCGATCACTTCGCCGGGCTCCATCTCGTTGAGCTTGGGCGCCACGGTCCATTCGTACAAGGTCGCGCCGTCCTTGTTGATGAGGCTCACCAAAACGGGCGGCACGGCCACCGCCTGGCCCGAGACGGAGCGGAGCTTGGCGCTGATCTGCATCACGGTCTTGCCGTCGCGCAGCATGCTGAGCGTCTTGCTGTCCTCGAATTCGAGCCCCACCACGTTCACCGGCAGGCAGATGAAGGCATAGACCCCGGCGAGCGAGGGGAACCATTTGACGAGGTCGATCCTGAGCGAGAAGCCCAGGATCACCACCGAGAGCAGCGCCACCAGGGCGCCCAACCGGGCCGTGCGGCGGATGCGGGCCATCGGCAGGGCCCGGTTGATGGTCTTTTGCCGCTGGTCGAAGGAACTGACCGCCTTGCGCAATTGCGCGGGGTCCATGGCGTTGACGCTGGCTGCCTTGGGTTTTGGAGCGATGGCGGCGCGGATTTCGGCGAGCGTGCGCTGGTGCTCGGGATCGAGTGGCGGCGAGGGCGGCTGGGGCTTTCTCGTCGCCCGCGCCTCGCTCTCGAAGGCGAGATCGAGCGCATCCTCGTCGGCCGGGGTGAACAGGGCGTCCGGGTCGATCGGCGGCGGGGGCGGCGCGTCGGCGATGGCGTGCCAGGAACGGCCGCATTGGGCGCACTGAACCTCGCGGCCGGCGGCGCCCAGCGTGGCGGGCGGCACCTGGTAGCGCGTGCCGCAATGCGGGCACGTGATCACAACCGTTGCGAGGTCGGCGGAACTCATGGCCGACCCTAGTGCGCGCAGGGTTAAGTTTCCTCAAACTTGCCCATGTTACGGCTCATCAGCGGTTGGCCAAGCGAGCCCGTTTGGGATCGCTTGGACAGAGCAAAGGAAGAAAGCTCGGTTGGCCAAGCGAGCCCGCTTGGGATCGCTTGGACAGAGCAAAAGAAGAAAGCTCGGTTGGCCAGGCGAGCCCGCTTGGGATCGCTTGGACAGAGCAAAAAGGAAGCAGGCGAGCGTATCTCGCCCTAGTGAACCCCCGGCGAATAACTTGCCTGCTATGATCGCGCCGGCTGATTCGGAGAGAAACGCCCGAGTGATCGAATTCACCAATGTCGGCCTGCGCTACGGCCACGGCCCCGAGATCCTCAGGGACCTGAGCTTCAACATCAAGCCGGGCTCGTTTCACTTTCTCACCGGCCCTTCCGGCTCGGGCAAGACGTCGCTGCTCCGCCTGCTGCTGCTGTCGCTGAAGCCGACGCGCGGTACGGTCAAACTGTTCCGGCGCGATGTCAGCGCGCTCGATCAGGACCAGCTGCTCGACATGCGCCGGCATATCGGCATCGTGTTCCAGGAATTCCGCCTGCTCGACCATCTGACGACGTTCGAGAATGTCGCGCTGCCGCTGCGCGTACGGGGCGAGCCGGAATCGCAATATCGCGGCAATGTCACCGAGCTGCTCGAATGGGTGGGGCTGGGCGAGCGCATGGAAGCGCTGCCGCCGCTGCTGTCGGGCGGTGAAAAGCAGCGCGCCGCCATTGCCCGGGCGGTGATCGGCCGGCCGGACATCCTGTTGGCCGACGAGCCGACCGGCAACGTCGATCCCGAGCTGTCGCTCAGGCTGGTGCGGCTCTTCGCCGAGCTCAACAAGCTGGGCACCACGATCATCCTGGCAACGCACGAATTGCCGCTGCTCGACAGTTTCGATTTTCCGCGCATGTCGCTGGCCGACGGGCAGGTGAAGATCGATGGCTGAGGCGACGCTCGACGCGCAGGCCGCCGCGCCCGCCGCTCGCGTACAGCGGCCGCGCACCACTGCCATCGTGCCGGAGCGCTCGGTCGCCGGGCGCACGCTGGTGCTCCTCATCGCCATCATGACATTCCTCAGTGGGGTGACGCTGGGCGGGGTGGTGCTGGTGCAGAAATCGGCCATCGCCTGGTCCACCGATGTGGGCCGCGAGGTCACCATCCAGATTCGTCCGATCGAGGGTGAGGTGATGGACAGCAATATCCGCACCGCCATCACGCTGGCCGAAGCGGTCCCGGGCGTCACCGATGCGCATGCCATCAGCGTCGATGAGAGCCAGAAGCTGCTGGAGCCGTGGCTGGGCGCCGGGCTCGATCTCAGCCAGCTCGATATTCCGCGGCTGATCGTGGTGGAGATCGACCCCAAGGCGGTCGATCTCGATTTGCTGGGCAAATCCATCGCCACCATCAAGGGCGCGACGCTCGAAACGCATGCCGCCTGGCGGCAGCAGCTCAACACCATGGCGGGCACGCTGGTGTTTTCGGGCGTGCTGGTGCTGGCGCTGATCGTGCTCGCGACGGTGCTGGCGGTGGTATTCGCGACGCGCGGCACGATGTCGACCAATCGCGAGATCGTCGACGTGCTGCATTTCATCGGCGCCTCCAACAGCTTCATCGCCGGCGAATTCCAGGGCCGCTTCCTCGCCATCGGTTTCCGCGGCGGCGTGATCGGCGGGCTGGGGGCCGTGCTGTTCTTCTTCCTCGTGGCCGGCGCGGCCGGTTCGATCGTGCCCGACCAAGCGAGCGCGCAGCTCGGCTTCCTGTTCGGCCGCTTCTCGCTGGGGCTCGACGGCATTCTAGGCATCGCTGCGGTGATCCCGGTGATCGCGGCCCTGACCGCCATCACCTCGCGCTTCACCGTCCGACGGTTCCTGACGCAGACGTCGTAGCCTTTTGCCCCGTTGCGGGGAGGGTAGTCGCTCATACCCTCAGTCGGCGTCACCTCGCCCCTCAGGGGAGAGGTCGCGCGCTTAGCGAGCGCAGCGAGCTTAGCAGCGCGGGTGAGGGGTGCGATGTTTCAACTCGCGCTTGCCTCCCGCAACGCCGAGGATATGCGGCTACCGAGAGCGTAACGACAGGCTGAACCCCTCATCCGCCCTTCGGGCACCTTCTCCCCTCAGGGGAGAAGGGACCGCGGTGCCTTACCGGCACATTGGCGCCACGCCCCCCCAAACATATTCGCCTTGCAACCCACCGCCCGCCGTGCAGTTTGCCTGAGGGGCGAGGAGGGAAGCGGTTGCGCGTCATTCAGGCGATCCGGACAGGTGTGTTCTATGTCCTGTTCATGGGCCAGACGATCATCTTGGCGATCATCGTGGGACTCATCGCCATTGCGGCGGGTGGCCGGCGGACGGCGGCGAGCTGGGCTCTGGCGCAGTACTGGCGCAACTCCAACGTCGCCTTCCTGCGCTGGATCGTGGGGGTGCGCACCGAGGTCAGCGGTGCCGAGAACATTCCGCCGGGCGCCTGCATCTTTGCCGCCAAGCACCAGAGCGACTGGGATATCTGGGCCATCCTGCCCTTTACCGACGACAAGCCGGCCTTCATCGCCAAGCGCGAGCTGATGGATATCCCGCTGTTCGGGCAGGCGGCGAAATCCATCAACACCATCTCGATCGACCGCAAGCTGGGCGCCGAAGCCATCCCGCAGCTGATCGAGCAGGCGCGCGAGGCGCTGAGCCGTGGCTGCCGCATCGTCATCTACCCCGAGGGGACGCGCAAGAAGCCACTGGCCGACCCGGACTATCGTCAGGGCATCAGGCGCCTCTACGAGGCGCTCGATGTACCGGTGGTGCCGATCGCGCTCAATTCGGGGCTCTGCTGGGGCAAGCTGAGCGTCACCATCTGGCCGGGCACGGCGCGGGCGGAGTTCCTGCCGGCGATTCTGCCCGGGCTGGATGGCGCGGCGTTTTCCGCAAGCCTGCAAAGCACGATCGAGGGCCGGACGGACCAGTTGATCGCCGAAGCCGTGGCTGCTGGAATTGCGAGGCCGCTCGATGAGTCGTTCCGCCGGAAGCTGGCGCAGCGCACGCAACCGGCGGGGGCCGCTATCGACGTTACCCACTAGATATTGACGTCACAAACGAAGCAGCCCATAGATGTAGGCATCGGGGCGAATTTGATTGACTTTTTCGTCTGATTTGTTCTAGTTTTGTTCCCTTTCGGGAGTAGGGGAATGCGACTGATGGCGTCATTTGCTGACCGGCGGATCACCGCCCTTGCACCCGCCCGCCAGGTCAACTGGCGCGGCCGTTCGGGGCGTTTCTATGCCTTGACGCCGGAGCGCTTCGACAGCTTCGCGCTGTCGACCGATGGCCTCTATATGCTGGCACGCGGCACCATCCCGATGTGGGTCGGCACCGCCCACGACGTCATCCACGACGCCCAGTCCCGCTCGCGCTTCCGCCTGGCGCTGGAAGCGGCCGACCGGGCCTTCACGGTGGACGCGGACGCCGATGAGCTCAGCCGCATGACGGTAGTGTGGGACCTCGAGGGCGCCGAGCCGGTGACGGGGCTGAGCGCGGCGTAGTTTGCCGCTGTGCTGACAGAAGCCAAGAACCCCCTCACCAAGCTCCGGTAGGCCTTCGGCCAACCTCCGCTATCCTCCCCCACCTGGGGGGAGGATGACATCGCGCAAGGTGCGAAGTAGGCACGGATATCCTCCCCCCTGGTGGGGGAGGATAGCGAAGCTAGGAGCGATAGCGACGTAGCGAAGCTTGGTGAGGGGGTTCTTGCCCTCAGTCGACCTCACGCACTCTTCGCCATCAACTCCACATCCGCATCCAGCGCCGCAACGATCTCCATCAACCCCCGATCGCGGATCCCCAGCGACAGCAGCTTCTGCGCCGTATTGCGTACATACTCCGTGTTGCGCCCCGACTCGCCGGTCCCCCCGGATACCAGCCGCACCTGCTCGGCCACGCTCAACCTGCCGGCGAACTGTTCGTGCTGCTCGTTGACCAGATAGGCCAGCGCAATCACCGTCTCGCCGCTGGCCAGCTCCACCCTGCGGTAGGCCTCGCGATAGACGCCGCGATCCTGCTCGCGGGCCTGCAGATAGTCGAAGGTCGTCGGCCAGTTGCCGGCGTCCACCTCGAACGCGACGCCGAGGCAGGAGCCGCCGCGGCTCAGGCCGAACACCAGGCCGGGCCGTTCGGGCGTGCCGCGGTGACGGTGCGAGTAGATCGACAGCGAGCGGTGCGCGCCGCGCAGCAGCGCCCGCTCGGAGCGCAGGAACGCAAAGCCGGGATTCCAGATCAGCGAGCCATAGCCGAAGACCCAGGGATTGCCGCTTGTCGCCATGCTTCAGTCGTAGTCCCAACTACAAGCGGGCTCAACCGCGGCGGGTGACGAGCCCCCATGCGAAAGCTAGAAGGGCGCCATGAAGCGAATCATTACCCTCGGGGTCGTCGTCCTCCTCATCTGCGCGGTCTATACCGGCGCCTGGTTCTGGGCGGCGGACCAGATCCGCCATTACGAGCGAGAGGCCGAGACCGGCGACGGCGTCAGCGAGCCGAAGATCGCCTGCGGCAGCTTCTTTGTCGGCGGCTTCCCGTTCGGCTTCGATCTCACTTGTGCCGACGCGACGGTGACGATGGCCGACACCACGGTCACCGTCAAAGGCCTCAAGGCCTCGGCCGAGGTCTACAACCCGACCCACATCCTGGTCTTCGCCGAAGCCCCGGTGAACATCGCCGATGCCTTCACGGGCTCGTCGAGCCGGCTGGATTTCGCCTCGCTCGAGGGCAGTGCACGGCTCGAGGGCTGGCGCATCGGGCGGGTATCGCTGATCGTCGAGCAGCCGGTATGGAACGACACGGTGGTCGAGGACCGGCTGATCGGCAAGGCCGACCATATCGAAGCGCATCTGGTCGACCTGCCCGCCAGGCATGACGCCAAGGCCGGGCTCGCGGCGCTGGGCGAATATGTGCAAGTGGACAACCTCAACGTCCCCGGCTTCGAGATTGCGGCCGGGAAATCGACGTTCCAGGGCGAGCTGACCAATGTCCCCGACGATGTGCGCACCTACGATGCCGATCTCGCCAGGCGCTGGCAGGCGGCGGGCGGACAGTTCACGCTGGTTGGCTTCACAGGCGAGGATGGTGCCAACAAGTTCGACGCCAAGGGCAATTTCAGCCTCAGCCCGCAGGGCTATCTGGGCGGGCAGCTGGAACTGCATTCCACCGGCTTGGTCGAGAAGCTCGCCCCGATGATCCCGGAGCAGTATCGCGGCCTGATCACGGGCGCGCCGGCGGCCGATGGCTCCTACAGCCAGACGGTCAACGTCATCTCAGGCGCGGTGTTTGCCGGCATGGTACCGCTGATGCTGGTGATCCCGCCGGCCTGGTGAGGCTCAGGCGGTCTTGTCGACCTGGTGGGCGGCACGCGCCGCGCGCGCTTCGTCCTCGAGGCGGGCGACCTCGCTCTCCTCGGACTGGCCGGCATCGGTGGCGGCCTGCAGTTCCTGGCGGTGGCGCGCGATGTCGATCATGGCTTCGGCGTTGGACGAGCGCGCCTCGGCATAGCTCAGCCGGCTGATGGCGCTCTCGGTGCTCATGCCGATTTGTCGACGATGCGGCCGACTCCGTCGGGCAGCGGCGCCACCCGCTGCAGGTTCTGGGCGCCTTCGTCGATCAGCGTCAGCACCTGCTGCTCGGCCTGCTGGGCCCGGCGCATGACCGCGACCTGCACGTTCTCGCGCAGATTGTTGCCGTTGGCGGCGAGCAGCTGGGTGGCAAGGTCGGTGTTCATGCCCCAAGGCTAGGGCGGGGGCGTAAACGAAAGCTTACCCCTGGCCCTCGGAAGCGCCGCCAGAGTGTCCGTATCGGCCCGGCGTCCACAGCACGTCGTTGCGGCCATTGGCGTTGGCGACGCGGCCGAGCACGAACAGCAAATCGCTCAGCCGGTTGAGGTAGACGATCGCCTGGCTGTTGACCTCGGGCTCGGTCAGCACCAGCTCGACCACCAGCCGCTCGGCCCGCCGCACCACGGTGCGCGCCACGTGCAATTGCGCCGAAAGCTGCGTGCCGCCGGGCAGCACGAAGCTGGTCAGCGGCGCGAGGCCCTCATTGTAGATGTCGATCATCTGCTCGAGCCAGGCCGCCTGCTCGGCGGTGATGCGCAGCGACTGCGTCGTGCCGGCCGGATCGATGCCGGGCGTGGCGAGGTCGGAGCCGAGGTCGAACAGATCGTTCTGGATGCGGCCCAGCATGTTGTCGATCTTGGGCATCGAGACGGTCGACAGCCGGCAGACGCCGATCTGCGCGTTGGCCTCGTCCACCGTGCCGAAGCATTGCACGCGCAGATCGTATTTGAGCCGGCGCGGGCCGCGGACCAGTCCGGTCGTGCCGTCGTCGCCGGTCTTGGTGTAGATCTTGTTGAGCTTGACCATCAGCCCTGCGGGCCCCGGCCGAAGAAATAGAGCGCGCCCATCAGCACCACCAGCGCCACGAACTGCGCGATGACGCGGGCCCGCATCAGCATCTGGCTGCGGTTGGCATCGCCGCCGCGGAACATGTTCCACAGGCCCATGAACAGGATGACCGCCACCACGACGCAGGCGAGAACGGTAATGATGGTGACGACAGAGTTGTCCATCAGGACTCCGCAGGTTTTGGCGCGCGCGAGGTGCGGGCGATATAGGCGCCCAGCCCCGTCGCCAGGCGGTCATAAATGGCACGAATTCGCGGGCTGAGGAACAGTTCCCGATGCGTCGTCAGCCACACCTCCAGTGGCGGCGGCGTGATCATCGGCAGGATTTCGCGCATGCCATGCGCGTCGAGCACCAGCCCGCGCTGGGCAAAGCCGATGCCGAGCCCGGCCTTCATCATCTCCCACAGCGCCGTCTGGCTGTCGGTGCGGATGACGAAGTCCGAACGCTGCGTCGTAATGCCCATGGCCCTGGCGGCGCTGATCAGCAGGTCCGAGCGGTCGAGGCCCAGCACCTCGTGCTGGTGGTTGAACAGGTCCTGGGGCGTGGCCGGCGTGCCGTGGGCGCCCAGATAGGCCTGGTGCGCGGTGGCGACGATGGGCAGCTCGCCGAGCTTTTTGGCGATCAGCTCGAGCTGCGTCGGCCGGAACATCCGGATGGCGATGTCGGATTCGCGCAGCAGCAGGTTCTCGATCGAATCGGAGGGGACGATCTCGATGGCGACCGCCGGGAACTCGGCACGGATCGGCTTGAGCAAAGCCGGCAGGATGTAGTGCGACACCATGGTGCTGGCGGTGATCCGCACCGTACCCTCGAGCGCGCCGGTCGAGCCCTCGGCGACCAGCGTTGCCTCGGCGAGCTTTTCCTCGGCCGCCGCGACGGACTGGTAGAGCTTCAGCGCGGTCTCGGTGGGCTTCAGTCCCTGCAGCGTGCGGTCGAACAGGGTCAGGCCGAGCTGCTGCTCCAGCGCCTCGATGTGGCGGCCCAGCGTCGGCTGGCTGTAGCCGATGCGGCGTGCCGCAGCCGAGAGCGAGCCGTCGGCGACGACGGCGGCAAAACTGCGCCAGAGCGCCCAGTCAGGTTCCTGCGTGGCCATGCCATTCAATCCTGTATGGCGGTTCTTCGAACATCGCCAATTTCGTGCCGAGTGTGAATGACCGATCTTCCTGTCATCCACAACGGAGACAGCAGATGAGCAAGGGAAAGATCGTGGTTCTGGGCGTCAATGGCCATATCGGCCGGGCCGTGGCGGAGGCCTGCGTGGCCGCCGGCTGGGACGTCACCGGCATGGCGCGCACCGACAGGCACCACACGCCGGGCGTCCGCTTCGTTGCGGGCGACTCGGATTCGGTCGCCCAGATGCGGGCGGCGATCGGCGATGCCGAGATCGTCGTCAACGCGCTGAACCTGCCTTACCACACCTGGTTCAATGGCCGCATGGAGGCGCAGATGAGCCGGGTGCTGGAGGCGATGGGCACCGTCGGCAAGACCATGCTGTTTCCCGGCAACATCTACAATTATGCCGCCACGGACCGCCACGTGACGCCGGATTTGCCGCAACGGCCGCAGACGCCGCGCGGCGCCATCCGGGTGCGGGTCGAACAGATGTTCGCGGCGGCCGCGGCGCGCGGCGACGTGCAGGTGGTGATCCTGCGCGCCGGCGATTTCTTCGGGCCGGGTTCGACGCTGGACTGGTTCGACCAGGTGATGCTGCGCGACATCGGCAAGGGCGTGGTGAGCACCATGGGCACCAAGGGTGTCGGCCGCAGCTGGGCCTATCTGCCGGATCTGGCGCGAGCCTTCGAGGCGCTGGCCGCCGTGCGGCAGTCGCTGGGCAGTTTCGAGAATTTCCACTTCGCCGGCAATTACGTGACACCTGCAGAGATAGGGGCGGCGATCGCCAAGGCGGCGCCGCGGCCGCTCAAGATCCGGGCGTTCCCGCTGTTCCTGCTCAACATCATCGGGCTGTTCGACCCGATCGTCAGGGAGACCGCCAAGATGTCCTATCTCTGGCGCAGCCCGATGCAGCTCGAAGATGCGCGGCTCGACGAATTGCTGGGCAAGGGATTCGGCACGCCGTTCGAGGCGGCGATCGCCGCAACGGTTCGGCCGTTCCTCGAGGGGAAGGTGGATATGCCGTCGCTGGCCGCCGTCTCGCGGGTGAAACCGGCCTGAGGGGAACGGCGTTTGTGGCCGGGCTGTGTCTTTATTTGGCCACCCCGTTCACCTACCAACCTGAACGGAAGCTGAATTCGATTCTCACGTCAGCTTCAGGTCCGGAATGCTGTTGTTCCGCTCCAAGAACGATCGCTCCTGATGTCGTTCCCCCACAACCCCAGGGACCCCCACACATGAAAAAGCTTATCGCCATCGCAGCGTTGATCGCCACGGTCGCTTTCCCGAGCTTTGCATTCGCCGACACCATTCGCCTCGGCGCGCCGGCTTATGGCGGCACCGGCTGCCCCGACGGCTCCGCCTCGGTGAGCCTCAGCGACGATCAGAAGTCGCTCTCGATCCTGTTCGACAACTTCGTCGCCCAGGCCGGCGGCGACACCAACAAGTCGATGGACCGCAAGGTCTGCAACGTCGCCATCCCGGTGCACGTGCCCAATGGCCTCAGCGTCTCGATCCTCGCGATCGACTATCGCGGCTTCTACGACCTGCCCAAGAACGCCAAGGCGACCTTCGGCGTCGAGTACTTCTTCGCCGGCGTGCGTGGCCCGAGCTTCACCAAGAACTTCTCGGGTGCCTCGTCCAAGGACTACACCATCACCAACAAGCTGCAGGCCAACGCTCTGGTCTGGTCGGCCTGTGGTGCGGACGTGATCCTGCGCACCAACCCGTCGATCCGCGTCACCACCTCGCAGAACAAGGAAGCGATGGCGACCGTCGACTCCGAGGACGTGAACGCCTCGATCGTCTACAAGCTGCAGTTCCAGAAGTGCTGATGCGCTTCTAGCCATCGGTTAGCGAAAGGGCGGTCCAGCGGGCCGCCCTTTTCGTTTGGGCCGGGCTGTCGAAGAAGTGAACGTGCGGCGCGTTTACAAATTGCAGTCCGAAAAGTGGTAAGGCATGTCTGGTAGCGGGGTGCACGCGGCGCGCCCCGGTTTTCGGAGGTGAGTGATGCGTGTTGTTGGTTTGGCAGGTCTGGTGCTTCTGGCCTCGGTCGGTGCTGCGGTGGCGGGTCCGCCGCCGGCTTGCGACAACGCTCCCCTCAATACCGGCAATAGCGGCTCGATCACCTATTTCGGCGGCTTTATCGTTTCGGCCGGTGGCTCGCAGAGCTGCAACGCCAAGAACGACGTCGCCATCCCCAAGGGAAAGTACGGCGTGTTCCGCGTCGATACGCAGGGATTTGCGACGCTCGCCGATGGCGACAAGGTCAAGTTCAAGGTAACGAGCAACGGCCAGACGCACGGTGTCGTCGTGGACAATGAGTATTTCGACGACGTCCGCTTCGTGCGCGACTATTCGACCGGGCTCACCTCGTCGCCCAAGAAATTCAGCGCGACCGCCGTCATCGACGGCAGCGCCATGAGTGATGGCGGCTCGTCGGCCGAGATCAACGAGATCGACATCCTCGCCGGCTGGACCTCGATGAAATCGGTCAAGGGCTCGCTGAACGAAGTCGGCAAGCAGCAGGCGGGCCTCATCACCCATCTCGATTTCGACGCCGGTCTGTTGACCGGCGCCAACCAGCCGCTCGAGGGCGGCAACGAGATCGGCCTCGTGGGCGGCGTCGGGTCCTACGATTTCGGCGTCACCGGCCGCTACAACCTGGCGCAGGGCTTCAGCCTGCTGGGTGGTGCCTCGATCGTCAGCCTCGGCACGCCGGGCGCGACGACCTCTGGCGGGCTCGTGGCGCTGACGGCGCGCTATGTCGAGCCCACCGCCGACCAGTTCCGCCTCTATGGCGAAGGCGGCGTGCAGGGCGGCCTGATGAGCATGGGCTTCTCACGGCACTACGACAACGGCATCGGTGCCGACCCGATCCTTGCCAAGGGCAGCGGCGATGCCCAGTTCGGCGCGATCTACGCCAAGGGCGGCGTGCTCTGGCAGCCCGATGCCAACAACCAGATCCTGTTCTCGGCCAGCCTCAAGGAAACGGCGCTCGGCTTTTCCAAGTACGGCGAGAGCGATGGCAACGGGGCGAGCCCGAACCTGTTCTCGGCTGATTTCGCCGGCAACTCGAGCTACCTGACCACCGTCAAGGCGGGGGCCGACTGGACCACCAATCTGCAGCCCGACCTCGACCTCACCGCCTCGCTCGCAGTGGGCGCCACGCTCAACAGCGGCGCCACTGCGAAAGTGTTCGGTGTCGGCACGGTGACGGGTGACGCGCAGTCCACTCTCTTCACCGAATATGGCGTGCGCCTCGGCTGGACGCCCACCGCCAACACCAGGATCGACGGATTTGTCGGCGGCACCACAGGCACCGGCATCGGCACGCATGCGCAGGTCGGCGCCGGCGCGCATCTGAAGTTCTAGGCAGGGCCGACCGAGGGCAAGGATCCCCTCACCAAGCTCCGCTACGTCGCTGCGCTCCTAGCTCCGCCATCCTCCCCCACCAGGGGGGAGGATGACACCGCGCAGGGTGCGCTATCCAACAGCATCGGTATTGCAGTCGTCATCCTCCCCCCTGGTGGGGGAGGATAGCGGCGCTAGGGCCGTAGGCCCGTAGCAAGCTTGGTGAGGGGGTGTTGCCTTCAGTCGGCGTCAGCACCGCTCCGCTAGAACCCCAGTTCACTCCTGATCGACCCCGCCGTCCGCCCCTGCGCCCGCAGATCACGCAACGACAACGACCCCTTCGACTTGCTGAGCTTGCGGCCTTCACCATCGAGCAGCAGCTTGTGGAAATTGTAGATCGGCTGCGGCAGGCCGAGCAGCATCTGCAGCAATACGTGGAGATCAGTGGCGGCCTCCATGTCGCGGCCGCGCGTCACATGGGTAACCCCCTGCGCCGCATCATCGACCACCACACTCAAATGATAGCTGGTTGGTACGTCCTTGCGCTGCAACACCACATCCCCCCACAGCTCGGGCCGCGCGTAACGGATCTGCGGCCGGTCGGCGGGCGTCGGCTGCGCCTGTGAATAGGTCAGGGGACCGGTCAGCGCCACCGCTCCGGCAAGGTCGAGCCGCATCTGAATTTGCCGCCCCTCGCCGCCATGCAGGCCATGCACCCGGCACTTGCCATCATAGACGGGGGCCCCATCGGGGTCGGTGCCGCGCGCCCGTTCGGCGATTTCCTGCCGCGTGCAGTCGCAGGCATAGAGCAGGCCGAGCTTGTCCAGACGGGCCGCGGCCTCGACATAGACCGGGAAGCGTTCGGACTGCACCATCACCGGCTCGGGCCAGCTCAGGCCGAGCCAGTGCAGGTCCTCGAAGATCGCCTCGGCAAATTCGGGTTTACAGCGCGTGACGTCCGTGTCTTCGAGACGGAGCAGGAATTGTCCGCCCAGCCGGCGGGCCCAGAAATCGACATAGAGCGCCGAATAGGCGTGCCCCAAATGCAGATGACCATTGGGGCTCGGCGCAAAACGAAGGATCGGCATTTCGCCCCTCTAGCATGCCCGCAAAGTCCCTCCCAGACCGGCTCGTTTCGTCCGAGATTCTCAGCAGGCAGCTCAGACTGCTGCTGCGCCGCGACTCGCGGCTGCGGGCCGTCGCCAGGGCTGCCGGGCCGTTCGAGATAAGGCTGACCGAGGGCGGCTTTCCGGGCCTCGTGCGGGTGATCTGCGGGCAGCAGCTTTCCGTCGCCAGCGCCCGCGCCATCTGGGGCCGCTTCGCCGAAGTGCCCGGGGCGCTCGATCCGGCGAGCTATCTCGAGCTCGACGATGCGGCGATCCTCGCCACCGGCTTCTCCAAGGCCAAGCTCAGGACCACGAACCTCATCGCTCAGGCGATCGTTACCGGCGAGCTGGACCTGTCGCTGGTCGAGACCATGTCGGCCGAGGACGCCACGGCCTACCTCACCGCGCACAAGGGCATCGGTCCGTGGACGGCCGAGATTTACCTGATGTTCTGCACCGGCCATCCCGACATTTTCCCGGCCGGTGACCTTGCGCTGCGCAAGGCCGTGGGCCATGGCTTGGCGATGGACCACACCCCCGACATCAAGCAAACCATGGCGATTTCAGCCGCCTGGGCGCCCTACCGGCATGCGGCGGCGCTGCTGTTCTGGCGCTATTACGCCACCGTTATCCGCAAGGCCGGGGGGATTGCGCTGTGAGCGAGATCAAGCTTTCCGGTCCCATGCTGCCGCCGCTGTCGGGCGGCGCGCCCAAGCAATTGATGGTGCTGCTGCACGGTTACGGCGCCGACGGGCGCGACCTCATCAGCCTCGGCGGCGTGTGGCGCGAGCTGTTCCCCGACATGGTGTTCGTCTCGCCCAACGCGCCCTGGCAATGCGGCCGCAATGCCGGCGGCTTCGAGTGGTTTGCGCTGAGCGACCGGCCGGCCGAGGATTTCCGCCGTGAAGGCGCCGACATGGCTCGGCCGGTGATCGTCGGCTTTCTCAACGACCTCTGGGCGCAGACCGGGCTGACCGCGGCCGATACCGTGCTCGCCGGCTTCAGCCAGGGCGCCATGATGGCGCTCAACGTGGCCCTGTCGCTGCCCGAGCCGGTGCGCGCAGTGCTCTCCTTCTCGGGTGCCCTGATCCCGCCGCCGGGCGCCTGGAGCAAGCCGCCGGTGGCGCTGGCGCATGGCGATGCTGATCCGGTCGTGCCCGTTCAGCTGTCGCTCGACGCCGAGGCGGCGCTAAAGGCCATGGGAGTGGAAACGACGCTGCATATTTCGCGCCGGAAAGGCCATGAAATCGACGATTCAGCACTGGATTTCGCCACCGGGTTCCTGCGGGCCAAGGCTTAAGAATCGCTTAGCTTTTGGCGCTTCACAGCGGCGTCACACTGCGCGTAGTATACGGCCAATATGCGTGCTGCCGATTCCCAAAGCGGGGGTCTCCGGTGACTGTGCATGTGTCGCCAGAGTCGTGTCCTGCGCTGGTACTGAACGCCGATTACAGGCCGCTCAGCTATTATCCGTTGTCATTGTGGTCGTGGCAGGATGCGATCAAGGCCATTTGTCTTGATCGCGTGCAGGTCGTTTCAAACTACGACCGCGTGATCAAGTCGCCCAGCTTCGAAATGTTCCTGCCCAGCGTGGTTTCGCTCAAGGAATATGTGAAGCCGGCACGGCATCCCGCATTTACGCGTTTCAACGTTTTTCTGCGCGATAAATTCCAGTGCCAATACTGCGGCTCCCGCGACGACCTGACGTTCGACCATGTCATCCCGCGGTCCAAGGGCGGGCGCACGACGTGGGAAAACGTCGTCGCGGCCTGCGCGCCGTGCAACCTCAAGAAGGGCAACCGTTTGCCCAGGGAAATCAGGATGTTCCCGACGCAGGCGCCGTTCCAGCCGACGGTGCATGATTTGCACAATAATGGCCGCGCCTTCCCGCCGAACCACCTGCACCAGAGCTGGCTCGACTACCTCTACTGGGACATCGAACTCGAGCCCTAAAATGCAAAGTCATGGCCTTTGCGTCGACGCTTTCATGCGTGCAATGCTGTGCGCGTGGGGGAGCGATGACGATCGGCGTGGTGGTCAACCCGGCCGCGGGCGGCGGGCGGCTCGGCCGTATCTGGCCGGCGCTGGCCGATGAGCTGACGCGCCGGCTGGGCCGGCTGGACGTGCTGTTCACCAGCCGCTCGGGTGAAGGTTCGGCGCTGGCCGAACAGCATGCGCGCAACGGCGCCGAGCTCATCATCGGGGCCGGCGGCGACGGCACCGCCAGCGAGGTGGCCGATGGGGTGCTGCGCGCCGGCGGGCCCGCCGCGCTCGGCGTGCTGTCGATCGGCACCGGCCGCGATTTCGTCCGCTCGCTGGGCGCAACGCGCGACCTCAGCGTCGCGGCGGAGGCGATCGCGTCGGGCCGGACGCGGCGGATCGACGCCGGCAAGGTGACCTACCGGACCGACGGCGGAGAGCAGGAATCGCGGTTCTTCGTGAACGTTGCGAGCCTGGGCGTGTCCGGTCCGACGGTGCGGGCGGTGAACGCCTCCAAGGCGCACAGTCCGCTGCCGGGCAAGGCCATGTTCTACTGGCACACGGTGGCCGAGCTGCTGAAATACCGGCGGCAGCGCGTGGCAGTGCGGTTCGAGGATGGCGAGACGATCGAGGTCACCACGGCGCTCGTCGTCGTCGCCAATGGCCGCTATTTCGGCGGCGGCATGATGATCGCTCCGGATGCGATGCTCGATGACGGGTTGTTCGACGTGCTGGTCTATCGCGCCGAGAGCAAGCTCAGGATGATCCTCGACTTCAACCTGATCTATCGCGGCGCCCACGTAAATCTGCCGCGCGTCAGCATCAGGCGCTGCCGTTCGGTGGAGGTGACGCCGGTAGGCGGGGATGCCGCAATTCTCGATATCGACGGCGAGTCGCCCGGCCGGATTGCTGCGCGGTTCGAGGTGCTGCCGGGTGCGCTGACGTTGCGCGGCTAGACGCGCGGCTCGACTTTTTGGGCACCAATAACTATTATTGCCCGACTTGATGGAGGCATGAATGGCGATCAGCGCCGATCTCGGTGAGAAACTCGAAGCGGTGGTCAACGATCTCGTCGCCAATGGCCGCTACAACAGCAAGAGCGAGGTGCTGCGCGAAGGCGTCCGCCTCGTGCAGGAACGCGAAGCTGCACTGGCGGCGCTATACTCCGAACTGGATAAGGGGCTCGAGGACATCGAGGCCGGAAGAACCTACCCGGCGGAGGAAGTCTTTGCGGACTTACGCCGTCGTGTTGCTGATCGGCGCGAGGGCGGCAAGTGAGAGAAGTCCGCTTCTCCGCAGAGGCGCGTGCCGACGTTGACTCAATCTTCGACTACATCGTGGCGGATAGCGCAGATGCCGCTGAGTCCGTAGTCGATGTGCTGGAGCGAGCCTGCCTGGAGCTGGCGACCTGGCCCGAGCGGTACCCCGTGAAGGTGCAACGAGCACAGGAAATGCTGCGCCGACGTCCTGTCGGGCGCTACAACGTCTACTACACCGTGAAGACGAACCTCGTCGAAATCGTTCGTGTCCTCCACAGCGCGCGGGATCTGGACGAAGCGCTGAACGACTAGCGCGCGCGGCGCGACTGGAACACCATCGCGGCCAGTAGCAGCACGACGTCCAGTGCCGAGAGCAAGGCATTGTAGCCGGCGAGGCTGAACTGGATGATCGGGTCGCGCCACTGCACCTGATCGCAGGGGATGACTTTTTCGATGTTGCCGCTCGAGAGGTCGCCGAAATTGAGGTCGCTGGTGGCCGCACCGGTGCAGGCCGTCGGGCCGGGCCACCACTTCCATTCGACGCCGGCGTGATAGGCCGACATGTAGGTCGACCACACGAAGATGGCGACCGCGACCAGCATCGCGACGTACCAGACGGCCAGCGGGATGCGGTTCCACAGGATGAGGATCAGCGCCAGTACGGGCAGGCCCCAGTAATAGGCCTGGCGCTGCGCGAGGCAGAGTTCGCACGGCACGAGCCCGCCGAAGAGCTGGCCGCCCCAGGCCCCCGCAATGGTCGCCAGCGCCAGCACGAAGACGATGCCGACGAGGATCTTGTCGGTCGGCATGGCGCGGGGCGGAGCAGAGGTGGCGGCGGTCGTGGTCATGGTTTGGTCCATATCGTTGTGACGGCGGATTGAGGCCGATCCTTGGTCGAATGCAAGCGGCTAACGGCGTTTTGACTTAGTCCGCGGGTTTGATGCCCAGCCGTTCCTGAATGCCCAGCGCATTGCGCGGGGCGTTCGGCTTATCGGTCGAGACGAAATAGGCGAACACGTCGCGCTGCGGCTGCTTGCCCGCCATCGGGACGATGAACTCAGCCTCGATGGTCTTGCCCTCGGACAGCGCCTTGAACCGCTTCGCCCAAACATCCAGTTCGGCCGGCGCGTAACGCTCGCCGCCCGGCGGGCCCTGGAGGCGGCAATAGGTGAAATCGGCCGTCTGGTCGGCATAGGGCCAGTCGGATGTATCCGCCACGACCAAAGCGATGTTGTGGGTCTTGAGCAGGTCGATGAATTCGGGATTGGCGAAATTCTTCGAGCGCACCTCTATCGCCTGCCGGATATCCGTGGGCAGCAGCTTGAAGAAGCCCTCGAGCCGTTCGAGGTCGAACTTGAAATTGGGGGGCAGCTGCCAGCACACGGCGCCGAGCCGCTTGCCCAGCGCCTCGATCGATTTGAAGAAGAACTCGACCGGCTGCTCGACGTCCTTGAGCCGCTTGATGTGGGTCACGGCCTGGTGGCCCTTCACGGTGAAAACGAAATCTTCGGGCGTCTGGCTGGCCCAGTTCTCGAAGCTGGCGGGCTTCTGGTTCTGGTAGAAAGTCGAGTTGATCTCGATGGCCGTGACGTGGCGGCTGGCCCAGCTCAGCTCGTCCTTCTGCTTGAGCCCCTCGGGATAGAACTGCCCGCCCCGCCATTCGGGGAATACCCATCCGGCCATGCCGGTCCTGATCTGTCCTGCCATCGCTCCCTGCCGGCTTCACTGCCCGTAAACTGCGCTGCCGTACAAGCATAGCAGCATTCTCAGGAGGCTCAGATGCGGAGTTTGATTTTTGCGGCGGCGCTCAGCCTGCTCGCCGCCCCGGCGCTTGCGGCAGGGTTCCATGAAGGCACCTATGATGTGCAGGGCACCAATCTCGATGGCAGCGCCTATTCCGGCACCGCCGATGTGAAGCTCCTCAGCGACACCACCTGCTCGATCACCTGGCATACGGGCACGACCTCTTCGGACGGCGTGTGCATGATGCTGGATGGCGTGCTGGGCGTCGCCTATTCGGACGGCAAGGCGGTCGGCGTCACGATGTACAAGATCAACGACGATGGCAGCCTCGATGGCGCCTGGACCGTCGCCGGCCAGAACGGCAGCGGCACCGAGCACATGTCGCCGCAATAAGCGCCTGCGGTTGACGGGGCGGCGGCTTTCGCCTTATCTCGCCGCCGTTCCCTGGCCACGCCCCTGTGGTGGAATTGGTAGACGCAGCGGACTCAAAATCCGCCGCCGCGAGGCATGTCGGTTCGAGTCCGACCGGGGGCACCACCATTCATGTTGCGGTGACGGCCTGGGCGCCCGGGTAGGGCGCCGGGGACGACTGCTGCAGATTCCGGAAGGACGTCCCTTGGTGGCAGCACCGCACGACTTTCACACGCCCAAGCGCAGCTATTCCAAGGAGGATCTGCTGCAATCGGCTCGCGGCGGCTATTTCGGTCCGGGCAACGCGCAGCTGCCGGCCCCGCCAATGCTGATGATGGACCGGATCACCGAAATCACGGTCGATGGCGGTGCGTTCGGCAAAGGCCGCGTGGTGGCCGAGCTGGATATCGTGCCGGAGCTCTGGTTCTTCGCCTGCCATTTCATCGGCGATCCGGTCATGCCCGGCTGCCTGGGCCTCGATGCCATGTGGCAGCTCGTTGGCTACTGGCTCGGCTGGTCGGGTTCGCCCGGCAAGGGACGGGCGATCGCCGGGGAGGTCAACTTCCGCGGCCACGTCACGCCCGCAACGCGGCTGGTTCGCTACGAGATAGACCTCAAGCAGATCAGGCGCGGCAAGCTCGGTTTGGCGATCGCCGAAGGCAGGCTGTTTGCAGACGACGTGTGCGCCTACACTGCTACTGGCCTGAAGGTCGGCATGATCACGGCCGATCAAACGGGCGCGCCCTAGTCTCGCGGTTGTAGCACGCAACAAAGGGGCAGGACCGGCCCCACCCTTTGCCATCCGGGAAGGCGCCCCCTCACTCGTACCGGGCTACCACCGACTCGCCGTGTGACCGGCTCAGAACTGCGAGAACAGCGCCTTCTGTGCGATCCGCAGCGCCGCGATGGCGTCATGCCTGGCCTGGGCCGCTTTGAGCGCTTCGATATCGAGCGCATCCAGGCCGCGATCGACGGCCTTGAGGAAATCGATGGCGTGGTTGGCGGTCTCGATGGCGTCTTCACGGAACGGGAACTGGTCGAGCTGCCACACGCCCTGCCAGTTGTTCTGGCGCAGCACGTGGAAGTATTCGAACAGCTCGATCGGGTGCAGGCTGCCCGCTACGAGGTCGTCGTCCCACGAGCGATAATTGTCGTTGACGTCCATGCCGAACAGCCGGCCGTACTCGAGCGCCAGCTGCGCGGAGTCGGCGGCGTTCTCGCCGCCGAAGATGGCGTGGCCGAAATCGAGCAGGATGCCGATATTGGGCAGGCCGATCTTTTCGATGCCCAGCAATGTCCGGGCCACCGAGCCAAAGCTCATATAGACGCGCGGCTCGCGCGGCTTGTACTCGATGACGAATTTGAGGTCGGGGTTCTCGCTGGCGAGCCGCCCGATCCCGTCGAGCGAATGGTGCCAGAGCTCGCGATGGTCCACCTGGAACGGATAGTCCCAGCCGTCCTGGCCCGGCCACACCTTCACATACTCGGCCTTGAAGTAGCGCACCACGTCGCAGGCCTCGGTGATGAGGTCGTGCGCGGCGCGCCGCACCCCGGCATCGGGGTTGGTGAAGGCGCCCTTGCGGAATTCGCGCGTGTACATTTCGGGCGTGATGCCGATCACGCCCAGCTTGTTGCGGTCGAGCGCCTGCTTGATCTGCGCGTTGGAAAAGCTGCCGCCGAAGAACGGATAGTTGATGTCGACGACCGAGAGATCCCTGACCTGGCCGGCAAGGTCGATGGCCTCGGTCACATCGCGCGGTGCGCCATACCCGTCGGTGGCATAGCGGTCCACATAGGTGGCGAAATGCCAGATGCCGGCGCCGAAGCGAAGGTTGCTCATCGATATCTCCCTGTGTTTCCGGTCGCCCGGCTCGTCTCTATTGAACCGCTTTGCCGGGCGCCCAGCGCGCCCGGTCCACTGCCTCGTGCCAGCGTGCCGAGATCTGGCGGCGCCACTCTTCATGGCGTGCGGGCACAAATGTCCGGGCCGGCGCGGGCGTGGACCAGCCGGCTCGCCCGAGGCCCTGGGCCGCCATCGCGGCGGCGCCGGCAGCGCTTGCTTCGGCCAGCGCCCCGCGCCGTACCGGTCGGCCCACGATATCGGCCTGCAGCTGCATCAGAACGTCGTTCCGCGTCGGACCGCCATCCACCGCAAGCTGGCCCAGGGGCGCGCCGAGATCGCTCTCCATCGCAGCGAAGACGTCGGCTACCTGCAGGGCGATCGCTTCGATGGCTGCCCGTGCCAGATGCGCCGGCTTCGTGCCGAGCGACAGTCCCGCGATCAGTCCGCGGGCGTCCGGCTCCCAATAGGGCGCGCCGAGCCCGACCAGTGCCGGCACGAAGCTCGTGCCGTTCGTGTCCTCTACGCCCGCGGCGAGCTCGGTCAGCGCATCGACGCCATCGACGCCGAGCAGATCGCTCATGAATGCCGCGGCCTGGCCGGAGACCGAAATATTGCCCTCGAGGGCATGCGCGACGCCGCCGGCCCTGCTGCTCCACGCGATCGTCGAGGACAGGCCATGCCGGCTGGCGACACGTTCACCGGTCAGCGTCATCAGCGACGAGCCGGTGCCGTAGGTGGCCTTCGCGATGCCGGGGGTGCGCACCCCGTGACCGAACAGCGCGGCGTGCGAGTCACCGATCATGGCATGGATCGGCACGCCCGCCGCGAGCGCCGTGCTGCCAGGTTCGAGCTCGGCGAAGCGGCTATCCGACGAGCGAACCTCAGGCATCATGCCGAGCGGCACGTCGAAGATGCGGGCCAGCTCCTCGTCCCAGGCCAGCGTGCGGGTGTTGAAGAGCTGCGTGCGCGAGGCGTTGGAGTGATCGGTGGCATGCAACCGGCCGCCCAGGTTCCACAGCAGCCAGCAATCGATGGTTCCGGCCCGCAGCCGGCCGGCGCGCGCGGCGTCGCGAGCCCCGTCCACGCTGTCGAGCAGCAAGCCGATCTTGGCGGCGGGAAACAGCGGATCGATGCCAAGCCCGGTGCGCGCCTCGACCAGCGGCGCATGCCCCGCGGCCTTGACGGCCGCGCAGCGTTCCGCCGAACGGCGGCACTGCCAGATGATCGCCGGCGCGATCGGCCGCCCGCTGTCGGCGTCCCAGACCACGATGGTTTCGCGCTGGTTGGAGATCGCCAGCGCCTCCATATCGGCGCCGGTCCGCGCCGCGATCGTTGCGATCAGCGTCCTGACGCTGGCGACGATTTCATCGGCCGATTGTTCGGCCCAGCCGGGGCGGGGATAGGAGACGTTCATCGCGACCGAGGCGGAAGCCACGACATGGCCCGCCGGATCGAAGGCGAGCGCCTTCGTGTTGGTCGTGCCCTGGTCGATCGACAGGATCAGGCCGTTGCTCATTTGCGCTTGCGGGCAAGCAGGTCGCGCGCCGCGCCGGCAATACCGTCGGCCGTAAGCCCGAAATGCTCGAGCAGCCATTCGGCCGAGCCCGTCGGCAGGAAGCCCGGAAACCCCATGATCCGCATCGGCACCGGGTCATGCGCGCTGACCGCCTCGGCGATCGCGCCGCCGAGCCCGCCGCGGATGGAATGCTCTTCTACCGTCAGGATCGCGCCGGTCGATGCGGCAGCGAGGATGGCGGCCTCGTCCAGCGGGTTGACGGTCGACATGTTGATCACCCGCGCGCCGATCCCCTCGGCCTGGAGCGTCGTGGCGGCGGCGAGGGCACGGTGCACCATCACGCCATTGGCGATGATAGCGAGATCGTTGCCCTCGGCCAGCGTCTCGGCCTTGCCGATGGTGAAGCGGGGATTGCGCCGGGGCAGGGCCGGGACCGGCATGCGGCTGACGCGGATGAACACCGGCCCGTCGAGCGCGGCGGCGGCGCGGATCGCCTGCTCGGTCTCCCATGGATCGGACGGCACGATGAGGGTGAGATTGGTGAGCAGCCTGAGCCAGGCCAGGTCCTCGATCGAGTGATGTGTCGGCCCCAGCTCGCCATAGGCGACGCCGCTCGATTGTCCGACCAGCTTCACGTTGACGTTGGAATAGGCGATGTCCGCCTTGATCTGCTCCATCGCCCGCGCCGTCAGGAAGCAGGCCGCGGCGGAGACGAACGGCACCTTGCCGCCATTGGCGAGGCCGGCGCCGACGGCGACCGCGCTCTGCTCGGCGATCCCCACATTGATCAGCCGCTCGGGCCAGCGCTTGCGGAAATTGACCAGCTTCGAGGAGCCTACGCTGTCGCTCACCACGCCGACGATGCGCCGGTCGTCCTCGGCCAGCGCTTCGAGCGTCGCCGAGAAGGCGTCGCGGCAATCGAACAGGCCGGCTTTGGCCGCTGCAGCACTCATCACACCAGTTCCCGCATCGCCTGTTCGTACTGCTCCTTGTTGGGCACGCCATGATGCCACGCGACGTTGTCGTGCATGAAGGAGACACCCTTGCCCTTGATGGTGTTGGCGATGACGCAGAGCGGCTTGCCCCGGCCGCGCGGCGAGGCGCTCAGCACATCGTAGAGCTGTTGGTGATCGTGGCCATCCACCATCTCGACGTGCCAGCCGAAGGCGCGCCATTTGTCGTCGAGCGGGTCGAGGCCGGCGGTTTCTTCGGTGCGCGCGCCCTGCTGCAGGCGGTTGCGATCGACGATCAGCGTCAAATTCTCGAGCTTGCGGTGGCCCGCCGTCAGCGCGACTTCCCAATTGCTGCCTTCCTGCAATTCGCCGTCGCCGGTCAGCACGAACGTGCGGAAATCGGCGCCGTCGATCTGCCCGGCGATGGCGATGCCGGTGGCGACCGGCAGGCCGTGCCCGAGCGGCCCGGTATTGGTCTCGATGCCGGGCAGGTAGTTGCGGTTGGGATGGCCGTTGAGCTTCGACATCGGCTGCATGTAGGTGTCCAGCATCGCCTCGGGGAAATAGCCCGCCGCCGCCAGTACCGAATAGAACGCGCCGGTGCAGTGCCCCTTGCTCATCACGAACCGGTCGCGTCCGGGGTCGTTCGGCTTGAGCGGATCGAACCGCATCACCCCGAAATACAGCGTCGCCAGCACGTCGGCCGCGCTGAAATCGCCGCCCGGATGACCGAGCTGGGCCTCATAGACCATCCGGAAGCTGCGCCGCCGGATCCACAGCGCCTTGGCGCGGATCGCCTCGATCGGGTCGTTGCGGAGGGAGGAAGGAGATGGAGACGACACGCAATAATCCTGGACGATCGATGCCGGGCTACCTGAAGCCCGGCGACTTTCACGGAAACTAGCGAGCGCGCCGTTTGCGAGCAATACGGAAAATTTGCGTTTGCTATCGATTTGTCGCGAACCGCGGCAGATATCAGCTTGAACCGAAACGTGCCGAGGGGCATGAGATCGTTGGATGATTTCAGCCGGCCCTTGTCAGATTGCGCGCTTTGTCCTTGATCTGATTGCTCAAGGCGACCGCGGTTGCGGGGCGTAAGGAAGGCAGATGGAAGACAGGGCGGGCCAGGTATCCGGGCGCGCGGGGCGGCAGGCGGCCCCGAAGGTGGCGGCCGGCCGGCAGAACCTCCTGGCCGAGCCACGGCGCATGAAAATCCTCGAATGGCTGCAGGAAGAGGGCAGTGCGCGCGTGCGCGACCTGTCGGCGGCCTTCGGGGTTTCCGAGGCAACGATTCGGCAGGACCTCGAGCGCCTCGACCATGACGGCTACATCACCCGCGAGCATGGCGGGGCCTATCTGAAGTCCGTGCCGCAGCAGGTCGAGTCGCTGTCCCTGCATCACGTGCAGAACATGGACCGCAAGCAGAAGATCGGCCGGGCCGCCGCTTCGCTCGTCGCCAATGGCGAAACGATCATCATCGATTCGGGCACGACGACCAGCCAGTTCGCCGAGCATCTGCGGCCCCGGCAGGAGCTCAACATCATCACCAACGCCCTCAACATCGCCCTGATGCTGGGTGCCATCCCGACCAACACGGTCCATATGCCGGCCGGCCAGTTCAAGGCGCCGACGCTGTCGCTCAGCGGCGAGAAATCGGTCGATTTCTTCGTCGGCATCTATGCCGAAAAGCTGTTCCTCGCGACCGCCGGCATCTCGTTCGACGCGGGCCTCACCTATCCGGCGATCGGCGACATCTACGTCAAGCGGGCGATGATCAAGGCGGCCTCGCACGTCTACCTGCTGGCGGATTCGACCAAGATCGGCCGGACGTCGTTCTCCTCGCTGGGCGGGGTCGAGCTGGTCCATACGCTGATTACCGATGACGGCATTTCGTCCGACGACCGGGCCGGCTTCGAAGCCCGCGGCATCGAGGTTGTCGTCGCTTCCTGAGCGCCGGTGCGCCGTGCCGGTGGCCGGTCAGGCCGGCCTTATCCGTCCGCATTCTCCGAAAGTCGAAAGCGAACGCGCTCGCTCGCTTGACATCGATTGCGCAAAAAGCTCTATAAACGACGGCAATCGCAATAAATCGAAAACCAAAGGGAGGATTTCGAGTGCACAGGAAAGCTGTTTGGGCCGCTGCCGTCGCCGGGCTGGCCGGACTCATGGGCGCGGGGTCGCTCGCGCAGGCGCAGGAGATCAAGTTCTGGACGCTGACGTTCGACAACGACGCCATGACCAGCGCCTACAACAAGATCATCGCCGATTTCGAAGCGGCCAATCCGGGGGTGACCATCAAGCTCGAGCAGCGCTCGACCGATGAGCACAAGGCGGCGCTCCGCGTCGCGGCCGGCTCCGACCAGGCGCCCGACATCTTTTTCAGCTGGGGTGGGCTTGGCCTCGGCGGCGAGTTCGTCAAGTCGGGCCTCGCGGCCGACATGACCAAGTACTACGACCAGTACAAGTGGAAGGACGAGTTCATCCCGGCCACGGTCAGCTTCGCCACGCAGTATGCCGGCGGCACCTATGGGGCGCCCTACACCTTCCACGGCGAGACGCTCTATTACAACAAGGCGCTGTTCGAGAAGGCGGGCATCACCGCCCCGCCGACCACCTGGGCCGAGCTCGATGCCGATGCCGACAAGCTGGTTGCTTCGGGCGTCGCCCCGATCGCCTTCGGCGGCACCGTCAACTGGCATGTGATGCGCATCATGGATGCGATCCTCGAGGCCACCTGCGGTCCCGACAAGCATGACCAGCTGATGGCCATGAAGCTCGACTGGAGCAAGGAAGACTGCGCCACCAAATCGTTCCAGGAATTCCACGTCTGGACGTCGAAGTACTTCCTCAAGCCCTTCATGGGCATCGACAACAACCAGGCCTTCAACCTGTTCCTGCAGGGCCGTGCCGCCATGGCCCTCGAAGGCGACTGGTTCATCGACCAGCTGCGCAGCGCCGGCGCCAAGACCGACGATTATGGCAGCTTCCAGATCCCGACCGGGACGGACCGCCTCTATGGCTTCGGCGAGCTCAACTACATTTCGTCCAAGAGCAAGAACCCGGACATCGCGGCCAAATTCCTCGACTATCTGGAATCGACCGACGTGCAGCAGGCCAATCTCGGCCGCTTCGGCGCCATGTCGGTCAACATGAAGGTCAAGTATGACGACATCGATGCGCTCACCAAGCAGGTGCAGGACATCTTCAATTCGTCCAAGGGCCTGTACGTGAACGGCGACCAGGCGTTCCCGCTCACCGAGACGACCGAGTACTGGCGCATCATCAACGATGTGGCGAGCGACAATCTCGATCCGGCGCAGGCCGCCGGCCAGATGCAGACCTTCATCGCAGCCCATCCGGCGGGCTAGTCTCCTCCCGACGCCGCAGACGGTCCCGGCCCTCGCCGGGACCGTTCCTGTGTCCAACGCGGAACCAAGATGAACGGCATTCTACGCTCGCCTCTGGCCCAGGGTCTGCTGCTGCTCGCACCGGCGCTGCTCGTCTACGGCATCTTCGCCTTCTACCCGATGCTCGACGTCGTGAAGCTCAGCTTCATGAAATGGAACGGCCTGACGCCGACCATGGAGTTCGTCGGCCTCGACAATTTCCGCGACATCTTCACCATCGACACCGTGTTCTGGGGCGCGCTGCGCAACACGCTGATCTGGACGGTGCTGTCGCTGATCGTGCCGCCCTGCATCGGCTTCCTGCTGGCGCTGGCGCTCAACCAAAAGCTGTTCGGCCGCGTGGCGCTGCGCGCCATCTTCTATCTCCCGGTGATCATCGCGCCGATCGCCGTCGCCACCATCTGGCGTTGGATGTACGATCCGTTCTTCGGCCTGTTCAACGAGCTGATCGTCGGCTGGGGCTTCCCCAATCTGGCGCTCGACTGGCTGGGCGACCGCAAGATCGCGCTCTATTCGGTCTTTGCCGGCAGCGTCTGGCAGACCGTCGGCTTCTCGATGGTGCTGTTTCTGGCCGGGCTGCAGAACGTCTCGCAGACCCTCGTCGAGGCCGCCCGCATCGATGGCGCCGGGCGCTGGTCGATCTTCCGCTTCGTCACGCTCCCGGCCCTGCGGCCCAGCATCACGGTGGTGCTGATCCTCTCCTTCATCAATTCGCTGAAGGCGTTCGACATCGTCTACGGCACGACCGGCGGCGGACCGGCGCAATCGACCCAGATGCTCGCCATGTGGTCCTACACCCAGGCGATGCAGCTGGGCAGCTTCGGCCCCGGCAGCGCCATTTCGGTGGTGCTGCTCGTCGTCACCATCGCGATCGTCATCCCCTATCTGCGCTGGTCGCTGCACCAGGAAGAGAAGTCCAGATGAGCGCGCTGTCGCTGCCCTTCCGCCCGCTCGGCTCCGACCGCGCCGATCCGGTGCTGGTGATCCTCTGGCTGGCGCTCGTGGTGATCGCGCTGCTGTGGATCACGCCCTTCGTCTTCATCACCTTCACCTCGCTCAAGACCGCGGCGCAGATCGCCCAGACGAGCCCGTTCTCGCCGCCGGTGACCCCGGCGTGGGAGAATTTCAGCAAGGCCTGGGTCAAGGGCAATTTCTCGAGCGCCGTGTTCAACAGCGCCATGATCACCATCATCAAGGTGCCGCTCGGGCTGTTCATCTCGTCGATGGCCGCCTACTCGCTGTCGCGCATCGAGTTCCGCGGCCAGCGCATCATCTATCTGCTGATCCTGTTCGGCACGATGATCCCGTTCCAGGTGATGCTGGCGCCGATCTTCGGCGTCGTGAACGACTTCCATTTGATCAACTCCTATGTGGGCGTGATCCTGCCCTACCTCGCCTTCGGCGTGCCGTACCAGGTCTTCATCCTCTACGGCTTCTTCAAGGAAGTGCCGCGCGAGCTCAGCGAGGCGGCGCAGATCGATGGCGCGTCGCACTTCACCATCTTCTGGCGCATCTTCCTGCCGCTCTCGCTGCCGGTGCTGTCGGCGCTGCTGATCCTCGATTTCGTCGCGACGTGGAACGAGTTCGCCATGGCGCTGGTGATCCTGCAGGACAACCGCATGTGGACGCTGCCGCTGAGCCTGATGTCGTTCCAGACGCAGTTCTCGCGCGACTACGGCCAGCTCAACGCCGCCATCATCATGACCGTCCTGCCGGCGGTCATCGTCTACATGATTTTCCAGCGCTACTTCGTGTCCGGCCTGACCTCCGGCGCGATCAAGGAATAGGCACAGGACCTACGATGACCGATATCGCCAAATGGGACATCTTCGAGCTGGCCCTTAAGGGCCCCGCGACGGGCAACCCCTATCTCGAGGTCAGCCTCGAGGCGACCTTCACGCAGGGCGGCCGTTCGGTGCGCGCGCCGGGTTTCTATGACGGCAACGGCACCTATCGCATCCGCTTCATGCCCGACAATGAGGGCACGTGGAGCTACGCGACCAAGTCGAGCACGCCGGCTCTCGACGGCCGCACCGGCAATTTCACCGCTACGGCTCCGGCGCCCGGCGCGCATGGGCCGGTCCGCGTCCACAATCAGTTCCATTTCGCCCATGCGGATGGAACGCCGTTCCTGCCGTTCGGCACGACCTGCTATGCCTGGACGCACCAGCCGCTGGCCCTGCAGGAAGAGACGCTGGCAACGCTGGGCGCGGCGCGCTTCAACAAGATCCGCATGGGCGTCTTCCCCAAGGACTATCCGTTCAACACCAACGAGCCGCTGCACTGGGTGTTCGAGCCGGGTGCGGACGGCAGGGCCGATTTCGACCGGCCCAACCCGGTCGCGTTCCGGCATTTCGAGACCCAGGTGGGCAGGCTGCGCGATCTGGGCATCGAAGCCGACATCATCATCTTCCACCCCTATGACCGGTGGGATTATTCCAACATGTCGGCGGCGCAGGACTTCCGCTATGTCGCCTATCTGGCGGCCCGGCTCGGCGCCTATCGCAATGTCTGGTGGAGCCTCGCCAACGAGTACGACTTCCTGCTCGACACCAAGCCGATGGCGCAGTGGGACCGCTATTTCGGCATCCTCGAGGAGAACGATCCGGCGGGCCATCTGAAGTCGATCCACAATGGCGACGTGCGGATGAACTTCGATCATTCCAAGCCGTTCGTCAGCCATGTCTGCATCCAGAACTGGGACGTGAAGAAGACGCCCGACTGGCGCGACCAATACGGCAAGCCGGTCGTCAACGACGAGCCGGAGTATGAGGGCAATATCTGGCCAGCCTGGGGCAACATCACCGCCGAGGAGCTGACGCACCGCTTCTGGACCACGGTGATGCGCGGCGGCTATGCGGGCCATGGCGAGACGTATTCGCACCCCGAGGACATCATCTGGTGGGCCAAGGGCGGCCGGCTCCACGGCGAAGCGTGGAAGCGCATCGGCTTTCTCCGCGATGTGCTCGAACAGGACGTCAGGCACGGCCTGACGCCGCTCGGCGGCACGGCGTCGTGGCCGTGGAGCCGCGTTTCCGGCGCCGAGGATGGCAATGTCCGCTACATCTATTTCGGCGAGCACCAGCCCGACCAGTGGACCACCGGCCTGCCGACGGTCGAGGGCGACTACGAGATCGACGTCATCGACACCTGGAACATGACGGTGAGTCCGGCCGAGCGCATCCCGGCGCTCGTTCCGCATCCGACGCGGCACGGCGACGTGGTGCGCGGCGGCAAGGCGGATGCCGCCTTCGGGGTGAAGCTGCCGGGACGGCCGCGGCTGGCCCTGCGCATCCGGCGCCGCTGAGGCCCTTTTGAGGCGTCCGCTGCGCCGTCAGACGATCGGCGGCACGACGCCGTAGGAGCTGCGATATTCGCGGATCTGCTCCTCGGAGTAGGCGGGTGCTTCTTCGTCGAAGCCGCTCCAGCCTTCGGCCAGGTAGGCCGCCCGCCGGGCATCGATATCGACGCCGTCGGCATGGCGCAGGATGGCTTCGACCGTCTCGGCGCGGGCGCCCTCGGCTCGCACGCTGATCAGCGTGCCGCCGCGCCGCACGCCCTCGGCATAGACGTGCGCTTCCTCCTCGGGCACGCCGGCATTGGCGAGGGCGCCGAGCAGGCCGCCCGCCGCACCGCCGACCGCGGCGCCGGCCAGCGCGCCGACCGCGGTCGCCAGCAGCCAGCCGCCGGCGATCACCGGTCCGATACCCGGTATGGCGATGGCACCGATGCCGGCCAGCAGGCCCGCGCCGCCGCCGGCAACGAGGCCGACGCCCGCGCCGGCCGCGGCCCCGTCTTCAGCCCCCGCATCGCCGGAGACGTCGTCGGCGGCGACGGTGTTGGCGACGAGCGAGATATCCGGGCTCGGAATGCCGGCGTCCCGGAGCGAGCGGACGGCGGAGGCCGCATGGTCATAGGTATCGTAGAGCGCCGTGATGGTGCGCATCGGAATCCTCCGTGATCGTATGAGGCGGATTTGCCCCTTCGCCGGGAAAACTCCGATGGCGGCATCGCGTTCCGCCCGGGGCTCAGGCGCCCAGCAGATGACGGGCGATGAACACCGCCGCGACGCCGATCACGATGGTGGCCAGCAGGTTGCGCGTCAGCACAAAACCTAGCGTTGCGGCGGCGGACGCGATCCAGTCGGCGGGGCCGCCATTGATCACCGCGGGCGCGACCAGCGAGGCCAGCACGGCGCCGGGGATGTATTTGAGCCAGAGCGCCACGAAGCCGGTCTGCGGCAGGCGCTCGGCCAGCAGCAGCCCACCGGCGCGGATGGCGAAGGTGACGATGGCGGCGCCGAGGATGGTCAGGAGGCTAGCGAGCGACATTGCGCTGCCTCCAGGTTTCGGCCAAGGCGCCCGCGAGACTGCCGCCGAGGCCACCGACGACGATGTACCATTGGCCGGGCACGAGCCGGGCGGTGACGACGGCGATGAACCCGCCGACGGCCCACGGGATGATGTCGCCGCGGCCTTTCCACATGCCGAAGAGCAGGGCGAGGAAGGTGGCGGTGAAGGCGAAATCGAGGCCGTAGGTGCGCGGATCGCTGATCACGGCGCCGAGCAGGCGGCCGGTCAGCGTCGAGGCCTCCCAGGTCAGCCAGGCGAGCACGCCGGTGCCGAACAGGAAGGCGACCGAGCCCTTGCCCTTGCTGAGCTGCGACATGCTCAGCGCCCACACCTCGTCGGCGACGAAGAACATCAGCGCGGCGGCGCGCCAGCGGGGCGTATCGGCCATCAGCGGGCGCAGCGTCGCGGTCATCAGCAGCATGCGCAAATTGATGATGGCGACGGCGATGACGATGTCGAGGATCGGCGGCGAGGTTGGCGGCATCCACAGGGTCAGCGCCACGAACTGGCTGGAGCCGGCATAGACCAGCCCGCTCATCAGGAAGACCTCGAGCGTGGACAGGCCGGCCTGTCCGGCAAGGACGCCCCAGACCACCCCATAGGCGGCGATCGACAGGGCGATCGGGGCGAAGAGGCGCATGCCGAGAAAGAATTCGGAGCGGTTGGCGGGGGAAAAGGCGGGCATTGCTGCACCCTATCGCATCGGCGGCCGGGCGTCCGCATGAAGAGTGGTGATGAGGGGTATCGATTCCGGTGATCATGAAACGCGGTTCCAGCCGCGCTTGGCCGTTGACCGGCAGGGAAGCAGCCGCTAAACAGCGCGCCGTGCGTTTCCAAAATCCTGAGCTCTGACCCGCCGGCGCCCCTCTGTTGGGCGTGAAGTGGCCGTCGCACTGCCCGGTTCCGATCGGGAGTGATGTACTTGGCATCGTGCTTTTGACCATAACCGGGTTCTCAGGGAGTTCATGAATGACGCCCGTGCAAAAGCCGCTCTGGCAGCGGTTCCTCATGTTTCTCGTGCCGCTGATGCTCAGCAACATCCTGCAGGCGCTGAGCGGCACCATCAACAACATCTATATCGGCCAGCTCGTGGGCGTGGACGCGCTCGCCGCCACGGCCGCGTTCTTCCCGATCCTGTTTTTCCTGATGAGCTTCATCATCGGGCTGGCTTCGGGGTCGGCGGTGCTGATCGGGCAGGCCTGGGGCGCCAAGAACGAGCTCAAGGTCAAGGAAATCGCCGGCACGACGATGACCGTGACGTTCCTCGCGGGCGTCGCGGTGGCGGTCATTGGCGTGATCTTCATCCGGCCGATCATGGGCGTATTGGGCGTGCCGCCGAACATCCTCGACATGTCGACGACCTACGGCCTGATCATCCTGATCGGCATGCCGGGCTTCTTCGTCTACCTGATCGCGACCTCGATCCTGCGCGGCGTGGGCGATACGACGACGCCACTGGTGGCGCTGACCATGTCGATCATCGTCGGGCTCGTGGTGACGCCGGCCTTCATCCTGGGCTGGGGCGGGCTGCCCAAGCTCGGGCTCTACGCGGCCGCGGTGGCGTTCATCGTCGGCTTCGTGGTGGTGCTGGTGTTCCTGTTCTTCTTCCTGCGCGCCCGCAAGCATCCGCTGGCGCCCGACCGGGTATTCCTGACGCATCTGGGCATCGATTTCGGCCTGCTGCGCACCATCCTCAAGCTGGGCGTGCCGGCCGGTGTGCAGATGATCGTCTCGTCGGTCGCGGCGATCGTGGTGGTGGGCATCATCAACCGCTTCGGGTCGGACGCAACCGCCGCCTATGGCGCGGTGGGGCAGGTGATGAGCTATGTGCAGTTCCCGGCCATGTCGATCGGCATCGCCGCCTCGATCTTCGGGGCGCAGGCGATCGGCGCCGGGCAGCAGGACCAGCTCGGGCGCATCACCCGCACGGCGATGCTGATGAACCTCGTCATCACCGGCGCGCTGATCCTGCTGGCCTATATCTTCAGCCAGGCGCTGGTGTCGCTGTTCATCACCGAGCCGCGCGTCATCGTGGTGACTGAAACGCTGCTCCACATCGTGCTGTGGAGCGTGGTGATGTTCGGCTTCTCGGTGATCCTGTCGGGCGTGATGCGCTCGTCGGGCGATGTGCTGATCCCGATGCTGATCAGCCTGGGCACCATCGTGATCGTCGAGACGCCACTGGCGCTCTATCTGTCGACGACCTCGCTGGGGCTCAACGGCATCTGGACGGCCTATGCGACGAGCTTCTGCACGATGTTCGTGCTGCAGGCGATCTACTACTGGTTCTTCTGGCGCAAGAAGCCGATCAAGCGGCTGGTTTGAGCCGGGCTTCGAGCCAGCGCACCGCGAAGGGGACGATCTCCCTGGCGCTGACCAGGACTGAGGGCGCGGCGCCGATGGTGCCGCGCCTGCCGTTTCCGGCCGCGAGAAAAGCCGCGACGATCCGGCCGATATGATCGACCGGCAACTCGCCCGGTTCGCCCGGCGGGTCGGACGTGTCGTATTCCTCGAAGGACCGCCAGACGGTCCTGCCCTCGATCAGCAGCGGCGATTCGTAGCGGATGGTCCGATGCGGGATGTCGGCGATCGCCTCGGCATAATGCAGCAGCGTCATGGTATCGAGCGGCGCGCCCAGCATCAGCACCTTGCCGTCGGCCTCGACCAGCCGGGCCAGCGGCGAGCCGGGGCCGTAGCCATGGTCGAGCGGATGGTTGTCGGTGAACCATCTCGCGCGGCCGCCCAGCGCCACCATGGAGGCGCCGGGATTGCCCGACCGCAGCGCGCCCGGCGTGGTGCGCAGCAGCTCCGGCCAATAGCCATTGTCGCGGACGGCGCGCGAGGTCAGCGGATCGAAAGGCGGATGGTCGTCCCGCAGATCGGGAAATGCCTCGATATCGTCCTGGCCCTGCCAGTCGGCATAGCCCAGCACCGTGCCGTCCGGCCCGAGCACGTCCCGCAACGCCGCCACGACAGCATCGGGTCCGCCGATGATGGGGCCAACCTGCCGCAGGGCCGCATGGACGAGAACCGAGTCGCCCGCTGCCAGCCCGATGCCGCCGAAATCGGCGGCCAGGCCGCGGCGGGTCGCCGGCACCTAGTTGGCTGCCCCGGCGTAGCGCCGCGGCTCGGCCTTGGGCTCGGCCGCGGCCTCGTGGACGCGGTCGTAATTGGCGCGTGCCTCGTTGACCGAGCTCATATGCACGGCGGCCCAGTTCCACAGCGTATCGAGCGGATCGGTCAGGGTGCGGCCGAGTTCGGTCAGCTGGTATTCGACGCGCGGCGGAATTTCCGGGTAGACCGTGCGGATCACGAGGCCGTCGCGCTCGAGGTTGCGCAGCGTCAGCGTCAGCATGCGCTGGCTGATACCCCCGATCGAGTGGCGCAACTCATTGAAGCGCATGGTTTTCCGGGTGAGATGCCCGACCACCATGACGCTCCATTTGTCGCCGATGCGGTTGAGGATGTCGCCCATCGCACCACAGATCTGTACCTGGTCGCCTTCGACGCGGAAGCCCATTCGCAATCTCCTTGTTGCCTGCAATATAGGGCGGGTTACTGTCTGTGCCTAGGGCTCAGAACGTTAGTGTTGACAGACCCGCTTCCGGGCTGGCTTGTCGTGAGCGCGACGGAGGCCCAGATGAGCGAAGACCGCATCCACGACCTGGTGGACCAGATGACCCTTGCCGAGCAGGTGAGCCTGCTCTCGGGCGAGGATTTGTGGTCGCTGCCGGCGATCGCCCGGCTGGGCATCCACAAGCTGCGGGTCACCGACGGCCCGAATGGCGCACGGGGCGGCGGCGGGCTGTTCGGCGGCGTCAAATCCGCGGCGTTTCCGGTGGGAATATCGCTGGGTGCGACGTGGAACGTGGCGCTGCTGCGCGAAATCGGGGCGGCTTTGGCCGACGAGGTAAGGTCCAAGAGCGCGCATGTCTCGCTCGGGCCGACCATCAACATCCAGCGCACGGTGACCAACGGGCGCAATTTCGAGTGCTACTCCGAGGATCCGGTGCTGACGGCGAAGCTTGCCGTGGCGGTGATCGGCGGGCTGCAGGACAGCGGCATCGGGGCGACGCCCAAGCACTATGCCGGCAACGAGTCCGAGATCGAGCGCGTCAGCATCGATTCGATGATCGACGAGCGTACGCTGCGCGAGGTCTATCTGGTGCCGTTCGAGGCGGCGGTGAAAGAGGCCGGCACCTGGGCGATCATGAGCGCCTACAACCGGCTCAACGGCGCTTTCGCCTCCGAGAACCACTGGCTGCTCACCAAAGTGCTGCGCGAAGACTGGCACTATTCGGGCATCGTGATGTCGGACTGGTTCGGCTCGCACTCGACGGCGCCCACCATCAATGCGGGGCTCGATCTCGAAATGCCGGGCCCGCCGCGCGATCGCGGCCAGAAGCTGGTCGATGCCGTCGCCGCCGGCGAGGTCAGTGCGGTACGCGTGCGCGAAGCCGCGGCCAATGTGCTCCGCCTCGCCATCCGCACCGGCGCCATCGATGACGATCGGCCCTATGAGGAGCGCGCCGACGACCGCCCGACGCATCGCGCGCTGATCCGCCGCGCCGGCGCCGAGGGCACGGTGCTGCTCAAGAACAACGGTCTACTGCCGCTCGAGGGGGCAGCGCCCGGCAGGCTGGCCGTGCTCGGCCCCAACGCGAAGGTGGCGCAGATCATGGGCGGGGGCTCGTCGCAGCTCAATGCGCATTACCGCGTTTCGCCCTATGACGGGCTGGCGGCGGCGCTCGGTGGGGAGCGGCTGAGCTTTGCGCCCGGCGTCGACAATACGCGCTACCAGCCGCTGCTCGATGGCCCCTATGCGGTGGAGTATTACAACTCGCTCGACCTCAGCGGCGAGGTAGCGCATCGCGGCGAACAGGTCGGCGGCGAGACTTTCCTTATCGGCCAGATGATCCCCGGGATCACCGATCCGGGCCGATGGTCGGCGCGGTTCACCACCAATTTTGTGCCGCCCGCCAGTGGCGACTATCATCTGGGGATCGTCGCCGCCGGTTATGCGCGCGCCAGGGTGGATGGCGCCGTGGTAGCGGACGTCTGGGGCGAGAACTGGAAGCCCGGCCGTACCTTCTTCGAAGAGGGCGCGGACGAAATGGTGGGCATCGTGCACCTCGAGGCCGGCCGCAGCTACAGGATCGAGGTCGAGTTCGGCAAGAAGCCGCCGCGCGTGCTCGATTTTGGCGGGCTGCGCATCGGCATCGGCCTGCCGCTGGGCGATGCGGCGCTCGCCGAGGCCGTGGCGCTCGCGGCCGCCGCCGACATCGCGATCGTCTGCGTCGGCCGCAATGGCGAGTGGGACACCGAGGGCAGCGACCTGCAGAGCATCCGGCTGCCCGGCCGGCAGGACGAGCTGGTGAGCGCGGTGGCTGCCGTCAATCGGCGCACCATCGTGGTGCTGCAGACCGGCGGTCCGGTCGAGATGCCGTGGCTGGCCGAAGTCGAGGCGGTGCTGCAGGCCTGGTATCCGGGGCAGGAGGCGGGCAATGCCATTGCCGACGTGCTGCTCGGCGCGGCCGAGCCCGGCGGCCGGCTGGCGCAGAGCTTTCCGGCCAAGTGGAACGACAATCCAACGCATTCGCAGGACCGGGAAATCTATCCCGGCCTCAATGGCCGCGTGCGCTACGAGGAAGGCGTGTTCATCGGCTACCGGCACTACGACCGGCAAGGCATCACGCCGCTGTTCCCGTTCGGCTTCGGGCTGAGCTACACCAGCTTCGAGGTCACCGGTTTCGCCATCGACGCCGCCGCGTTCGAGAGCGACGGCACGGTGTCGGTCTGGGCCAATGTCGCCAATACCGGCGCGCGAGCGGGCAGCACGGTGCTGCAGCTCTATGTCGGCGATCCGTCCGCCTCGGTGCCGCGACCGGTCAAGGAGCTCAAGGCGTTCGAGAAGGTGCAGCTGGGCGCCGGCGAGACCAGGCGCGTCCGGCTCGATCTTGGCGCCCGCGATTTCGCCTTCTTCGATGCCGGACGGCATTGTTGGGTCGTCGAGCCCGGCGTCTTCATGCTGTCGCTCGGCACCTCATCGACCGACATCGCCTTTGCGGGCACGATCAGCCGACAGGGGGAAATGACGCTGGCGCTCTAGGCCGCTTTCGCCAGCCCGTCGAACTGGCGGGCATGCAGGCCCAGGTAATAGCGCAGCTGATCGTCGGCGACCCCGGCGGCTTCAAGCACCGCGGCCATGAAAGCGACAGGGGCGGTGGCGGGCGCCGTTATCACGCGGTGGTCGGTGACCGCGCCGGGCACGTCACGATAGCGACCTTTGCCGCCGTAGCCGGTTTCGTCGAGATAGCCGACGCCATTGCTGGTATGCGCGACGCTATCGAGCAGTCCGGTGCGGGCCAGCGCGAAAGTGCCATCGCAGATGCCGCCGACAACCTTGCCGGCCCTGTGGGCAGCCAGCACGACCGCGCTGATGTCCGGTGCATTGCCGCCCTTCCATGAAGCGCCGCCGCAGACGATCAGCGCGTCGAGGCCGCTCACATCGATGTCCTCGAGCGCCATATCGGGCGCGACGCGCATGCCGCCCATCGAGGTTACCGGCTTGCCGCCGGGCGAGGCGTAGGCCGTCTTGGCGCCATAAAAGCCCTTGGCCACGGCGTTCAGCATCGTGGTTTCCCAGTCGGCAAAGCTCTCGGTCAGGATCGTCACCAGGCGCGTCATCTCGTCCTCCTCTTTTGCGATGGGTGGAGGCTAAACGCCTGTGCTGCCAGATTGTGGCAGCAGGGACTGGTTCAAAACCCCGTCAGCGCCGGCCCGTCTCCTTGAGGCCGTCACTTTATGGGGCTAGAAGCTCCGCACCGCTTTTTCCGAGACTGAGACCACCCGATGCAGGCAGCGCGAATAGCCCGGACTCTGGCCCTTGGCCTCGCGCTCATTGCTTCCACCATCGCCCCGGCTTCGGCGATCCCGATGCTGCTGGTCGATGCCTCGACGCTGCAGGTGCTGTACGCCGAGGATGCCGGCCAGCCCTGGCACCCGGCCTCGGTCACCAAGCTGATGACGGCCTATCTGGCGTTCGCGGCGATCAAGGATGGCCGGGTGACGCTCGATACGCCGGTCAAGATCTCGCAGCATGCCTGGAACCAGGCGCCGGCCAAGTCCGGTCTCGAAGTCGGCGAGTCCGTGACGCTCAAGGACGCGCTCTACATCATGCTGGTGAAGTCGGCCAACGACATGGCGGTGGCCGTGGCGGAGACCATCGGCGGCGACGAGAAGACCTTCGTCAAGCAGATGAATTTGATGGCCACGCAGATGGGCCTCGACGCCACGCACTATGACAATGCCAACGGCCTCAAGAGCCCCGGCCAGATCAGTTCGGCGCGCGACCTCGCGATGCTGGCGCTCTATGTGCGGCGCGACTATCCGCAATATGCCGACATCTTCGACACCCAGTTCGTGCAGCTGGGTGCGCACAAGCTCGAAACGTCCAACGGCATGCTGCAGCATTTCGAGGGCACCACCGGCATGAAGACCGGCTTCATCTGCCAGTCGGGCCTCAACATCGTGGCGACCGTCGAGCGCGGTGGCCGCTCGCTGATGGCGGTGGTGCTGGGCGCTTCGTCGGTGCGCGAGCGCAATGAGCTCGCCGCCCAGATGGTGCTGCGCGGGCTCAATGGCGAGCTGGCACCGACCGGCCAGACCGTGGTCGACCTCAAGGATCTCGACACCGACCCGGTGGACATGACCCCGCTGATCTGCGGCAGCAAGGCCAAGGCCTATGTCAAGCAGCGCGAGAAGGACTTCCCGATGGGGCTGCGCGGCAAGCCCAGCTATCTGACGGACAAGATCGCCGGCCCGACCTATATGGCGACCGAGCTCAGCAGCATCGTGACGGACGTGCCGATGCCCCGCCCGCGCCCCGATCTGGCGCCGAAAGTGGCGTCGAGCTAGCGCTAGCCCTTCACGATCTCGAACCGCAGCCCGTCGACGCCTTCCGCCGTCTCGCAGGCATGCCCGTTCTGGAGGCAATAGAGCGGGATATCGATCCTGGCGATCGGGTCGGTGGCGAGCACTGTGAGGCGGGCGCCGGCGGGGAGGGCCTCGAGCGCCTTTTCCATCTTCAACACCGGCAGCGGGCATTTGAGCCCGCGGGCGTCGAGCACTGGCTCAGCCAAGGAGCAGGACCCAGTAGACGCCGTAGGGCGAGCTGTTGTCGGAGACGACGGCCACGCCCGCGCGCGTCGCCTTGGCGTCGGACAGCGCCGCCGCATCGGCCGGCGAGTTGCGCCAGCCCGAGAAGGTTTCGGCGAAAGTGAAATAGCCCGCCGAATAGCGGATATCGACGGCCCCGGCCGGCTTGGGCGGCTGCTTGCCGGTCTTCATGTATTGCAGCGCCAGGTCCTGCGCCTGCGCATCGAGCGTGGCGTCCTCGGTCAGCGCGGCGCCGCCGGTGGTCGAGCGATAATGGTTCACGATGCCCAGCGCGTCGGCGCGGTTGAGCTGGGCGCCCGGCAGGTCCATGCGCTGCGCCAGGCCCGGCGACAGCCCGCCGGCGCTCGAGCAGGCAGCCAGACCCAGCGTCAGCAGGGCAACAAGGGCGACGCGGGGCAGGGCGGTCGGCATCGGCGAGAACCTCTTGGGTCGTTGAGCAGGAACCGGGGGCGGCCCCGACAGATCCGTCGGCCGCCGCGAATATGCCGATGCGGTCTCTTTTCGGCGTGGCATTTGTATGGTGGCCCCGATGAGATTCGAACTCATGGCCTTGGGATTAGGAATCCCACGCTCTATCCTGCTGAGCTACGGGACCACACGGCGCTGTGGATAGCAAAACACCGCCGCGCTGGAAACCTCCGCTTTGCGGCGAACTAGGGGCGCAGCTGCGCCTGGTGGCGCCGCATGTCGGCCTCGACCATTTCGGCGACCAGCTGCTCGAGACTCACGGTCGGCTGCCAGTTCAGGCGTTGGCGGGCTTTGCCGGCGTCACCGACCAGCACGTCGACTTCGGCGGGACGCAGGAATTTGGGGTCGGTGACAACGTGGTCGTCGGCGTTCAGCCCCACCTGTGCGAAAGCCAGCCGGCAGAATTCGCGTACCGAAACGCTGCGGCCGGTGGCGACCACATAGTCGCCCGGCTCGTCTTCCTGCAGCATGAGCCACATGGCGCGGACGTAGTCGCGGGCATGGCCCCAGTCGCGTCTGGCGTCGAGATTGCCGAGCGCCAGCGTCTCGTCGAGTCCGAGCTTGATGCGGGCCACGCCGTCGGTGATCTTGCGGGTGACGAATTCGAGGCCGCGCAGCGGCGATTCATGGTTGAACAGGATGCCGCTCGAGGCGTGGAAGCCGAAGCTCTCGCGATAATTAACGGTCGTCCAGTGCGCATAGAGCTTGGCGATGCCATAGGGCGAGCGCGGATGGAACGGCGTGGTCTCGCTCTGGGTCGGCTCGCGAACGAGACCGTACATTTCAGATGACGAGGCCTGGTAGAACCGGGCCTCCGGGCAGACGAGCCGCATCGCCTCGAGCAGGTTGGCGGCGCCGATGGCGTTCACCGAGCTGGTCAGCAGCGGCTGCTGCCAGGAGGCCTGCACGAAGGACTGGGCGCCGAGGTTGTAGATTTCATCGGGGCCGACCTCGCGCAGGATCCGGATGAGGCTGCTGATGTCGGTCAGGTTGCCGTCATGCAGCGTTACCCGGTCGGCGATGCCGAGCCATACGAGGCGTGCATTGGTGATGTCGATCGACGCGCTCCGCCGCCGCAGGCCGTGGACGTCGTAGCCCTGCGCCAGCAGGAGTTCCGCAAGGTAGGCGCCATCCTGTCCCGTGACGCCGGTAACAAAAGCCTTCTTCATCGATATCCTGCTCGCCCTCCTGCGGTGACTATCGCGAAGGGGCGGTCATGGCTAGCTCCCTGCCGAGCGCTGGGCGGCGTGCCAGTCGGGGAAGGCCAGCACGGTGTGGACGCGGCGGGTGCCCGGGGCCTCCTCGCCGAACGGCGCCACTTCCCAGAGCCAGCGGTCGGCCGGGCGCGGCAGGGCGCGGCCATGCAGCAGGTCGAACTCCTCGAGCAGGGTGCCGGCCCGGTCGAACACGCGGTAGTCGCGGTCGGTGACGAGCGTCACCGGCATCGGCAGGGCCGCGAGGCCATCGAGATGCGTATCGATGACGCGCCGCTCGTCGCCCGCCGCTGCGGCGCGGCCGAGCTGGCTCACGAGGTTGGCCGAGATCACCCAGTCGAGGCCGGGGATGTCGGCGAGGAAGGCCAGCGGCCGCGGCTCGCCCTCCGGCGCCAAATCGCGCCAGACGCGCTCGACATGCGGGTAGCGCGCGATCCGCTGCTCGGCCGGCGCCAGGTGCGCGAGGTCGATCAGCAGCACGCGCTCGAAGGTGCGCGCCAAAGCTTCGAGCGGCACGTCGAAGAGCGGGCCGGCGCCGAGCACCGCCACGGTGCGGCGCCGGGGGATGTCGTCGATGCTGGTGTCGATCACCGCCAGCGTGCGGTTGAGATGTGGCGTCCAGGCGCGCAACTGGCGTTCGCCGCGCGCCCACAGGCCCACCGCATCGACCAGATAGGGCCGAAACGCCGGCGGCGTCCGCAGGTAGCTGCGGGCGTAGACCAGGCTTTCGGCGATCATTGCGGCAAGTCGGAGCGGAGCGGCACGTCCGGTGCATAACAGCGCCTGTGATTTCAACGCAACAGAGCCGCGCGCAATGCCCGGCGCAGCGGGATTTTCGCCGCAATCTCCTGCATGCTCGGAACCGCTTGCGGTGGGGCCGGATTTGCTCGTCAGGAATGCGGTTTTGGGGGCGATGGCCTTGTCGCTGATGGCGATGCCCGTGATGGCGTGCGAAGGCCTGCGCGATGGTCCAAAAGGCACCGTCACCCAGATCGTCGATGGCGACACGCTGCTGCTCGACAACGGGTTGGTGGTGCGCCTCATCGGCATCCAGGCGCCGCATCTGAAACTGGGCCGCGAGGGCTTCGAGGATTGGCCCATGGGCCCCGAGGCCAAGGCGGCGCTCGAGAAGCTCGCGCTCAACCAGCCAGTGCAGCTGCGCTATGGCGGGGCCGAGAAGGACCGCTACGGCCGCGTGCTGGCGCAGGCCTATCTGACCGGCGCGGCGCCCGGCTGGGTGCAGCAGCAGATGCTGGAGGCCGGCATGGCACGGGTCTATTCCTTCCCCGACAATCGGGCCTGCCTGCCCGATCTGTTCGCGGCCGAAGGCCGCGCGCGGACGGCGAAGCTTGGCATCTGGGCCGATCCCTATTACAGGGTGCGGCGCGCCGACCGGCCGGCCGATTTCGCGTCGCTCGCCGGACATTACGAGCTGGTCGAAGGCCGCGTACTCCTGGCCGAGAAGGCCGGCGGGCGCCTCTACCTCAATTTCGGACGCTTCTTCAAAGAGGATTTCACTGCCGTGATCGACCAGAAGGCGCTCAGCCTTTTTGCCGAAGCAAAGCTCGATCTGGCGACGCTGGGCGGCGCGCTGGTGCGTATCCGCGGCTGGGTGGATTTGCGCGACGGCCCGCGCATCGCGATCAGCCACCCCGAGCAGGTCGAGGTCCTGGCCGTCCCATGATCGTGCGTTTGCTTTCCCGCCTGCTGCTGATCGCCGCCGTCGCCCTGCTGGCCGGCTGCTCGAACGTGCTCGGGCCGGGCGTCGCGGTCTCCACGACCTCGGGACAGATGGCGCCGCTGGTGTCGGACACGGGCGATCCGGAGGACGACATCATCGGCGCGCGCGAGGCGCCCAAGATCATCGCCTCCTATGGGGGCATCTATTCCGACCGGCCGGCCGAGATCATGCTGGCGCAGATCGTCGGGCGGCTGCTTGCCGCCGCCGACCAGCCCAATACGCGCTTCACCGTCACCATCCTCGATACGGCCGAGGTCAACGCCTTCGCGCTGCCGGGCGGCTATATCTTCGTGACGCGCGGTATCCTGGCGCTCGCCAATGACGAGAGCGAGCTCGCCGCCGTGCTGGCGCACGAGATTGCCCATGTGGTGCTGCACCATGCCCGGGCCCGTACCGAGCGCGCCCGCACCACCGACCTCGTCGACAAGGTGGTGACCGGCGTGTTCGGCGCCGACCCGTCCACCGACCAGACCTCCAACAAGGCCAAGCTGAGCTTCGCGGCCTTCAGCCAGGCGCAGGAGCTGGCAGCCGACAAGGAAGGCATCCAGATCGCCGGCAAGGCCGGGTTCGATCCCTTCGCCGCCTCGCGCTTCCTGGGCGCCATGGGGCGCTTCGCCCAGTACTCGCAGGGCGATGCCGACCAGGCCGACGATTTCCTGAGCTCGCACCCCTCGACGCCCGACCGCATCCAGAAGGCGATCGAGACGGCGCGGGCCTCGTTCGGCGCACCGGGCATCGGCGAGACCAACCGTCCCGACTACATGGCGGCCATCGAGAACGTCGTCTATGGCGACAGCCCCTCGCAGGGCGCGATCAGCGGCCAGCGCTTCATCCATCCGGGGCTGAAGTTTACCTTCACGGTGCCGCCCGGCTACAATCTGCAGATCAGCAAGGGCGCCGTGGTGGGCGTTGCCGGTGATGGCGAAGCTGTGCGCTTCGACAGCGCCGAGGTGCCGCAGGCGATGGCGCTGAGCGACTATCTCAAATCCGGCTGGATCGCCGGGTTGAAACCCGAGACGGTCAATGCCGCCTCGCTCAACGGCTTCGATACCGCTTCGGGCGTCGCGGCCACCGACCAGTGGAATTTCAGGGTCAAGATCATCCGCTTCGGCGGCAGCGTCTACCGCTTCATCTTCGCCGCCCGCATCGACAGCGAGCTGTTCGCCCGCGGCGCCGACCAGACCATCGACAGTTTCCGGGCCACCACGGCGGCGGATCTCAGGCAGGTCCACACGCTCAATCTCAAGACGGTGGTTGCCGGACCGGTGGACACCGCCGACTCGCTGGCGCGCAAGATGGGGCCGCTCGCCGACGCGACCAACCTCTTCTATGTGCTCAACAACCTTTATCCGGGCGATCCGGTGACGCCGGGGCAGAAATACAAGGTGATCGCGGTCAACTGACGGGAAGACAGGACTCACGGTGGTCGCCTTCTCCCCTTGAGGGAGAAGGTGGATCGGCCGAAGGCCGAGACGGATGAGGGGTTGTCTCGTTCACCGCGGATGTGGATAGAACCCCTCATCCGGCGCAGCAGGGAGCGCCGCGGCCTCCGGTGGCCCTCAGGGCGGGGCGCCGTCC
>JBEHYU010000004.1:0-108794 GCA_048498015.1 Pseudomonadota bacterium
GCGAGAGCGGCGACACGAAACCCTATGCGGTCGAGCGGGAGGTCGAAGACCTGGCAGCGGTGATCGACGCCGCCGGCGGATCGCCGGCGGTATATGCGGTTTCCTCTTGCGTCGGGCTGGCATTGGCCGCGGCCAATGCCGGATTGCCGATCAGCAAAATGGTGCTCTACGAATTCCCCATCCTCACCGACGAGACACGGCACGTCGATCCGGGCTACGCGCGCCGGATGGATGAGCTGATCGCCAAAGGCGACAATGCGGGGGCGGTGAAGCACTTCATGGGCACCGGCGTCGGCGTGCCGAAATTCGCGATGTTCATGATGGGGCTGATGGGCATTTTCAGGAAGCTCGCGCCGGTCGGTCCCACCCTCGCCTACGACACGCGGCTGGTGACGCCGCTATGGACGAACACGCCGCCCGGCAAATCGACGTGGCCGAACGCCACCATGCCGGTGCTCGACATCGGCGGCGGCAAGTCCGATGCCTGGATGCAGAATGCGCAGGTGGCGGTCAGCAAGGCGCTGCCCAACGCCACCCACAAGACGCTGCCCGGCCAGAACCATATGGTGGCGGCGACGGCTATCGCGCCGATGATCAAGGAGTTCGTGCTCCAATGAGCAAGGTCGATTTCAAGACGACGCTGCACCAGATGGGCAACAATACCGGCATCGTGGTGCCGCTCGAAATGGTCGAGAAGCTGGGCGGCGGCAAGAAGCCGGCGGTCAATGTGACCGTCAACGGGTTCGCCTATCGGGGCTCGATCGCGACGATGGCCGGCCAGTCGATGATCAGCTTCTCGTCCGACAAGCGGGCCGCGACCGGTCTCAAGGGCGGCGACGCCATCGCGGTGACGCTCGAGCTCGACGAGGCGCCGCGCGTGATGGAGGTGCCGGAGGACCTGCAGGCGGCGCTCAACAGGGACAAAGCGGCCAAGGCGTATTTCGCCACGCTCAGCTATTCCAACCAGCGCCGGCACATCGAGCCGATCAACGACGCCAAGACGCCGGAGACGCGGGCGCGCCGCATCGAGAAATCTGTAGCGCTGTTCCACGACGGGAAGAACTAGGCATCGGGCCCTCAGGCCTCCGCCGCCTCCCACCGCGTCATTCCCCTCGCCCACTGCGTCATTCCCGCGAAGGCGGGAATCCAGGCGGAGTCCTCGGATGTCCGAAGGGCCGGTCTGGATTCCCGCCTGCGCGGGAATGACGTTGTGGGTGGGCGGGTGTCGTGGGTGGGCGGGTGTCGCGCATAAAACCAAGGGCCCAGCTTGCGCCGGGCCCCCGTATTGCGGCGATGCAGCGCCGAACTTACTTCTTCACGATCTCGAAGGTCGTGTTGGTGCCGTGCTGGCGGGTGTAGAAGACGCGCCAGCCCTTGTCGAACGGGGTCGGAACCTTAGTGCCGATCAGACCTTCGACCGAGGCATCGCCATCCGAAACGTGGATGCCGGTGATCTCGTTGTCGCCCTCATTCTGGAAGCCTTCCTTGCCGAGGAACTTGCCGTCGGCGGTGGCGAGGTCGTCGCGGCCCTGGGCGAGCACACGCACCGGGCTGGCCGCCGAGTAGTCGGCAGTGACGTCGACCATGTAGAGCGAGTCGAAGGCGTTGCGCTGCTTGTGCAGGCTGTCGCCGGCGTCTTCGGTCACGAGGACATTGTTGCCGTCGAGGAACGACAGATTGTCGAAGCCGGTATGGGCCACGTCACCGCGCAGGATGATCGAGATACGGCCGGTGTCGGCCGACGGCTTCTTCTGCGTCAGGCGGAAGATGCCGCCGAACCCGCCATATTCCTGGCCGGCTTCGGTCTTGGCGTTGGTGTCGCCGGTGGCGGTGAAGTAGAATTCCTTGAAGCTGGTGCCGGGACGGAACTGGCCGTTCTCGGGACGCTTGAAGGGCGTGCCCATCGCGGCCTTGGCGGCAGCGTTGGCATCGAACGGCTCGCTGCCGTCCTTTTCCGAGTCATGGATGGTGACCCAGCGGGTCGAAAGTTCGTAGCCGTAGCCGTAGAGCGTCTTCTGGATCGGCGCCAGGATATCGTCGTCCTTCATGCCGTCATGGAAGGCGATCGGCTTGCTGTAGCCGTCGAGCACCTGCAGCACCTGCAGCTTGCCGCCCTTGGTCAGGTCGTCGCGGAACTTCGGGATGAAGCGGTAGACGAACGAGTTCGGCTGCTTGGCGTTCTTGGTCAAGCCGCCGCCGCTGCCGCCGGCGTCTTCGACGAGCCAGACGGTGCCGTCGGCGTCGAACTGCACGCCCTCATAGGAGGCGCGGCCGGTGAAACCCGACAGGTCCGTGACCTTGGACGGGAAGTCGGTCGTCGCCTGCCACACGCCGCCCGAGGTACCGGTCTCGGAGGTCAGCAGCAGCACCTTGGCGAACGGGTCCCAGGCGGAACCGTCGATCAGCGGGATCGGCGTGCCGTCGACGGTCGTGTCGGCCATCAGGGTGACGCGGTGCTTGAGGTTGGCATCGAGATTGATGCGGGTCAGTTCGCCGCGCTTGACGCCGTTCTCGTCGGTCGGGCCGCCTTCGTGGCCCTGGAAGACGAAATGCGTGCCGTAATTGTAGCCCTTGGCCGGGCCGGTCTGGCCGCTGAGCACGAGGTAGGTGTTCTTGTCGGGCTCGCTCTTGGTGGCCTCGATCAGCTTGCCCTTGGCGGGCGTGGCGCCCTTGGCCGGGCTCAGCGGGCCGTCGGAGGCAAAGCCGTAGAAGGCGGTGTACTTGCTCGGATTTTCGAGCTTGTAGGCGCCGGCGGCGACCGGCACCTGGGCCAGGCCGTCCGACAGCACGTCGTTGGCCGGCGAAATCGGAACGTTGGTGAGGACCAGCGGATCGGCGAAGGCGACGCTGGACATGGCAACGAGCGCAGTCGTTGCAAGAAGGAGATGCTTCATGATGTGCCCCAATTGAGATTTGCCCAATTCGATCCCGATAGATCGGGGACATCACGATCTAATGACACTTGCGCTGCGCAAAAACCTGCTTGCGCCAGTCAGGTTTATCTGCAGGGGAGCGCCGTTCTACTTGTCTTGCCCGCCGTAAATCGAGGAGGGACGGCCTTGGGGAGACCGTCCCTCCTGCTCCAGTCGCGCGGGTGGCCTCAGAACTCGTTCCACTCGTCCGATTTCAGCGCCGCGCTGCCCCGGGAGAGGTAGGTGCGGGCGGCGTCGGCCACCGCGGTGCGTGGCGGGCGGGCGGCCGGAACCGGACTGCGGCGCGGTGGGGAGGAGGGAACCGCGTGGGCAGTCCGTGCGGGCTTGTCGTCCACCACGAAGACATCGACGATGCGGTCGAGCTCAATGGCCTGACCTTCCGTCTGCTCGATCGCCGCATTGGTCTGTTCGACCAGTGCGGCGTTATGCTGGGTCATCTCGTCGACCTGCTTGACGGCGCCGGTCACCTCGCGAATGGAGGTCGACTGCGCCTCAGTGGCGCCGGCAATGCCCTCGATCAGAACGCCGTTCTCCTGGATACCGTCGTGCATGGCGGTGACCTTCACCGTCGCGTCGGCGACACGGCGGCTGCCGATCGACACCTCGTTGGCCGATTGCTCGATCAGCGCCTTGACATCGGCCGACGCGCCGGCCGCGCTCTGCGCCAGACGCCGCACCTCTACCGCGACCACGGCAAAGCCCTTGCCGGCATCCCCTGCCCGCGCCGCCTCGACCGAGGCGTTGAGCGCCAGCAGATTGGTCTGGAAGGCAATATCGTCGATCAGTCCGATGATGTTTGAGATCTTGGTCGAGGACGCCGAGATGCGCTGCATCGCCTCGTTGGCTTCCTGCATCATGGCGTTGGCTTCGCCGGCGGTGCCCGAAACCGCCTTGGCCTTGGCGCTTGCCGCGCTGGCGCGGCGCGAATTCTCGCTGACGGTACCGGCCAGCTGCTCGAGGGCGGCGGATGTCTCCTCCACCGCGGCCGCCTGCCGGGTGGTGCGCTCGGCCAGGTCGTTGGCGCCAGAGAGGATTTCGCCGGTTGCCGTCTTGAGCGCGCTCGAGGCTGCCCGCAGCCGGGCGACGATGTCGGCCATGGTTGCGACCGTGCCGTTGAACGACACCCGCAATTGTTCGAGATCGCCGGCAAACGCCTCGTCGATCACGGCGGTCAAGTCACCGTCGGCCAGGCGGGTCAAATGCGCGCCGAGGATCTTCACGGCCTGCTTGCGCTGCGTCGCGTCGGTGGCATCGGTGGCGTATTTCACCACCTTGTAGGGTTTGCCGTCGAGATCGAGGATGGGGTTGTAGGAGGCCTGGATCCACACTTCCCGACCGCCCTTGCCGACGCGGCGGAATTCGGCTGCCAGCGTCTCGCCGCGGCGCAGCCTGTCCCAGAACTGCGCGTAGTCGGCCGAGCGCGCATGATCGGGATCGACGAACATCCGGTGATGCCGGCCCTGGACCTCGTCTAGCCCATAGCCCATGGCGCGCAGGAAATTGTCGTTGGCCGTGATGATCGTGCCGTCGAGGTTGAACTCGATCACCGCCATGGCGCGGCCGATGGCGGCGAGCTGGCTCTGCGCATCGGCGGCGGCAAGCTTCTGCGCCGTCACGTCGGCGGCGATCTTGACCACCTTCACCGGCCGGCCGGCCTTGTCGAACACCGGATTGTAGGAGGCCTGGATCCACACCTCGCGGCCGGCCTTGCCGAGCCGCTTGTATTCGCCGCGATCGAACGTGCCACGGCCGAGCCGGCGCCAGAACTCGGCATAGTCGGGGCTCGCCGCGTAGTCGGGCGTAACGAACATGCGGTGATGCCGGCCGACGATCTCGGCGAGCGAGTAGCCCATGGCGGCGAGGAAGTTCTCGTTGGCCGTCAGGATGGTCCCGTCGAGCGCGAACTCGATCATGGCCTGCGATTTGGAGAGCGCGGCGAGCGTCAGGGCGGCATCGCCCGAGCCGCCAGTAATCATTTCAAATATGTTAGGCACCGAATCCCCCCGGCAGGCGCGTCGCGGACAATTGTGTGTCCGGATGTCTAACGGAGGGTGAAGTTTCTGGTCGTATCTCGACGCACGTATTTTCCGAGATGCCGCGGCTCGTCTGGAGTCGCGGCATCTCAATTTGACAACGACGTCAGGCGTTACTTGAGGCCCGGAATGGTGACGCGGTAGGCCTGCAGCATCGTGTCGACGTCGGCGCCGCCATCGGCCTTGTAGGCCGCACCGACCTGGAAGCCGTCCTGGGCGAGGAAGTCGTTGTCGTTGACGACGAACAGGAAGTAGTCGTCAGGCGCATTGGCGTCCTTGGCGCTGGCAAGGCTCATGCCTTCCCACTTTTCGCTGAGGTTGGTGCGATCGTTCGGCGCACCATTGTGCATGCCGAAGCGGTTGAGCTGGGCATTGTCGTTGAGGTCGATGAACGGCGTGACGACCGCGGCGGTAACCGACGGGTCGAGCACGCCCTTGGGCGCCACCGGCGTCGCTGCCGTATCGAACGGCGTTCCGGCGATATCGGTCGCCTTGGCGAGGTCGACGACGACGATCTGGCGGTAGACCGAGGTGTCGCCCTTGAGGCCCTGGCCGTTGCCGCTGTCGCGGGCGAGCATCAGGAAGGCGGTGTCGGAGATGGCGAGGATTTCGCTCTGCGCCGCAACCAGGGTCTTGTCGCCCGCCTTGAAGGTCGGCAGCGGCACGACATATTCGTGCACCAGCTTGAGGTTGGCCGGATCGGCCGCATCATAGACCAGCGCGCGGGTGTTGTTGCGGGTCGAGGCGTTGTCGCCGCCGTCCTGGCGGGTGGCCGACTGCAGCAGCGCGATAACGAACTTGCCGTCGGGCGTCAGGGCCAGGCCTTCGAGGCCCTGGTTGTTCTGGCGGCCGGTTTCGGGGTTCTTCGGATCGGGCTCGGCGGCGCCGGCGGTCGGAGCGTCGGCGGAATAGTTCGGCACGCCCTTGCGGATCGGCGTGAAGGCATCCGGCGGCACGGTGACCGACAGCAGCTTCATGTCGGCGCCGAAGCGATAGATGTTGGGGCCGTATTCGTCGGAGACCAGCACCGAGCCGTCGGGCAGCGCGACGAAGCCCTCGGCATCGAGCACCAGCTTGCCATTGGCGGCTTCCGGCAGGGCCGGCAGAGCGCCGCCCGCGGCGCGCACGCCGCCGATCGGATCGAGGCCGCTCATGTCGCCGCCCTTGTCGTCGGCGAGGAGCTTGGTGTCGGTCAGCGCGGCCACGATCGACTGCTGGCTGGGATCGGTGCCGTCGGCGGCGACCGGCTTGAGGGCCAGCGAGATGACGTTCAGGCGCTCGCGATAGTCGGTGGTGCCCACGACGTTGTAGCCGCGATCGGGGACCAGCCAGGCCGAGCCGCTGTACGAGCCATCGGCATTGAGCGTCCAGGTCTTGGGATCGACGTACATCGCCGAGCCCGAACCGAAGGTCTCGCCGAACGAGTCCTTGGTGTCGGCCGGAATGCGGCCGAAGCCGACGAGGCCGTGATCGACCAGCGTGACGCCGGCGGCGGTGACCGACACGTCGGCGGCGAAGGCCGGCGCGGTGGAAGCGAGCAATGCGATGGCGAAGAGGTGAAGAGCGGCGCGGCGCGTCGTCATGAGCGAAGTCCCCCGGGGAGTTTGTGAACGGGGACTCCGTTAGGGGGCGCAAATGAAGCGCAGATGACGGTCGCGACAGCAAGGAGGCGGCGGCCGGAGCCGCCGCCTCACGATTTCGTTACGCGGCCAGTTTGGCCGTGCGCTTGAGGTCCGGCGGCGTGCCCTCGGCCATCAGTTCGACAATGGCGTCCATGGCGGGCACCACCTTCTGGCCCTCGGTGCCGAGGCGGCGGACCGACACGGTGCCCTCCTCGGCCTCGCGCTTGCCGACCACGAACATCAGCGGCACTTTCTGCACCGAATGCTCGCGCACCTTGTAGTTGATCTTCTCGTTGCGCAGGTCGAGTTCGGCGCGGATGCCGGCGTCCTTGAGCTGCTGCACCAGCTTGCTCGCATACTCGTCGGCATCCGACACGATGGTGGCCACGACCACCTGGGTCGGCGAGAGCCACATCGGCAGCTTGCCGGCATAGTTCTCGATCATCATGCCGATGAAGCGCTCGAGCGAGCCGAGGATGGCGCGATGCAGCATCACCGCGTACTTCCGCGAGCCGTCCTCAGCCACATAGGTGGCGTCGAGACGTTCGGGCAGCACGTAGTCGAGCTGCAGCGTACCCACCTGCCAGGAGCGGCCGATGGCGTCCTTGAGGTGGAACTCGAGCTTGGGCGCATAGAAGGCGCCCTCGCCTTCGGCGATGACGAAATCGTAGCCGGTGGCGCGGAGCGCATCGCCCAGCGCCTTCTCGGCGGCGTCCCAGCGCTCGATGGTGCCGCCGAACTTTTCCGGCCGCGTCGCCAGCTTGATGACGACGTTCTCGAAGCCCATGTCCTCGTACACCGAGTACAGCAGGTGGACGAATTTCTCCGTCTCCGACTGGATCTGCTCCTCGGTGCAGAAGATGTGGGCGTCGTCCTGCGTCATCTGGCGGACGCGCAGCAGGCCGTGCAGCGCGCCATGCGCCTCGTTGCGGTGGCAGCAGCCGAATTCGGCGAGCCGCATGGGCAGGTCGCGATAGCTCTTGGTGCCCTGGTTGAAGATCTGGATGTGGGCCGGGCAGTTCATCGGCTTCAACGCCATCAGCTCTGCCTTGCCCGACAGCACCGGACCTTCTTCCTCGGTACCGGGAACCTCGTCGGGGACGACGAACATGTTCTCGCGATACTTGCCCCAGTGGCCCGAGGCTTCCCAGAACTTGGACGACATCAGCTGCGGCGTCTTCACCTCGGTGTAGCCGCCCTTGTTCACCCGACGGCGGATATACTCCTCCATCTGGTTGTAGATGACGAAGCCCTTGGGATGCCAGAACACCGAGCCCGGCGCTTCGTCCTGCAGGTGGAACAGGTCGAGCTCGCGGCCGATCTTGCGATGGTCGCGCTTCTCGGCCTCGGCGATCATCTGCAGATACTCGTCGAGTTCCTTCTGCGTGGCGAACGCCGTTCCATAGATGCGGCTGAGCACCGGATTGTTGCTGTCGCCCCGCCAATAGGCGCCGGCCACCTTGGTCAGCTTGAAGGCGGTGCCGACATCCTTGGTCGAGCGCATATGCGGGCCGCGGCAGAGGTCGAACCACTGGCCCTGCTTGTAGATCTTGATCGACTGGTCGGCCGGGATGGCGTCGACCAGCTCGACCTTGAAGTTCTCGCCCTTGGCGGCGAAGACACGCTTGGCCTCGTCGCGAGTCCACACTTCCTTGGTGAAGGCGGCGCCGCGCTCGACGATCTCCTTCATCTTCTTTTCGATCGTGGCGAAATCGTCCTCGGAGAACGGCGTGTCGCGCTTGAAGTCGTAATAGAAGCCGTTCTCGATGACGGGGCCGATGGTGACCTGCGTCGTCGGCCAGAGCTCCTGCACCGCCTCGGCGAGCACGTGCGCCGCGTCATGGCGGATCAGCCCGAGGCCGTCGGCGCTGTCGCGCATGACGAATTCGATACGGCCGTCCTCGTTCAGCGGATCGGAAAGATCGCTGAGCGTGCCATTCCACTTCATGGCGACGGTCTTCTTGGCGAGGCTGGGAGAGATGGATTCGACCACGGTAGTCCCGGTGGTGCCCATCGCGTAGTCGCGAACTGCACCATCTGGGAACGTCACCTTGATCATTTCAATCTCCATGACCCGCCGGAATTGGGGGTTCGGGCTCTTATCACGCGCCGGCGAACGGTGTCATCCCGCCGTTGCTGGCAGCCAATTAACCGGTGCGCTGTAAGGATTTGCCCAAACTGATAGATGGGGATTGCGGGTGACGGAGGCAAGCAGGGCGGACCGGGTGGCGCGGCTGGTGCTCTGCGCGCTCTGCCTCGCGGCGATCTTCTGGGTCAATTACCGCTTCGTGCTGGTGCATTTCTCGCAGGGCGGCGATCTGCTCGATACCGGCTGGTTCGCCTGGATCCTGACCTCGGGCGATGCCTGGCTGACCAATCCGCATTCGGTCAGCGACCTCAGCTATTTCAACTACCACCTCGCGCCCTACCTCTCGGCGTTGAGCGTGGTCTTCCACGCCACCGGCCTCGACCGCTTCACCGCTTTCGCGCTGCATGAGGGGCTGGTGTTCTGCCTGCTCGCCGGCAACCTCTATGAGTTGGTGTTGACCAGTTGGCGCGGCGGGCGTTCGGCGCTGCTGTTCGCCGCGGTGGCGATCTTCACCGTGCTCGGCGACGTCATGCTGCAGGTGACAAGCTTCCCGCATCCCGAAGTGGCGATCCCGGCGTTCTGCGTTTTGGGGTTGGCGCTGTGGGTGAACGGCCATCGCCGCTGGGGCGCCCTCGCCTTCTGCGTCGCCATGCTGGTGCGCGAGGATGGCGGGCTCTACGCCGCCGCCTTCCTGTTAGCGCTGGCGCCGCTGCCGCCTTTGTCGCGGCGGACGCTGACGGGCCCGGAGGCACTGCTTGGGGCCGTAGGCGTCGTCGTTTCGCTCGCGATGTTCTGGATCAAATCGCGATTCTTTCCAGGCTTTTCCGCCTTCGCCTTCAACTACTCCGGCAACAACTGGGATCATCTCACGGCCGAGAGCATCGGCATCCGCTTCCGCGATTTTCTCGGCAATCCGCACGCGCTCACCGCCATCGTGCCTGCCCTGATCCTCGCCGTCCTGTCGTGGCGCTATTTGATCCTCGTGGTGGCGATGGCGCCGCTGATCCTCGCGCAATTGCTCGCCGCGCGCGTGCAGCTCTGGCATTTCCATGCCTATTACGCGATGCCGTTCGTGGTGATCTGGGCCGGGCTGGTGCTGGTCGCGAGCGAGCGGTCACGGGCGGGACGACTGCGCTGGATCGAGCCGACGGTGCTGTTAATCGCCGCAGTGCTCGGCTCCGGGCCTTTCCTCTATGTGGTGCGGCCGCCGGCGTGGTTCCCCGTGGCGGCAGCGGCGCTCGTGACTCCGGTCGCGGACCTGCCGGGGCTCGCCGATGACGTGCGCAAGATAACCAGCGAACCCGGCGCCTGCGTCGGCATGGGGGTCGCGGCGCTGATCCCGAACGATTTTGTACCGGAGCAAGTCGTCGATCCCGGCGGCGACTTCAGCCGGTGCCGCGCGATCTACCTGTTCCGCGCCGACGGCCACTATGCCGCCATGACCTGGCAGCTGCACGACTGGCAGAAGAGCGCGACCATGGTCGACCGGATCGAGCGCTACGCCCAGCGGCCATAGGTCCAAGGCAGATACCAGTGGGCATTCGCCGGCAGGGCCTCCGGCACCGGGTCGTAGCCATGCGTACCGCCCGGCCGGCAGCGCTGGATCCGCGCCAGCCCCATCCAGCCGCCCGGCCAGAAGCCAAATCGCCAGATCGCGTCACGGGTGTACTCGGAACAACTCGGCGCATGCCGGCAGCTGCGGCCGGTGAACGCCGACAGCGTGTAGCGGTAAAGCTGAATGAGGGCGTAGGCGACGACCTTGAACGGGAAGTCGATGACCCGCCAGAAGGTCGTCATCGCGGTCCCCACCAGCCGTCGATTTGCTCAGCGCCGTCCTGAAACGGCAGCATCCGGCGCGACACCGAGATGATGCCGCCATCGGGATACCCCGCCAGAATAAACTCGATCGGACTGCCGAAGGCTTCCACGTGTTCGACCGCCCCACTGAGTGAGACAGCATGGTCACTCGGGGGCGCGTTGACGTGAAAATAGTGCTCCATCGCGGTCCCGGCATTTTCAGGAATGTCCGCGTAGTGGAAGCACGCTTCGACGTCGGCCGCCGACGATGGCTGGGGTGCGTGAGCCGGGCGACGTTTGATCGTCCACGGCAGGAAGAAATAGCCCTCGGTTGCGGGATTGAGGTCCCACTCGAGCCGACGAATCTCGCACGGCTCACTCGCGAGGTAAGCCCGAAGCGGCGAAAAGTCCTTGTGAAGAAACCTCATACTTCGGCCGCAACCGCCTGCCCGGCCTCGATCTTGTCGAGCGCATCGACCACGGCGTCGAACACCAGCAGCGTGGACGTATGCCGCGGCGCATAGTCCCGCACCGGCTCGAGATAAGCCAGGTCCGCCCACTTGCCCGCAGGCGCCGCCCCGTCCGCCTTCAGCATCGCCACCATCTGCTCCCGCAAGGCCCGGAACTCCCCGATGGGCGTGCCCGCGATGTGGGTCGCGACGATTGCCGCCGAGGTCTGCCCGAGCGCGCAGGCCGAAATCTTGTGCCCGTACTGTCGAATTTCGCCGTCCGCGACGACGATATCGACTTCGATGGAAGAGCCGCAGACCCGGCTTACCCGGCGCGCTGAGGCGTCCGGATGGGCCAGCCGGCCGGGGACCGGTTGGTTTGCAGCAATTTCGAGGATCTTTTGGGAATAAAGATCGCTCAGTTCCATTGTGGTTGTGAGCCTGTTCCTTGAGGGGATGCGTCGCGTCCTTATATAATGGGGCAGTTATCTGAAGTCAGCGGCGTCCCTCGTCACTGACCGATCCGTGAACCGCTAGACGGTGCTCCGCGCAGTGCCGTTGGAAATTGACCGGGGAGTCAAATGGACGCCAGCCTGAAGCCGCAAGCGGCCAAGTCTTTGTTTTCGCATGAATTCCAACGCCCGAGCCAGGAAGAGGCCGAGGCCGCCGTGCGCACGCTCATCGCCTGGGCGGGCGACGATCCGACGCGCGAAGGCCTGCTCGAAACGCCGCATCGCGTCGCGAAAGCCTATGGCGAGTTCTTCGCCGGCTACGGGCAGGATGCAGGGGCGCTGCTGAGCACGACCTTCAAGCAGGCCGGCGGCTACGACGACATCGTGCTGGTCAAGGACATTCCGTTCTCGTCCCATTGCGAGCACCACATGGTGCCCTTCGTCGGCAAGGCGCACATCGCCTACCTGCCGCATGACGGGATCGTCGGCATCTCCAAGCTGGCGCGGCTGGTCGAAGTGTTCTCCAAGCGCCTGCAGGTGCAGGAAGTGCTGACGGCGCAGATCATCGACACCATCAACGAGCATCTCAATCCGCGCGGCGCTGCCGTGCTGCTCGAGGCCGAGCATATGTGCATGTCGATGCGTGGCGTGCGCGCCCATGGCGCCACCACCGTGACGCAGCGCTTCACCGGCGTGTTCGCCGAGGAGAAGGCCGAGCAGGATCGCTTCTTCGAGATGATCCGGCGGCGCTGAGCCGACTGCAATGCCGATCAAGTAGCGGCGTTCGGCCGGTGGCATAGACTGGGGGCTTCATGTGCGGAGTGCCCCATGTCTGCCGTCCAAAAGACCGTCTGGTTCATCGAGACCCGTTTCCGGGACAATGAGCTGTCGCTCGAGGCGATGGCGGAGCATGCGGGCGTTTCGCGTTCGCATCTGAGCCGCATCTTCCCGGTGGCGACCGGGATACAGCTCTCGACCTATCTGCGCGGCCGCCGCCTGACGGAAGCCGCTCGCGAGCTGGCGGACGGGGCGCCCGATATTCTGGGCGTCGCGCTGGACGCGGGATACGGGTCGCATGAGGCATTCACCCGCGCCTTCCGCGACCAGTTCGGGCTGACCCCGGACGAGGTGCGGCGGGGGCGCTCCCTCGACACGCTCGATCTCGTGGAGCCTCTCAGAATGGATTCTGCCGAAAAAGTCACCCTCGCCCCGCCGGTCATCGAAGACCGCCCTGCCCTGCGCATCGCCGGGCTCTCCAGCTATTTCACCTTCCAGACGATGGATACGATCCCGCATCTGTGGCAGCGCTTCGGCGAGTATCTGCCCGAGATCGCCAAGACGGTCGGCGGGCCACCGATTGCCTTCGGCATTTCGGGCCCGATGCCGGAGGGCAGTGACGGCTTTGACTATTTTGCCGGCGCCCCCGTGGGTCGCGAGCCGCTGCCGGGGCTGATCGAAATGACGATGCCGGCCGGGATTTATGCGCGGTTCAAGCATGAGGGGCACATCTCCGGCATTCGATCGACCTGCGCGGCCATCTACGAGACTGGCATTCCCTCGCTCGGGCGTGAGCCGGACAATCGCTGGTTCAGCTTCGCCGAGTATTACGGGCCCGATTTCGAGCCGAGCACCGGCTTGGGGACCGTCGAGGTTTGGGTGAAGCTCAAGAGCTGATCTTTTGACGGCCATGCGGGGCGGTAATATTACCGCCCCCATGAGCATCTCATTCGCCGATCCCGCTACCCTCACCCACGTGCAACTCGAGGAAGGCACCGCCTTCGCGCCGCGCTTCGACGCGCATGGGCTGATCACCGCAATCGCGCAGGACGAAAACGGCCGCGTGCTGATGGTCGCTCACATGAACGCCGAAGCGCTGCGGCTCACGGTCGAGACCGGCGACGTCCATTACTGGTCGCGCTCGCGCCAGGCGCTGTGGAAGAAGGGCGAGACGTCGGGCGAAATCCAGAAGCTCATCGCCCTTGCGACCGACTGCGACCAGGACGTGCTGCTGCTCACGGTCGAGCAGACCGGCCGCGGCGCCGCCTGCCATACTGGCCGCAAAAGCTGCTTCTATCGCGTGCTCAAGGACGGCGCGCTGGCGGACACCGGCGAGCCACGTTTGTTCGATCCGAAGGACGTGTATCGTCAGTAATGCGGCGGGGGCGGTTCGGGGGGCTCGGCCAGGGCCGGATTGTCGGCGATCTCACGGACGCGCTCGCCGAGGTTGCCGACCAGGCGCTTGAGCTGCGCGATCTCGGCGGCCTGCGCCAGCACCGTCTTGTTCAGGTCCTCGATCGCCTGCTCCTGGTAGGCGACGGTGGTCTCGAGCTTTTCGAGGCGGGCGGCGTCACTCATGAGGCTTCCTCTCCAGGAGCGGGACGAGCAGGAAGCCGCTGATGAAGCCGGCGAGGTGGGTTTGCCAGGCGATGCTGCCCCCTGCCCCGCCGATGAGCATGGGCAGCAGCGGCACCACGCCGTTGAGGACGATCCAGACCAGCGAGAAGAAGCGGGCGCGCGAATCGAGCAACACCTGCTCGATGGTCGCGAGTTGGCGGCCGACGACACGGCGCTCGCCGGTGTCGGGGTCCTGCGCCACAACCAGCGGCTGGAAGATGAAGCGCACCGCGGCGCCGGTCAGCGCGGCAATGCCGCCCGAGGCGCCGACGAGGACGCTGTCCACGGCATGATCGGTGATCGCGAACGCCCAGGCGCCGAGAAAGGCGCCGACGAGGAACAGCAGGATGGTCTTCCATGCGCCGTAACGCTGCGTCATCGGGGTGGCGAACACCGCGAACCAGACGGTGTTGAGTCCGACGTGCTCCCAGCCGGCGTGGAGGAAGGCGCTGGTGATGGGCGTCCAGATCAGGGGGTACCAGTCGCCGAAATAATGGGTCGGATCGATCATCCGGTAAGGAATGAACGCCGTCCAAGTCAGGAAGATCGAGCGGGCCTCATCGTTAAGAACAAACGACTGGACAGCCTGGATGGCGAGGAAAATCAGGCAGATCACCCATACGGGAGTCGGCAGCAGGAAGATCGGCTGGCGTTCGGGTTTGGCCGCAGGTGCCTGATCCTGTTGGGCTTTTGGGTCGTCGCTCATCGAAACTCCAGCTTTGCCGGGCATTGCTGCCCTATGCACCGACTTATTCACACCACACCCCGGACATTAACCTTAAGAAAGCTTTAAGAGCGATTTCCGCCCAAGCTTTTGCCACTGTCATTCCGGCGGCGGGGCGCTCCGGTTTCGGACGCCGGCCTGGGCTTGGCATATAGGTTGGCGGCGATGCAAAAACAGAGCACCCAGACGCTCTACGACTACTGGAACGCGCTTCGTGGCTCGCGCAGCGCCCCCGACCGCCGCGACCTGGATCCGACCAAGATTCGGGGCGCGCTGGCCCACACCTTCATCCTCGAGCTCAACGAGAGCAGCGAGTTCGATTTCCGCCTCGCGGGGTCGCATCTGTGCTCGCTCTATGCCCGCGAACTCAAGGGCCGCTCGTTCACCCGGCTCTGGCATCCGCGCGACCGCGACGCCATGGACACGCTGGTGCGCGCCGTGACCGAGGATCATGCCGTGGCGCTGATCACCTTCTCGGGCATGACCGCGATCCACACCAAGACGACGGTCGAAACCATCCTCCTGCCCGTCCGCCACAACGGCTCGACCCAGTCGCGGCTGCTGGGCGCCATGACCTCGATCGACGAGCCCTACTGGCTCGGCGTGCAGCCGGTGGTGGAGCAGCGCATTACGGGCCTCCGGCTCATCTGGCCGGACGACAATTCGCTGGCCGAGATGGCGCGCGACGTGGCGGCGGCTGTGCCGCAGGACGTCGTGTTCGCGCATCAGGGCGGTGCGCCGCAGCCGATGGCCGCCATGGTCTATGGCCGGCAGGCCCGCCGCTACGCGCATCTGGCCGTCATCGACGGCGGCCGGCACTAAAAAACCCCGGATTCCCGGCAATCTGCGGCCTAGTCCTTACAATCGGTTAACCAAAACTGGGTAGCGTCCCAGGTGTCAAAGTGAGTGACACCTGCAGATGCTGACCGACAACCCCAGCCCGCAGCGCAGCCCGCGCGCCAGCCGAGCCTATGCGCAGCTGCCGCGGTTCCAGCGCGTGAAGGTGTCCGTGCTCGGCCGCTACATGCTGGCCGACCGCCGCGAGTTCCCCTGCCAGGTGCTGGAAATGTCGCCCGGCGATGCCGTGGTGGTCGCGCCGGTCGCCGGAATCGTCGGCGAGAAGGTCATCGCCTATCTCGATCACATCGGGCGCGTCGAAGGCGCCATCACCGAGCCCAGCGATGGCGGCTTCGTGATGGACGTCGCCGCCAGCCCCCGCAAGCGCGACAAGATGGCGGCGCAGCTGACCTGGCTGGCCAACAAGGACGTGCTCAACCTGCCCGAGGACCGGCGACACGAACGCGTCGTGCCCGACAACCGGCATTCTACCGTCGTGCTCGATGACGGCCGCCGCTACAATTGCAAGATCATCGATATCTCGCTGTCCGGCGCGGCGATCGAACTCGCGGTACGCCCGGCGATGGGCACCCCGGTCACGCTGGGCCGCATGCGCGCCCGGGTGGTGCGGCACTTCCAGGACGGCGTGGCGGTCGAATTCGCCTCGGCCCAGGAAATGCTCACCGTCGTGCAGCAGAACCTGCGCATTAACTAATTCTTCTCACATTGCCGACGGCCGACCCGGACTATCGCTGTCCCCGCGACCGGGCTTGCCGTCGTGAAGAGTGACAACGCCATGATATCGTTGTCTTTATCGACCCGGTCTAAGTAGAAATCGCTAGGCTTGCCAGCATCAACTTAGATCGCAATTTAGGTAGCCTTTCGAACACGTAGGTAGAAACCGGCCAGCGCTGTTGCCGTATCTTGTGCATCAGCGCGACGGATCGTCTGTTGCAGCGATCGGTCGTGAGCTTCTTCCCGTGCCTTCTACTTCCAACGTCGCCCTGAGTGGTAACGATGACATCGATGGCGTCCTGTCGGGTGTCAAATGGGCGTCGGCCGAACTGACCTACAGCTTCCCCACCTCGTCGTCGCAGTACAACTACTCAGTCACCGGGTTCAGCGGCATGAACCCGACGCAGGTCGCCTACATCCAGGGCGTCCTGCGTAGTTATGCTGCGGTGGCGAACCTGACCTTCACGGAGGTCACCGAGACCTCTTCGCAGCACGGCACGATCCGGTTCGCCGAGACCGACTCGCAGAAGACCGCCGAGGGCTACTACCCTGGCGGCAGCCAGCAGAGTGGCGACGTCTGGTTCAACCACGCCGACTACAACGACCCGGTCAAGGGCAGCTATGCCGGGCTGACCATGATCCATGAGATCGGCCACACGCTCGGCCTCGATCATGGCCAGGACGGCATCGCCGCCCTGCCCACGGCACACGACAGCATGGAATTTTCGGTGATGACCTACCGCTCATATGTGGGCGGCGGCACCGGCAACTACACCGTCGCCAAAGGCAGCTACGCGCAGAGCCCGATGCTCTCCGACATCGCGGCGCTGCAGTACATGTATGGCGCCAACTATCGCACGAATGCCGGCGACACCGTCTATCGCTGGAATGCCAGCACCGGCGAGATGTCGATCGACGGCGTCGGCCAGGGCCGGCCGGAAGCCAACAAGGTGTTCCTGACCGTCTGGGACGGCGGCGGCGACGACACCTACGACTTCTCCAACTACCGCAATGGCGTGACGGTCGACCTGCGCGCGGGCGGCTGGAGCACGACCAGTTCGACGCAGCTCGCCAGTCTGGGCCACGGCCATTCGGCGCGCGGCACGATCGCCAACGCTTATCTCTATCAGGGCAACACCGCATCGCTGATCGAGAACGCCAATGGCGGCTCGGGCGGCGACCGGATCGTCGGCAACGAACTCGGCAATGTGCTTCGCGGCAATTCCGGCAACGACACGCTGACCGGCCTGGGCGGCAACGATACGATCATCGGCGGCTCGGGCAGCGACACCTATTGCGTGTCCGTGAAGCGCGGCGACTGCCTGATCAGCTACGACAAGTCCGCCAACCAGTACGTCGTTCTATCTTCGCTTGGTCGCGACGTGGTGAGCGGTGTCGAAACCTTCAGGTTCGCGGACAAGACGATTGCCGCCGGCAAGCTCGACCTGGTGGCGCCCCGGCTCACTGCCGAGAGCCCGGCGAAAGGCGACGCACACGCTTCCCGCTCGGCGGCCATCACCCTTACCTTCAATGAATCGCTGAAGCGTGGCGACGGTCATCTCGTGATCCACAATGCCGACGGCACGGTGGTCGAGACGATCGGCATCGACCGTGCGACGGTGAAAGGCAGCAAGGTTACGGTGGATCCGAGCTCGCATTTTGCGGCCAGCAGCTCCTACTATGTGACGCTCGAAAAGGGCGCCCTCACCGACCTCTCCGGCAATGGCAATGGGGCGATCACGTCGGCCACCGCCATCCACTTCACGACGGAGAGCGGCGTACACAACGGTAACTCGAAGGCCAACACGATCACCGGTGGCGGCGACGCCGACACGCTCAACGGCAATGGCGGCAACGACCGGCTCACCGGCAATAGCGGCAACGACTCGCTCAATGGCGGAAGCGGCAAGGACACCATGACCGGTGGCTGGGGAGACGACACCTTTAAGGTCGACAGCGCCGGCGACGTGGTGACCGAGAAGGCCGGCCAGGGGAACGACACGGTCGTCGCCAGCATCAGCTACAGGTTGGGCTCCAATCTCGAGAACCTGGTGTTGACGGGGTCGGCCCGTCTCTCCGGTACCGGGAATGACAACGCTAACAGCATCACCGGCAACGATGGCGACAACACGCTTGCCGGCGGCCTGGGCAAGGACACTTTGACGGGCGGTGCAGGCGCCGACCATTTTGTGTTCAACACTGCGCTGTCAAATGACAACGTCGATCGCGTTGCCGACTTCACGCCGGGCACGGACAAGATCGTGCTCGATCACGCGATCTTTGCCGCACTGGCCATCGGCAACCTCGGGGCGGGCGACTTCGCCAATACCGGCGGCTTCCACAACACCGCGCACATCACCTACAACAGGTCCAGTGGAGCGCTGTTCTACGACCACGACGGCTATGGCGGCGACGCGGCGGTGCAGTTTGCGGCGCTGCAGAGCGGACTCACGCTGTCGAGCAGCGATTTCACCATCGTCTGACACAGCCGGCGTGGTTAACCGGAGGTGACCGCAATCGATAGAACACATCTAAAAACTCGCTGAGAGTTTTCGAACCGGGGCAATTTCGTGGCGGCATCGTGGTCCAGTCAGGGGATTACGAAATGTCACACAACATCAGGATCAGTGTTTCGGGCACGCTTGTCGCGCTCGTCATGTTCGGCGCGCCGGCGGCGATCGCCTCCTCGAGCGTCGATCTCGCCAATGCGGCTTTCGCGCCGGTGACCGGAGCCACGAGCATTCCGGTGGGCGCGGCGGAATTCTGCAAGGCGAACCGCGCGGCCTGCGCGCCCAACGCACATGTCGTCGAGGTCGAGACGCTGACGCAGAAGAGCTGGGACCAGCTGGTCAGCATCAACGACAACGTCAATGCCACGATCGTGCCGGAGACGGACGAGGACCTCTATCACGTGGCCGAATACTGGACCTATCCGGACGGCCGTGGCGACTGCGAGGACATCGCGCTCGAAAAGCAGCGCGAGCTGGTCGCGGCCGGCTGGGACCCGAGCACGCTGCTGATGACCGTGGTGCGCGAGCGCGACGGCAACGGCCACGCGGTGCTGATGGTTCGCACCGATCGCGGCGACGTGGTGCTCGACAACCAGGACGGCCGCGTCCTGCTGTGGAAGGACACCGCCTACGAATACATCAAGCGCCAGTCGCAGTCCGATCCGGGCAAATGGGTGGACCGCAGCGACGACCGCGCCACGATCGTGGCGGCGCGCAACTAGACAGTTTCCATTCTCGGGCGTCTTCCCCTGACAAGCGATGCCCGATGAAGTGGGCCGGCTCTCCCCCGAGGCCGGCCCACACTCTTTCCGGCGGAAACAAGAAGGGCCGGCGTCTCCCCCGCCGGCCCTGCGCCTTCCCCAAACCGCGTCTGTTGCCGGACGCGGGACAAACTCGACCGCTATTGGACGATCGAGAAATAGATTCCCAGGAAGAACAGGCCGGTAATGAAGCTCCAGCCGAAGGCGACGAGCGCCGAGACCAGCACACCGCCGACCGAGAGCGTGCCGTCATCCTCCTGCTTCCAGCCCATCTGCAGCATGATGTAGGGGCCGCAGATGAAGCTCATGAGCAGATGGCCGACCGAGTGCAGATAGGTCTTGCCATCGTAGCGCAGCATCGCCTGCTGGTTGAACCGCCACTGGTAGAAATGGGTGCCGGATCCGGCCATAGCGAGGCCCACCGCCATGATGAAAGCCGCCAGCATCAACTCGAACATCATGACGCACTGCCCACGTCGGCCGCTGTAAACGCGCGCGGCTTGTTAACCCTTCATTAATCATAAGAGCCCCCTTATCGGCTGTCACCTCCTCCCCGAGCGACTGGTTAATTCGCCCATGGACGTTGCCGCCGCCGCACCTTCGGCAAAGCGGGAGACCCACTCGGTGGGCTTCACGCTGGGCGTTATTGCGCTGGTCGTGGCCATGGGCGGGCTGGGCTTTGCCTATCTGATCGACGCCGCCGGCAAGGCGAAGCACGCCGTCACGCAGCCCGGTCCGGGGACGGTGGCCCGCACCATCGGGGGCACCTCGCTCACCATTCCGGCGGCCTGGCTGGCGAGCGACGACGAGTCGGGCGGCAGCTTCGCCAAGCAGGTCGACCTGGAGCTGACATTGCCGCTGGGGCCCAAGGCCGCGCCGCGACAGATCGAGGTTTCGCTGATGCCGCGCAGCCGTATCCGGCCGAGCGCGTCACTGCTCGACGGGGTGTACCTGCACCAGTTCAAGGCCGAGCAGTTGAACGGTCCGCCGGGGCTGATCGGCAAGCCGATGACGGCCACCGACGGCTATGACGGCGAGACGGTGTGGTACGATCCGCTGAATGCCCAGCCCTTCACGGCGAAATGCGAAGCGCCGATCGTCGAGGGCCAGGCCGGCCGCTGCCTGCGAGCCGTTTATCTCGGCTCCGGCATCGCGGCGGTCTACAGCTTCTCCGACGATGTACTGGGCAACTGGAAGAAGTTCGATGCCGAGATGCACCCCCTGCTGACGCAGATCGGGGCGCTGTAGGCCGCCAGACTTAGAGCTTTTCGACCCTTACCGCCGTGCCGTAGGCGAGCATCTCCGTGATGCCGTCGGTGATCTCGTTGCTGTCGTAGCGCATGCCGATCACGGCGTTGGCGCCGTGCTCCTCGGCGTGCCGGACCATGAGGTCGAGAGCTTCCTGGCGGGAGGATTCCGCCAGCGTGGTGAAAGCGGTGATGTTGCCGCCCACGATCGACTGCAGCGCCCCACCGATCGTGCCGATGATGCTGCGGGAGCGCACGGTGATGCCGCGCACCAGGCCGAGCGTTTCGACCACGCGGTAGCCGGGCAGATCGTTGGTGGTGGCGACGATCATCTCACTTCACCTCGTCCAGGTCTTCCTCGAGGATGGCCATGGTGAAATTGTAGGATTTGTCGCCGTCCTCGTCATCGACATAGATCAGGCCGAGGAACTCTTCGCCGAGATAGACTTCCACGCTGTCGTTCTGCTTGTTGCGCGGGCGAACATCGATGGCGCGGTTGTTGAATTTGAGCTGCAGGTATTTCTGCAGCTTGATGATCTCGGGGTGGTTCAAAGCCGCCGCTCCAATGGTCGTTTTCTGGTTGTTTGTTGCTCTGGACCGATCGATCCCGAGAGGGCTCGATCGGCCAACCGTAGCTTCTTTTTTGCTCTGGACCGATCGATCCCGAGAGGGCTCGATCGGCCAACCGCGTGTTTGGGATCGCCACAATAGGCATTGTCGCGCGCCGGGCAATCCCGGCCGGCGCTTATTTCATGGCCGATACGGCGAAACTGCGGCTCAGCCGCTGAAGTCGTAGGCCAGCACCTGATCCATCACCGAAGCAGGTTGCGACGCGCCCGCTTCGCCCACCACCCGAGCGGGCACGCCGACGACGGTGACACGTGGCGGCACGTCGCGGACTACCACGGAGCCGGCGCCGATCCGCGCGCAGTCGCCGACCTTGATGTTGCCCAGCACGATCGCCCCTGCCCCGATCAGCACGCCATTGCCGATCTTGGGATGCCGATCCTCATCCGCCTTGCCGGTGCCGCCGAGCGTGACGCCCTGCAGGATGGAGCAATTGTCGCCGATCACCGCCGTCTCGCCGGCGACGAAGCCGGTGGCGTGGTCGAGCATGATGCCCTTGCCGATGCGGCAGGCCGGGTTGATGTCGACCTGGAAGACCTGGCTCGAGCGGCTCTGCAGATAGAGCGCGAAATCCTTGCGGCCGACCTTCCACAGCGCATGCGCGAAACGGTGTGTCTGGATGGCGTGAAAACCCTTGAAATAGAGGAACGGCACGATGGCGCGGTGCGTCGCCGGGTCGCGCTCGAGGGTGGCGGCGAGATCGGCGCGGGATTCGTTGGCGAGGTCCGGGAAATAGTCGAGCGCATCCTTGAAGGCGTGCTGGATGAGGCCGGCGGAAACGTCGGAATGGTCGAGCCGGACCGCCAGCCGATGCGCCAGCGCGTCCTCGAAGCGCGAATGGTTGAGCACGTTGTCGATGACCATCGAGCTCAGGCTCGGCTCATCGCGCAGCATGGCTTCGGCATTGGCGCGGACCGCATCCCAGACCGGATCGACCGGGGTGATCTGGGCGGCCGATTTCAAACTGGCAGTCACGAAAGGCTCTCCATCGCAGATTGCCGATATACGGCAAAACCCATCCCCGAACCAAGCCCCGCGGGGCAGAATGGTTCAGAATTGACCTCGATCGGAGGCTAGCCGGCCTGCCGGGCGAGGAATCCCAGCGCCGCCGCTTTGAACTTCGGGTCGCCCGTCGCGAGCATGTGGTTGCGCTTGGGGATGAGGAAGGACTCGCCGTGCGGCAGGAGCGCTGCGAGGACGTGCGGGTCGCCGGCCATGTCGTCGGTTTCGCCGGCGGCCACGAGGGTGGGCTGGGTGATGCGGCGAACGTCGGCCTCGGGCATGGGCTCGCGCGACGAGATCATGCAGGCGGCCAGCGCCGGGCGATCGGCCTTGGAGTGATCGGCGAAAATCCTGAACTGGCGGCCGGTTGCGCCCTTTACCTCGTCAAGTGAATCCGCCGTGAGCGCCGCGATGATCTCTTCGGAATCCTCGAGTCCGGTGATCAGATTGATCCCCATGCCGCCCCAGACGGCGCACTGCACCCGCTCGGGATGGCGCAGCGCCAGGAAAGCGGCAATGCGGGCGCCCATCGAGTAGCCCATCACCGGCAGTTTGTAGTGCCCGAGCCGATCGAGCAGGCGCGCGGCGTCGTCGGCCATCTGGTGGGCAAAATAGAGCTTTGGGTCGTAAAGCTTGCGCGAGGCGCCATGGCCGCGATTGTCGATGGTGATCGGGCCCCAGCCGGCCTGCCGCAGCGCATCGACCCAGCCGGTATTGAGCCAGTTGATGGCGCCCGAAGAGGCGAAACCGTGGATCAGGAGGATCGGACGGCCCTCGCCATAGACCTCGTAGGCGATCTCGATTCCGTCGGACAGGAAGCTTGGCATGGCGCTCCCCTAGCACCCTTGGCCGGTAATAGTCTTGGAAAAGCCGCGAGGGGTTCTGTATGGTCCGGCGCACGATCCGAACCAGACTCGCGAGACCCTCATGGCCGGCCATTCCAGCACCCCGCATTTCCACAATACCGAGGGGCTGAAGCGGATCGAGGTGGGCTCGAAGGAATTCATGTGCGTGGGGGCGCTGCCGCCCTTCGACCATCCGCACATCTTCATCGACATGGGCAAGGACACCGAAACGGTGTGTTCCTATTGCTCGACGCACTACGTCTACAATCCGCAGCTGGCGCCCGGCACGTCGCAGCCATTGTCGGCGGTGTATCAGGCCGAAGACGCCTAAGCTTTCCAATGGCCGCCGGCCGCACCATCTATATCGCGGGGGCCGGCATTGCGGGCATGACGCTCGCGCTGGCGTTGGCGAAATTCGGCGCGACCGTCATCGTGCTCGAACGCAACAAGCGCGTGCAGGAAGTCGGCGCCGGCATCCAGCTCAGCCCGAATGCGCGGCGGGTGCTCAACCAGCTCGGGCTCGATAAGGCGATCACCGCCAAAAGCTTCGAGCCGGCCGGCATCGACATCGTGCCGTTCCGGGCGAAGAAGCCGCTAGTGACGCTCGAGCTCGGGCAGATCATGCGCGAGCGCTATGGCGTGCCCTATGCGGTGATGCATCGGGCGGACCTGGCCGACGCGCTGTTCAAGGCGTGCCGGCGCTTTGCCAATATCGACATGCTGTTCGGGGTGCGCAGTTTTGATGCGGTGAGCCACGCGCGCGGCACCTCGATGGTGATCGACGAGGCGGATGGAACGGCGCGCAGCGCGCGCGTCCATGCCTTCGTCGGCGCCGACGGGGTGCGCTCGGAGACGAGGACGCGGGTGCTGGGTGGCCCGGCGGCAAGCTATTCGGGGTTCGTTGCATGGCGGACGACAATCGCCATCGACCTGCTCAAGGGCCTCCTGCCGCTCGACCGGACGTCGCTGCTGTTCGGGCCCGGCTATCACGCGGCGTGCTACCCGCTGCACCAGCGCAAGCAGTTCAACATCGCGCTGTTCGTCAAGCAGAAGGCCGCGCCTAGCGACGCGACGCCGCCGACCGAACCCGTGCTGCCCTGGGCGGCCCTGCCCTCGCCGGCCTTCGAGGCGATCCTGAACGTCGCCAAGGGCGGCTGGGGCTATTGGGTGGTCGATACGGTGGACGCGCCGGTCTGGTCGCGCGACGGCGTCGGGCTGATCGGCGACGCCGCCCACGCCATGCTGCCCTTCCAGGCGCAGGGCGGCGCGATGGCGATCGAGGATGCGGCGATCCTCGCGCCGCTGCTGATGACCGAGCCCGATGCGGCGCAGGCCTTCGCACGCTTCGAGGCAATGCGGCGACCGCGCGTCGAACAGGTGCGCAAGATCAGCGATTCCAATGGCTTTGCGTACCATCTCGAATGGCCGTTCACCCTGGCGCGGAACGCGGTGATCGCGGCGCAGGGGCCGCGCGGCCATCTCAAGCGGCTCGACTGGCTCTATGGCTTCGACGCGGCGCCGGAGCCGCCCGTTCCGCCCCCGGATCGGACGGGGAGGCCCCCGGAAGGCGCCCGGGCTTAGCGCTTGCGCAACCCCCTCCCCCTGTGTCAACTGCCCCACCTTCAACGACACTGAGCCCAATGGCCGACGCCGGAAAAGACAATCCCCTCACCCTCATCTGCATTCTCGTCACCATTCTTCTCGACATGGTGGGCTATGGCATCATCGTTCCGGTGCTGCCAGAGCTGATCAAGGAACTGACCGGCGGCGGGGTGGCCGAGGCGGCGGTGATCGGCGGCTGGCTGGTGTTCGTCTATGCCGTGACGCAGTTCGTTTTCTCGCCGGTGCTGGGCAATCTCAGCGACCGGTTCGGGCGGCGGCCGGTACTGCTGGGCTCGCTGCTCGGGTTGACCTTCGACTACTCGATGATGGGGTTCGCCCCGGTCGTCTGGTACCTGTTCATCGGCCGCTTCGTGTCCGGCGCGGCGGGGGCGGCGGTAGCGACGGCGACGGCCTACATGGCCGACATCACCCCGCCGGCCAAGCGCACGCAGCGCTTCGGGCTGATCGGGGCGGCGTTCGGGCTGGGCTTCATCATCGGGCCGGTGATCGGCGGCGAGCTCGGCGAATTCGGGCCGAAGGTGCCGTTCTACGCCGCGGCGGTACTGGCGTTCGCCAATTTCCTGTTCGGGCTGTTCGTGCTGCCGGAATCGCTGAGCAAGAACATGCGCCGGCCGTTCAGCCTGCGCCGCGCCAACCCGTTCGGGGCGCTGCTGTCGCTGCGGAAATTCCCGGTGGTGCTGTGGCTGATGCTGGCGCTGTTCCTGTTCACCACGGCGGCGCAGGCGTTCCCCTCGGTCTACAACTACTTCACCATCGAGGTGTTCAAGTTCTCGTCCTCGCAGATCGGACGCACGCTGGGGCTGTTCGGCATCGTGTTCGCGCTGTTCCAGGCGTTCGCGGTGGGGCCGCTGGTCAAGCGCTTCACCGAGACGCCGGTGGTGATCGTGGGCATGCTGGCGGCGGCGGTGGCGTTCACCGGCATCGCGTTCATCCACCACTCCGAATATGTCTATGTCTACATCGTCATCGGCGCGATCAGCGGCCTTGCGGCGCCGGCGATCAATGGCGTGCTGTCGCGGCAGGTGCCCGACAACGCGCAGGGCGAGCTGCAAGGCGCGGTGAACGCGGCCAACTCGCTGGCGACGATCATCGGGCCGCTCGCGGCGACACAGATCTTCGCCTACTTCACCTATCGCGAGGATTCACCGGCCTATTTCCCCGGTGCGCCGTTCATCGGGGCGGCACTGCTGGCGGCGGCGGCGATGGCGCTCTTCGCAGCCGTCGCTTTCCGCTTCGACCTCAGCCATAAGCCCAGCGTCGCCGTGCATCCGCGGGCCCCGGAAATGTCGCCGCCCGGCCAGATGCACGTGCCCAATCCGAACAAGACCCCGAGCGGCGACGTCGAGCCGCCGATCTGAGGTAGGCCCTTTTTGTTGCTCTGGACCGAGCGATCCTAAACGGGCTCGCTCGACCAACCGATGAGGGACTACTTCCCCAGCGTCGACGGCCACGTCCCGTGCTGTTCGCCGTCGCGGTCGGTGAGGATGAAGCCGTGGGCGCCGAAGAAGTCGCGCTGGCCCTGGGTCAGGTTGGCGGTGCCCAGCGCCTGGCGGTAGCTGTCGAAATAGGCGAGCGAGGCGCTGAGGCAGATCATCGGGAATTCGCCCAGCGCGGCGGCCGCGACGATCTTGCGGAGCGACTTGCTGGCGTCCTGCATGATGGCGATGAAATCGGGGACCATCAGCAAATTCTGCGCGCCGCCCTTGGCGTAGGCCGCCGACATCTGGTCGAGGAAGCGCGACCGGATGATGCAGCCGGCGCGCCAGATCTTGGCGATGGTGGCGAGCGGCAGGTTCCAGCCCATCTCCTCGGAGGCTTTCGCCATCACGGCAAAGCCCTGCGCGTAGGAGACGATCTTGCCGGCGAGCAGCGCCTTTTCGAGATCGGCGAGATCGACCCCGCCCTTGGCCGCCGACGGCTTGCCGTACACGGCTTCCGCCGCGACGCGCTCTTCCTTGCGCGAGGAGATCGAGCGGGCCGCAACGGCGCCCTCGATGGCAGTCGCCGGCACGCCCAGCTGCTGGGCGGCGATGGCGGACCAGGCGCCGGTGCCTTTCTGGCCGGCCTTGTCGAGGATCAGGTCGACCAGCGGCTTGCCGGTTTTCGGCTCGACGGCCTCGAGGACATAACCGGTGATCTCGATGAGGTAGGAGTTGAGCGGCCCCTTGTTCCAGTCCTTGAACACGTCGGACGCGGCTTTCGGATTCATGCCGAGGCCGTCGCGCATCACGCCATAGACTTCGGCGATCATCTGCATGTCGCCGTACTCGATGCCGTTGTGGATCATCTTGACGAAGTGGCCGGCGCCGCCTTCGCCCAGATAGGCGCAGCACGGCTCGCCGTTGAATTTGGCGGAGATCGCCTCGAGGATCGGCTGGGCGTTCTTCCACTGCTGCTCGGGACCGCCGACCATGATCGAGGGACCGTGCCGGGCGCCCTCTTCACCACCCGAAACGCCGATGCCGAGGAAGCCGATGCCCTTGGTCTTGAGGTATTCGAACCGCCGCTGGCTGTCGGTGTAGAGCGAGTTGCCGCATTCGAGGATGGCGTCGCCGGGCTCGAGCAGGGGCAGCAGCTGCTCGATCATGTCGTCTACCGGCTGGCCGGCCTTGACCATGATGATGATCGAGCGCGGACGCTTCACCGCCTGGATGAAGGCCTTGATGTCGGCTTCCGGCACGCATTTGCCGTCGAGGCCCTGTTCCTTCGCCACGACCATGAAATCGTCGATCTTGGCGGCGGTGCGATTGTGCACCGCGATCGTGTAGCCTTTCTCGGCGATATTGAGGGCCAGATTTGAGCCCATCACGGCAAGACCAATAAGGCCGATATCGGCGGAAGGCATAGGACACTCCTCAGACGTATATTGGTTTTTATGGGGCCGCTTTCTGCCACGGAGGCGGCCTGAACGCCACCACAAAGCTATGGCCGCGCTGGCGAAAAAGACCGTATACCCTTCACGATGTCGCAGCCGGCCGGTGTTAGGATTTCGATGGACTCGCTCTCGCTTTTCAGTCTTGCGGGCAAACGCGCGCTGGTTACCGGTTCGAGCCGCGGCATCGGCTTTGCCATCGCGGCGGCGCTGGGCGGCGCGGGAGCCGACCTCGTGCTCAATGCGCGCGACAAGGAGGCCCTCGGCGCCGCAGCGGCCAATCTCGCCGACTCCGGCGTGCGGGCGCGCGGCGTGGCGTTCGACGTCACCAATTCGGAGAGCGTCAACGAGGCGGTGGACCACATCGAGGCCGAGATCGGGCCGATCGACATCCTGGTCAACAATGCCGGCATGCAGTTCCGCGGCCCGCTCGACACCTACCCCGAGGACAAGTTCGAGCGGCTGCTTGCGACCAATGTGACCTCGGTCTTCCTCGTCGGCGCGGCGGTGGCGCGCAAGATGATCCCGCGCGGCCATGGGCGGATCATCAATATCTGCTCGGTGATGAGCGCCCTGGCGCGGCCGGGCATCGCGCCCTACGCGGCGAGCAAGGCGGCCGTCGCCAACATGACACGCGGCATGGCGACGGACTGGGCGCGGCACGGCATCAACGTCAACGGCATTGCGCCGGGCTACTTCAAGACCGAGCTCAACGAAGCGCTGATGAAGGACCCCGAGTTCAACGCCTGGGTCGAAAAGCGCACCCCCGCCGGCCGCTGGGGCGACCTGGCGGAGCTCGGCGGCGCGGCGGTGTTCCTCGCCTCGGATGCCTCCAGCTACGTGAACGGCCACATCCTCTATGTGGATGGGGCGTTCACGGCTACGGTGTAGGGCAGCGGCCGGTGTCGCTCGTCCCCGCTCGCATCCTGATCGTCATGGGGGTGTCCTCGAGCGGCAAGACCGTGACGGGCAAGGCCATCGCGCGGCGGCTGCACGCGCCGTTCCTCGATGGCGATGACTTTCACCCCGCGGCCAACAAGGACAAGATGCGGGCGGGCATCCCGCTGGTCGATGACGACCGCTGGCCCTGGCTCGAGGCGCTGGCGGGGGCGCTGCACGAGGCCGCCGACATCAAGGGCGTGGCGGTGGGCGCGTGCTCGGCGCTGAAGCGGGTCTATCGCGAGCGGCTTGCCGCGGCCGCGGGCGAGCCCATCCTGTTCGTCTTCCTCGAGGGGACGCAGGAGCTGATCGCCGGCCGCATCGCCGGCCGCGTGCACGAGTATATGCCGGCCTCGCTGCTCGCGAGCCAATTCGCGACGCTGGAGGTGCCGGCGGCGGACGAGAACGTGCTCGCGGTGCCGGTGACATTGCCGGTGGAGACGATCGCCGACCGCGTGGTCAGGGCGGTGCCGCACCTCAAGAGTTTCCGGCGGAAACAGTAGCCCAAAGCCTATCGTGACAGCCGCAATACTGCGGCAATCCGCAAGCCTTCTTTCATGGCTCGCCAGCTAGTCTGTTCGCGGTTTGGCCGGGGGCTGGGATGTCGGGTCGCGATCTGGTGGATGAGCTGCGCTCGGGCATCAAGCCGCTGCCGCAGGAGCGGCGGCAGGGCGGCGGCCTCATCGATATCGTGATCCTGCTGGTAGCGGTCGTCGCGATCGGCAGCCTCGCTTATTTTGGCTTCACCAAGGTGTTCGGCGGCACGATCGGCGCACCGCAATCGCCACCGCCGGTGCAGGTCGCGCAAGCGGCGCCGGCGCCCTCCGGTGCGATGCAGCCGGCCGCATGGACGGAGGACGACACCAAGGCGTGCGCCAAGCGCGCGCAGGCGGCCGCGACGAGTGCCGGTCAGGCGGCGGTGCTGCTCACCAACCGCTCGATCGGTACCGGCGTTGCCGGGCTGGCAACGAATGTCGAATGCCAACTGACGAAAAAGCCGACCCGCTTCTGCGGCAGCGAAGGCAAGGCGGCGCTGGTGACGATCGTCAACGACTATCTGAACCGCATGGACCTTGTGCGGCTCGGGATCGGCGCGCAGGGCGCCCCCATGGCGCTGATCGGCGGCATGACCGGCGGCGAGGCCGCAGCGGGTTCGGACGTCTACGACGACCTCGCCAAGGAAACCTACGCCTTCATGGCGACCTACGACACCAATGTGGCGAAGGCGATCCGCAAGCTGGCGGCCGGCGGCGTGGTGAAAGCCGACGACTTCAAGGCGTTCAGCGTCGGCGGCGTGCCCGAGCACATCCAGACCATCTTCAAGAACGTGACGGTGACGTCAAGCCTCTGCGCCTAGGGGCGACGCGGCGTCAGGCGGCGGAACCGGTCGAGCAGCGTCCGCCTGGCGGGCGGCACGACCGGCGGTGGCGCCGGCAGCTCGCCACTCGGCCGGGCCGGGATGTGCTGGACCGCAACGATGGCCCCATCCATGGGGAAATCCGTCTTCGACAGCGCCGTGGGCCACATACCCATGCCGGCGACGCAGTAGGATTTGATCGAGCGCAGCGACAGCATGGGCGCCGCCGGCAACACCGGCAATTGCTCGAGGGGCGTGCTGATATCGACGCTGGCATCGCCCAGTGCCCGCCGAAAATTGAGGTCGCCCTTGAGCACGTTGAGCACGCCCGGCCCCTGCCCCAGCTCGTCGAGCGGCAGGCGGTCGAAGAATTCGGGCGCGGACCAGAAGGGGTGAGCGGCAAAGCGGATGGACTTGCCGGCGACGGCCTTGGTCAGCCGGTCGCCGAAGGCGCTGTGGTTGGCGACGCGGTCGAGGATGATGGTGACGTCGTCGAGCGTGGTATCCGACACGAAGATGGGCAACTGCTTGACGTGGAAGACCACCTCGACGCCCGCCTCCGCCGCGACGATGCCAAGCACCAGATCGGCCACGAACTCGCCGCCGAAATTGTCGGCGATGAGATTGAGCCGGGTAACGCCGGCGCCGGCCGTGTCGAGCTGCTCGAGGCCGAGCTCGTAGGTGCTGGTGGGCGTGCTGACCTGCGACAGATCGTGGGCGTTGGCGCCGAGCGACAGGCGCAGCCCTTCGCCGATCGTGTGGGTCCGCCCGAGGGCCTCGTCGGCCCATTTGAGATGGCGGTCGAGATCGCGATGCTTGGTGAGACGGAACGGATCGCTGCGGGTTTCGGCGAAGCGCACGGCGGTCAGGATGCGGAAATAGAGCCAGTATTCGAAGTCGAAGAAGGGCGCCCTGGTGACGTGCTTGCCGTTGACGCGCGCGGGCAGCCGCTCCCAGCCGGCGAACGGCCAGTCGCTCAGATCGACCACCATGGGCGCATCGAGCTCGACGACGCGCAGGATGGAGTTGAGGCGGGCGACGGTCTCGGCGTCAAAGCCCTCGCCGGCATTGCGGATGATCACCGGAATGCGCCTGGCCAGCGTATCGGCGACGAATTGGCGGTAGCGGATATCCGGGGGCGCGTCGGGTGTGGTCATGGGCCGCCATTGATCCCGACGCCGCTCTCGCGGTGCGACGAGGCTTCCGAGGGCCGCTCCTTGACCTTCCATGTCATCGCGACCGCGCCCCAGAGCAGCAGCACCGCAAACAGCAGCAGCGAAGCGATGAGGCCGATCGTGACCATCAGAACCCGAACGCGTATTGGCCGGTGGGACTGGCGGCGTGTTCGAGCGCCAGCATGCGCATCTTGGCGGTGACGCCACCGGGCGAGGAGAAGCCCACCGGCTTGCTGTTGGCGCCGAGCACGCGGTGGCACGGCACGATCAGCGGGATCGGGTTGGCGCCCATCGCCTGCCCTACGGCGCGCGACAGCGTGACGTCGCCTAGCGTGCGGGCGATGGCACCATACGTGGTGGTCTCGCCATAGCCGATCTTGAGCAGCTCGTCATAGGCCTGCCGGTGGAATTCCGGAACGCCGCTCCAGTCGAGCGGGACGTCCTCGAAATCGATGCGCTCGCCCTCGGCGTAGCGGCGGATGCGGTCCGGCAGGTCGGCATAGCGGCCATCGGGAAAACCGGGTTCGGCGGGTTCGCGCGAGATCCACACTTCAGTCATGCCGCGATCGCGGCCGGGAAGCGCCACGCGCGCCACGCCCGCATCGGTCCAGGCAAGGCCGAAGGTGCCGAGTGCAGTGTCGATGAGGGTGTAGCGCATAGGGCAGTCTATCCCGGCGAGGGGTGCGGCCCAACCCGGATTTGACGCAGGAGTCACAGGCTTAGTGCCCGCCGCCATCGCCGCCGGCCGCGCCATCGCTACCATCTGAACCTTGTCCTTCGCCGTAAGCTCCCCAACCCTCACCGGAGTGATCGGTCGGCCGTATCCCAACGCCCATCAGCTTGAGCACGATCCACCAGACCAAGCCCACCACGATGCCGACGCCGCCCGCGATGGCTGCGACGTTCGGCATCGGTCAGACCACCGGCCCGCCGGGGGCGGTGAACGGCGCGCCCGCGGCGGGCTTGCCGCCCATCCAGTTGGCGGCCTTCTCGCGCAGCTCGCGGAATTTGCGCGAGACTTCGCCGATGCGCTGATCCCATGCCGGGTCCGGCGTCTGGCCCTCGATAACGCGGAAATAGACCTCCATCATTGCGGCGATGCAGAACGGCTCGATCAGTGCGGCGTTGACTGCCCAGGCGAAGATGATGGCGAAGATGAAGCCGCCGGCGCCCCAGGCGTTGGGGATGAACCAGACCAGCGCCGTGGCCGGCGCCAGCGCCAGCAGGAAGACCACGAAGGCGAGGATGTACTGGATGATGGTCAGCCAGGCGGCGTTCTTGAGCATCACCTTGTAGTTCTGCGCGTAGAGGACGAGCGCGGTCTGCGCGCCCTGCCAGGGATTTTGCGCGTGGGTGCGGAAGAGGTATCCGAGCACGACTTCGTCCATCAGCCCGATGGCGACGCGGAGGAAGGCGCGGACCAGGGCCACGACGTTGTTGAGCCCCGGAATCGGGATGAAGCTCGCTATCCCCTGCAACAGCCCGAGAATAGCCGCGAGCACGCCCTTGACCAGCAGATCGACTCCGAACAGCACATTGGTTTCGGCGAAATGCTGGCGCACGATGTCGGTGGCGTAGTTGATCTGGCCCTGCCCCTGCGGCACGCCGCGGCCGTCGATCAGCTCGACCAGCACGGCGATGTGGCCGGCCTTGACCATGTAGAGCAGGTATTCGCGCAGGAAGAAGATCGTGCCTGCCGTCAGGCCGAAGCCGATGATGCCGCCCCACAGCGTCGATCCGGCGCGGAAATCGGCATCGCCGAAGGCGCCCACGCCCCAGCCGACCCCGGCGCCGACGCCCGTGACGAGCACGAAGGCCACCGCGATGCCGAAATAGACGATGATGCGAAAGACGATGAAGGGCAGCGTCTGGCCCATGAGCCCGAGCGTGCGGCCGACGGAAAAGTCCCACATGGTGAACCTCTTGGCGTGCTCCCCCGCGCTGCGAAGTTATCGCGAGGGCCACCGGCCGGCAATTCGGGGAGCATCACAAGACTGTAGACAAATGCGAGTGCCCGCGCCTGCGCCAGCTCAGGTGAAGATCACCGCGGCGAGGGCGATCAGCGCCGGGACAGTCTGGATCAGCAGGATGCGGATGTGGACCGTCGCGGCGCCGTAAGCGCCGGCGACCGCGACGCAGAGCAGGAAGAAGATTTTCACCGGGTCGCCCGCCTCGCCCAGCCAGATACCCCAGATCAGCCCGGCGGCGAGAAAGCCGTTGTAGAGCCCCTGGTTGGCCGCGAGCACCTTGCTTTCCCGGGCGAAGGCTTCGGTGGTGCCGAACGCCTTGCGGCCTCGCGGGGTGTTCCAGAGGAACATCTCGAGCACGAGGATGTAGAGGTGAATGAGGGCGACGACGCCGGTGAGGATGCTGCCAATCATGCCGGCAGTGTTGCCCAATTCGCGGCAAACGAAAAGGCCGCCCCGTTGGGACGGCCTCTTTTCGGGCCATGCGTGAGTTCATGGCCGTCTCGCTGAGGTGTCGTTACTTCCTCAGTGTTTCAGCGCGTCGCGGGCGTCGTCTTTCGCCTTGCCCACGGCGGACTGAACCTGTCCGGCGGCCTTGTCGAGCTTGCCCTCGGCCTGCAGCCGCACATCACCGGTCATCTTGCCGGCGGCATCCTTGATGGCGCCCTTGGCCTGCTTGCCGGCGCCTTCGATCTGGTCCTTATGCATTTGCAAATCCTCCAGAATTGCGTTCGGGAGGAAAACGGGCGGCGGGAATTTAGGTTCCCGGGCCCGAGCGGCGGCGGATCATCTGCTCGTGAAGGGCGCGCAGGGCGTCGCGTTGCAGCGTTTGCTTGTTCTGGCGCGTCCAGTTGGCGGGATGCAGCCGGCGGCGGAGCACGACGCTGTCGAGCATGGCGGTCCTGAGGCCGCGCGCGCGTACTTCGCCCAGCCAGGAATAGCCGAAGGTGTTACGCAGCGTTTCGTCGAACGGCCCGAGGGCGGCAAGCACCTCGGCGCGGACCAGGATGTTGGGCATGGTGGCGCCGGCCATCGGTTCGAGCGAGGGCGGCGTGAGCTGCTCGCGGAGGGCGTCGGGCAGTTCGGGACTGACGAATTGCTGCGTCAGGCCGCCGACCATGGTGAGCCCGGCGTCCGCCTCGAGCGCCGCGAGCTGCCGCGCAATGCGGCCAGGCTCCCACAGATCGTCGGCGTCGTTGAAGGCGACATAGCGGCCCCGGGCCAAGTGCCGTGCGCGATTGAGCGAAAAGGCGCTGCCGCTATTGGGATTGTGCAGCCGCACGATGCGGCCGGCATAGCGATCGAGCACAGCTGCCGTGCCATCGGTCGAACCATCGTCGACGACGATCACTTCGTCCTCGGGCCCGAGCTCGGCGAGCATCGAGTCGATGGCCTCGGCGAGATAGGGGACACCATTATAGACGCTGAGAAGCGCGGAGATCCTCACTTTTGGGCACGCCGCCGGGCGATGTTGGCGGCCAGCATCGCCATCATGCCGTGATCCGAGGCCCTGGTGTCGTTGGTCATGTTGCCGGCGTGGCGGCGATAGGTGAGCGCCACCCCATCCCATTCGACGAGGCCGCGGCTGACGGCGCGAAAACGGATGATGTAGTCGCTGTCCTCGCCGAACATCAGCGTCTCGTCCATCAGCCCGGCCCGGCGAATGGCCTCGGCGCGGAACAGCTGTACCCCGAGTATGATGGCGTCGGTGAGCCGACCGTCCATGTTGGCGTATTTGGGGGTGCTCGGGACGCCGTCGAAAACCACGCGCACGTGGCCCACCACGGCATCGGCTCCCGGGTGGGTGCGCAACAGCTCCGTCATGGCTACCAGACGGCCGGGACTCCAGTAATCGTCGTGATCGAGGAAGGAGATGAACTCGCCACGCGCCACCTGCAGTCCGCGATTGCGCGCCGCGGCCGGACCGCGCCGGGCCTCATGCAGAAGCTGAATCCGCTTGTCGCCGAGAGCTTCGACGACGGCGACAGTGCCGTCCGACGAGCCGTTGTCGACGACGAGGATTTCGTCACCGGGTCCGAGCTGGGGAAGCACCGAGGCCAGCGCTTCCCCGATATGCGCCGCGCCGTTGAACACGGGCATGATGACCGTGTGGACCGGTCCGGTGGCGCTCATGACTGGCCCCGCCGGCGCGCCGCATGCTGGGCGAGTGCCCGGAAATTGCCGCGCTGGCCCTCGTCGATATCGCGCGTCATGTTGGTCTCGTGCCGCCTGTAGATGAGCGCGTCGCCCGGCCATTGAACGGTCCGGGCACCGGCGGCCCGGACGCGCAGCAGGAAATCGAGATCCTCGCCCTGCATCAGCGCCTCATCGAAGGACCCAATACGGCGCAGCACCGCCGCTCTGAAGACGAAGGGGCCAAGCACGACCTTATCGCTGACCAGCCCATCCATCCTGCAGTAGCGTTCCTCGGGTCCGGCGTCGAATTGAACCCTGATGCGCCCGACGACCGCGTCCGCTTCGGGATGGGCGCCGAGCGTTTCGAGCAGGCCGGCCAGGCGCGCCGGCGGCCAGAGATCATCGTGGTCGAGAAAGCTCACCAGTTCACCGGTCATTGCAGCGAGGCCGACGTTGCGGGCTGCCGCGGGCCCGCGGGTGGCGGCGTGAAGAAGCCGTAGTCGGCGATCACCGGTAGCTGCGACCAACTGCGGCGTTCCATCGGTCGAACCATTGTCGACCACCAGCAGCTCATCGTCGGTAGCCAGTTGCGGCAGCACGGAGGCAATCGCCTCGCCGATGTGACGGGCACCGTTGAGCACCGGCATGATGACGGAAAGCCGCGTCATGCCGGGAGCCCTGCCAGGAAGCTTTCGAAGGCCCCTGGAATGGCGTTGGGCGACACGCCGGTATCCACTGCGTAGACGGGGACCTTGCCGATCGCCGAAAGAATCTTGCGCGACAGTGGCGGGCGCCCAAACGGCAGGTGCATTGTCGTCACCATGATCAGCGACTGGTAGGCGACGCTGGCGCGCGCCGGCTGAAACCGGATGCCGGCCTCACCGTGCCGCTGCGGCAGAAGCCAGGCAGCGATGCGCCCGCCGGCGACACGGCCGCCGATCGTGTGGTCGGCGAGCCGCAGCTCGTTGCGCACATCGTCGCCCATGGTGGTCAGCGCCACTGTCGTTTCGCCGATGATCCCGGCGAGATCGGCATGAGCGCTGGCCCGTGTGCGCGCCGACAAATAGAGGGGCGCGACGTCGCTGGTATCGGCATTGACCAGAACGAAATCATCGCCCGCATACTGCCACCCGGCTGCCGCGCATGCCAATGCGGCGGTGGTCTTGCCGGCTCCGGCGTGACCGGCGAGGGCCAGAAATCGCCCGTTCAGACCGACTGCCGCCGCGTGTACCGGCACCCAGGGGGTGTCGAGCGTTGCGGCGTGAATGATGGGCAGCAGCGGTCGACTGCGTATCCAGCCATGGACCTCGCCGTCCGGCGCCCAGACAAGCCCGAGCCGGCGTTGCCGGTCATACAGATGCAGGGTCGGCAGCGGACCGGGTTGCCACAGGGCGATATGATCCGCCGTCTCGACGACGACGTGCTGGTCCGGCTGCGCCGGCGCCAACTCGCCCAAGATGCCGCCCCTGCCCTGCGCGAAGGCAATCGAAAAATCGCTCGGGCCAGTGCCCGCTGTGAGTGCCGGCAGCCAGTCGCTCTGCTGCCGCGCATCGGCAAAGCCGAGCCGGGCGACGAACGGACCCAGGGCAACATGGGAGACGAACCGGGTCTGCTCGTGGGCAAAATCGAGCGCCCGGGCGAAGATATCGCTCAAGTGCTTTCCGACGTCGGCGGCAAATGCGGCCATCCGGCGTCGGCAGCGACGTCGTGCACCGGATCGAGCAGCAGCAGGTCGGCCAGATCGGTGAACGCCTCAAGGTGCGGCGCCTCGAACACTGCCGGCTGGAGCTGCGGCAGCGGCGTCTCGGGCGCAGGCGTCTCGACGGGCGAGATGAGCTTTGCCTCGTGCATCGCCCCGATCAGCGCGTCGACCGCGGCGCTAATCTCGGCCAATGGCATGCCATAGTGGCCCGCCATCCAGCCGGCGACATCCTCGACCGACCGTCCGGTGGCAAGGCCCTGCCAGACCGCGACTCCGGCTCCGGTCAGCGAGTAGTAGGTCCCCGACACAAAGTCGGCGATAACCACTTCGCTGTCGAAAACTTCGCTTGCGATGTTGGGTACCTGCGTAGTGAAATACGTCATCTTCCTGTCACTTTCCCGCCCAGCCGTGCCACCGCGCGTCTCGACCCAGCAGGTTATCGGTTTGAGCTGCCTTACCTTTCTGGGAACATGACATGACGACATCAGTCAATCCCGATCTCGCTGCGGTGCAAGCGAGATGGCAGGCAGCGTGGCCCAACCGTAACATTACCCTGCTGCTTCAAGCGGCCCTGTCCGAGCCTGAACGGGCTCTGGCGGCGTGGCGCGCGTGGTTTGCCTCCGCGACCTTCGACGCGGCCCCCTTCACCGAGATAAGGCTGATTGCCGCCCTGGCGCCGCGGCTGAGGCAGCTCGACCCGGCTTTTCCGGAGCAGGCGCGCGTGAACGGCTTCCGGCGCTTTGTGCTGGCGCATAATCATCAGGTGATCAACGGCACGCTGCCGATGCTGCACGCATTGGCGGAAGCCGGTATCCGGATGATGCTGCTCAAGGGGGCCGCACGGCTGGCCGGCGACCCCGCCGTCGCCGCCGGACGGTTCATGGCCGATATCGACGTCCTGATCGAGCGCGCCGACTGGCTGCCGGCGATGGCGATCGCGCGGGCCCGCCAGTGGCATTACAACCCGCTCCCGCCCGGGGTGGCCGCCATGAACCTGGCCGAACTCGACGACATCTACGCCTTCCGCCACTCCGTCGATTTTCTCGACCGGCCGCCGCCGACACACGGACATCTGGACCTGCATCACCACGCCCGGCATGCCAATCGCATGGTCGGCGACGACGACGAAATCTGGGCGCACGCTTCGGCCACGCGGTTCCTCGACCTCGAAATGATGGTCCCCTCCCCCACCGATCAGTTGCTTGTCATCGCAACGCACGCCCTTCGCCGCTCGCGGCGACAGCCCACCGGCGAGTGGGCGCTCGACACCGCCATGCTGGTTTCCCGCCCCGACATCGATTGGGACCGGTTGGTGCGCGATGCCATCGCGAGCAAGACACAGGCGCCGGTTGGCGCCGCGCTCTGCTTCGTCGAACGCCAACTGGGCCTGCCGGTACCGGCGCGCGTGCTCACGTCACTCGCGGCGGCCAGCAGCAGGATGTTGCTGGACGAACTCGACTTTCGCGCCCTTTCCTCTTTTGGCCCCGTCAAGGCGAAGCGCGTCGGGCAGATTGCGGCGCGGGGCGCTGCCGTTGCACGGGCCAAGGCAGCGCTGCAACGACTACCGGCGCAGCCCGGCCGAGGACGAGCCGTGGTCCTCGCGCCGGTCGATGCCCCCCGCACAATGCAGGACGGCCAGCCTTACGTCTTCCAGCTACCGGCCGACTTGCAACCGACCGACAAACTGACGCTCGAGCTCAGTTGCCGGGTCACGGCAAGCGACGGCAAAGCGTTCCTGGTTCTTCAGTGCCCCTACCTCATCCTCGGCCGCCTGGGGTTGCCGGCAGTCCGGAAGGGAGGGCAGCCCCGGCACGCCGCCACGACGATAAACATTGATGCCGCGCTGTTCGTTGCCGCCGAGATGCGGACACTGCAGCTCATGATCTACGGCGAGGCGAAGGTCGATCGGCTCGACGCCCACTGGCAGCGTTCGGATTTCGTTTCGCGGGCGTACCGTCGCGTCAGGCAATGGCGCTCGGGACTAAGGCGGCGCTTGAGAGCGCTGTCGGCCTAGCTGGCGCCGAGCCGGCTGGCATAGGCCTGCATCGACGCCGCATGATAATCCGAGAAGCCGGGGGCGATGGCTTCGTAGCGGGTGACGAAATCCGGATGGCCGAGATGCAGATCGGCGAGGCCGTGATAGGCGCCTGGCGGGCATGGACGATCCCACATGGCGGCGACCCAGGCGCGATGCCGGGCCAATAGCGGATCGAGCGCGGCGCTGTCGGCTGGAATGCCGTTCTGCATGGCGCCCGCCCACGCCATCTCCACCTGCGCGAGCTCGTCCATCAGGGCGGCCTTCTCGGCCTCGCTCAGGCTCTCGTATTTGACCTTGCTGCGGGCGATGCGCTCGGGGATGTCGCCGCCGAAACGCTCGATCAGCCACGCTTCGTATTCGGCCTGCTTTTCGGGGGCGATGCCCCGGTAGAGATCCTGGTTGCTCATGGTGTCCTGTCCGGTGAGGTTCGCGATCGTGCGGTCGATGGTGCGAACCAGTTCGGCGTAACGCTCCGCCTGGGCGGCGAGCCGGTCGCGCTGCTGCTGCAACGCCGCGAGCCGGTCGAAGCCGGGCGCGTCGAGGATGGACCCGATCTCGCCCAGCGGGATGCCCAGCTCGCGGTGGAGAAGAATCTGCTGCAGTCGCAGCAGCTCGTCCCGCCCGTAATAGCGATAGCGGTTACGCCCGATAGACGCCGGACGAAGCAGCCCGATGCGGTCGTAATGATGCAGCGCCCGGACCGACACGCCCGAGAGTTTCGCCACTTCATTGACCGTCAGCAGTTTCATCGTCCAGGTCTCCGCCGGACGATCCCGTAGCCCCTGACGCCGCGTCAGGGTCAAGCGCCTACTGGCACTGCTTGATCACGGTATCGATGGCCTTGCCCGAGCCCTTGAGCTGGAACGTCTGGGCCGGGTAGTTGCCGGTCGATTCCGACACGAACACTTCTTCCCCGGTCTTGAGCAGCGTGACGATCGGGTCGGTCTTGGGGAAATAGGCGGCGAAAGCGCCGTCCATGTCCTCGTAGACCATGTGCTTGGAAACCTGCGTGCTCTCGTTCTCGAACAGGAAATCGGCCTCGCTGCCGGGGCCGCCATCCTCGCTGGCCATGTCGTAGCGCAGCATGACGCCTTCCGAGCCGGCGCAGATGATCCGCAGCATCGGGGTCACGCCGCCATCGGCCTCGGCGCTGACCGAGGCGACCATCACAGGGCCGCCCTCGTCCTCCTCCTGCTGGGCGGTCCAGACGCCGTCGGCGGCAAAAGCCGTCCCGGGAACAAGCAGCAGGGCGAGCAGGAGCAAGGCGCGGCGCATCGATGAATTTCCCCTCAATCGGTTGGCGGCTCGCCGATGTAGCTCACTTCAATGCGGTGGAATAGCGGCCCCTGCTTCATCGTCGAGAGCCAATGGCGGAAATCGGCGAGGTCCGCAAAACCAGCGGCTTTGGCGTCCGTGAGCGACACGTCTTCCGGCCGCATTTCGTCGATCCGGCCGATCCGGAGCAGGCCCACTTTGGTCTTGAGCGTACCGCCGGGCTTGACCGACGGGCGGGTCCAGCGGCGGAACTGCAGGGTGATGCCGCCGGCCTTGATGGCCTCCAATATCTCGCGTTTGATCAACATTTCTCAGGTCCAGCGTCGCCAATCTGTCATCTGACTGTCATACGGACTCGCTCGGGAGCCGTTCACTTTGGCGCCGTTACGAAATCGGACAGCATGGTCTTGAACCACACGGGAACGCGCTAATCTATTCTGCTGTCGACCGATCTCACCCGAAAAAGGGGCATCCAATGGCTGAGACCACCGCCGTCACCCAGATCCCGAACCCCGTCCAGGAGTTGCCGACCACGATCCCGCCGCTGCCGGTGGTGACCGCCTCGCCATCCGAGGTGGCGCAGATCGAGGGCGGCATCGACATAAAGGACCGCGCCGGGATTTCGGTCTATGGCGACAATGCGCAGCAGGCGGTGAGCGATTTCGCCGACCGCATCCTCGGCCAGGTGCGCAACAAGGACATGGGCGAAGCGGGCAAGCTGCTCAGCGACATCCTGCTCAAGGCGAAGAATCTCGATCCGGCCTCGCTCAAGGAGAAGGGCTTCCTCGAGGGGCTGTTCGGCTCGTTCGAGGCGCGCGTCGAGCGTTTCCGCCAGCAGTTCCAGGACGTGGCAGGCCAGATCGACCGGATCGATCTCGAGCTCGATACCCACAAGGATACGCTGCGCCGCGATATCGCCATCCTCGACGATCTGCACGAGCAGACCAAGAATTCGATCCTCAAGCTCGATGCCTATGTGCAGGCGGGCAAGGATTTCGCGGCGAAATTCCGCGCCAACGAGCTGCCCAAGCTGAAGGCGACCGCCGACGCGGCGACCGCTTCGGCCTCGGGCGGCACGCTCGAGGCGCAGGCCTACCAGGATGCGCTACAGGCCGTCGATCGGCTCGAAAAGCGCGTCTACTACCTGCAGCAGGCGCGCCAGCTCGGCATCCAGCAGCTGCCGCAGATCCGCATCGTGCAGGCCGGCGACGAGACGCTGATCGAGAATTTGCAGGCGACTTCGAACCTCACGGTGCCGGCGTGGAAGCAGAAAATGGTCATCCTGCTCGGCCTCAGCCAGCAGAAGTCCGCCCTCGAGCTGCAAAAGACCATCACGGACGCGACCAACAAGATGATCCGCGAGGCCAGCCAGATGATGAAGGATCAGGCGATCTCGATCGAGGAACAGAGCCAGCGCGGCATCGTCGATGTCGAGACGCTGGCGCAGGCCAATCGCGACCTGATCGACACCATCGGCAGCGTGCTGCGCGTGCAGGAGGAAGGCCGCAAGAAGCGCGCCGACGCCGAAGCGCAGATGCAGCAGATGACCGCCGACCTCAAGAAGGCGCTGTCCCAGTCCTGATCGGAGCCGCATCGTGGCCCCTCTGCTCCGCCTGCTCATCGTGCTGTTCGTGGCGCTCGGCCTGAGCGCCTGCGATACGCCACCGGGCCAGCAATTCGCCATCGTCTCGGGCTCGGAGAACACCGTGCTCGAGCCGATCGTCGCCGATTTCTGCAAGCAGAAGGGCTTTGCCTGCAGCTTCAAATATGAGGGCTCGCTCGATATCGGCCTGGCGCTCAGCGGCGGCATCGACGCGGACGCGGTGTGGCCGGCGTCGAGCGTGTGGATCGATCTGTTCGACACCGGCCGCAAGGTGAAGGACGCAACGTCGATCGCGCAGATGCCGGTGATCCTCGGGGTCAAGCGCTCCAAGGCGGAACAGCTCGGCTGGGTCGGCAAGGACGTCTACATGAAGGACATCCTCGCGGCCGTGCAGAGCGGGCAGCTCAAATTCCTGATGACCTCGGCGACGCAGTCCAATTCGGGCGCTAGTGCCTACCTCGCGATGCTGTCGAGCGCGCTGGGCGGGCAGAAGGTGCTGGAGCCGGGTGACCTCGACAGGCCGGAAGTGCGCGATACGGTCAAGACGCTGCTGAGCGGCGTGGAGCGGTCGTCGGGCTCGTCCGGCTGGCTCGCCGATCTCTACGTCAAGGCGGCCGGCGACGGCACGCAATACGACGCGATGTGGAACTACGAGGCAACGCTCAAGGAGACCAACGACAAGCTCAAGCAGATGGGCAAGGAGCAGCTCTATGCCATCTACCCTGCTGACGGCGTGGCGCTGGCGGACTCGCCGCTGGGCTTCGTCGATCGCGGCAAGGGTCAGGCCGTCGAGCAGTTCTTCAACGATCTGCTGGCCTATCTGCAGACCGCGCCGGTGGAGCAGAAGATCGCCGATACCGGCCGCCGCATTCCGCTGGCCGCGAGCTCGGTGACGTCCAAGCCGGAGCCGGACTGGAACTTCGATCCAACCAAGCTGGTGACGGCCATCCGCATGCCGGAGCCGGCGGTGATCCGCCAGGCGCTCGATCTCTACCAGGGGGCGCTGCGCAAGCCCTCCCTCACCGCGCTCTGCCTCGATTATTCCGGCTCGATGGAAGGCGATGGCGAGGAACAGCTCGAGAAGGCCATGGGCTTCCTGCTGACGCCGGCCGAAGCCAGCAAGGTGCTGGTGCAATGGTCGCCGGAGGATCGCATCCTGGTGTTCCCGTTCGACTCCTCGGTGCGCGAGAGTTTCGCCGCGACCGGCTCGGAGAGCGACCAGTCGACCCTGCTGGGCGAGGTGCAGGCGGAATCGGCGAGCGGTGGCACGGACATGTACTCCTGCGCCAGCGATGCCCTCGATGCGATCGCCAAGACGCCGAATTTGGGAAATTACCTGCCCGCCATCGTCATCATGACCGACGGGCGCACCGACGGCAGCTCCAACCAGTTCCTCGGCGAGTGGAAGCAGCTCAGTCCGAAGGTGCCGGTGTTCGGAATCACCTTCGGCGACGCCGACGCCACGCAGCTGAACGATCTTGCGACGGCGACCTCGGCCCGCGTATTCGATGGCAAGGCCGATCTCGCCGGCGCCTTCCGCGCCGCGCGCGGCTATAACTGAGGCACGATGGGCAACGACCTCAACTGGATCGTCTCGGGCGTCGTCGCAGCGATCATCCTGCCGGTGCTGGCCTGGATCGGCGTTCCGGTCTGGGTCGCGGCGATCATCGCTGTCGTCGCGTTTGCCGGCCTCGTCGTGCTGCTGAGCCCGCGAAAGCTGTTCGAGGGGCTCGATGTCGCGTCGGTGGGCAAAGAGAAGCTGGCCTTCGCGCAGGACCTCTTGAACGAGGCCGTCCCCGCGGCGGCGCGGTTACGCGAGGCGGCGGGCAAGATCACCGACAAGACGGTGCATGACCGCGTGCAGCATCTGGCGGCGCTCTGCCAGGACGTGTTCACCAAGGTCGAGCAGAACCCCGGCAATGCCAGCGCCGTGCGACGCTTCCTCAGCTACTACGTGCCGCGTGCCGCCGAGATTTCGGAAGGCTACGTGCTGCTCGAGGACAAGCATGCGCCCGACCCGGCGCGGCTCAAGGAAGTCGGCGACGTGATCGAAAAGCTCGAGGGCGCCTTCGTCCACTATGCGGACAGCCTCGCCGACAGCGAGCTCGGCTCGCTCGACGTCGATCTCAAACTCATTCAGTCTTCGCTCAAAGAGGATCTTGGACGCTGATGGCCATCTCGCGGCGCGCCTTCGGATTGGGACTGCTGGGCCTGAGCGTGGTGGGCACCGGCGGCTATTTCGCCGTCAAGGACCGGCCGGAGCTGCAGGGCATCTTCGGCAAGCGCACCAACCTGTTCGGCTTCATCGGCGGCGAGAAGCAGGCGCTGCTCGAAGACGAGGAGATGGTCAAGGCGCTGGGCGGCTGGGGCCTCAAGCTCGATGCCCGCGTCGCCGGCTCGGTCGAGATGGTGCGCGAGCAGGCGCTGCTCAGCCAGAACCCGCAATTCCTGTGGCCGTCCTCGTCCATCATGGTCGACCTCGCGCGCCAGAGCGGCGTCGCCGTCCGCAAGGACCAGGTGATCCTCAATTCACCGATGGTGGTCTATTCGTGGGAACCGGTGGCGGAAGGGCTGATGAAGGCCGGGCTGGTCAAGCAGGATGCCAATGGCATCCACCAGCTCGATCTGAAGGCGCTGCTCGATGCCGTGATTGCCGGCAAGCAATGGGCGGATGTGAGCGTGCCCGAGCTGTTCGGCCGCATCCGGATCGTCTCGACCGATCCCAACCGCTCGAACTCCGGTTTCATGTTCGCTGGTCTGGTGCTGAGCCTGTTCGCCGGCGACGTGGCGACGATGGACGATCTCGCCAAATATGGCGACTCGGCCGAGGCGATCTTCCGCGCCATGGGGCTCAAGTCGTCGTCGTCCGGAAAGCTGTTCGACCAGTACCTCGCCGGCGGCGTCGGCGCCGAGCCGATGGTGGTGGGCTACGAGAACCAGCTGGTCGAGTGGATCCTCGCCGATCCGGCGCGCTGGGCCAAGATCGCCGGCAGCAATGCCACCAAACCGGTGGTGCTCTATCCGACGCCGACGGCCTATTCGGCGCATCCGCTTATCACCATCGATCCGGCGTCCGACCGGCTGCTCGATGCACTGCTGAGCGACCAGCTGCAGCAACTGGCCTGGAACAAGCACGGCTTCCGCGGTCCGCTCGGCGCCCTGCCCGGCGAAGCCAGCGGACCCATCGCCGGGCTGCTGCCGGCCGAGATCGACGCCGTCCTGCCCATCCCGGCGGCCGATGTGATGCTGGCGCTCATCGCCAAGCTTGCGGACTGAGCCCGATCGGCGTCTGAATGGCGGCCTCGTCCGCGATTGGAGTACGCCGATGCTTCGCACGTTCGGACTAGCCGCTCTTATTGTATTCGCCGTTCCCGCCGCGAGCCAGGCATCCCTGCTGGTGCTGCACCCACCGGCGGAGGTCACCCAGCATGACTGGCTGGGCGTCTGGCTCAACGGCCACAACGTGGTGTGGGTGTCGCGCAACCCCGACGATACGCTGTCCGTGGTCGGCGCCGCCTACTCGCACGCCGCCGAGGGCCAGGTGATCCAGGGCACGCTCGATTTCGAGGCAATACCCGCCGGTGGCCGGATGACCACGCTGGCGGCAAGCGCATGCGGCGCCGAGCTCATCAATTTGCGCGGCTACATGCTGGTGCGCGACAATGGCCGCTGCGGCGACGGCGTGCGTTTCGACGGCGTCTACACGCATCAATAGGGCCAGCTGCGGGCAGCCGCACTGGTGCGGACGGCGGGACTTGAACCCGCACGGGCATACGCCCAACGGATTTTCGTACCACTTCGGCTTCCGCCGCCGCCCTGGAATGGCGTTCGTGGTCTGGACTATCCCTTCACCGTAGCTGGAGCCTTAGGTGCTGCCCGTCTAGTCTCTACACCTTCCGCCGGGGCGGCTTGGCTCGGGATTGGCCGTGCTCGCGCAGTAGGCTTTCCCCGAATTTGAGCAGTTCTACGTCCAGGATTTCTCCCGGCGCACTCAATGACTTAAGTCCGTTGTGTCTACCAGTTTCACCACATCCGCACGGCGCGAACCTACCAGAGACGGCACGGGAGCGCAAAGGTCCTGCCGGGAACCGGCAGCGCATTTCGCTTGCCCCCGTAATGGCTTACGGGCAACGGACGCAAATCCACTGCCGCATCGTTTGCCGGTTCGTGCCTATCCCGCCGCCGGCGCGTAAAGGCGCGGCAGCCAGCGCTCGAGCACGTCGACAGGAAAGCCCAGCGATACCTTGGCGCGTGGCCCGTCCGAAACGAGGAGGCCGCGATCGAGCAACGAAGACAGGACGGTGCGGGCCTGACGTTCCTGGTAGCCGGTCAGCGCCTCTGCCTGGCTGCGCGAAAACTCGCCCGCGATGACGGCTTCGCGCAGCAGCGGCCAGCTCCCCTTGGGCAGGCGCTTCAGCCTCGTTTCCTCTTCGACCCAGATCTGCATGCGGTTGAGGAGTTCTGCCGGCTCGAGCAGCTTCTCCATGAACCTGACCTGGTCGAGGCAGCTCTGCAGGAAATACTCGCAGAACTTCGCCAAGCCGGCCTCGGTGAGATTGCCGCGGCCATCCAGGTCGCCCCGGCGTGGCTCGTCCGCCGCCATCAACAGCGCCTTGTAACTATCCACGGTACGCGCGAGGCCGCGCGATACCGACCAGAGTTCCGAGCCCACGCCGAGGTCCCGCAGCAGCGCATGCGAGAACAGCCGCGTAACCCGGCCATTGCCGTCGAGGAAAGGATGTATCCATGCCAGCCGATGGTGCGATGCACCGACCGAGACGACGCGCTGCACGCGGGAAAGCATGCCGCTCCCATAGGCGGCGACGAAGCGATCGACCATCCGATCGAGCGAGCCGGCCTCGGGTGGTACGTGGCGTCCGACGCTGACGCCGGTCTTGCGGAATTCGCCCGGCACGACCCGCAGGCGTTCGCCCGTCTGAGGGTTGGTGACCCACAGGAGGTCGTCCGGCAGCCGGCTGCAGAACTCGTAGTGCAGCCAGGTGAGGGTCTGGCGCGAGATGACCGGGTACGGCATCTTGCCCGTATCGATCAGCCGCTGGACCTCGATATGGGCGCGGGCCTCGAGCTGGAGGTTGCGCTTTTCGGGTTCCTGCGCGTAGTCGCCGGCGAGGGCCCGATCGATGTCGAGCGGCGTTGTCTGGTGCCCCTCGATGAGGTTGGAGTAATAGCAGTTCATCGAGCGGACGAGATCGCCCACCGAGCTGCGCATGACCGGGTTGACCCGTCCCTGGAAGGAGTTGGCGGAAGCAACGAGCTCCACCACAAGGTCATCCAGTTCCCGACGGGACTCCGGAAGCATCGGCTCCATGGCGGTGACGCTGGTCAAATTGCCGCTTTCATTGCCAGTAATTTAACAAGCTCAGACAATAGCATAACTGTCGGCGACTGTCATCAGTTTGCCGCATGAATTGCCGCAGGGCGCTTCCGCCACCGCGGAGGGCCCCCACCGCCTCGGCCGGCAAGCCGGCTTGCCGTACAGCCGCAACGGGCGTAAATGCCGGCTGTCGCGCAAAGCGACCGCCTCCCTTGATCCGCTCAGTGGCGGAGTAAGCAGGTGGACGAATAGTCGTCCAGGTGGTCAAGCATAAGCCGGCCCTGCCCCAGGCAGCGTCCGACCAGCGGCTCCCAACATCGTCAACGCAATCGCGAGCCCATGGGCGCCGTACGGCGCTGCATGTCGCCGCGCCGGAGCCTATCCATGAACAGACCCCTCGCCATCATCTATGCCGCCATCGGCCTCGACGCCGTCGGCATCGGCCTCATCTTCCCCATCCTGCCCCGCCTCATCGAGGAGGTGACGCACTCCGCGGACGTCGCGCCTTTCATCGGCATCATGACGGCGCTCTACGCCATCATGCAGTTCGTCTTCGCACCGGTGCTGGGCGCGCTCAGCGACCGGCTCGGCCGCCGGCCGGTGCTGCTGATCTCGCTCGCCGGCGCCGCCATCAACTACCTCGTGATGGCGTTCGCGCCGTTCCTGTGGCTGCTGTTCATCGGCCGCGCCATCGCCGGGCTGACCAGTGCCAATGTCTCGGTGGCGACCGCCTACATCACCGACATTTCGCCCGAAGCCGTGCGGGCCCGCCGCTTCGGGCTGCTCAACGCGATGTTCGGCGCCGGCTTCATCATCGGGCCGGTGCTGGGTGGCGTACTCGGCGACTATTGGGTGCGCCTGCCCTTCATCGCGGCGGCCGTGCTCAACGGCGCCAATCTGCTGCTGGCGCTGTTCGCCCTGCCGGAGTCGCGCCAGTCCTCGGGCGGCAAGCTCGACCTGATGGCGCTCAATCCGCTGCGGCCGCTGCGCTGGGTGTTCTCGATGAAGTCGCTGCTGCCGATCGTGGCGGTGTTCTTCATCCTCAGCGCCACCGGCGAGGCCTATGGCGTCTGCTGGGCGCTGTGGGGGTTCGACACGTTCCAGTGGAACGGCCTTTGGGTCGGGCTGTCGCTGGGCGCGTTCGGTGTGTGCCAGACGGCCGTGCAGGCCCTGCTCCCCGGCCCGGCCGCCAGACTCCTGGGCGAACGGGGCGCGGTGCTGGTGGGCATCGCCTGCGCCGCGATCGGTCTGGCGCTGATGGCCTTCGCCAGCCAGGGCTGGATGGTGTTCGCCATCATGCCGATCTTCGCGCTGGGTAGCATCGGTACACCCTCGCTGCAGGCACTGGCGACGCGGCAGGTCGATGGCGAGCGGCAGGGCCAGTTCCAGGGCGTCCTCGCCTCGGCCGTCAGCCTCGCTTCGATCATCGCGCCGCTCGGCTTCTCGGCGATCTACTTCGCCGTGCAGAAGCAATGGCCGGGCGCCATCTGGCTGTCGGTGGTCGTGGTGTACGCCATCGCTATCCCCCTGGTGGTGCTGGGCACACGGCGGGCCGGGCCCGCACGCGCATAGTGCACTACGGCAGCTCGGCGAAGACCCGATTGAACATCGGCACGAGCGGGAACACGTAGGCGAAGTTGGGTGGCGCACCGCCAAACAGGATGCCGCAGGCGACGATGTCGTCGCCGTCGCCGCGGCACACCAGCGAGCCGGAGTGGCCACCCACCACCGAGCCCGTCAGCATCTGCAGGAAGACGAAGTCGGCATAGGGAAACCATGCGCCATCGACGAGCATCTGCACCGGCACGCCGGCGGCGGTAACCTCGGGATGGCCCAGCGTCATCTGCACGCCGTTGCTGACGTACCAGTAGGTCGCCTCGAGATCGTCGGTGAAGTGGCCGAAGGCGCTGACCGGCAGGTCATGCCCCAGCACGCAATAGGCGTCGATCGCCAGGTTGTTGGTCTGGACCACCGCGAAGTCCTCGGTCACCGGCGGCGACGGGCGGATGGAGCTGTGATAGGGCACGCCGCCGAGCTGGAAGCGGGCAAGCGTGGCGGGATCCTGCAGCGCCGACTGGAATATCGCTCCGGTGACCACGTTCTGCACGACATGGGCGCAGGTGCCGACATAGCCGACGCCGTTCTTCATGAAGGCGAGGCTGCCGGTCCCGAACTCGCCATCGGTGCACAGGATCAGGTCGCCGCCCCGCACCCCCAGCGCGCGTGACGTGCCGCCGAGTTCGACCACGTCGGTAGGCAGGCGCTGCGGGCCGCGCTTGCCCTCTATCGTGACGAAGGGTGGTATCAGCGAAGAGCCTCCCACCTGCCGTTTGCGATCGACGTAGACGACCAGCGCGCGCTTGCCGGTCCGCTGGTCGCCGGTGCGCTTTTCGCCGATCGTCACGCTCACGACGCCGGGCAGATCGCGGATGGCGCGCGCCTCCCGGCTGGCCTCCTCGCGCGTCCGCTTCATCCAGGCCCGATGACGGTTGGAGAGCACCGCTAATGGGCTCCGGTGGTCGGCGGCGGGGGCGTGGTCGGCGTCGGCGGGGGCGTCGGCGTCGTCTGGATCGTCGCGGGGGCGCTCGGCACCTTCACGTAGAGGATGTCGTGTGGATCAACGAGCGGGACGAGCGCGATGCTGTCGTCGGGTGCAAAGCGTACATCGAACACCTGGAACGCCGACACGCCGCCGCTCTGCTGCTGAATGCCGGCAGTGCCCGCTCCCGGCGGTGGCTGCGTCAGGTACTTGCCGCCCAGATCCTGCAGCAAGCCGATCAGCGCGGTCGGCACGTCGGTGGAGTCGATGTCGCTGTCGATGTTCTGCGGCGCGCCGCAGGAATCGAAGTTCATCTTGAACTTGTGCTTGGCGGCGAAGGCGCCGAACTCCATGGCGGTGCTCTTGTTGGGATTGCAGACCCACAGCACGCTCACATTGCTGCCGAACAGCACTACCAGCGGCTTGCGCTCAGGCAGGCGGAAGCCTTCCGTCGTTGTGTCGTATGGGCCGGTCGTCGGATGGACGACGACTCCGGCGCAGCCGGCAAGCAGCAACGAGGCTGCCATGGCAGCCGCGGCCAGTATCGATCTTTTCATGATGTGCCCCCGGCGCGGCGGGCCTGCTGCTCATGGGCAGCAGATCAACTTCGTCGCGCTGGGGATATTGCTAGCGGTCTTTTAGCAAGCCCGACTATTCGTATGTCTACGACTATGGAACAACTTCAGTCCGTGCCGCCCGAGATTGGCGGGACGTAGGCGACGTCGAGGTCCCAGGGGAAGAAGATCCAGGTGTCCTGGCTCACTTCCGTGATGAAGGTGTCCACCATCTCGCGGCCCTTGGGCTTGGCGTACACGGTCGCAAAATGCGCGCCCGGCAGCATGTCGCGCACGACGCGGGCGGTGGCGCCGGTATCGACGAGGTCATCGACGATGAGGATCTTCTTGCCGGCCTTGGCGGCGGCGATGATCTGCGGATCGATGGCCTTGAGCACCTTGATGCCGCCCTGGTTCTGGTGGTCGTAGCTCTTGACCGCGACGCAATCGACGGTGCGGATGTTGAGCTCGCGCGCCACGATCGCCGCCGGCACGAGGCCGCCGCGGGTGATGGCGACGCAGGCCTCGAACGGGCCCTCGGCGTTCAGCCGCCAGGCGAGCGCGCGGCTGTCGCGATGAAACTGGTCCCAGCTGACGGGGAAACTCTTCTGACGGGGTTCGTTCACGCGTGCCTCCTGAGCACGTTCAATAGGGATCGGGATCGGGCAGGCCGGCGTCGGCATGCGCCTTCTGGACCATGGCGAAGACGGCCTTGGCGGCTTCGCCGAGGGCGGCCTGGTCGGGCGAGCGCAGCACCAGCTCGGTCATCACCGCGCCGTCGCCCATGCGCGGATAACTGCCCATCTTGATGTCGGGAAATTGCTGCTGCAGCGCGGCGAAGGGGGAGCCGATATTGCCCTCCCCCACGCGCGACTTGATCGTCAGCGAATGCACCTTGCGGCCGCCCTTCAGGGTCGGGGCAATGGCCTCGAGCATCGAGCGCATGATCACCGGCACGCCGGCCATCACGTGCACATTGCCGATCCGGAAGCCCGGCGCGGCGCTGACGGAATTGACGATCAGGCTCGCGCCCTCGGGGATGCGCGCCATGCGCAGCCGGGCCTCGTTGACCTCGACGCCGCGTTCGCGCCAGCGCGCTTCCATCATGGCGGCGGCTTCGGCATTGATCGGCAGCGCCACGCCGAACGCCTTGGCGATCGCATCGGCGGTGATGTCGTCGTGGGTCGGGCCGATGCCGCCGGTGGTGAAGACGTAGGTGTAGCGGGCACGGACGGCGTTCACGGCGGCGACGATATCGTCCTCGATATCGGCCACGACGCGTACTTCCATGAGGTCGATGGCCAGGTCGGCGCAGAAATCGGCGGTGGCGCCGATGTTCACATCCTTGGTACGGCCGCTGAGGATTTCGTCGCCGATGACGACGAGGGCGGCGGTGGGATTGGCTTCAGTCATGGGGCCGGTCCGGGCAAAGCGCAGCAATGGCAAGGCGCGGCGGCAAAATCAACGGGCGCGCGGGGGTTTTACAGCCACTGTGACCCCGTCTCCCTTCCAAATCGGCGTTTGAGCGACTATTTCTTGGGGCAACAAAGAGTTTGCCTGATGATCACTTACGTCGATGCCGAAACCAAGACCCGCCGGACTTCGGGGGTTATCCCGCTCCACGGTGAGGCCGGCTTTGCCGGCATGCGCAAGGCCGGAAACCTGACGGCGCAGGCGCTGGATATTCTCGCAGACCACGTGAAGCCCGGCGTCACTACCGCCTTCCTCGACCGGCTGGCCTATGAGTTCGCGATGGACAACCACGCGATCCCGGCGACGCTCTTTTACAAGGGCTACCGCTACTCGCTGTGCACCTCGATCAACCACGTGGTCTGCCACGGCATGCCCGAAGAGCGGCCGCTGCGCGAAGGCGACGTCGTCAATATCGACCTGACGCTGATCGTCGACGGCTGGTACGGCGACAGCTCGCGCATGTTCGCGGTGGGCGAGATTTCGCGCAAGGCCGAGCGGCTGATCGAAGTCACCTACGAGGCGCTCTATGCCGGCATCGCGGCGGCCAAGCCGGGCAACACCACCGGCGATATCGGCGCGGCGATCCAGGCGCATGCCGAGGCGCAGCGCACTTCGGTCGTGCGCGATTTCGTCGGGCACGGCGTCGGGCAGCTGTTCCACGACGAGCCCAACATCATGCATTTCGGCGTGCCGGGCACCGGCGTCGAGCTCAAGCCCGGGATGATCTTCACCATCGAGCCGATGATCAATCTCGGCCGGCCGCATGTGAAGATCCTGCCCGACGGCTGGACCGCGGTGACGCGCGACCGCACGCTCAGCGCCCAGGCCGAGCACTCCATCGGCATCACCGAGACCGGGCACGAGATTTTCACCACCTCGCCGCGCGGACTGTTCAACCCGCTGCATCCGGGCGAGCAGGCTCCCTGAGACCGCACGCTCCCACTCGACCAACGCGTTTCGCCATGCTAGGAACAAAGCATGAACCAGCTGGCACCCGGTTTCAACGAAGCCAATTTCGATCCCCGCGAGGGGCATCGCGACCGGGCACGCCAACGCTTCCTCAGGCTCGGCGGCGAAGCACTCGAGGATTACGAGCTGCTCGAACTGACCCTGCAAATCCTGCTGCCGCGACGCGACACCAAGGCGCTCGCGAAGGAGCTGCTGGCGCGCTTTGGCAGCTTTTCGGGCGTGCTCTCGGCTCCCCTGCCCCGCCTCGCGGACGTGAAGGGGCTGGGCGAGATTTCGCGCGCCAACCTCAAGGTCATCCTCGCGGTGGCGCAACGCTTCGCGCGCGACCAGGTGGACCGGCAGCAGCCGATCCTCAACTCATGGTCCGAGCTGATCGACTATTGCCGGGCGCAGATGGCGTTCGAGCCGATCGAGCAGTTCCGCATCCTGTTCCTCGACAAGAAGAACCGGCTGATCGCCGACGAGGTGCAGCAGCGCGGCACGGTGGACCACACCCCTGTCTATCCGCGCGAGGTGATCAAGCGCACCCTCGAGCTGGGCTCGACCGCCATCATCCTGGTCCACAACCACCCGTCGGGCGATCCACAGCCCTCGAGCGCCGACGTGCAGATGACACGGCAGATCAACGACGTGGCCAAGCCGCTGGGCGTGACGCTGCACGACCACATCATCATCGGCAAATCGGGGCATACCTCGATGAAGGCGTTGAAGCTGATCTAGTCTTCGTCGCGCGCCGACGGTGTCGCGGCGTCGGCCTTGCCGCTGAGCTTGAGCATCCAGCCGCGGAAATCCTTGGCCAGCGCCAGCAGGCGCTCGTCGTTCTTGATGCGGCTGCGGGTGACCTGCCAGCGGCGATGGGCGGACGCGGCCAGCGCGCCGCGGCGGGTGATCGGCACATAGTGGTGGCGGACCGGGATCTGCCGGTTGCACCAATGGCGCTTTTCGTCGGTGAGCCCCTCGCCCATGTCGAAGACGCGGAAGCCCTCGCCATAGACGGTCTGCATGACGCGCAGCAGGCACTGCTTGCCGGGCGAGCCGTGCTGGATGGCGGGATCGTCGCTCATCGAGGAGATGAGGCAGAACAGGCGGTCGCCATGCACGACATTGTAGCGTATCGCGACGATGTCGCCATTGAGGCGCAGTACGTGGAGTTTCACCGGCACACCGGAATCGGCTGCCACCGTGGCATCGTAGAAAGCCCGGATCACCGGGATGGCGAAAGGGTTGAACACGCCCATCTCGCGGAAGCGCACGGCGCGCTGGCGGAACATGGTGTCGAGCACCGCGAGCGCTTCGGGACCGTTGCCGACCTCCTCGAAGCCGATTTCGCCGAGCGCGGCGAGCTTGTCGCCCTGCTGGCGGTCGTGCTTGCGGCGCGACTTATTACGCTGCGTCCGGTCGGCTTCCTCGAAGCTCGAGAAGGCGGCGCGATAGAGAATCTCGGCGTCGATCCACTGGCCGAGCTCGGCGAAAAGATCGACCTCGCCCACCAGCAATTGCGGCACGGCCTTGAGATACACCACGTCGGCGCCGGTGACGCCGCGCAGCATGCGGATCCATAGCCGCCGGCGCTTCAGCGGCGTCATGGCAGCGACGCGAGCGGTATCGACGACCGGCGCGTTGCAGCCGACATGCGGGCCGGGGAACCAGGAGAGCACGCGGGCGCCCTTGTCCCAGCGGCGCTGCAGCGGCATCAGCGCGACGGGCACGTCGTTCTCATGCGCCACGATGTAGAACTGGTTGGCCTCGGGCACGCCGAGCGCCTGCACCCACTGGCGGATGAAATCGATGCTCTGGCCGGGGGACTCGATGGCTTCGGCGGTGAGCGCGCGCCAGACCGGCTCGATGTCGCTCAGCCGGTGCGTGACGGTGATCGACAGGCCGTCCTCGACGGTCAGCGCCCCAGTCGCCTGGGCCACCTCCTCGAGCAGCAGCAATCGTCCCAGCGCAGCGCTTTGAGCCATCGGTTCGCGGTCTCGTCCAGCAATAGGCGCCAGTGTGGCGGGCGGTAGTGAATCGCCCGTTCACAATGGCGCTAGCGCGGCGTCTCCACACGGATTTGCCGTTTCAGGGTTAATGCGTAGCTTCAGCCGAAGCTTTGCAGGATCGGGAAAGTTTCGAGGAACCAATAGCTTAGCCGGGCGAATTGACCCGTCAGGAACAGCAGCCCGGTGAGTATCAGCAACACGCCCACCACCTTTTCCACCGTGCCCATGTGGCGGCGGAAACCCTGGAAGAAGGTAAGGAACGGGCCGATGGCGATGCCGGCAAGCAGGAACGGCACGCCCAGGCCGAGCGAGTAGATGCCGAGCAGGCCGGCGCCCTGCCACGCCGTATCCTGCGTAGCGGCCACCGAGAGGATCGCGGCGAGGATCGGACCGATGCACGGCGTCCAGCCGACCGCAAACGCCAGCCCCAGCAGGAAGCCGCCGACCGGCCCGCTGGCCACGGCCGGGCCGTTGGAGCGCAGCTGCCGGTCGAGGAAGCCGATGCGGAACACGCCGAGGAAATGCAGCCCCATGGCGATGATGAACAGCCCGGCGATCGGCGTGACGATCGGCAGCGCCTGCCGGAACGCCTGGCCGAAGGCCGTCGCCGTCGCCCCGAACGCGACGAAGACCAGCGAAAAGCCGAGGATGAAGAAGATCGAGGTGAACACCGATTTCCGCCAGATCACCCCGGCCGACGCGCCATCCGCCCGCAACTGGTCGAAGGACGAGCCCGACATGTAGGTCAGGTAAGGCGGCACCAGCGGCAGGACGCACGGGCTCAGAAAGCTCAGCACCCCTGCCCCGAACACCAGCGGAAACGAAAATCCATCCATGGGGTGGCTTTCCAGCAGAGTGGCGGCGCGTTGGCAACCCGGCGCGCGGCAACTCATCGTGAGCGGGAATGCTTCGGGCCCGACGAGACAGCCTAGCCGGCGTAGACGGGCAGACCGGACTCGATGGGGAAAGCCATGATCACCAGTATCCAGCCCACGGCGCCCAGGAACCACCACGAGGTCAGCACGGAAAAGACGAGCTTGAGCATAGGCACCTACACGCGGTTGGCGATGAGGGAGACGAGTGCGACCCAGGTCACGGTGAGGAACCAGCACAGGGCCGCTCCGGCCCAGCGCGGCAGAGTGGCCATCAGCCATCGCCAGGGTGCCGGGGGCTTCATCGCCAGGCTGAGCGCTGCGCCGTGCCCGACGCCCCACAACAGATAGCCCAGCGACAGTTCGTGCCAGAGCCCAACGGCGGTGAAGGCGATGAAAATGCCCAGCCGCGGCTTGCCGTAGAGTCGAACGAACGGGCGAAAGAGGTAAGTGCTGACGAACCAGCTCAGGGACATATGCCAGCGCTGCCAGAACTCGCGGATCGACAGCGCAAGGTAGGGGCGGTTGAAGTTTTCCGGCAGGGTCACACCGAAGAACGCGCCAAAGGCGATCGCCATCGACGTATAGCCCGAGAAGTCGAAGTAGAGCGCCACCAGATTCAGGTACATGTCGGCGATGTTGGCGACGCCGCTGGTGTGCCCGGTCAGCCCGCGGATGTGTGGCGCTATGACATAGAATGCCGCCGCGCCCCAACCGAGCCGCATCACCGCCTGCGCGATGTCCCTGACTTTCAGGCTCGCGGCAATCTGATCTGCCTGGAATGGGCGCGTACCAAAGATCGGGCCGGCGCTGAAAGCCGGCAGGAATGTCAGACCGGCCAGCATGGCGAGCCAATCCATGCGCTTGGCCTGCAGTCCTTCGCGCAGCGAAACGAAACTGCGGATGACGAAAAACGCACTGCCCACACTCCAGCCGACATTGCCGAATTGCGGCATCCACACGGCTGCGTCAACCGACGCCGAGAATGGCGTTCCAACCGAGGCATGCGCCACGACCGTTGGCAGCAGGCCCAGGAAGACGAACCACGACATGATGTTGGCATAGCGCGGGAACAGCCGGCACAGCCCCAGGATCGCCACCGTGAGCAGCAATTGTGCCGCCACGTAGATGGCCAGCAGCGGACCGGCCACATAAAGCAGGATGCCTCCCAGCAGCACCAGGAACACCTGGGCAGCCTGCCGGCTCAAGGGCAGGATAAGGCGAAAGACCGCGGCCGCGACCACATAGATGAAGATCGTCAAATAGAGGCCGAGGATCACCGGGACTCTACCTGTTTGACGTAGCTCGCCAGCCAGCGCGAAACCTTGGCAGCACCGGAACGGGACAGGTGATGCGCGTCCATGAAATCCTCGGGCGGCAAGCGATAGAGTTCATCGGACGCGAAGACGAATTCGGGTATCTCCTGCGCCATCTGCGAGCGGAGCGCCGCAGAGGGCGCCAGGCCCGCATAGGGCGGCATGCGGAAAAGGATCAACTGGAACCCGTATTGCCCCGCCAGTTTCTCGACCGCGCGAGCTGTCTCCAGCTCCGAAATGGCGGGCATGGTCGTCCAGACCGGCGTGGCATTGCCCCATGCGTTGGGCCATTCGGGATGCGCGGCCATGACAGCGGCGTATGCCTCTGCTTTCTGGCGCTCGCCGCCCTCGGTAACCTTGTAGAAGCTACGCAGTACGCAACGCACCGCTGCCGGTTTCCCGGCAGCCGCAAGGGCGTCGAACGGCGCCCGTCCGATAGTCAGTTCGATGCCATCGCTCAGCTTGGACAGCGCGATCTGCCCCTCGGACACCAGCGGCAGGCGGCGCGGCAGCAGCCATCGGTCGGCGGCCTGCCTGATGTCGGCCCACTTCAGCGTCGCCGCATACGGATAGTGAGCGACCGCCTGGTCCCCGTGGGCGAAGAAGTTCGCGATCTCGAGTTCGAAGACGACTACCTTGGGACGAACACCACGTTCGAGGAGGTCACGAAGCATGAGCACATGCCGGTACATGTGCCCGTCGGGACGGCCCAGATTATAGACGGCCTCTCCGTCGCCCAGTTCCTCCGACATGACATCGGGCAAGAGCCCGCGGTCGACGCGCGACGTGCCAAAGAGCAGGACCGCCGCATCTTCCGGCATCCCCATCATCTGACCGAAGACGCAACTCCGCGCATTCACGGAGACCGCCGGATAGCGCACCGCGGCATGATCGAATCCGGCCACCGCCACCGTGCCGACGATGATGATGCAGACTGCCGCGAGTGACCGCAGCAGGCGATCAAGCGGCCACAAGAATTTCCACCAGGCGTTCGACGCGGAAATCGTTGAACGTGTCGTCGATGGCTTCGAGGCGGCCGCCGTTGAGGTTTTCTAGCTCGAACAGGAAGTTCATCGAATCGAGCGAGTCCACGAAGCCGTCATCGACGAGGTGGCTGGCCATCGTGGCCTTGGCGCCCGAGCCGGGCTTCACCTTGTCGAGCGCCGACTGGATCATCTTGAAGGCTTCGTCTTTGGTCATTGCAGTCCCCTAGAATTGAACGATGGCGGTGGCCCAGGAGAGGCCGACGCCGAATCCGGAAAGTAGAACCTTGCTCCCGGCTAGGCGGCCGGACGCAGCCAGCTCCTCCAGCAGCAGCGGAATGGTGGACGAGACGGTATTGCCATAGCGCGCCATGTTTTTGAGCAGCTTGCCGGGCGGAATGCCGACACGGTTCGCCATGGCGTCGAGCATGTAGATCGACCCCTGGTGCAGGGCGAAATAGTCGATGTCATCGAGGGCCAGACCGGCACGTGCGAGGCAGGCCGTGATGCTCGCCGGCACCTTGCTGTTGACGAAGTTGAAGACTGGCCGGCCCGCCATGTGCAGCCGCATGTTGTCGACCGTCTGTTGTTCGGTCGGCTGGCCGCCGGGCGTGGCGAAGAAGGGCGCCGCGGCACCGCCGCCGGGGATCTGGATGGCGCCGCCGCCACCGCCATCGGTGCCGAAATCGAGCGCAAGGATGCGCCCTCCGGCATCGTCCGCCGAGACCCAGCTCGCCGTCGCGGCATCGCCGAACACCGCATTGGTATCCTTGTCGGCGGGATCGATGATGCGGCTATAGGGATCGCAGGTGACCAGAACAGCGTTCTTGCGGCCGCTGGCCGCGAGGAAGCCCAGCGCCGTCACGACGCCATAGACATAGCCCGAGCAGCCGAGCGAAACATCGAAACTGGCGACGTCCTGCGGCAGGCCCAGCACATGCGCCAGCCGCGCCGAATTGTGCGGAATGCGGAAATCGGGGGTCTGGGTAACCGTGATCAGCAGATCGGTTTCGGCGCGCAGCGACGGATTGTCGGCGTAGAGCTTTTCGACCGCCCGGGCAGAGAGCCCTACCCCATCCTCGCCCGGCGCCAGCACCGCACGTTCCTTGAGCCCGACCTTGTCGCGGATGAAGGCGGGATCGGCCCCCGTCGCCACGGCGATCTCTTCGGCGGTCTGGCGCAGGGCCGGTATCGCGGAGGCAAATGCTCTAAGCGACATCGGCCGTCTCCTGCTTGTAGGCGAAGCTGGTCGCGCCGGTCAGCGTCAGCGCCGGGTCGGCAGCATCGCGCAGCTCGAACGACCAATAGGTCTGGAACTGCGGGGCGCGCCCCATGCGGCGCAGCAATGTCAGCCGGAGCACTGACCGCCCCGTGCCCCAACCGTCCGACACCGGCAGGTCGATATTGCGAAAGCCGGTGAGCCACACGTCGGAGGCGCTACGGTAGCGCTCCTCATGTTCGCCCTTGGTCGCCTGCACGAGGGCATTGAGCAGCCCCTCGAAGGTCGGCGGCGAACTTATCTCGTACTCGACACTCGCCTCGTCGATAACGACGCGGCTCTCGAGCGTAACGCCCATCGGATCGTCGCGCCGCTCGGCCGGCCGGCCGGTATCGGCGAAGTTCCAGATGGCGACGATCGCATCGGCACTTTCAAACTCCGCGGCGCCGATTCCGCCAGCGATCTCGGCCGGCGACGCCGCGACCGCGTTGGCGGTCATCTGGGCGAATTGGGCACGCTTCAACGTCCAGCGCCCCTCGCCGAGCCGTTCGGAGGCCCGGGCGATCATCTGTGTCCCCTGAATGTAATTCCGCTTGCCGCGAAGAAACACCGGCATGTCTACCAGATCAGTAGAAATTTGATCTTTGCCCCACAACAAAAGCCCAGCTGCACCGCGGACACCCAGCGAAAATCCCCCAGGGCGCACTAACGCGAAATCTCGAAGATAATGCTCCCCCACTCGCGGTGACTCCGGCTCCGGCACGCCAGAGCAAAATCCACCTCGCTTGGCTTATTCATGGGAATAGCTGCCATCGCAACTGTTATGACCGTACCGGCTCACAATCATATGTGATTGCCGCTCGACCCCAGCACTTCTGGGTGCTTGCCCCGGCCTGCCGCGGCGGGTAAGCACCGCGACGGTCACCCCGGAGACATCCGCCATGGCAAGCCGGCCCCTTCGCATCGCGCCATCCATCCTCTCGGCTGATTTCTCGCGGCTGGGCGAGGAAATCCGGGCCGTCGAGGCGGCCGGGGCGGACTACATCCATGTCGATGTGATGGATGGGCATTTCGTGCCCAACATCACGCTGGGACCGATCGTGGTGCAGTGGATCAGGCCGCTGACACAGAAATTCCTCGACTGCCATCTGATGATCGCCCCGGCCGACCCCTACATCTCGGCCTTCGCCAAGGCGGGCGCCGACGGCATTACGGTGCATGCCGAGGCCGGCCCCCATCTTCACCGCTCGCTGCAGGCGATCCGCGCCGAAGGCAAGAAAGCGGGCGTGGCGATCAATCCGGCAACGCCGGTGTCCGTGCTCGAGCACGTGATTGACGACCTCGACCTGATCCTCGTGATGAGCGTCAACCCCGGCTTCGGCGGGCAAAGCTTCATCCGCGAGGCGATCACCAAGATCGCACAGGCCAGGGCGCTGATCGGTGGTCGGTCCATCGACCTCGAAGTCGATGGCGGCATCAATGCGGAGACCGCTGGCGAGGTGGTGAGGGCTGGCGCCGATGTGCTGGTCGCCGGCAACGCGATCTTCGCGGGCAACGACGCCAAGACCTACAAGACGCGGATCGAAGCGATCCGTGCCGCCGCGACCAGCATCAAGGCCTGACATGATCCCGCGCTACTCCCGACCCGACATGGTGGCGATCTGGTCGCCCGAAACGAAGTTCCGCATCTGGTTCGAGATCGAGGCGCATGCGACGACGCAGTTGGCCAACCTCGGCGTCGTGCCGAAAGAGGCAGCGGAGACGATCTGGGCCAAGGGCAATGGGGCGACCTTCGACGTCGCCCGCATCGACGAGATCGAGGCGACGACCAAGCACGACGTCATCGCGTTCCTGACGCACCTCGCCGAGATCGTCGGGCCCGATGCGCGCTTCGTGCATCAGGGCATGACCTCCTCCGACGTGCTCGACACCACGCTCGCGGTGCAGCTCAGCCGCGCCGCCGACCTGCTGCTCGCCGATATCGACGCCCTGCTCGCCGCGATCAAGCGGCGGGCCAAGGAGCACAAATATTCGATCACCATCGGCCGCTCGCACGGCATCCACGCCGAACCAACGACGTTCGGCATCAAGCTCGCCGAGGCCTATGCGGAGTTTTCGCGCAATCGCGAGCGGCTCATCGCGGCGCGCCGGGAGATCGCGACCTGCGCGATTTCAGGTGCCATCGGCACCTTCGCCAATATCGATCCGTCGGTCGAAGCCTATGTGGCCGAGAAGCTCGGGCTTGCGGTCGAGCCGGTGTCGACGCAGGTGATCCCGCGCGACCGGCACGCGATGTTCTTTGCGACGCTCGGCGTCGTCGCGTCCTCGATCGAGCGGGTCGCTACGGAGATCCGGCATCTGCAGCGCACCGAGGTGCTGGAAGCGGAAGAGTATTTCTCACCCGGCCAGAAGGGCTCGTCGGCGATGCCGCACAAGCGGAATCCCGTTCTATCGGAGAACCTCACTGGCCTGAGCCGTCTGGTCCGCGGCATGGTGATCCCGGCGATGGAGGACGTTGCCCTCTGGCACGAGCGCGACATTTCCCACTCCTCGGTCGAGCGGATGATCGGTCCGGACGCGACGGTGACGCTGGACTTCGCGCTGGCCCGCCTCACCGGGCTGATCGACAAGCTGCTGGTCTACCCCGAGAACATGAAGCGCAATCTCGACCTGCTGGGCGGGCTGCACAATTCGCAGCGCGTATTGCTGGCGCTGACGCAGGCGGGCATGAGCCGCGAGGACGCCTACGCGGCGGTTCAACGAAACGCCATGAAGGTGTGGCAGATGCACGGCGACCGGGCCGACCAGTTCGCGCTGCTGCTGAAGGCCGACCCGGAGATCGCGCAGAAGCTTTCGCCGTCCGAGATCGACGCCATGTTCGACGATTTCTACCATCTCAAGCATGTCGATGCGATCTTCGAGCGGGTGTTCGGGCCCGAGCTGTGAGCATCGTCTACGCGCAGGAACAGTCGCTCAGCGTCGCCGACTATGTGGCGGTGCTGCGCGACACCATCATGCACGCCAAGCGGCCGCTCGATAACACCGCGCGGATCGCCGAGATGCTGGCGGGCGCCAACTTCATCGTCACGGCGCGCGAGGACGGCGACATCCTCGGGCTCGCGCGCTGCATCACCGACAATTCGTGGATCTGTTACTGCGCCGAACTCGCCGTGAAGGAGAGCGCGCAGGGCCGCGGCATCGGCGCGGGCATCATCGCCAGGGCGAAGGAACTGCTCGGGCCGCGCGTCGGCCTCAACCTGATTTCGGAACCCACGGCCGTCGGCTTCTATGAACACATCGGCATGGAGCGCGTGGACACGGCGTTCTTCCTCGCGCGTGAGGACCGCTCGTAAAGGCTTGCGATCGGCCGCCGCCGCGGCTAGGTCGCGGGCATGAAGATCTCCGAAGCCGACATCCTGATCGCGCCCGGCCTGGGCAATTCGCCGCCGGACCATTGGCAGCGCCGCTGGGGCGCCCGCATGGGCACGGCGCGCTTCATCGAGCAGGCGAACTGGGACCAGCCCGTGCTCGCCGACTGGCTGGCGTGCATCCATCAGGAGATCATGTATTCGACCCGCCCGGTCGTGCTCATCGGGCATTCGATGTCAGTCGGCGCAATCGTGCTGGCGGCGGCGACGCTGGCGGACAGCAAGGTGCGCGGGGCATTTCTGGTTTCGCCGCCCGATTTCGACGGGCCGAACCTGCCGCCCGAAGCAAAGCCGTTCAAGCCGCCGACCGATCCCCTGCCCTTCCCCTCGATGGTCGTCGCCTCGACCAGCGACCCGCTCGTCGATTTCGCCACCGCCCGAGGTTTTGCCGCCGACTGGGGCAGCGACTTCCTGCCGGCGGGCGATGCCGGTCACATCAACGTCGCCTCCGGCCACGGACCCTGGCCGGAGGGATTGCTGATGTTCGGCGAACTGATGAAGCGGCTGAGGGCCTAGGCCTTCGCGCCATAGCGCAGACCGTCCTTGAGCAGCGCGACCATGCGACGGGCGGTGGCGGCGCTCTCCTCATCCCGGACGTTCATGTAGAGGCTGCCGATCGCGTTGAGCAGGTCGTAGGCCTCTACGTCCGGGCGAATGTCGCCCGACGACTCGGCGGCATCGAGCAGCTGTTTCAGCGCCGGAATGAGCCGGCCATTGCGATGCGGCGGCAAGCCCGCATAGGCCGGATCGTTGGAGTGGAGCGCCGTGGCAAGCCCGCGCTTGGTGCCTAGGAAGTCGATGTAGCGCTCGATCCACAGGTCGAGCGCCTCGCGCGGCGGATGCGCGGCCGCCAGCGCCGGCGCCCACGCCGCGCAGGCATCCACTTCATGGCGGAATACCGCCGCGATGAGGTCGGCGCGCTGCGGGAAATGCCGGTAGAGCGTGCCGATGCCGACCCCGGCCTTATCGGCAATCTCGCGCACCGGCGCATCGACGCCCGAGGTCGCGAACACCTCCTTGGCGGCTTTCACCAGTGCATCGAGGCTGCGTTGCGCGTCGGGGCGAACACGCTTGTCCGCGCTCTGTTCCGGTGCCGGCGCGGCCGCCTGAACGCGCAATTTCTCACTCACTGACGAACGCCCCTTGCAAAGCGGAACAATGTTCCGTATTTGAATGCGGAACACGGTTCCGTTTCAGCCAAGATAGTGCAGCGCGGACCTCGTGACAACCAATCGGATAAACATGGAGTCGATCATGCCGCATCAGCGCATCGCCCTTATTACCGGGGCAAACCAGGGCGTCGGCCTGCAGGTGGCCAAAGAACTCGCGGCGAGTGGGGTCACCGTCCTCGTCGGCTCGCGCAGTCTCGCCAAGAGCGAAGCCGCGGCGCACGAGCTTGGGCACGGCGCGGTCGCCATCCAGCTCGACGTGACCGATGGCGCCTCCATCGCGGCGGCCGCCGAGCGCATCCGCGGCGAGTTCGGCCGGCTGGACCTGCTGGTGCAGAACGCCGGTATCTCCAATACCGGGCGCGACCTGAGCGTCGATATCGCCGAATACTCAAAGACCACCCGGGCCAGCAACGTCTCGCTCGCCGAGGTCCGTGCCATCTGGGACACCAATGTCTTCGGCGTCCTAGCGGTGCACTAGGCGATGCTGCCGCTGCTGCGGCTTTCCGCCGACGCCCGGATCGTCATCGTCTCGAGCGGCGTGGGCTCGCTCGCCACCAATGCCGACCCAGCCTATCCGTACCACAAGATCTACGGGCCGGGTTACGCCGCGTCCAAGACGGCGCTCAACGGCCTCGCACTGTCGATGATGATCGAGCTCGAGGACACCGGCATCAAGGTCAACCTCGTGTCGCCCGCCTTCACCGCGACCGCGCTCAACAATTTCGCCGGCACCGAAAGCATCGAGGACGGCTCGCGCGAAGTGGTGCGCGTGGCGCTGCTCGGTCCGGACGGGCCGACCGGCACGTTCACCCGTTGGAACAACCAGACGATCCCGTGGTGATCGGCAGGCTCAAGGAGACAGATCATGCAGTATCGCAATCTTGGACGCACCGGGATCAAGGTCAGCCCCTATTGCCTCGGCGCCATGATGTTCGGCCCGATGGGCAATCCGGACCATGACGACTGCGCCCGCATCGTCCACAAGGCGCTGGACGCGGGCATCAACTTCATCGACACCGCCGACCGCTACAGCGCCGGCGAATCCGAAACCATCGTCGGCAAGGCACTCAAGGGCCGGCGCGAGAACGTCGTGCTGGCGACCAAATTCCACGCGCCGATGGGCACCGATCCGAACCAGCAGGGCAATGGCCGCCGCTGGATCATGCAGGCGGTCGACGCCTCGCTGAAGCGGCTGCAGACCGACTACATCGATCTCTACCAGGTGCACCGGCCGCAGTCGGAGACCGATATCGAGGAGACGCTCTCGGCGCTCACCGACCTGATCCGTGCCGGCAAGGTCCGCGCCATCGGTTCGTCCACCTTTCCGGTGTCGGAAATCGTCGAGGCGCAGTGGGTGGCCGAAAAGCGCAACCTCGCGCGCTTCCGCACCGAGCAGCCGCCCTACTCCATCCTCGACCGCGCCATCGAGCGCGACATGCTGCCGACCGCAGAGCGCTACGGCATGGGCGTGATGGTCTGGAGCCCGCTTTCCAAGGGCCTGCTCACCGGCCGCTACCGCAAGGGCCAGCCGCTGCCGGAATCGCTGCGCTCCAGGATGATGCCGCTGCAGATGTCGAACGAGCGGAGCCTCGACGCGGTGGAACAATTGCTGCCGCTGGCCGCCGAAGCCGGCATGTCGCTGACCCACATGGCCATTGCCTTCGTCATGGCTCACCCGAGCGTCACCTCGGCGATCATCGGCCCGCGCACCATGGCCCAGTTCGACGACCTGCTCGCCGGCGCCGAAATTCGCCTCAGCGACGAGGTGCTCGACAGGATCGACGCCATCGCTACGCCCGGCGAGGATGTCGGCATCAACCAGGCCATGTACCAGCCGCCGGCGCTCGCGAAGCCGGAACTGCGCCGGCGCGTTGGCGCGGATCGCGCCGCTGCGTGACGGCTTGATTGATCCATGCGCGGGCGCATAGTCCCGCGCATGGGGCTCTACGACAGTTTCGAGGTAATCCGGGCAGACGAATTCGCCGACTGGCTGGCGAAGCTGCGCGATATGCGTGCGCGGCAGGCAATCGAGGCACGCATCCTGCGCGTCGAGAACGGCAATTTCGGTGATGCCAAAGCCATCGGCGATGGCATCTCCGAGCTCCGTATTCACGTCGGGCCGGGCTACCGCGTGTACTTCACACAGCACGGCTTTCGCGTGGTAATCTTGCTGTGCGGCGGCGATAAGAGCAGGCAGGCCAAGGACATCACCCTCGCCCGCGAAATTGCTGCCCGATTCAAGGAGGACTAGATGCCCGAGGGCTTTTCGCGCTGGGATGCCGCGGCGACGTTCCGCTCCGACGAGGAAGCCCGTATCTTCCTCGAGGAAGTGGCCCGTGACGGCTCGCCGATGGAGCTTCGTTCCGCTCTGGGGGCGGTCGCCCGTTATTTTGGCGTCCAGGAACTGGCTCGCCGCACTGGCTTCTCACAGAAGCGGCTGTTCGGCGAATTGAACAGCCTGGAGCACGACGACAAGACGCTGAACCTGCTGCTCAAGCGCTTCGGGGTAACGCCGGGCCTGCCAGACGAAACCGCCGATGCCGCCGAATAATCTCAGCTGATCACCAGCCGGCTGATGCGGTCGCCGGTGAGCGTGAAGTGCATGTTGCCTTCGCCGTTGAAGCCGCCGCCGGTTACGGACACCCGCACCCGCCAGCCCATACCGTCAAGCTCGCGGCGCAGCGGTGTCAACTTCGACTTCACGCCGATATTGTCGGTCTGGTTCCAGCGGGCCACGCCGTCCCGGCCGCGATATTCGCTGCCCCAGTCGTTGAGGTAGGCGTCGGCGGCGAAACAGTCGAGGAAGCCGGCGCTGTCGCCGGCATTGGTGGTGTCGAAGAAGCGCTGGAGAACTTCCGGCGTCCCGGTCGCGGCCATCTGCTCAGCCTTCGGCCGAGACCTGCTCGCGGGCAACAACGGTCAGCTCGGCCATCTTCTTGCGAATCATGTCGTCCGAGACCGAGGCGCCCTTGGCCTTGAGGTCGGCCGAAATCTTGCGGAACACGTCCTCGTCGCCGGCTTCCTGGAAATCGGCTTCGACCACTTCGATCGCGTACGCCTTGGCGTGATCGTCGCTGAGTCCCATGTGCTCGGCGGCCCACAGCCCGAGCAGCTTGTTGCGGCGGGCTTCCGCCTTGAACCGCAGTTCCCCGTCGCGGGCAAACTTGGCTTCCTGGGCTTTCTCGCGATCGTCGAACTGCGCCATTTTCGGTCTCCGCCGGCTCTGTCTGTTTTGGCGCCCCGCGCCCTCACAAAGAGGAGATAATCGGGAACACGGTGTTAATCAACGGGGCCGGCACGATCTCTTGTTTTGCGAGGATTTGCGCCTAAATCCCTCAGTCGATTGAGTGTTTTCCGGGCCGGTAACCCCAGGGCCGAAACAGCTTGCTTTCGCTGGCTGTTCTGGCGCATGAACGGCGCAACCTCCCCCATATCTGCCAGGATTTTTCCAATGAACCGTCGGCGGAAGATTTACGAGGGCAAGGCCAAGGACCTGTACGAGGGTCCCGAGCCTGGCACTCTCGTTCAATACTTCAAGGACGATGCCACTGCCGGCAACGGCGCCAAGCATGCCATCATCGATGGCAAGGGCGTATTGAACAACCGCATTTCCGAGTACGTCTTCACCAAGCTCAATACGCTTGGCATTCCGACGCATTTCATCCGCCGCATCAACATGCGCGAGCAGCTGATCAAGGAAGTCGAGATCATCCCGCTCGAAGTCGTCGTGCGCAATGTCGCCGCCGGCTCGCTGGTCAAGCGCCTCGGCCTCGAATCCGGCACGCAGCTGCCGCGCTCGATCATCGAGTTCTACTACAAGGACGATGCGCTCAACGACCCGATGGTCAGCGAAGAGCACATCACGGCGTTCGGCTGGGCCACCCCGCCCGAGCTCGACGACATCATGTCGCTCGCCGTGCGCGTCAACGACTTCCTCACCGGCCTGTTCATGGGCGTCGGCATCCAGCTCGTCGATTTCAAGATCGAGTGCGGCCGGCTCTACGAGAACGACACGATGCGGATCGTGCTCGCCGACGAGATTTCCCCCGACAATTGCCGGCTGTGGGACATCAAGACCCGCAACAAGCTCGACAAAGACCGCTTCCGCGAGGACCTCGGCGGGTTGGTCGACGCCTATCGCGAAGTGGCGCAGCGGCTCGGCATTCTTGTGGAAACCGACAACGCGCTGACGACCGGGCCGCGCCTCGTCCAGTAAGACGAAGCCATGAGAGCTCGCGTTACCGTCACCCTCAAAGCCGGCGTGCTTGACCCGCAGGGTCAGGCCATCACCGGATCGCTCAAGAGCCTCGGCTTCGCCGGGGTTTCCGCCGTCCGCCAGGGCAAGGTCTTCGATCTCGATATCGGCGACGCCGACCCCGCCGACGCGCGGCTGAGCCTCGCGGCCATGTGCGAGAAGCTGCTCGCCAATACCGTGATCGAAAACTACGCGATCGAGTTGCTTTAGAGCTTGAGCTCCGGGCGGCGCTGACCGGTCTCGCTGTGGACGTCGTCCTCGGAGAAGGGGCGGATTTCGACGCTGCCATATTTCATGATGGCGCTGTCGCGGTTGAGCGCGATGGCTTCTTCCATGTCCCTGGCCTCGATCAGCGTAAAGCCGCCCAGCCATTCTTTGGTTTCGAGGAACGGCCCATCGGTACGAACCACGCCGCGCCGGCCGCCGCGCAGCGTCACCGCCGTTTCCGGACCGCGCACCGGCTGGCCGAGCAGCAAATGGCCGCTGGCGCGCTGCGCATTGTCCTCGACGATGGTGTCGTCGGTCAGCTTGGTCAGCTCTTCCTGGGTGGCGCCGTCGAACGCGCCGGGCTCGAAATAGACGAGGCACATGAATTTCATCGGTTCTCTCCGTGATTGGATGCAGCTAGTCGCGCCGCCGTTCGGAAATCGACAAAATTCTGCACCCCGCCCAGCCGGATGCGACGGAAAAGTCGCAAGCCGTCACAATTGGCTTGAATGCGACGGATTAGCCGCTTCCGCTGGTGCCAGAATCCTGTAGAGCAGGCGCCGTCTCGCCCACCCGCGCCGGCCTAAATGCTCAAGACGTTCTCGCTGTCGATCCTCTTCTTCCTCACCCTCGGGCTGTTCATCGCGGCCTATGCCAGCATCCCGACCTGACCCCTTCGGATCTGCCTTTGGCCAAGATCGCCATCCTTTCGGTTCCCGCTTACGGCCATCTCAACCCGGTGCTGCCGATCGCCAAGGAACTGGCGCGTCGCGGCCACCAGGTGACCATCTTCAACGATGCCAATTTCGCGCCGCTGATCACGGCGACAGGCGCGAGCTTCGCGCCCTACCCTGAGGGCGTGATCCAGCTCGAGGATTTCTCGCGCACCCTCAAGGACGGCGACCTCGTGGCCTGGCTGGCGATGATCTTCATGGCGACCGGGCCGCTGCTGGGCGCCGCCTACAAGGCGTTGCGCGACGACCCGCCCGATCTCGTCGTCTTCGACGGCGTGGCAATCTGGGGCGAGATGCTGGCCACCAAGCTGCGCGTGCCGTCGGTGTCGATCTCGACCACCTTCATCTTCGAGGTGTTCCGCCAGATCAGCGGCCCGATGGAGTTCATCCGCTACGAGCTCAGCGTCCTCAGGCATCTGCCGCAGTTCGCGCTGGGCTTCCTCAAGATGCAGTGGCACGGCCTGCGCAATTTGCCCTGGCGGCTGCCGCTGGCGCCGCGGCAGGGCAGCGAGCTGACCATCATGCTGACCAGCAAGCTGGTGCATCCCAAGACGCCGTATTTCGAGGGTAAGCGCTACGCCTTCACCGGCTGCTCGATCGAGCCCTCCACCCGGCTCGAAGCCTTCGACTACGGCAAGCTCGACGGGCGGCCGCTGCTCTACATCTCGCTGGGCACGCTGCATCACGGCAATACGGCCTTCTTCACGCGCTGCATCGAGGCGTTCCGCGACTATCCGGGCCAGGTGCTGGTGTCGGTGGGCCGCGGCACGGATCTGCGCCAGTTCGCCGGTGCGCCCGCCAATTTCATCTTCGCCGAAGCGGTGCCGCAACTCGCCATACTCGAGCGCGCCCGCATCTTTCTCACGCATGCCGGACTCAACTCGATGCATGAGAGCCTGTGGGCCGGGGTGCCGATGGTGGCGGTGCCGCAGCAGTTCGAGCAGCTGCGCAACGCCCAGGCGATGGCGGCGGCCGGCGCCGGCCTCGTTCTCGACGACGAGGCCTGGGGCAAACCGGCCAACGCCCGGATGCTGCGGGCGGCGGTCGATCAGCTCGAAGCGGGGCATGAGACATACGCGGCTGCGGCGCGCACGCTGGGGCAGTCGCTGCGTGATGGCGGCGGTTATGTAGAGGCCGCCAATCGCATCGAACAGGCGGCGACGCGGCGTTCAGCGCCGGTTCAGCCGGCGGGCCGCATAGGGGCGATGTCGGGGGCGTAATCCAACGTTACCCGAACCTTAACCACACCGACACAATCGTCGATTAACTAGTCCGCCCTATAACCCGCGTTGCGCTGCGTAAGTGCGCTCCAGACCAGTAAAGCCGCCCCAAATGCTCAAGACCTTCTCGCTCTCCGTCCTGTTTTTCCTCACGCTGGGCGTGATGTTTGCGGCCTACGCGTCGGTGCCGGTCGGCGTCTGACCGGCGCCCGTCCGCTACAATTTTCGGCATTAAGCATCCGGGCTAACCCTCGTTGCGACTGTAACGGGCGTTAATGCCTCGCTTGCCCTATCTGCGAAGCTCTGAACGGAGTTTTGCGGCAATGTCAGATCATCGCGACCGCCTCGCCTGGGTGGACACCGCCAAGGGGATTTCGATCATCCTCGTGGTGATGATGTATTCGGTGTTCAACGTCGGCCAGGACGCGTCCGGCGTCGGCCTGTTCCACTACGTCATCGGCTTTGCGACGCCGTTCCGCATGCCGGAGTTCTTCCTGATCTCGGGGCTGTTCCTCGACCAGGTGCTGAGCCGCACCTGGCGCGCCTACGCCGACCGCCGTGTCGTGCACTATCTCTATTTCTATGCGCTGTGGGCGGTGATCCACATCGTGCTCAAGGTCGGCATCATGAGCGCCGCGCCGGCCGAAGCCGCGAGCGACCTGCTCTGGGCCATCGTCGAGCCCTATGGCGTGCTGTGGTTCATCTATCTGCTCGCCGCCTTCAGCCTCGTCACCAAGCTGATGTACGACCTTCGCGCGCCGCGCTGGCTGGTGTGGGCGTTCGGCGCCGCCTTCCAGATGGCGCATATCCAGACCGGCTCATATCTCGTCGACCAGTTCTGCGCCTATTTCGTCTACTTCTACTCCGGCTACGTGTTCGCGCCGCTGATCTTCAGGCTGGTGGATGCCGCCATGGCCAATCGCCGGCTGGCGCTGATTGGGCTGGGCGTCTACGCCGCCGTCAACATCGCCCTGGTGTTCTCGCCGGGCTTCGCCGTGCTGCCCAACGAGATCCAGCTCGGCCTCGCCGGCCTGCCCGGCGTGCGCCTGACGCTGGCGATCGCCGGCTCGCTGGCGCTCTGCATCACGGCCGGGCTGATCACCGGGCCGCGCGAGACCAAATGGCTGCGCTGGCTGGGCGAGCACTCCATTGTCGTCTACCTCGTCTTCGTGCTGCCGATGTCCTTCGCGCGCATCGCGCTGGCCAGGATCGGGCTGATCCAGGACGTCACGGTGTCGAGCTTCCTCGTGATGATCGTCGCCATCGGCGTGTCGGTGCTGCTCTACCGGACGGTCGAGTGGACCGGCCGCGGGAAATTCCTGTTCGAGCGCCCGAGCTGGGCCTATCTGCCGGGCACCAAAGGCAGCCGGAGTTATGTGCCTGTAGCAGCGCCGGCGGAGTAAGCGCTGACCGAAGGCAAACACCCCCTCACCAAGCTCCGCTACGCGCCGAAGGCGCTAGCTTCGCTATCCTCCCCCACCAGGGGGGAGGTGCCTAGCCCGCCAGCTTTGCAGTCGTCATTGTAGCGCGCCGCCGGGTTTTGCACTTTTCACGCCCGGTTTTGACATAGTGCCCGGGGCCGTCAAAGCCCCTTCGTCCCCCTCTCGACACCCCTTTGAAGACTCCGGCCGGCGGGAGTAGTAGTTTCCCGCCCCCATGACCGAACGTCTGACATGGCGGCGGGGCGCCGAGCCCCTCAGCTTCGAGGCCGACCTGCCGGGCGGCGTCGGTCAGGCGCGCATCTTCTTCGGCCCGGCGCCAGGCTGGCAGGGCAACGACCACTGGCGCTACCACATCCAGTGCTTTGGCGCTTTCGAGCAGGGATCGCCCGGCCGGGACAACCAGCAGTCGGCGGCGGACGCGGTCAACCAGATCTGGCCCGCTGTGCTCGAGCGGGCGCGCCAGCAGGCCGTGGCCGATGAAGACGAGGACAACTACCTGACCATGATCGATGCGGCCATGAGCGTCGGCAGCGTCCGCCTCGAGCCGTTCAACGTCGAGTTTTCGGCCACCCCGCGCCTCCACCGCATGCTCTGGCACCTCAGGAACCGGTACCTGGCTGGCCAGCACTTTCCGCCCCCGCTGGAGCCGCTGGTGAAGGCGCTCTCTGAGGAATGCTACCAGCGGCGCTTGAGCGAGGAAGGCCAAGGCGGGCCGCGTCGCCAGTGACCACGTCATGCCGGCGGCTCCGGCCACACCGGGTTTGCCGGATCGGCCGTCAGCTCGGGCAGGTCGCGCAGGGCCTGGCGGTAGGCCGCCCAGGCCGTTGCATCGACCGGCGCATCGCGCAGCTGCGTCCAGTCGCAGGCGGCGAGGCGGGCGTCGCGTTCGGCGCGCAGCTCGCTCCAGCGATCGGCAGGCCGGTCGGCCGACACCTCCTCGAGCACGTCGAGTACGTCGGCCGCGCTGGCGCCTTCCGGCATCCAGACCTCGCCGGTATCGGTGATCCAGCAGTTCGGCTTGTCGGGATGCGGTGTGGGTGTGGTGGTCATCCATGGCTCCTTTCGGACTGTCTCAGCCGATCTTGATGGCCGCGTAGTAGACCGTGCGGCTGCCGCCGCTGCGGTTCTCGAAGTACAGCACGCCACCCGAACTGTACGAGATCGTCATGTTGCCGCTCGTCCCCGTCGTGCCGCCAAGAGCGCCGGTCGTATTGTCGCCAATCGTCGTCGCCGCCTGGCCAAGCGCCGAGCAGAACGGCCCGCTGGTGATGAGCCAGGAGCCTCTGAGGATGCCGCCCGCACTGGTCCCGCAGTGGGCGAGGACGACGCCTTGCGCGAAGCCGAGCGACACGTTGCCGGCGGCGTTGTTGGCGAGCGCCATGCTGCCCACCACGACGGTGGTCGACTTGATCCAGGACAGCCCTCCGGCGCCGTCGTTCTGGAGCACGCCGGCCGCATCTGCGAGTACCGCAAACGCGTCGAGCCCCGCGTCATGGGCCTGCACGGTGTTGCCGATGTCGCTCGCCAGCAGCTCGCCGGCGATGACCATCTTGCTGAAGGCGATCGACGTGCTGCCCAGCGTGCCGCCGTCGTTGCTGGTGCACAGCCAGAGCGTGTCGGCGTTGGTGCTGCCCTCGGCGACTGCGATCAGCGAGCCCGGAAACTCCGCCCAACTGTCGTACTCGCTGGCGCGGGCCGGCGAGGCGCCGACGACGTAAACACCATTGTCGGCGGCCGTCGTTTGGTTCTTGACCAGCACCAGGTCGCCGGTGGCCAGGGTCACGCCGTCCAGCGCGTCGCCATTGTTGAGCCCGGTCGAAATGGTGATGTTGGCAGTGGTCGCCGCGCGCACCCGCCCACGTTTGCCGAGGTTGAGGGCCAGGCCGTCGATATAGCTCTTGGTGGCTTTTTGCGTCGCCAGCTTGGTGTCGCTGTTGGCGGCCAGCGTTCCGTCCGTGTCGAGATAGGTGAGCGGCACCACTTTGGGCATCACGCCCGATATCGGGTGGATGGTGCCGCGGATCACCGTCCCGTCCGCCACGAAGTCGATGATGTCGCCGGCAGCGCAGGTGTAGTTGCTGCCGCCATTGTTGAGCACCAGGCTCGCGCCGACCGTGATCGGCCAGGCGCCGGCCGCCATCACGCGGCGGCGGTGACCGTCACTGAGCGTGATGGCCGAAGTAGCCGTCGTGCCGGTGACGGCGACGAAGCTGCCCGTCGCCGTCTCCAGGTTGACGGTTGCGCCCGAGGCGATATCGGCGCCGTCGAGGCTGAGATTGTCGTGGGCCGCCTGCTTGCTCGCGAAGTCGCTGCCATTGTTGGCCGAGGCCATGAAGCTGGCCGCGCTGTAGCCGCTGTCCTTGCCCACCGAGCCCGACGTGTCGGCAAAGCTGAGAAAGTTGTCCGCGATCGCGCCGCCCGGCCCGCTGAACGAACCATCGCCACTGGCGCCGATATCGCCGACCTGCTGGTCCTGCAGGCTCACCAGGTCGTTGGTCGAAAAGCCGGGATCGCTCGAGGGATTGGAGACGATGGCGTACTCGTCGAACGTGCCATGTCCGGTTCTCTCGCCGATGCCGATGCGGGCGAACGCATTGCCGCCCGAGCGCGTCAGCACGAAGTTGGACTTGCGGCTGGTGCTGGTCGAAATGACCAGGTCGGCATTGGTGTCGGTGAGGTTCTCGCCGTTGCGGCCCGTGCGGCTGAGATAGAGCTTCGTCGCGACGTCCAGCGTGTCGTTCGCCCACATCTTGCCGGCGCCCTGGTCGGTCCCGGCCGTCGCCTCATCCCAGATCAGCAGCAGTCCGGGATCGGTGCCATCGGCGCCGTTGCTGCCGTCCGTGCCATCGGTGCCGTCGGTGCCGTCGCGGCCGTCTCCACCAGGCGCACCAGGTGCACCGGCCGCGCCACGAATATCCATCGCGGCAGCGATGTTGGGCGTGTAGCCCGAGGCAGCGACATACTTGCCGACATCGGTGGTTGGTTCTGGCCCCTCACCGCCGACGTACCCGCTCAGTTGCAGCACGCGGCGGGCGCCGTCATTGGCAAGCACGAAAGTCGGCGACCACCCCTTGAAGCCGGCGGTGCCCTGGAAGGCGACCGCATCGGTCCAATCGCCGTCATCGGCCGTGTTCTTGATGTAGAGCACCGCGGCCCCGCCGCCACCGGCATCGCCATCGGTCGCGAGGTAGACGAAGCCAGACACCTCGTCGTCATGGTCCCCGCGATCCGCATAGAGCCCCGTAGCGTCGATCTCGAGGCCCTCGCCGACGCGCGAATAGCTCATGCTCACCGGCTCGCTGCCGAGCACGCCATCGTGGTCGATATACTCCACCACCGCCGTGCGCGAGCCGGTGCCCACTGTGCCCGCCGGCAGGCGGTAGGCCCGATAGGCCGTGCTGGCGAGCGAGCGGATCACGGCGATCGTGCCGGCGGACAACAGGCCCAGGATGCCGCCCACCTGGCGGTCATTGGCATCGACGTCGTTGAGGTAGAGCTCGGTGACCAGCGTCGGGTCGGGATCGTCGAAGGCGATGTTGCCGACGCCTGGATCGCCGCCGCCGGTGGCGCCGATGCAGTTGTAGAACAGCCCCTGGCTGTTCTTGTCGAGGACGTTGAGCTGCGCCTGGACCTGCGTCGCGAGCAGCGTCGCCTGCGACACCGAGATCGTCGCCGCCGTCATCGGATCGATCTCGGCCGGCACCGCCGCATCGGTGTCGCCGGCATAGGCGCGGGTGAGCTCCACCGTGGTGTTGTTGGTGAGGCCCAGCACGAAATAGGTGGCGCCGCCGAGCACGATCGTCGCGTCGGCCGGGCAGTTGGCGTCGCTCAGCGGCGCGCCGGTGAGCACCACCGTCGCGTCGCCATTGGTCACCGAGGCCGTGCCAGTCCAGATGCGGGTCATGTCGTGCTGTCCATGCTCATGCGGCCGCGCTCGCGCGGCCGGGGGTGATCTCGATGTCGCCGGTGTAGGTCGATGACCAGTCGCCCGAGACGGAGCTTTTGCAGGGCGACGTGCCGCCCTTGGCGAGCCAGTTGGCAGGAGCAAGAGCTGGGGAACCACCGAAGAAAGATGTGGTGGGGTCTTTGTCCTGCTCGAGCTTGCCGAAGATGCCGGCATTGTCGACGCCGACGCGCCAGCCCGCGGCATTGTTGCTGCCGGCTGTGTTCAACGTCAGCGCCCGGATCGAGGTCTTGCGGCGCAGGTAACACTTCACGGCTGCCTCACCTGGGTGGTCGAGCACGAATTCGAGCGTGCGCACGAACAGCGATGGCCAGCCTTCGATGATGGTGGCACCGCCGACCATGCTCATCCACTCGCCGGCGACGACGGTGGGGATCGAGTTGCCCATGATCTTGTCGGGCGCGCTGGTGCGGGTGAGCTTGACGCGGACGTCGATGAACTCGGTATAGGGCGGCATGGCACCGAGCAGCACGTCGGCGATGTTGTGCGCGCGCCCTGGGCCCCACTCATCGCCCAGCAGCGCCGTGTAGCTCGAGCAGCCACCGGTGAAGTGCGTATCGTCGATCTGCACCGTCGCACTGTGATGGTACCAGAGGTCGCGGCGCGGATTGGCGTAGCTGAAGCTGTAGCCGCTGAGCAACAGCTTGCCGCCCGGCACCAGGCTGAACGGTTTGAGGTCGGGCAGCGTCTCGAGCACGCGGATGCCATCGCGCACCACCCGGAAATTGCCGGCCTTGAGTTCCACGCGCCGGCTCATCCGGTCACCGCGCACTGGATCGACTGCGGCGCCGAGGCCGCGCCGCCATAGGGCCCGAAGGAGACGACGCTGCCATCGGGCCCGAACCAGCGTACCGAACCATTGTCGATATCGACGGCGGACCCCAGGCTGATGTCGAAGGGCGAGGCATCGAGATCGTCGGACCGCCGCAGCAGCACGTCGTCGGCGTTGATCAGGCCCTTGGCGAGAATACCCTGACTGGCAGAGAAAACCGGCAGGTCTGGGTCATAGCCGTCGAGCGGCGGCCGAAACAGCAGCAGCTCGTAGTCGATCGTCGCGGCCGCCAGGTCCGAGGCGCTGGAGGTCCCATGGTTGATGCAGTGGATCGCGGTGCTGGTGGCATAGAAAGACGCCGTCCTGATCCTGTCGGTACTGACCCGCTGCACCGGCCAGCAGTTCTGGATCAGCTTGCCGCCGATCGCCACCATGTAGCGGGGCGGATAGCCGAGGCCGTGGGGGTAGAGCACCTGGTCCTGGGCGACCGTCTGCCCGCGCATGACCACGGTGCCGAAGGTCTGCGACTTGCCAGCGACCGCGCGATGGGTCAGCGAGTGGATGCCGCGGTGGGCGACCTTGAGATAATCGAAGGTCGAGGAAACCCACACGCGATCGAGGTGCAGCTCGGGACTGTCGAACGGCGCCATCTTGTCGCCCGACGCCGGCGTTTGCCACGCCACGAACCGATCGTTCTTCACGCGCCAGGAGAGGGCCATCAGTCGCTCTCCGAGTAGATGTCGATGCCGTCCTCGAAGTCGATGTAGCTGCGGCCGTCGAGGCTATCGATACGGCCCATGCGGGTGCCGGAGAAGCGCACGGTGCCATCGTCGAGGGTATCGATCGCGGTGGTGAAACCGCCGAGGGTGGGCACGAAGACATCGAGCTTGCCGTAGACGGCGAAGACCGCCTCGTCGCCGTCCTCGGTCACGCTGGACCTCAGCATCCAGGCGGCCTGGGATACCGCGTTGCCGAAGGCCGCTTTGACCTTTGCCGATATCGAGACTTCGGCGGTGTCGGTATTGGCGACACCCTCAAAGAGCAGGTAGCCGCCGGCGATGGCGTTGCCGAGTTGCGCGATGATCTCAAGCGATGAGGCCACCCGGGCCTCAGTCTCGGTAACGATCGCGAGGTCGTTTCGAACGATCGCTGCCGCGGCGCCCTCGCGCTGCGCGTCCAGAATGTCGAGCCGCTGCTTGACCGTGTCGGCCACGCTCATCACCGCCAGGGCGAGCGTGTCGGCAAGCTCATGCAGCTGCTGCAGCTGGTCGGGGATGCTGCCGCCGATCGACGGGTCCGTCAGCAGCGCATGGTCGTTCTGCAGCTCGGTGCCGAGCATCGTGACCTCGATCGGCGGGATATCGACGTCGGGGATGTTCGGCGTCATCACCGTGGCCCAGTCGCCCTCGGTGCCATCCTCGTCCTGGTTGCTCCAGCGGGTCACGCGCCCGGAGTACGGCCGGTAGATGGCTCGCGCCTCGTAGAGCCTGTCTGGAAGGATCGCCGGGTTGGCGATGACGCGCGAGGGATCGAGCTCTTCGACGTCGTAGTCGAACGTGGCGTCGGCCACGACCCGCTCGTCCTCCCACGTCTCGGCGATCTGCACCCGCACTGCCTGCACGTCGATCAGGCCAGCGTCGAGGAACACCTCAATGCCGGCACGGCGACCGCCGCCATCGGTATCGACGACGATGTACGGCTCGAAGGTGATGCCGGAGCTGACCTGCGGCGCCGGCCGCACCACCACCAGCTGGGCGACATCGTGCGGCAGCTCCTGGTCGCTGCTCCAGCTGTTGTAGTCGACCGGATCGATCTCCTGCAGGCCGACGAACTGGTTGGCGGTGGGCAGGTCTTCCATCGTCGAGATCAGCTCGGCCTTGCTGTCATAGCCGTTGCGCGCGCTGGTCCACGCCACCGCGTCGAGCGGCTCGAGCTCCCACCACTCCGGCGGCGCAGTGAAGCTGTGCCGGCGGAAGCGGCGGCCATCGGCGACGGTCGTCGCCATCAGCTCCTGCACCTGCACCGGATAAGGCACAGCGCGAAACACCGTCGAGAAGGGCAGCCGCAGCCCGGCATCTTCGTCCTCGAGCTCGTCCGAGTAGCGCGGCGGCGCGGCGACCATCGCCCACCCCGCCGCGGCGCTCGGATAGGTCGCCGTCATCGCATTGGCGATCGCCTCGAGACCGGGGAACGGATCGTAGGTCTGCCCCTCGCTGATGATGATGTCGTCGTCGGTGAAGCTGAAGACCGGATCGCCCGGATCGCCGACGAGGAAGCGATAGACGTCGCCCAGGTCCGCCCAGCGTCCCGAGCAGCCCTTGAGCAGCTCACCGATGATTGCCTGGGGCTCCTCGTCGAGACCCACATCCATGCCGATGCGGAAGCGCTTCTCGGTGCCGCCGGCCGCGAGCTCGCGCGCCGCGTCGCACTTGTCGGCTTCGGCCTCCAAATTGGCGGCGCGGAAATTGGCCTCGGTGATGCCCTGCGGCCCGTAGATCCACTCGCCGTCATAGCTGAGACCTTTGAGCAGGGTGTAGGCGGCGACGATCGGGTTGTCGTGCTGATCGTCGCCGCGTGGATCGTCGAGCTCGATGCCATCGACTTCGGCGATGATTTCGGGGATGCCGTTGAACAGCTCGCGGTTCACCAATGCGGTGACGACGAAATAGCCGCAGCCACGGCCGACCATCCCGGCATAAGGCCGCGCCGCATCACCCCCGAACTTGGCCAGCATCAGCGGGTCGGCCGCCACCTGGTCGCCGAGGTAGGGCTTGATCCACAGATGGTCCTTGCCGGCGTTGCGATACTCCAGCACCGCGTAGCCGAAATCGCCGGTCGTGTGGTCGGCCAGCGTCACCCGCTCGCCATCGACCAGCCAGCCCGAATAGCCGCGGATCGGCAGGCAGCTCACCTCGATCGCGCGCGACAGATAGGCGTTCGGCGTCCCCCCCACATTGCCCCAGCTGCCCGCATAGCGCAGCTGTCCCGCAGTGCCGTAATTGCCCACGATGAAACGCGGCGGCAGGTCGCCGCCATACTCGAGCGTGGTGTGCATGCCGCCGGCGGCGGTGCTCTTCGATCGCTTCGGCTTCGGCGCGTCCTGGCGTGCCATGGACGTGGCGATCTGCCCGGCAACCTGCAGGACAACCCCGACCAGCAGTGAGATCAGCCAGACCGGCATCAGCGGCCTTTCCCTCGCTGCTCACCCCACCAGATCGGCCATTGCCCCACCGTCCCGGTGTAGCGGCCCCATTTGTCATTGCTGCGCGCGGCATAGAACTCGGCGCTCGCCACCAGTGGGTTCGTCCTGGTGAGCTCGCGGCTCTGCGACACGAGGCGCAGCACCGTGCTGCCCGCTTCGCCGATGGCCGGAATTTTGATCGGTGTGCCGTTGAGGAAGCCCCGGCGGCGGCAGCGCGGGGCGGCGACCAGCAGCATGCTGTCGGGCGACAGATAGCCCCGATGCACCTGCACTCGCGCGAAGCGGCACTGGTAGCCGCGCACCAGCGACTGGACCTCGGCATGGAGGTGGTTGAGCGTGATGCTGACGGTGTCGATCTCGACGCCGATATGAAGCGGCATCGGGTCCATGCCAACGATCGGGGCATTGTCCCCGGCGTAAACGTGGCTCACGGTCTCGCCGCTCCAACCATCGACGACATTGGTGACCACGTCCTCGCCGAAATTGGTGAAGCCGAAGGTCTTCTCGTCGCCGCCGCCGATCGGCACGACGGGACCCACCAGCACGAAGGTGCGCGGGATCACCGCCCGCCGATCGCGGATGGCGCTCTGGGTTTCGACGTCGAGCGGGAACACCATGGCTAGCCCGCCGCCAGGGTCTGGCGCGCCGACAGCCGCAGCCGGTAGGTAGCGCCCGTCACATGCGCGACGCTCAGCGACTTCGGCACCAGCTTCACCTTGGCCACCGGCTTGAGCAGCGTCACCGTCTGCGTCGCGGCGATCCACGGCCTCAGATGCGGCCGCACCTCGACCGGGCCGGCGACGCCGGCGCCGCCACTCGCCGTCACGGCCGCGGCAAGCTGCATCAGGGCGGTGCGCGACGGATTGCCCGCCGTCACCGAGAACAGCGTGCCGGCCGGCAGCACGAAGCCGGCCGGCAGGCCGGTGAAGGTCAGCTCCTTGCGGTTCACCTCGATCGACGAGATCGTCACGTTCGCGGCCGCGAGCAGCGTGCCGGTGGGATCGGTCGCCGGAAACGGCCGGCGCGCATCGTGCAGGTAGAAGCTCTGTATGGCGCCATCGAGCGTGTTGGCCCGCGCCCGCAGCGCCTCGATCGTGTCGATGTCGGCCTCGATCGACGTGCAGTCCGCCAGCCACAGCCGCGGCCCGAGGTCGGCCGCGAGCGTCTCGCCGCCGCCGAGGTCGGAGAGCTCCTGGTTCTCGCTGAGGGTCCAGTCCACCGTGGCGACCTGCAGGAGGTCGCTAAGGTTGGCGCGTGAGAGGGGAAGGGCGAGGGCCATGATGATCAGCCCTTCGCCAGCGGGTTGGCGTTGATCTGCCCCACGCGCCCGGGCAACGTGTAGCGGTCATAGCGATCGAGCGCGTCACCGACCGCGCGGCTCACCTCCGCTTCGGTAAGTCCTACCCCGCTGATGTACAGGTTGAGCGGGCCGCGACCGCCGCCGCCCAGCATGTCGGCCAGGCTCGCATTCGAAGTGACGTGCGCACCGTGCGACGTCGCCGTCACCAGCTCCGGGCCGGCCTCGCCGACGATGCCGTAGCCGCCGCTGGGGATCAGTCCGCCATCGGCGAACGCGCCGGCAAAGCCCGAGAGCAGCGAGCCGATCAGCGTGCCGGCCCCGGCCGATTGCGCCGCCTGGTTGAGGGCGAACCGCCCGGCCATCGACAGCACGTCACCCAGGATGCCGAGCAGCTCCTTGCCCTCGACCTTGCCGTCCTGCATCGCATCGATCAGCTCGTGCAATGCCGTGCCGCCTGCCTCGCCCAGCGTCTCGTAGGTCTGTGTCAGCCGGTCCAGGGCCGCCCGGTGCTCTTCGGTCTCGGTGACGACGCTGGCGATCTCGGCGAGCTGGGCGGGCGTGGCATCGGCGCCGGCCTGCCGCTGGGCGTTCAGCACCGCCTGCGAGGTAGCGTCGAGGTCGAGGGCCTCGCGTTCAGCCTTCAGCTTGGCGATGTAGTCTTCGACCTTGCTGCCAGCCTTGTCGGAGCTGGAGCCGCCACCGCCACCGCCGCCGCCACCATCGCCGCCACCGCCACCGCCACCACCACCGCTGTCGACTGGCGGCCATACGATCGGCTTGCGCTGATCGAGCAGGGCCATCACCTGCTGCTCCTGGTCGTTGAGCTTGGCAATCTCGGCCTTCGCGGCAGTGATGGCGTCCTGGAGGTTGCTGGTATTGACGCCGAACGGCCCGGTGTCGCCGCGATCGAGCATCCCCTGCTGCTGCAGGATTTGATTGCCCAGTTCGGTCCGGCGCAGGCCAATGTCGCGCATGCGCTGCTCGAGCCCGGCGACGCTCTGCTGGTCGAAGGATTTGAAGCGCTCGGCGACGTCCCCGAGTACCTGGTAAGCATTCGATGCCACGTTGGCGATGAACGTGATGACCTTGGCCACCGCGCTGCCAAAACCAGTGACCGCGGCAACGAATTGTGGGGACGACAGGGTGGTGATCAGGTCTTCCAGCGTGTCGCGCAGGTCTCCCGCATCGCCCTCGCCGGTGACCATATCCTCGAACGCGTCCTCCCAGACTTTGCGGCCGCGCGCCAGCACGGCCGTCAGCCCGCCAAAGCCGGCCTCCGCCACGCCCTTGACCTGTCCCTCGAGCGCATCGAACACCACGCCCTGCGCGCTGGCCTTGTCGCCGGCGTCGATGAAGGACTGCGCCAGCGCCTTCTGGTCTTCGGTCAGCTTGACGCCGCGCTTGGACAGCATCGCCATGCCGCCGATCGGATCGTCGAGCGCACGGGACAGGCCTTCGAGGTTCTGGCGCAGGTCGCCGCCCCATGCCGCCGACATGTCGTCGGCCAGCGCGATGGCGCGATAGAACACGTCGTGACCAAAGCCGAAGCTCGCGAGGTTGGCGCTCACCGCCATCACCTCTTCGGCAGCGCGGCCGGTGCGATCCTCGAGCTTGTCGGCCCAGGCCTCGATTTCCTTGGCCGAGGTATGCGCGCTGTTGTTGCTGTTCTTGAGCGCCTGGTCGACCTGCGCCGACATCTTGCGCATGTCTTCGAGCCGCTTCACCGCGCCAGCGATGCCGGCGGTGAAGGCAGCTACGCCGACCGCGGCCATCACCTTGCCCAGCTGCATCGCACGCCGGCTCGTCTCGTCAAAGGTGCGTCCAAGACCGGTCGCCTTCCGCCCTGCGCGATCGACACCCTGCGAGAACCCCCGATCATTGGTGTTGATGTCCAGCAGCGCCTCGCCGAGCTTCTCAGACATGGGCTTCCTCCGCGGCGGCCTGCGGAGCGCGTGAGGGAACCATCACCACCGCGATGCCCATGGCAGCGAGCCCCTGAGGCGTCGGCCGCGCCGGTGCGCCGCCGCCACGCGCCGCCCGCGTCAGCCGGCCGATATAGCGCTGCCGGTCGCTGCGCCCCATGCCGCCGAACGCGGCGGCCATCGCGTTGATGCTGGCGAGCTCACGCTCGGCCTCGAGCCGTGGCAGCATGATCAGGTATGCTCGAAGGAGCGCGGCCGGCGCGTCGTAGAGCCACCAGCCGGGGTTGCCGCCAAAGACCCGCTGGAGGCGCGGGATGATCTCTGCCCAATCGATCGGACGGCGCTGTCCACCGCTCCTGCCAGCTGCGCCTGACGGGCCAGCAGGAGCGCGGTAAAAACCTCGGCGATCGCCATGCGCTGCGACGCCGACAATCGCGCCTGCACGTCCTCCGGCACGTCCGCCAATGCCGCGCGGCACACGGTCGGCAGCAGAGCCTGCACATCGTCGATGCGCTCGGCCGCGCCCAGCTCATCGAGCTGCTTGCCCCAGCGCGAGAACTGAAAGCTCTCGGCGAGGGTCATCTCGTCCGGCGACTTGAGGTGAAAGGTCTGGCCGTCGATGCGGATCGCTGGGCGATCGGCGATCAGCGTCGAGAGGTCGAGGATTGGGTCTGCGGCCATGGATGCTCTCCTGCGCCAGTGGATTGATAGGTGACGGTGATGCCGAGCTTCGCGCATTGCCGCTCGATCTCGGCCTGGCGCCGGCGCACGTCCTGCAGATCCTGCCGATGCCGGGCGATGGCGCGCTTGTGGTCGCGCGCTTCGCCGTCGAGCCGGCGGGCCTCCTGGATGAGCGGCGTGACGACGATCGCGTCGCCGATCGCGACGTCCATCACGGATCTTCCTCAGGCAGCGCCGCGGCGTGCTCCATCACCAGGCTGCCGAAGCGGGCATCGACGGTGGCGGCGCCGGGGTCCTCGAGCGCCGTGAATTCGAGCGCCAGGCCCGCCGGGTCGCCCTTCTTGTGCACCACCTCGGGCGTGCCGGACTGGAAGCACACCGGCACCTGATACTGGCTCTTGTAGTTGTCGCCATAGGGCGAGGCATCGCCGCGCACCAGCAGCGCCATCGTCGCGACCTGCGCGCCCTTGTGCAGCTTCAGCGACTTGAAGCCGGCGGTACCGACGCCGGCGGCCGTCGTGGTCACCGCATTGCCGTTCACCGCCAGCTTGTACTGCTCGAGCGTGATGTCCAGCAGCGTCAGCCCGATGACCAGGTCCTCTTCCGGCCGGAAGGCCTTCACCGGTCCGGTCGAGCCGGCCGTGCGCACCTTGTTGATGGTCTCGCTGAAGGTCACGGTCACGCCATCTTCGTTCTCCGACAGCGCGCCGGAGGTGCCGACCTTCACCCAGTCGCCAGCCGGCGCGGCATCGATCGCGGGGAAAGCCGTGCCGACCGGCGCCAGGTAAAGCGTGAACGGCGCGGCGATGATCTCGTAGGGCTGGGACATCAGGCGGGCTCCGAAAAGAGGATCTGGAAGGACTGGAAGGCGAAGGGCCACTGGCCGTCGCGGTCGCGGCCGGCGAGATACCCGCCGGCGCTCTGCACCCAATGGATCAGCAGGCCGCTCACCAGTCGGCGCATCACCGACACCAGGGCGACGCGCGCCGCGTAGCGAACGGTGGCGGCTTCGAGCGGCGTCGCGCCATAGCCGATGACGTCGAACCGCTGCGCCTGGGCATTGAGCAGCGAGCCCGGTTGGAACGGCACACCGCCCGAGGGCTGGATGACGACGGCCTGGCGCGGCATCGACTTCGCCTCGGCCGGCGGCAGCTCGCCGCCGAACACCCGCGTGCCGCAGAGTGCGGCGACGCCGGTGTCGGCTTTCAGCAGGTCCACGATGGAGGTGACGATGTCGGCCACGCGGCCCCCTGAGCGGTTGGCCTCTTGGCCAGAGCGTGGGGCAAGAGACAGGGGCCGAAACTAGGGTCGCGCGCTACCCCGAAACATCGACGCGGGCGCGCGGGTGACGGCGGCGGTCAGGGATAACGCCGGCAGCATTGGGCCGGTCCGCGGTGCTGTCAAGCCGCCGATCAGGGCTTCTCGAAGGCCTTGCGGATGCGCTCGGCCAGGCCGGGATATTCAACGTCGGCCGCCGGCCGCAGATACGGGTATGGCGGGATCGTCACCGAGCTGGCGAAGACCACGCTGCCATCCGATTGCGGGATGGCCAGGCGCGCCGCGCGCACCGGCACGATCGTGCCGCCCTCTTCGAGGATGCGCGCCTGGATCATGTCGCGCACGCCCCATGTCCCCTTCACGCCGGCGTCCTGTCGCGCCGCATAGTCGGCGATGTCGATGGCGCCCTCGAGCAGCCCGGTGCGGTTCTGCCAGGGGTGGCTGCTCTTGGCCCTGGCGACACACGCCGCCATCGTCTTGTTGACGCCCTCGACCTGTGCGGCCGCCATCTTGGCGGTGACGGCCGGCCCATACCACTTGAGCGATTTCGTCTTGCCTGCCATCAGCCCGGCCCCGTGATGAGAAGCTCGCCGGCGCGGCGCGCGTGCCCGCCACCGGCGAGCGAATACGTGGTCTCCACCGCCTCGATCGAGAAGCCCGAGAAGATGGCGCGGATCTCGGGCACGTCGTTGATCGACAGGATGAACCGGCCCTTGAGGCACGCCAGCCGCGCGGCCAGATCGACGAACTCGTCTCGGCTGAACAGGCTCGCCCCATAGTCTGCCTCGCTACCCCAGTACGGCGGGTCGAGATAGAACAGGGTCGCTGGCCGGTCGTAGCGCTCGAGGAAGCGCTGCCAGGGCAACTGCTCGATGATGACGTCGGCAAGTCGCTCATGCACGTCCTCGAGCAGCGGCGCCAGCTTGAGCACGTTGAAGCGCGCGCCGCCCCCCGAGGTCACCACGCCGAAGCTTCGACCCGCGACCTTGCCGCCGAACGCCAGGCGCTGCAGGTAGAGGAACCGCGCCGCCCGCTCGAGATCGGTGAGCGTGGCCGGGTCGCTGGCCCGAAGCCGCTCGAACTCGCGCCGGCTCGCCACCTGGTAGCGCAGCATGTCCATGAACGGCGTGTAGTGGCGCTGCAGCACGCGGAACAGCGTGGCCACGTCGCCCGAAGCGTCATTGATGATCTCGGTCGGCGGCGCCGATCGACGCTTGAGAAACACACCGCCCATGCCCACGAAAGCCTCGGCATAGGTCGCGTGGGGGATCGTCTCGATCATCGCGGTGATCCGCCGGGCCAACCCACGCTTGCCGCCGATGTAGCCGGCCGGCGTTCGGGTCGGATCGACCGGTCGCATTTGACTAAATTCATCTACCAATTCTTTTGTCTCGACATGGTTCAACGGCCGGCCCTCGCGAGAGGGTGGCGGGCCGGAGTGTCGCCAGGCACTCATGGGGCGAGGACGCCAATCCAATGCCCCCGTGTCGAGGTGTTCGCGCACCTCGGCCGCCCGTCGCCGGGCAATTCTCTAGGCCACCCTTTTGAGGGCGGCCTCCTGATGCGTGTGCTTGCGCTGCACCGGACCATCGACCTTGAGCCGGCCGGGGATGATCACGGTGCCGCGCCGATCGGTGATGGCGGTGAGCTCGTCGTCCTCGCGCAGGTCGGCGCCGAGCGAGACCATGATGCGCATGTCCTCGAGCATCGCGCTCTTGTCGCCATCGACGAGCTCGCGGCTCTGGTTCGACCAGGCGAAGCAGGGCAGCGTCGCCACGGTCGACCAGGCCGGCGCCACCGGCTGCCCCCAGGCGTCATTGCCGGCGGCAGTGTTGCGCTGCACGATCGCGCGCATGGTGAGACGGCCGGCGATCATAGCGTGGCCACCGCGCGGCCGACTCGGCGGCAGGCCGTATCGAAATGCCGCTCGTCGATCTCCACGCCGATGAAACGGCGCCCCAGCTGCACCGCGGCAATGCCGGTCGAGCCCGAACCCATATAGGGGTCGAGGATCGCCGCCTGCGGCATGAACCCCAGGCACCAGCGCATCAGCGGCACCGGCTTCTCCGCGGGATGTTGCTTCTTGCCCGCTGCGGCGCCGACGCGTTCCTCATCGCCCTCGCGCACCAGGCCCTTCCAGAGCAGGGAGAAGATCACGTCCTTGGCGCGCAGATTTTGCCAGGCGAACTCGACATCGCTGAACGAGTCCCAGGGTTCTTTGGTCCCGAGCTTGTTCCAGGCGAGCCATCGCCCATGCGGCAGCCGGGACGAGAAATGGTTCGCCCCCCAAAGCACGCACGGAAAGCGGAGCCAGGGCGCTGGATCGAAGGGCTCATCGTCGCCGGCGATGGCGACAGGGCCGTGGCCGTATCTGTCGGTCGCGGCGCTGGCCCGCCGGCCGCCGCTCAACGACGTCGAGCGCGGGCGTGGCTCGGGAACATGCGCGCCGATGCCGTACGGCGGATCGCTGCACACTCCGATGTCGTCGGGCAGCGCGAGCGTCGGCACAACCTCAAGGCAGTCGCCCAGGTAGAGCTCGACGCCATCGGCCAGGATTTCACGGCGGCGCCAGGGACGAAGGCTCACGCCATCACCATGCGGCCGCCGCCGCCCAGGCTGCTGAGGATGTTCTCGCGCTCGGTGGCGTACGAGTCGCTGGCGAGCGAGCCCGACCATTGATAGTCGCCGGCGCTCTCCGACTTCAGCAGGCCGCGATAGCTGAGGTCGAGCTGGACGAGCTTGATCGTCACCTCGTCGCGCGCCGCGCTCTGCCCGATCGGCGTATAGGTCAGCCGCACCATCGGCGCCCACCAGGCCCAGCCATGCGATCCGTCCGAGAGGCGCTGCAGCGTGCGCCCGCCATGCAGCACGCGGTAGTCGGTGGCGTCGAGCGTCACCTCGGCCTGGGCGCTGCCGCTGCTGCCCGGATCGATCTCGACGATCGCCACCGGCTGCGCCTCGTCGAGCGGCCGCGCCAGCCCCAGCGTCTTCTTCCAGCGCTGCCGGTCGGTCGGATCGCCGATCGTCACGGTGATCTCGCCGGCCGGCCCGAACCGCATGTCGATCTCGGCCCCGATGCCGGCGATCATCGCCGTGAGCTCGCTGTCGCTGAGATCGGTCGCGACGCGTTCCTTGACCCGGTCGATGAGCGCCATCTGCCGCCCTCCCTAGTTGAAGACGATGAAGGCGATGCCGCCGGCGAGCAGCGAGACGATCAGGACGCCGAGAACGAGCCACTCCGACCAGGTGAGGCGACTGCCGGGCAGGATCTGCGACAGCAGTGACAGCGCGACGGTGGCGAAGCCGAGGAACAGCATGATGATGCCGACGATGGTCCACACAAGGGCCATGAGCTCTACTCCGCCGTCGTCGGGAAGATGCGCTGCCCCCAGGCCTCGCCGTCCCAGATGAATTCGAGCCCGGTATCGCGCTCGTAGAAGATCGAGCCGGGCGGCACGCCGTCGGTCGGCTTCTCGTCCGAGGACAGGCCGACATAGTGGTGGGGCGTCGTGATGCGGGTGACCGCCATTGCACTTCCTCAAATGGTCGGGTGAGCCGCCCCGCCGCTGCAGCTCACCCTGTTGCTGACGCGCCTGTCGGCGGGCGCGCTCCTGGTATTCCGGTTCAGCCCTTCTTGGCTGCCGCCTTCTTGGCGGGGGCCTTCTTCGCCGCGGCCTTCGTCGCCGGCTTCGGCGTCGGCGCCACCTCCGGCTTCGGCGTCGGCGGCGTCTCGGGCTTGGGGGTCACGGCCGGGGCGATGGCCTCGACGAATTCGCGCGCCTGGTCGGCCGTCGTGTACGGACCGGTGTCCTGGCCCTCGGGGTCGCGGGCGAAGAAGGCATCGCCGATCTGCACCACCGACCAGGCCGCGCCATTGTGGGTGAGCGTCACGATGGTGGTCGCGGCCGGGGGAGCGGCCGGCGGTGGCGCCGGCGGCTTCGTCGCCTTCTTCGGCTTCAGCCCGCCATCGACCAGGCCGAACTTCTCGACGGCGCTGTCGGGGATTTCGTCGCCCTCGGCGGCGTAGAGGAAGGCGGCCTTGGGGTCGCCATACGCAACCACGCGGCTCTTGTCGGCGGTCAGGTACAGGCGTTCGCGTGCGCGCATCATGGCGGGTGGACCTCACAGTGTTTCGTAGTAGTCGATGATCACGTCCGACCCGTTGAGGGCGGAGTTGAGCGTCGCGGTGTTGCCCTCGAGCGCGGCGGCCGAGAACACGATGGTGGGGGCCGTGGCCTCGCGCACCCCGTTGCAGAAGGCGGCGATCACGCTGTTGCGGCTGAGCTTGACCGGCAGGCCGAGCTTGCTGCCCACGCCCACGCGGACCCGCTCGGTGTTGGCCGTGTGGTACTTGGGCAGCGTGATCGACGTCACTGTCTCGAAGGCCTTGCTGCCGGTCACCAGGTTCGCGCCATTGAGCGCCAGCGTCTCGCTGATCAGCTCGCCGCCCGCATTGGTGCCCTCGATCACCACGTCGCCGGTGACGTTGCCGTCATTGCCCTTGACCGTGAGGTTGCGCGCGAAGTCCGGCTGCGCCGCGAAGGCAGTGACCTCGGTCGGGTCGGCATCGTCCAGCGCCGTGTCGCCCAGGATCGTCGCATTGGTGCCGAGGATGACGGCCGCCAGCGTCAGGCTGCTGATGCGCGGCAACGAGTGTACGATCTTGCCCATTGGGGCGTCCCTCCGATGAATTGAGAAAACGGGGCGGCCGGCGCCGGCCGCCCCACGATTGGGACGAAGCCCATGGGTATTTGGTTAGAGCCCGGTCACGTCGCAGAAGGCGGCGGGACGGAACACCGCCAGAGCGGCGCGGATATCACCGCGGACGGTGCGCTTGCCCTGGGTAAACTGGCTGCCGACATAGCCCACCTGGATGTCGACGCCCGAGCGCTCGAAGCCGCTGATGAAGGCCGGCTGGAACGAACCGGTCATGCCGTTGCCGGCGGCGCGCGCATCGTTCTGCACGACCGGCAGGCCCCACAACCGCTCCGGTCCCGCCTCGCTCGGCGAGCCCCAGATATAGATGCCGTCGGCCGTGCGCAGCAGGCGGATGTCCTGCCAGTCGGTCGGGTGCATGAGGTGGTGCGTCGGGATGGCCCGGCCGGTGACGCGGATCTTCGTCATCGCCTTGAAGAACGCATCCGGCACCGGGTCGGCGCCCTTCGCCTGGGTCTGGATGCCAGCGACGTTGGCGATGCCCCTAAGGTTCGGTGCGTTGCCGTCGCCGATATAGCACTGGCGGTCCCAGCGCTGCATGATGCCGAAGGTCAGGCGGCCGTTGACGTAGCCGGTCATCATCGGCACGTCCTCGAACTGCTCGTCGGTCACCGGCAGGCTGTCGGTGATCTTACGCACCTCGGCCGCGCGCTCGGTGAAGGCGAACGCGCTCTCGGCATAGTCGCCGCCCTCGGCCGCTTCGGCGGCGCCGTGGGTGCGGGTGGTTTCCTCCATGAACTTCACGGTCGCCTGGCCAGTCTGGTTCATGGGGATGATGTCGAGCAGCTGTAGCGGCCGGGTCACGGCTTCGACGAAGCCGGGCAGCCGCACGCTTTCGGGCGCGAAGCCCGCCGACGTGGCCATCAGGGCCTTGGTCTGCAGCGTCTCGAACGCCATGCCCTTGGCCAGCAGATCCGAGGGGAACACATCGTACGAGAAGTCGATACCGCCCGGCGTGCCGCGATCGAGCCAGTCCTTGTAGGCCTTCTCCTCGGCAAGCAGCTCGCCCAGCGATTTGACCTGCGGCCGCTCGCGCTCGTCCTTGCGGCCCGTGGGCATCGGCACATGGCCACGGGGCCTCTCGCGGCCGGCATGCGAATTGGCGGCCTTCTCCGCCGCCTCGAGCGTCTCGACCTCGACGCCGATCGTATCGAGCTCGGCATCCAGTTCGTTGATGCGCCTGGCGATATCGATCGTGCTCTTGAGGTTCTCGTCGCCGAGGACCGTCTTCAGCGTGTCCTTGGTGATTTTCTGGAAGTCGTATTTGCCGTCGCTCGTCTTGGCCTCGGTGAAGACCTTGCCGAGATTGGCCTGTTTGGCCGCGAACTTGTCGCGGGCCTCGGTCAGAGTGGACATCCGTCCCTCCAGCTTGGGGATTGATCCGAGCCTGGCGTCAGCGCCGTGGCCTGTTGCGGTCCGGCGTCAGCGCCGGGCGTTGGATCGGAAGCTAGGGGTGGTGCGGGGGTCGAAACATCGACGCGGGCGCGCGGGTGGCCACGTCGGCGCCGACCCCAGATGCTTGCCTCAACCGGCCCGCATTGACAAGCCGATGGCCCCTCTCGGCTGGCCGGGGTTTTGACAGGTGATTTGACAGCCGGGCGTGCGCCAGGAGGCGAGGCGACGACTAATGGCGGCTACGACAGCCCGAAAGCATCCACGCCGTCACGGCGCGGCTGTGGCGATTTCGCTGAACCGCTTTCAATTGAGGCCCAGGGTCAATCGATTGGCTAGGTCGCCGAATAGTGCGCCGACCTCGCGAGCATCCTCGGCTAGCACCGGGTGCTCGCGTGCGATCCGAGCGATGATCTGGGTCTCTTCGCGGATCATCCGCATCTTGTCTTCGTGGCGGCCGCTCGGCCCGCCCATTGCACGCCACCGGCTGATTACGGTGCGCGAGAACTCCAGCCGCTTGCGAGCGGCTGTTTCTTCCATGTCGGGCTTAGGGTCAGCGGTGGTCACGGTCTTTGCCGATCTCTGAACTCACGCAGCTCGTTGCGGATCTCTTGGAGCGTCGCCGCCAGCAGCGCGAGTAGGAGGAACAGGCCGGCAAACATTAAGCCAAGCAATCCGATGATGATCTGGATGTCGGACCTCACCGACATGAAACCCAAAATCGCTACTACGGCGGCGACGCAGAACAGCACCGCGCTCGCTATCATGGTGGTCATCGCCCGCCCCCTGCATTAGCAGATGCCTTGCGCGGCGCCTTGCTTATAGCAGACTTTGTGACCGCGACCTTCTTCGCTTGCTGATGCCGGCGCTCGACGCGGCGAACCATGGCGGGGTTGACCGTAGCAACGATCTCGCCAACCCACTCTATCCGCACATCCTCGATCGTGCGCGAGTTCCAACTCTCGAGATTGTAGACGCCCTTCTTTCTGCCCCGCGCAAGGCGCTTGAGATATCGCTGCCCGGTCGACAGCCGTACGACCACTCGCTCTCCGAGGTAGTGATCGATCGAGCGTACCTGGTCGCGAAGGCAGACGATCACCTCACCCGCCTCGTAGGCGGGGATCATCGAATCACCCTCGATCTCGAAGGCCACCACTGGGTCGGAGAAGGTGAAGGGCAACTCGATCGTATAGTGCCCTTCTGGCGGCGGTTGCTCGAACTCAACGTCGATCACAGCGCCAGCGCCGACGCGACCCATTACGGGCGCCACCATCGTCGTTGGCTCCCCTTCACGCGGGATGACGTGGATGCCAATTCCGAGCTGGCGAATGCGCTCGAGGTTCACACCGCCTGGCATCCTGGTGCCACGCAGCCAGTGCGATACCGCGGATTGCCCCACATCAAGCTGATGGGCCAGTTCCTCCTGGCTCCACCCCTTGGCCTTCATCACTGCATCTAAGATCGCGCTCACGTCCATGGCACGATTTATTACCGTTGGCATATCCACAGGTCTAAGCCAACTGTCACAGGTCAGTTGATTTTTTAGTACATCTGGCATATGCCAGTTGGCATGAACCAGCTTCGTTCGATCCGGCGCAACATCTTCGGTGTCACTCAGACCGAGTTCGCGGTCATAGCGGGCGTCAGTCAGTCGCTGGTGTCTCGATGGGAAAAGGGCGATCGCAAGCCCTCGCTGCCAGATCTCAGACGCATCAGGTCCGAGGCGCGCAGGCGCCGGCTCAAGTGGAACGACTCCTGGTTCTTCGACGAGGAGGTCGCGGCGTGATGGGCGCATCGGCACGTACTCTTCAACTCGGCTGCTGGCCGCGGCGCACCCTAAAGCACGCGGGGCTGGCACCGCGCTATTCGGAACGCACCGCCTTTTCCAACACGGAATGGGGCCGGCCATGATGGATCGGTCAGCAAAGGGCCCCGCGTCCGACACTCTCCGCCCGGCGTTGCGGCCGCTGCCGCAAGTTGCGGTCGGCTATCCCGACGACGTCGCCGGCCAGGGCGAGCTGCCCAACCAGATTGCGCGCCTCGTCTCCCGCGCCCTGCGCGATGCCCGCCGCGAACGTGAGCTGAGCCGCGCCGACGTCGCGCAGCGCATGACCCGCGAGCTCGGCCGCAAGGTCTCCGAGGGCACGCTCGAGCAGTGGGCCTCCGAGGCCAACGTCACGCATCGCATCCCGTTCGATGCCTTCATCGCACTCGTCGCCGCGACCGGCGCGACCGAGCTGCTGGGTTTTCTTCCCGGTCTCATGGGGTTCGCCGTCGTGCCCAAACAGTACCTCGCTGCCATCGATCTGCATCTGCTCGAGGAGTTCGAGCGCGAGCTCGCCGAACACAAGGCGCGCCTCCAGGCCGACGTGAGGGCGCTGCGATGAGCATCAGCATCCGCAGCATCGGCGACGATCTCGCCGATCGCATCGCCCAGGCCCAGGTCGAAGGGCGCCTCCACATCGGCATCGACCTCGGCGTCGATCGCGGGTCGCTCAGCCTGGCCGAGCCCGAGGCCCGGCAGGTCTACGTCCGCCGTCGCCAGGAGCTCGTGCACCTGATCAGCGAGCCGGAGGTGCCGCGCCATGGCCGCTAAGTCCAAGCCCCTCACCATCGCGCTCGCCGACATCGATGTCAGCGATCGCATCCAGCCGCTCGACGAGGCAAAGGCGCAGGAGATCGCGACCTCCTACACCGCCCATGGCAGGCTCATCAACCGCATCGGCATCCGCCAGACGCCGAACGGCGCACTCGGCTGGGCCCTGATCCATGGCCGGCATCGCATGCGGGCGCTTGAGATCGCCGGCGTCACCGAGCTGGTCGAGGGTGTCCACTTCGACCGCGTCTCTGTCGAGCCCGCCCAGGCGCGGCTGATGGAGATCGAGGAGAACATGGCCCGCACTGATGTCTCGCCCTTCGGCCGCGCCGTGATGCTCGTCGCCTACAGCGCTGCCCTCGGCCTCGACGGCCGCGGCGGCGACCGGCGCAGCGACGATTTCAAAGCCGCCAAATCTGGCGGGTTTGAAACTTTGGCGAGAGGGTTTCTTGCGCACGCGATGCAGGTCTTCGACCTGCAGCAGCGCGACGCCGAACGGCTCCTGCAGATCGGCAGAAAGCTCACCGCACCCGCCGGCCTCGCGGACCGCCTCCACTTCTCAAAGATCGCCCGCAACCAGTCCCAGTTGCTCAAGCTCGCGGCCCTCGCCCCCGAAAATCTGGCGCGCGGCGCCGAAGCGTTCGATGCCGCCCAGGGCGACTTCTACAGTCTCATGGCCATCCTGTCCGAAGCGCCCGCCCGACAGGCCGCGATGTTCAAACGGCTCAAGGGAGGGGCGCCAATCGCCGATGTGGTCGCCGATACGCAACCCGTGCAGGCGCCGTCGCACGACTTCTGGAAGCAGGCCGTCAGCAGCTACAGCCAGCTCTCCCACAAGCACCGCGTGACGGTCACCGTCGAGCACTTCAAGCAAGACCAGAAGGCCGTTCGAGAGGCGCTGCGCTTCCTTGGCTATGACCTCGTGAAGGTGGCCGAATGATCGACCGTCTGCTTATCGCCGGCCTGTTCGGTGTCGCCATCGTGCTCGTGCTCCTGCACTTCGTCGATGACGGCATGGCGACCTGCCAGCAGCACCACTCTTTCGACGTGTGCTATGCCAGCCTCAACTAGACCCGCCGACCATTACAGCCTGGCCGACGCGCTGCGTTGCGCCGATCCCTCGCAGCCCGCGACCGAGCGCGGCTGGGCCAAGAAAATTCGCGCCGAACGCTGGCTCGAGACTGGCCTCGCCGTCCGCGTCGGCAAAGTGTGGTGCTTCCCGCTCAAGCTGTTCCCCGCCTCGACGCAGGCGCTGCTGCGGCTCGCCGATCGTGTAGCGCCCGATGCGAGGCCGCAGCGCAGCCCGCTCTGGCAGCGTTACGATGCGCTGTCGGATGAGCACAAGGCAGCCTGCAGCGACCGTCTGATCGCTGTGACCGCCACGCACGCTCTGATGACGACTGGCGTCACCCTCGTCGCCGCGGTCGCCATTGCCGCCGCCGATGCCGGCGTGTCTCCCTCGACGCTTCGCAACTGGCTGCGCGCGATTGGCGGGCACAACCGCGCCGACTGGCTCGCCGCGCTCGCCCCCGACTATCGCGCCACCGCGCAATTTGCCGAGTGCCACCCCGACGCCTGGGCCGCGCTCAAATCCGATTACCTCCGCCCGGGCGAGCCGAAATTCTCGGCCTGCTATCGCCGCATGGTCGCCGCGGCCGAGCGCCAGGGCTGGGCCCCGATCCCGAGCGAAATGGCGCTGCGTCGCCGGCTCGCGGCCGAAGTGCCGGCAGCCGTCGTCACGCTCACCCGCAAGGGCGCCGACAAAGCCAAGGCCATCTATCCGGCGCAGCGCCGGACCCGCATGAACCTCAAGGCGATGACGCTGGTCAACATCGACGGCCACCGCTTCGACGTGTTCGTGCGCAAGGCCGATGGAAAGCCGTTCCGCCCGATGCTCGTCGGCATCCAGGACATCTTCTCCGGCAAGTTCGTCGGCTGGCGCCTGGCCGAGACCGAGAGCCGTGTCGCGGTGCGCCTCGCCATCGGCGACATGGTCGAGAAGTTCGGCATCCCCGAGCACATGATCCTCGACAATGGCCGCGGCTTCGCCAGCAAGTGGATCACCGGCGGTTCGCCCAATCGGTTCCGTTTCAAGGTGCGCGACGACGAGCCCGACGGCCTGCTCACCCAGCTCGGGGTGACGATCCACTGGGCGACGCCGTATCACGGCGAAGCCAAGCCGATCGAACGCGCCTGGCGGGACTTCGCCGAGACGATGTCGCGGCACCCGTTTTGCGCCGGCGCCTACACCGGGCCCAACGTCATGGCCAAGCCCGAGGACTATGGCACGCGCGCGATCGAGTGGGACGCGTTCAAAACCTTCGTCGATGGCCAGATCGCCGAGCACAATGCACGCACCGGCCGCCGCACCGAGACCGCCAAGGGACGCAGTTTCGACGAGACGTTCACGGCGTCCCTCGCCGAGAACGACACGATCGTTCGCTGGCCCACGGCCGAGCAGCGCGACCTCTGGCTGTTGATGGCCGAGCAGATCACGGCCCAGCGCGGCAGTGGCGAAATCCATCTGCTCGGCAATCGCTACTGGACACCCGAGCTCGTCGAGTGGGCCGGCCGCAAGGTGCATGTCCGCTTCGACCCCGATGATCTCACCCGTGAGATCAAGGTCTACGACCGCAAGGGACGGCAGCTCGCAACGGCACAGGCCATGGGCGACGTCGATTTCCTCGACGCCGATGCAGCCCAGCGTCACGCCCGTCTGCGCGGCGAGTTCGAGAAGACCCAGCGCAAGCTGCGCGACCTGCACGTCACCATGAAGCCGGCCGAGCTGGGCGCGCTCTACGCGCCCGCCGTCAAGCCCGACACCACGCCCCAGCGGCCCGCCGTCACGCGTCTCGCGACCCGAGGCAACACCGCTCTCAAGCCTGCCGCCGAGCCGGACTGGACCCCCGCACACGAGGACGGCTTCGGCGCCGTCGTCGATCTGCTTTCGCAACGGACCGCCAGGCGCGGCACGTAGCGGAAAAGAACGGCCCTCCGGCTCGGGCAAGGAGCGGAGGGCCAAACGCAAACAACTGACAGAGGAAAGACCTAGATGAGCATTGACGAGACGGCAAGCCGGAATGGCCGAAGTGCGGAGGATATGCGCCGGCGCGACGAGCTGGTGATTGAGGTCGAGCGAGTCCTCGGCGAGCGCGGCTGGAGCAAGGCCGAGGCGGCACGCCGCTCGGGCGCCGGCCATGGCACCTTCAGCCAGTGGCTGAGCGGCACCTACAAGGGCCGCTACGACACGGTGAACACGACGATCGCCACCTGGCTCGGCAACCTCGACCAGGTCGATGAGGTCGCCGCCAGCGTGCCCTCGAGCCCCAGCTACATGCCGCTCGAATTCGCCGTGTCGGTCGAGCGCATGATCTCGATCGCGCAGATCATGGGCACGATGACGATGGTCACCGCCGCGGCTGGGATCGGCAAGAGCATCGTCGGCCGCGAGTATGTCCGCACCCACGCCAACGCCTACATGGTGACGATCTCGCCCTATACGCGGACCGTCCACAACATGCTCAACGAGATCGCCGCGGCGATCGGCGTTGAGGAGCGCAATGCCGCTCGGCTCCTGCGGGCTATCGCCCGCCGGCTGACCCGCGCCGGCGACGGCACCGTGCTGATTATCGACGAGGCGCAGAACCTCGGCGACGACGCCATCAATCAGCTGCGCCATTTCGCCGATGACCCGGCCTGCCGCTGCGGCGTTGTGCTGCTCGGCAACACGGCGACCTACGCCCGGTTCGCGCAGTGGGGCAAAGACGATCGTTATGCGCAGCTCGCCCGCCGCATCTTCAAGCGCGTCCGGGTCGAGCGTCCGTCGAGCAACGACGTGGCCACCTTCATCGACGCCTGGGGCATCGGCGATGCCGACCAGATCAAGTTCCTGACGGGTGTGGCGATGAAGCCGGGCGCGCTCGGTCAGGTCGACATGACGGTGAAGCTTGCGCGGATGACGGCGCTCGGCCTTGGCCGCGAGCTCACGCTGGATGACCTGCGCGGCGCCTGGGCCAACCGCGACGTGGAGCTGGGCTGATGGTCACTCCCGTCCAAACACCCACCCTGTCGGATGGCCTTGCCGCCATGATCCGTGCCATCGAGCCGACCCGCAAGACCGGCCTGGTGATGACCCGCCCTAACGTCGCCATCTTCCTCGACGGCCTGCAGCTGCTGCTCGACCAGGCGCGTCACCTCGAGACGATCGCCGATCGCGCCGAGTGGAACGAGAAGGCACAGCGTGAAGCTGTCCGCCAGCGTCGCGCTGGCCTCGCCGCGGCAGTCGCGGACGGCAGCGTCAAGCTGCTGCCTGTCGTGCCGCGCCCCGCTGCCGTCCACGGCGAAGGCGGTGCGGCATGAGGACCGACAAGCAACTGGACAGCGATATCCGCGCCGCCCTCGCGATCGGCTGCGATGTCGAGATCAACGCCTACGATGACGTCGAGGCGGTGCGGCTTCGTGCGCTGCTCAGGGGACGCCACGGGGCGGCGCGCGTGAGTGTTCGCCTCGCCGACCCGACCGAGGCCCTGCCGATCATGGATCGTATTCGGGGGCAGGCATGAGCACGCCCGACCCCGTTGCCATCGCGGCCTCGGTCATCGCCGATCCGCGCCGCCTATCCACCGTCGCCAACCGCGACCTGCTCGCCATCTGCCAGGCCCTCGTCACCGCCGTGCAGGTCCCGCAGATCTCCGATGAGCTCGCCGGCGCCGCCCGCGCCCTCATCAGGGCCGAGGCCACGCACACCATGGCCAAGAACGCCGATGGCTATGCGCCGCTGCGCATCGGCCTCGAGCGCGAGCAGGCCTTCTTCACCTTTCGCACCTTCTTCGAACAGGAGTTCCCCCAATGACTGAGACCACCACCATCGCCGCGGCCACCCCGATCCAGGAGGTCGGCGGCAAGCAGTTCATGGCCGATGCCGGCGGGCGCCTCGTGCCGCTCGACCTGGTCAAGCCCGAGCACAAGCTCGAGGACGACACCGTGCGCAAGATCGTCGGCCATGCCGTCGAGCTCAACGCCCAGATCACCCGCTTCCGCGGTCACACCTTCGACGACATCAACACCTTCGTCGATCTGCTCGCCGAGCAGTATGGCGGTAAGCGCGGCGGCAAGAAGGGCAACGTCACCATCACCACCTACGACGGCACCCAGAAGGTGACCGTCCAGGTGCAGGACCAGCTCAGCTTCGGCCCCGAGCTGCGCGCCGCCAAGGAGCTCGTCGATCAGTGCATCACCGCCTGGTCGGCCGGAGCCAGCGATGAAATCCGCGCCCTCGTCGAGCACGCCTTCCAGGTCGACAAGGAGGGGCGCATCAATCGAGCCGCCCTGTTCCAGCTGCGCCGGCTCGACATCAAGGACGAGCACTGGGTTGCCGCCATGGCTGCCCTGGGCGAGGCGATCCGCGTCATCGGCAGCCGCGAGTATGTCCGCATCTACCGCCGCCCCGATGCCCGCGCGAACTGGCAGGCCGTCACCATCGATCTGGCGCAGGCCTAGGAGGCGGCGATGGTGAAGCAACAGCATGACCTCGTCGCTCTGGTGCACCTGGTGAAGGGGCTGGTCGAGGCCATGCCCGCCTTCAACTTCCAGCGTCCCGCGCCCTTCCGCCAGGCGGAGCAGGAACTGGTCGCGGCGCTGCGCGAGAAGGGCGGGCGCATCATGTCTTCAAGCGACGTCGTCGTCGTGTTCGGCGGCGTCCGCGCCAGCTCGACCCGCGGCATCACGCCGGCGGTGCGGAACTGGCTCGGCGCCGCCCGGCGCAAGCTCGACAAGCAGGCCGTCGCGAGGATGAGCCGATGAGCCGGCTCGCCAGTCGGCGCATCCCGCCGCGCCGCACCAGCACTGCCGTAGGCGAGTTCGCCCTCGTGCTGGCGGCGGGCCTGTTCCTGCTCGCGCTCGTGCTGATCGCAGTGCGGTGGCCGGACCTGTTTGCCCATGGTCTCGGCGATCTCCTCGGCTTCCACTGGAGGATGCCATCGTGATGCATCCCTTCACGGTGATCGGGCCGCGCCTTGTCGAGCGGTTGCGCGTGCGGCCACGCACGCCGCGCTGGCCATCTGCCCGCGCGCTCAAGGCGGCGGAGCTGCAGGGGCTGCTCGATAGCGAGGCCAGCTTGATGGCGGCTTGCGCGGACGGTGTGGCCCAACTGAGCCGCATCCGCGCCCGCATCGACGTCGTGCGCGAAGAGCTGGAGCACCAGCCATGAGCAAGCGCACCGAGACGATGCGCGTGACGGTAACCGCCGTGATCCAGGTGGGCACCGCCCGCCCCGTCACCACCGGCTGGCAGGCGATCTTCCAGCCCAGCGATGCCGACGCCAAGGTCGAGCGCAATATCGGCGACATCTGCCGCCTGCTTCACGACGAGGCGCAGGACGCCGCGCGGGCGGTGTCGCGATGAGCCGCTCGATCGCCGCCATACATGTCGCCAGGAAAGAGCTCGGCCTCGACGACGAAACCTATCGCGCCGCCCTGGTCAAGGTCACCGGCAAGGCGTCCTCGGCCGCGATGTCCGAGCCCGAGCGACAGAGGGTGCTCGAGCATTTCCGCGCGTCCGGTTTCAAGGGCGCCGCGACAGGTCCGCGAAAGCGTCTCGAGGGGAAGTTCGCCGGCAAGCTGCAGGCGCTGTGGATCGCCGGCTGGAACCTCGGCCTGGTGCGCGATCGCGATGACCGCGCGCTGCTCTCCTTCGTGAAGCGCCAGACCGGCATCGATCACACCCGCTTCCTGCGCCACGGCGCCGACGCCGCCAGGGCGATCGAGGGCCTCAAGGGCTGGCTCGAGCGCAGCGGCGGCGTGGACTGGAAAGAGTTCACCGACCCCGCCGACTGCATCATCGCCGCGCAGCTGCGGCAGCTTTCCGCGGACGACGACGATATGGCGTCGCTCTCGGCGACCTTCGACGTCTTCGGCAAGGCCGAGCGGCAAACGCTGATGAACGAGCTAGGTGAGCGCATCCGCGTCCTGCCATCGAGGGCCGGGCAATGAGCTTCGCGCTGATCGACATGGAGCAGCACGACCTGGTCGCAGATCCCGTGTTCAGCGAGGTCCGCGTGACGGCCGGACCGGGCGGTGAGGTGCAGCGGCTCTATGTGCCCATCGCCGCCTGGAACGCCGTCCCGCCTGCAGACCGGCGGCGCATCCACACCCAGGTCATCGCCGGCGGCGTCGAGGCCTGGTGCGAGAATGGCTGCATCGTCTTTCACCTCGCCCGGCTGCCGCTCTATGGCGCCGCGCGTCGCTGGCATGCGAACCGCGTCGCCTTCCTCCTGCACCGGGTGCCCACATGAATTTCGCGGCGCGGCAACGCGAGCTCATGGAGTGCCTGCACTGGGCGCCGTCGCGCGGCCCCAAGCGCCAGGCGCTGCTCGCCCAGTTGCGCCTCCTGGTCCGCGACGAGCTCCAGCGTGAGGTAGCGGCAGGAGCATCGTCGGCGCAGCTCGCCGCCCCCCCACCCCAGCTTCGCCTCGAGCCGCCCACCCAGCCGTCGCTCTACGCGCACGAACCCTACTGGATCGACCTATGAAGCGCCGCCGCGTCTCGATCCTGGTATCCGACCATGCCGTGCTGCGCTACCTCGAGCGCCAGCATGGCATCGATATCGAGGCCGTCCGCAAGCACCTCGCCGGGCGGGCCATCAGCGCGGCCGAGCTGGGTGCCGTCTCCGTCCGCATCGAGAACGTCAAGCTGATGCTGCGCAGTCGCGGTGTTGGGCAGGACCATGAGTTGGTGGCGGTATCGACGGTGCTGTCGGGCAACATGATGAGCGGCGGCGACGCCGATGATTACGATGGCTGAGCCCGCGCCGATCGACACGCCGGCCAACCTGCGCCCCTATGTCGAGGCGATCGGGGTCGATCGTGCCATCGCGCTGTTCCTCGCACTGGGGGGCTCGCAGATCTACCTGCCGCGCCGCTCGAGCAAGCGCACCATCGCCGCCCAGACCATCGGCGCCGACCAGGTGGAACGGCTTGCCGCCGTGCTGGGGCACGGCTACATCAAGGTGCCGATCGCCCGCCAGTGGGTCGCGGCCGCGCTGCGTTCGCAAGGCAAGAGCGACAACGAGATCGCCCGCGTCGTCCGCGCCGACGTGGCCACCGTCCGCCGGTGGCTCGGCCCCAAATCGGAACAGCTTAGCCTCCCGCTATGATGTCATCCGCGCACCCGCGTGGATGATTACGGCCGTCGAAGCCTGACAGATTGCGCTAACGACGCGCGCCCCCGGGGCGCGCTTTTGCGCATAGGGGCCGACGATGAACACAACCACCAAAGTAGGCGGCGCCGCCGGCGCGACGCTCGCGGTCATCATCGCCGCGGCCGCTTTCATTCAGCCCTGGGAAGGGCGCGAGCTCCGCGCCTATCGCGACATCGTTGGCGTGCTGACCATCTGCGATGGCGACACCCACAATGTCCGGCCCGGCCAGGTGGCGACGAACGCCGAGTGCGATCAGCGCCTCTATGCCAACCTCAAGGTGTTCGATGCCGAGCTGCACAAGTGTCTCGTCGTGCCGCTGCCAGCCAAGACCCACATGGCAATGTTGAGCTGGGTCTACAATGTCGGCTACGGCGCCGCCTGCCATGGCGGCAAGGACGGCCGCCCCTCGCAGGTGGTGCTCAAGGCCAATGCCGGCGATCTCGCCGGCGCCTGTCGCGCCCTCATGGACTGGACCAAGGCCGGCGGTGTCGTTCGCCAGGGGCTGGTCAATCGTCGCGACGCCGAGCGGCAGCTCTGCCTCGCCGGCGTGGCGGGGGTCTGACTGTGCTCGCCGCCTTCCGCAGCCTCTCGCTTCTCGTCCGCGTCCTCACCATCGTCGGCATCGTCGGCGCCGCCGGTGGCTCGCTATGGGGCGCGTACGCCTACGTGAAGCACGTGGGCTACGTCGAGGGCGAGGCCGATGCCACCGCGCGCTGCGAGGCCGACCGGGCCGCGCAGCAGCGCGCCAATGACGCGGCGCTCGATGTCGCCAACCGCCAGCTCATCCGCCTGACGGACGAGCTCAACGTCAAACAGCAGGAGCTCGACGATGCGCAGGCCGCACTCGATGCTGCGGCTGCCGCTGATCCTGATGGCTCTCGCGAGTGCCTCGGGCTTGGCAGCGTGCAGCGGCTTAACGCCATCCGCTGACGGCGCCGTCCGTCTGCCCCAGCTGCCCGTCACCATCGCGAGCAGCTGCGCTCGCCCAACCACGCTGCCGACCGGTCACGTGCTGACCCAGGCCGAGGTCGAGCAGCTGTGGTCGCGCGATCGCGCGGCCCTCCTCAAATGTGGCTGGAGCCTCGCGGCCCTGGTCGAATTCTACACCGACTTGCAGACGCGGCTCGCGGCCGCCGACCGGAGTGCCCGATGACTTTCTACGACGTGCAGCAACTCATCGGCGCCATCCTGCCGCTGGTCGCCCCGGCCGCCGGCGCGATCTACACCTGGTTCGCCACGCGCCAGACGGCGGCGCGCAAGGAGATCGAGGGGATCGTCAAGCGGTTGGAGAGCGCTGAACTACAGCTGCTCGCCGCCGGCCACAACACGACCGCAGTCGGCGGGATCGAGACCACACTCGCGGCCCATGACAAACGCCTCATGGAGATCGAGAGCGAGTTCCGGCACATGCCGAGCAAAGACGACGTCAACGATCTTAAGCTGGTTATCGGCCGGCTCGAAGAGAAGGTTGGTGGCCTCCAGCGTACCGTGAACAATCTCGACGCGTTCATGCGGACCGAAGGGAAGGCGTCATGAATTACGATGAGTTCCTGACCCACGACGCACGTCTGGTCATCCTCAAGGAACTGGCCGTCCAGGCCGACGGCCGCCTTAACGAGGTGCTGATCGAGAAGGTGCTCGACGCGTTTGGCCACCGCCGCTCGCGCGAGTGGATCAGGACGCAGTTGCGCAAGCTCGAGGAACTGGGGGCGGTGCGTGTCGATGAGGTCGGCACCGTGCTGGTCGCTGCCATAACGCGGGCCGGCATCGACCATGTCGAGCGCCGCTCGCTCATCGACGGTGTGGCTCGTCCCTCACTGGGGGTGTGATGGCACGGACCGCACGCAAAGAGCGGCAGGGTCGCGGCCGCCTCGGCAAGCTGGACCTTCTGCCCGAAGAAGCGCAGCCCGATCTGATCTGGCTCAACCAGCAGCTGCGCGCCAACAAGCGAAACCAGGTCGAGCTCCTCGACCTGTTCAATGCGCGCCTCGCCGTGCATGGCATCGAGCCGATCGGCAAGTCGTCCTTCTCGCGGTACTCGGTTCGCAAGGCCACCCAGTTCCGCGAGCTCGACGAGACGCGCCGTATTTCGATCGAGCTCGCCGAGCTCCTCGGCACCGACAGCGCCGACAAGATGACCATCGCCCTGGGCGAGCTGCTCAAGATGTCGTCTTTCAAGCTCGTCGAGGGCGGCGGCCTGGAGGCGATGGACATCATGTCCCTGGCCCGCGCCGTCAAGGATGTGGTCGCCGCGCAGAAGCAGTCCACCGACTATCGCAAAACCCTCGAGCGCGAATTCGCGCAGAAGGTCGAGGCGGCCACGCGGGATGTTGCGGCGATCGGCACGAGCGCCGGCGTGACCGAAGCGACCATGCAGAGGATCACTAATCGGCTGAAGGGCATCACCTGATGGGCCGCGCCCTGGTCATCCCCGCTAATCCGGACGCGATCCTCCTGGACTATCAGGCCAAGTGGGTCGAGGACCGCTCTCGGCTCAAGCTCGCCGAGAAGAGCCGGCAGATCGGCTGGACCTGGGCAACGGCGTATGGGCTCGTGTCGCGCGTCGCGTTGATCGCCGCTCGGTTCGATCAATGGGTTTCGTCGCGCGACGAGGTCCAGGCGCAGCTCTTTCTCGAGGACTGCAAGCTGTGGGCCGACGTCGCCAACCTCGCCGCGCAGGACCTCGGCGAAGTCGTGATCGACCCGAAGGAAAAGCAGACGGCCAGGGTGCTCCGCTTTCCCAACGGCCGCCGCATAAACTCGATGAGCTCGAACCCCGATGCTCAGGCGGGCAAACGCGGCAGCCGCGTGCTCGATGAGTTCGCCCTTCACCCCGATCCGCGCAAGCTCTGGACCATCGCCTATCCGGGTATCACCTGGGGCGGCCAGTTGGAGGCCTTCTCGACGCATCGCGGCTCGCGCAATTTCTTCAACACGCTGATCCGCGAGATCAAGGAGGGCGGCAATCCCAAGCGCATCAGCCTGCACACCGTGACGTTGCAGAACGCGCTCGATCAGGGCTTCCTCTACAAGCTGCAGCAGCAGCTCCCGCCCGACGACGAAATCCAGGACATGGATGAGGCGGCCTACTACGCCTTCATCAAGTCGGGTGCCGCCGACGAGGAGAGCTTCCTCCAGGAGTACGAGTGCATTCCCGGCGACGACGACGCCGCGTTCCTCGAGTACGACCTGATCGCCTCTGCCGAGTACGGCCGCGAGGCGGATTGGTCCCTGCGCCAGAACGGCACGCTCTATGCCGGCGTCGATATCGGCCGCAAGCAGGACCTCACCGTGCTCTGGGTGGTCGAGCTCCTGGGCGACGTGCTCTACACGCGGCACGTCGAGGCCATGCGCAAGATGCGGAAGTCCGAGCAGGAGAAAATCCTCTGGCCGTGGTTCGAAAAATGCGCCCGGGTCTGCATCGATCAGACCGGTCTCGGCATCGGCTGGGTCGATGATGCTCAGGACAAGTTCGGCCAGTACCGCATTGAGGGTGTGAATTTCACCACGGCGGTCAAGGAGGCTCTCGCCTATCCGATCCGCTCTCGGATGGAGGAACGCCGCATCCGCATCCCCTATAGCGGGCCGATCCGCGCGGACCTTCGCCAGGTTACCAAGCAGGTGACGCCCGCAGGGAATATTCGCTTCACCGCCGAGCGCACGCCTGACGGCCATGCCGACCACTTCTGGGCCCTGGGCCTTGCGATCCATGCGGCTGATGCTGCGCCCGCCGGCAACTGGCGGCCGCTCAACAGCACGGTCGCGATCAAGGCACCGGCGACGGCGACGCCCCTTACGCCGGTGCAGCGCTGGGCGCTCGCCTTCGTGGCCAACTACATCGTGGAGGGCGGACGCATGCCGACCGTCGCCGAGTTCGATGACAGATACGGCCGCTTCGGTGCGGAGCTGCGCGGCAACCTGGCGCCGACCTACCTCATAGAGGCGCCCGAGGGGCACCTCCAGCTAACGGCAGCGGGACTGTCGGTAGTCTTCGACCTCGAACACTCCTCCTCTCTCGATGAGAATTGGTCCGCGCGATGAACTGGTTCCAGAAGGCCGCCGTCAACTTGCTCGGCATCAGGCACGCCCAGAGCACGGGCATGCAGCGACTGCTTCGCCGCACCCGCTTCGACTATCGCAAAGAGGTTGGCGATCTGCTCGATGCGTCGGTCGTCACGGCGCCGATCCAGTGGGTGCAGCGCTCGCTGCCCGAGGCGCGGCTTACCGTGCGCCACCGCAAGAAGGATGGCACGGCCGAAGAGATCGCCGACCATCAGATGCTGGCGCTGATCCAGCGGCCGAACGACTTCTACGGCGACCTCGCGCTCTGGGGCGGCACGGTGTTCTCCTATCTCGCCGATGGCAATGGCTACTGGATCAAGCTGCGCAACGCGATGAACCGCCCCGCCGCCCTGTGGTGGGTGCCGCATTGGACCATGGAACCGCGCGGCTCGGACGATGGCCGCATCTTCATCGAGCGCTACGAGTACCGGCCTGGTGGTGGTGAGGTCATCGAATACGACCCCGCCGACATCGTGCATTTCCGCCATGGCATCGACCCGCGCAATCCACGCAAGGGCCTGTCGCCGCTTTCGGGCGTGATCCGCGAAATCTTCATGGACCTCGAGAGCTCCAACTTCGTCGCCTCGCTGCTGCGCAACATGGGCACGCCCGGCATGGTCATCGCCCCCAAGTCGGGTGGCGTCGCGGCCGACGACGTTGAGGCCACCAAGACCTGGCTAAAACAGGCCTTCGGCGGCGATCGCCGCGGCGAGCCGCTGGTCATGGGCGCGCCGACCGAGGTCTATCCCTACGGCTTCAACCCGCAGCAGATGAACATGTCCGAGGCGCGCGACGTCGCCGAGGAACGCGTCTGCGCGGCGATCGGCATTCCGGCCGCTGTCGTCGGCTTCGGCGCCGGCCTGCAATCGACCAAGGTCGGCGCCACCATGGAGGAGCTGCGCAAGCTCGCCTGGCAGAACGGCGTGCTGCCGATCGGCCGCGTGTTCGCCGATGAGCTCGACCGATCGCTGCTGCCCGACTTCGGCAACACGGCGGGCCTTAACACCTGGTGGGACACCTCCGAGGTGCAGGCGCTGCAGGACGACATGGTCAAGCTTGCCGGCCGCCTCAACACCGCCATCGGCGGGGGCTGGGCGCAGGTCGCCGAGGGGCGCGAGGCCATGGGCTGGGACGTCACCGACGCCGATCGTGTGTACCTGCGGCCGGCGATGGCCTTGGAAACGCCGGCGACGAAGGCTGCGCCCGGCGACGTAGAGACCAAGGCGACCGCCAGCCGCGCCCACCGCCTCGCCGGCCGCGGCTTCGTCATGGCGCTGCAGCGTCAGGAGGAGCCCCAGATGAAAGCCATGGGGCAGCGCCTCACGCGCTTCTTCACCGCCTTTGGCAAGGCCGCCGAGAAGGCCGCGCGCCCGCTGCTCGACACCGCCGACCTGTCGCCGCCCAAGGCGCTTGATGGCGAGGAGACCAAATCGGACGATCTGCTGGTCGGCCAGATCCTCGACGCCCTCGGGATCGATGCGCATCGCTCGGCTTTGAGCCGCGTCTTCGAGGGTCATTTCCTCGACGTCGCCAAGGCCGTGTCCGATGCCGGCGAGCTCGCTGGGATCAGCGGCACGCTACCCGACCCGGTAGCGCGCTCGATCGTCGGTGCCGGCGGCCGCCGGGCGGGGCTGGTCGATCTCGGCAAGCAGTCGCGCGCCGCGCTGTTCGATGCGCTGGCGGAGGGGCGCGCGGAGGGCGAGGGCGCCGAGGCGCTCGCGGCGCGCATCGCCCAGCATGTGGAGGCGGGTCCCTGGGTGAGCATCGAGACCAGGGCGCGCACCATTGCCCGCACCGAAACCAAGTATGCGCAGAACGTCTCGACCCTCGAGCGGGCCAAGGCGGCGAACGTTCAGCGCTTCATCGTCTATGACGGACGGCTCGGGCCTGGCCGCTCGCTGCCCGATCACATTGCCCGCGACGGCTCGATCGTCACCGCGGCGGAGGCTGCGCAGATGGCCGCGGACGAGCACCCCAACGGCACCTTGAGCTTTGCACCCTACTTCGGCGAGGACTGACCATGAAGACTGAGATCAAGACCATCCGGGTCGAGAAGATGGACGAGGCCGGTCACGGCGTCGCACGCCTCGCGACCCTGTCGGGTATCGACCACGACGGCGACACCTACACGCCCGGCGCCTTCGGCTGGAAGGAGGGCGGCGAGCAGTGGGTGCCGATCCTCCCCGCCCACGATCGCAGCGCCATGCCGCTCGGCAAGGCCCGCGTCTACGAGGACGGCGATGCCGCCTATGCTGAGCTGCATCTCAACCTGGACACTGCCGCCGGCAAGGATTGGGCCTCGCACCTCAAGTTCGATCTGGCCAACGGCCGGCCCGCGCAGGAATGGTCCTACGGCTTCGGCGTGCTCGATGCCACCAGGGAGGTCCGCGGCGAAGACCCGGTGCGCAACCTCAAGCGGCTCGACGTTCACGAGGTCTCGCCGGTGGTGCGCGGCGCCGGTGTTGGCACCGCCACGCTGTCGATGAAGAGCGGCCACGGCACCTTCGCCGATCAGATCGTGGCGACCATCGCCGCCATGGATGATCTGCTCGGGCGCGCCGGCGACATCGCCCAGCTGCGCAGCACGGACGGCCGGCCGATGAGCAAGGCGCGGCTGGACCAGCTGATCGAATTGAAGGGCCGGCTGGACCAGCTCATCAGCGCCGGCTCCAGCGAGGTAGGCGACCCGCTTGCCGATGCCGTTGCGGCCGACTGGCTGACCCGCCAGGCCCGTCGCCGCGCCGGCCACTGACGATCAATCCCGCACGTTTGCGGGATTGATTTTTGTTCCACGTGGAATCTAGCCTGGGGGCGATGTCCCACCGACCGCAGTGCCTAGAGAGACCGGGACTTTTGGTGCAGTCGAGGTGATCGATGAACTCAGTTCCGCGAAGCTTTTGCCCGGCGCCCCGCCGAGCCGCCGTCAACGCGCCGTCGCGGACCCGTCGAAACGCCCGCTCGACAGCGCCTTTGACGGGTCTCGACACCGGCTCGACGCTGCCCGGTCGCCTTCGCCTCGATCGACTGCCGGCGCCGCCGATCCGGCTGCCTCGTGCAGAACCCGCCGTGAAAGCCGATCCCGCGAGCGCCCGCCAGTTCCCGCATATAACCCGTTGGCGCGCCGTCACTTTCCGGCCGTCCCCGCGTGATCCCGTTTAATCCCGCCTCGTGCAATACCCGGCGTCAAACAACACCGACTGAAACTTCCCCTGATGTCAAAGAGCCCTCCCCCGCGAATTGCAGGCGAGCGAAAGCCTCCGGTG